>CAZXUC010000026.1:0-36504 GCA_964643795.1 uncultured Halobacteriales archaeon | reverse complement strand
ATGCGCCCAATAACTGCTTATAGGCGTTGAGCGCCCCCGCCGAACCGCCGATGCCTACGATGAAGGTGGGTTGGGATTTCTCCATGGTTTGCACCTTTGCTCGTCACCGGGCAATCCGTTTTCCGACCTTCTTTTTTTGTTCCGGGCTTGCGGCGGAATCCAAGGCCATTGGCTGGACGGAGATTCCAGCATCACTCAACACCAATTTGTGGACTGAACTGGAGTGACCCATGCCACGAGATTTTACAATGTAGATTCCACGGGTGCGTCGTTGTCCCTTGTCTTCTTCCAATTGTCGAACGATGAGCCAAGTGTCAATGACGGACGAGACGCCGATTTCTCCGCTCGTGTCATTTGGTTTGTCTGAAGATACCAGGCTGGTGAAAAATCCGGTGATGCCGCGGGATTTTAACAGGTCGATCATGCGCGTGATAAGGGACTGGATTTCACTTGCGCTGCCCTGGGTCACGAGACTTGACAGGGGATCGATGACGACGGATTTCGGTTTGAATTCTGTAATGAGCCGGTCGAGATCCAGCAGATGCATCTCCAAGCCAAAAAAGGCGGGGCGCGTGGAGACGATCTTCAAGAGCCCCTTTTTCACCAAGGGTTCAAGTTGAAAATCGATGGACTTCATGTTTGCCATCAATTGCCCGGGGGATTCTTCGTACGATACGAAAAGACACCGTTCACCGCGTCGACAGCTTGCAATCGCAAACGCAGCCGCGAGGCTTGTTTTCCCAGTGCCTGCGGTGCCCGAGACGAGGACCGTGCTGCCGCTCGTGTATCCTGCACCCTGGAACAGTTTGTTCAGCGTGGGAATGCCGGTTGAGACGTGTTTGCTCGTGCCTGGGCGATCGAGACCTGCCGACGTGATGGGCATGACCGAAAGTCCAAGTTCATTGATGAGGAATGGATATTCGTTTGTTCCATGATTTGAGCCACGATACTTCACGATGCGAATCCTTCGGACGGCGATTTGTGCCCGCACCCGGTTGTCCAGGAAAATGATGCAATCGGAAACGTACTCCTCCATCCCATGCCGCGTAAACTTGCCGGGGATATCATCGTCTTTGGCGCTTTGCCCAGGTTCGCCGGTCACGATCGCTGTGACCTGCTTTTCCTTCAGCCAGCGGAAAAGTCGCTTAATCTCCAAACGAAGAATGGCCGCGTCCGTGATGCCAGCAAAGAACGACTCAATCGAGTCGAGGACAACGCGTTTGGCGCCGATGGAATCAATTGCATTCTCCAACTTGACGAAGAGACCTTCGAGATTGAAGTTGCCCTTCTCGTGCAGATCCCGGCGCTGTAAGATGACATGTTCGACCAAGATCATTTTTTGCGCAACAAGGCTTTGCAGATTCATGTTGAGCGAAGCCACGTCCGTGAACAGTTCCCCTTGGTTCTCCTCGAATGAGAGGAAGACGCCCGGTTCCTTGTAGGTGACCGCGCCATGGATTAGAAAATCAACCCCGAAGAGGGTTTTCCCAGCGCCGGCGCTGCCAGAAACCAGCGTCGTCCTGTTTTTCGGTAGACCGCCTTTCGTGATTTCATCAAAGCCTTTGATGCCGGTCAAGCACTTCGGCAATTGCCGGAGCGTCGAGGCACTTTTCTTGGGAGTTTTCGGCATTCGATGGTCCTTGGCCCCGGGGTTGTATCGAACCCCACTACGTAGCGATGACGCCTGCCGGCAAGTTCGTTTGCATGACCGGACCTGTCCGGCCATCTTTGGACCGGCGGCCTGGGCGAGGGCTTAACCGTCATCGCCACTACTAGGAAAATCAGATGCATTTCCCTGCAAAAACGATTGGCCCGCCGACGATTCTCCTCGTTGACGACGAGCTCGACATTCTGGAATCGCTGTCCGATGTCGTCCACGAATTCGTTCCCGCGGCGATTGTTCGAACGGCGGCGGGCGGGGCGCTCGCACTCGACATCCTAAAAGCCGCCCACGTTGACCTCATCATCACGGATTACCGCATGCCGCAGATGGACGGCCTGCAATTCTTGGAACACGTGCGCAAACTCAATCCTTCCCTCCCAGCCATCATGATTTCGGCATTCGTGGATCCTCGTTGGGAGGCGCGGGCGGTGAACGAACTAGGCGTGAAATACCTGCTTCGAAAACCGCTCGACTTGCATCTCTTCGACGCGGTGCTAAAATCCATTTTCGCAGTGACCCCCGTTTTGCCAAACAAGTGATTGACGCAATTCCCTGCAGCGAGCTCAGCGCTGTCGCTCTGCGCTAACGAGCAACCGGAGCCTCATGCGGAAGCCAGGCGCCGAAGGCCGGCCAAGTCGTCCATTTTCCGCTCTTGCCTGTGGTTCACGTCAGGACCTTGTTGGGGTCTCCAAATCTGTTTTCGTGCCGCCCTTGGGTGTGACCCTCGCATCGTGGCCCTGGGCCGGCGTTTCACGAGCGGGCCGAATCCGTTCTCGCGCGCCTTGTGCCAACGGCAACGAGAAGCAGAAGGATGACCCCGCCCCGGGGCCCTGGCTGTCGGCCCAGATGCGGCCCCCGTGTTGCTCGATGATGCCCTTGGAGATGAAGAGCCCGAGTCCAGTTCCCTTGGCGGCGGACCCGAGGCCTTCGTGCGGCCTGGAAAACGGTTGGAACAATTGTCCAATCTGCGCCGCAGAAAGACCGACGCCCGTGTCCGTGATGCGCACGACCGCCTGGCCAGTCTCCAATGTAGCTGTCACCGTGATTCGGCCCCCCTTCGGCGTAAAGCTGATCGCGTTGCTCAACAAGTTGAACAGGACCTGGCTCACTCGGTTGCGATCGACGTGTGCAAGAAGACGCGTCACACGTCCAGACCCAAGAGTCACGCCGGCTTTGCTTGCCATTTCAGCAAGGCTCTCCAGGGATTCGTTGATGAGGGTGACAAGCGGGACATCCTCGACGGCCAACTCGAAGCGGCCGGTCTCAAGCCGCGACGCCTCCAACATATCCCTCACTAGACTGGCAAGGCGCAAGGTGTTGCGTTCGATGACAACCACGTGATTGCGTTGCTCCGGAGTCAAATCCGTGCGTTCGCCCAAGGCTTCGATGTGGATGCGCATCGGGGTGAGGGGTGTGTTCAGTTCGTGCGAGGCTTGACTGATGAATGTCCTGCGAAACCCCTCAAGCGCTTTCATCCGCGTCGCTTCGGCTGCCTGCAATTCTACGCGGACCCGTGCTTCTTCGGCCGCTAGTTCATCTGCGATGTCATGATCGACGGCTGTTGAGCCAATGACTTCGCCGGTAGCCGAGATGATGGGACTAATCATGACGGACGTGTGGATGACCTTGCCTTCCTTGCACAACCGTACCGTCTCGAAACGCGGCACACGCTCGCCGCTGGCGACGGCGGCCCGGACGCGCACAGCTTCGTCGCGACGTTCTGCTGGCACAATGACATCCAGGATTGAGCGGCCCAGGACTTCGGTGCGCTCATACCCAAACAAGCGGGTCGCGCCGGCGTTCCAGTCCGTGATGTTGCATTCCAAGTCGGTGCCGATGATGGCGTAGTCGGCGGCATCAACGACCGCCGCGAGGCGTGCGCTGGCAATCCGTTCGCCGCGTTTCGCCGTCATGTCCTGGACGAACCCTTGGACCATCGGCCCGTCCGGGCCGTCCATGTGTTTGGCGATGACGCCGACCCAGATCCATCCGCCAACCTTCCTGCGCATCCGGGCCTCGTACGGCTCCGCTCCGTCGGCCACGAACATGCCTTCCACGGCGGCCTTCGAATCGTCGGGATGGATGTGGGTCAAGATGACGGGCGGCTGCACGGCGAGCAACTCTTCCTTGCTGGCGTAGCCCAGCAGGCGAACCAACGCGATGTTGACCATGAGCAGCTTGCCGTCGGCCGTGGATTGGAAGATGCCTTCGCGGGCGTTGTCGATGATGCTGCGATACCGTTCCTCGGCCTTGCGCGTCTCCTCTTCCAGGCGTTCCCGGACCGCCCTCTCGCGTAAGCCGATGACCCCGGCTGCCAGGTCATTTGCCAATTCGCGTAGCAGCGAGACCTCCTCCGGGCCGAAGGCGTCGGGCTCCGCGGCATGGATGGTCAGGACCCCCAGGCCATACTGGGCGAATTGCAGGGGGAGTGCGCAAGTGGCTGTGTACCCGTAGAGTTGGGCATCGTCACGCAAAACGGCGAAGCGTGGCTCCTTGGGGATGTTGCGGGCCACATGGGGCCGCTGCTCCTGGATGGCGCGGCTCGTGGGGCTAAGATTGGCCAGGTCGTTTGACCAGGTGATCTTCAAAGCGTGCAAGAAATTGGCTTCCAACCCTGCGTGGGCGACGGGACGAACGATCCGCTCGGGTTCCTCTTCCGCAAGACCGACCCAAGCCATCAGGTAGCCGCCAAAGGTGACCAGGTGCCGGCAGACCTCAGCGTGTAGCGCCTCTTCCTCATAGGAACGGATGATGACCTGGCTCACCAGACTTACCACTTGGCGGGTGCGGTTGACGCGGCGCAGGACCTCGGCCGCAACCATCACCTGCATCGCACCGCTCTGGCCGGGCGCCGTCGGAACGACGATGGCATCTGGTTCCGCGGCGGTCGCGCCAGCGGTTGCTGCCTCTGAACCGGGCGTTTCGGCGGCTCGAATGGATGGTTCGGCTACCGCGCTAGCGGGTTCAAGCGCCGCACTTGGGGTTTCAGGCATCGCAGGGGGATTCTCGACTTGCGCGGCGGGGTTTGGCGTTTCAGAACCATCTTTGCCCGCTAGAAAACTTGCAGCCTCGGCGGATGCTTCCGCCTCGCGGTCGGGTGGCGGGGATTGCGCCGGTCCGCCAGTTTGACCGAGGGGTTCCGGCGCGCCGGGTGTTGCGGCGGGGAGGTTCGCGGTCGAGGGGGTCGGTAACGATTTGCGCAGCAGAATCGGCGCTGACGCGTTGGCCGGGGGAGTCGCCTTGTCGGCTGCCTTGGATTGCGCTGGCTTGGCCGCGCGACCCGTAGGCTCCTGGGCTGCGCTAACCGGGTCCGGCATGGGTCAAGGTAAGGTCGCGACTGACATATGCGTCATGGTGGCCGGACATGTTCCCCGCGACCCCGCGCCCGAGGCGCGGGGCCGCGGGGCGTCGTCGTGGGTGGGCGTCGCGGGACGACGTCGCCGGTTTACCCGTGCTTCGTCCGCACGCGCAACAGGTAGCCGCGTCGCTTTCCTGCTCCTGCTGAGGGCAGGGGGTCGAACAGGTACTCGATGTCGTCCTTCTTGACGGTGACGCGGCCGCTTCGGCCGGACTTGTGGACCTTCGCGGAGGCGGCGCGCAGGGCGGCGGTTCCAAGGGCAGGAACGAGGTCGAACAACTCGCCGCCCACGGCCTGCATGGGCGAAAGGCGGAAGCGCTTGATTGCGGCCTTGCTCCAGAACGTGACCTTGTTTTCGGCATCGCACGCAATCAGGATGTCCGAGGAGGTGTCGAGGAGGACGCGGAGGAAGTCGTTCGTGCGTCGGGATTCCTCGCCGAGGCCACGCATCTGTTCCTCCATTGTGGAGAGTTCGTCGTTGAGGCTCTGGAGTTCTTCGTTGACTGTCTCCAGTTCCTCGTTGCGGCTCTGCAGCTCGTCGTTGAGGTCCTGCTGTGCAAGGTACCGCGCGTCCGACGAGCCATGCGGCGCCCGTCGCGCGGGCCGGCGCTTCGGCTGGGCGGAGGCTCCTTCCTCGGGCATTTCATCGTCCGGGACCGGGTGTTTCTTGCGGGGCGGCACGAGGCCCTGCAACGCCCGCCGCCGGAAAAAGGTAGTGCCCCCGACACGGTCGAAGCCAGCGACAGGCCGAAGGGCTTCGCTGCGGCCCAGGAATAGGATGCCGCCGGGGTTCACGGCGAAGGTCAGCCGCCGTAATGTGCGCACCTTCTCGTCGGGCGTGAAGTAGATGAGCACGTTCCGGCAGGCCAGCACGTCCATGCCGGAAAGAGGAGGGTCGTGCAGCAGGTCGTGCCGACCGAAGACGACGCGGCCGCGTAGCGCCTTGCTGACGCGCCAACCCGGTCCGTCTGCGACGAAGTAGGCCGCGAGGTCGGCCCGCGACAGGCTCCGAATCTGGTCATCGCTGTACCGGGCAGCTCGCGCGGCCCTGAGCGCCCCCTCGTCGAGGTCGGTCGCGAACACTTTCCAATGCGCTCGTTTGCCCATGCCGAGGACGCGGGCGAGTAGAATCGCCAGAGAGTACGCTTCCTCGCCCGTCGCGCATCCGGCACTCCAAACACGCACGACCCGTTCCGTAGAGGCACGGTGGGCAAGTTCGCGTGCCAAGGCGCGCCAATTGGGTGTATCGCGCATGAAGGAACTGACCTTGATTAGAAACGCGGCGTGCAAGCGGTCGAGCTCGGCCCCGTCGTTCTCGATGAGCAGCAGGTAGCTCGCCATGGTGCGGCAAGCCCGCGCGATGAGGCGTTGTTGTAGGCGTCGATGCAGGGTACTCGTGCGGTACCGGGAGAACTTGGCCCCGGTTCGTTGTTCTAGCAAGGTCAACATGCGGACCCATTGCTTTTCGGACACCGTGACGCGGTGGGCAACGGCGCGGATGAGAAACGGTGGAATCTGCCCGACGGGTAGGACGGCGTCGAGGAGGCCAGTGCGGCTAGCAGATTCGGGCATCCCCGGGAAGGCTGCGGTCGAGGCATCTTCCGCCACGGCGAGGCCGCCTCGCGCTTTCACGGCCGCCAAACCCGCCGAGCCGTCGCTGCCGGTCCCACTCAGCACGACCACGGTGGCTGCCGGTCCATAATCGGCTGCCACGGAGGCGAAAAGCACGTCAATGCTGGGGCGTGAATAGCTCACGCGTGGGGCGTGGGTGAGCTGGATTTTTCCGCCCCGCAGTTCAAGATGATGGTCGGGCGGGGCGATGTAGACCGTTCCAGGGACCGCTTGCGTGCCGGCCTGCGCGGCGACGACTTGCAGGCGCGTGCGTTGTTGCAGGAGCGGGGCGGCTTGGCTGGGGTGGTTGGGGTCGAGGTGAAGTGCCACCAGGATGGGGGCGGGGAACGTAGGGGGCAACCCTCCAAGGAGGCGGCCGAGGGATTCCAGGCCCCCTGCAGATGCACCCAATGCGACGACGGCGCTTGGTCGCTTGGCAAGTGGAGGGCGGCGCGACTTTACCATGGCGGGACGAGGAAGGGACACCGCGAGGAGGTATTTGGCGCTGTGAGGCAGGACGCTGACATGTCGGTGTGGCAACAGTGGCTTGGCAAAGACCCGCCATCCCTAGTCCATGCACCAAAGGGGGACCAGACGCCGGACCCGACTCCTGCCGGCACTAGCGCTGGCAGCGTTGCTCTTGGCTGGTTGCTCCACGGATCCAGGCGTCGCCATTGACCTGGGGAGCGCCCAAGAGTTCGCCGTCCTCGCCGGTTCCGGCATCACGAACACTGGGTTCACCCAGATCGTTGGGGACATAGGCTCGCATCCGACGCCGGCGCAGACTGGCTTCGCGGGCCTGGTCACGATAAACGGAACCAATCATTTTGACGATTCCGTCACCGCCGCCGCTAAGGTCGACCTCGTGCAGGCGTACGACGAGGCTGCGAACAGGACTCCGACCAGTGTGGTTGTCATGGATCTCGGCGGCATGAATCTCACGCGTGGCGTGTACAAGGCTCCCTCGTCGCTGGCCCTGACCGGGACCCTCACTCTCGACGGCGAAGGGGACCCTGACTCCGTTTTCATCTTCCAAGCCGGCTCGACGCTGATTACAGACTCCAGCAGCAGGGTGCTCCTAGTCAATGGAACGCGTTCGTGCAACGTCTTCTGGCAAGTCACGAGTTCCGCGACCTTGGGCACAGACTCGCAGTTCGCAGGCTCAATCCTGGCATTGACGAGCATCACCCTCGACACGCGAGCGACCGTGGATGGACGCGTCCTAGCCCGCAACGGGGCAGTCACGATGGACAACAGCACGATTGTGGCCGACGCGTGCGCCGGTAACGAAAGCCCAACGCCCACGACTTCCATCCCCGTGTTCCCGACTGGAGCGGCCATCTTCTTGGCGACGCTCGGTGCGTTGGGTGGGTCGTACTTCATCTTGCGCAAGCGCAGGTAGTTCGTGTGTTGGCTCGGCCATCTGGTTGGCCACATCTGCGTTCCACCTTTTCCGCACATTGCGCAGCCAATTTTTTCCGCAGATGTCACAGATTTCGCAAACCTTTGCGGTCATCTCGGGCCGGTGCGATCTGTGACCGGCCCCGATGCTTCGAGCAATGCGGTCGTCCAAGGGCGCGCCGCGTTCGAATCAATCTGCGAATGGAGCCGCCTTTCGCCGGCTAAGTCAACGGCCGCGGAGGTTCACGCAACGACCGGTCGCAGAACCGGCCCGACCGGTCGCAGAAATCGCAGAACGCACAGAACCGGGGTTCTGCGGTTTCTGCGCGTTCTGCGACTGGGCGTCGGCGGCCGCGAGAGGTTCAATCGTGTTGGGGAAGCTGGCGGCGCCGCGCGCCGCAGTCACACCCGTCGAAGAAAGGGCGGCGGGGGATTGCACATAAACCAGGGATACGAAATGGTCCTCGCGCCACGGTCGAGGTCAAGATTCTGTGGAAATCTGTGAAATCCCAAGCCTCCCACACCACGGCCGCGGTAGCAACCCTGAACCTGTGGACGACGCCGTCGGCGGACTGCGGTAAGTCATGTAATCGGGGCTTCGAGGACGCTGCGCCGGGCGCCGCCCAGCGCCCAGGCAGCAACGGACACCGGGGCAACCTGCACGACCAACCGACCGGGGATTACCGAGATTCCGGGGATGATCTGTCAGGTTGTTCCCCCGTAATTCCCGTAATCCCCGGTCGTGGGCCGCGACCGTTGGTCAATCGCCGGCTGGGACCTTCGGCTCCATGATGCGCCACCCATGCTGCTGCGCATGCCGCAACAACCGCCCCCTCGGATTCACCACGACGGGATGGCCGACGGCTTCGAGCATCTGGATGTCCGACCAGTGGTCCGAGTACGCCCAGCACGCCTGCGGGTCGATGCCGCGCGCCCGCGCATAGGCGTGGATGATGTTTGCCTTGTCCAGACCAAACAGTGGGCCGTCCACGTGGCCTGTGAGTTTTCCGTTGCTCTCGCGCAGGCGGCAGCCGATGAGTTCCACGCCGTCCGGCAAGTGGGTAAGGACGCGCGACACCAAGGGTTCCATTCCCGTCGTCACGATGACGCAAATCCGACCGGCCGCTTTGTGGCGACGAATCTCCTCCAGCATGGCGGGATAGATGCGCGGCGCGATGGTCGCCGTGACGACGTCGCCTATGAGGCCGTGGAAGTGCGCGACTGGGACGCCTCGCAAACCGCGGTAGGCGGAGCGGATGATGCTGCTACGACGGCGCGCGCCCACCTTGTAAAGGCCGGCTTGTACGACCATCCACGAGACGTAGGGCGCGTACCGCAACCACAGGCCGGCGGCAGGGAGGCGCGTCTTGCGTCGCAGGTCGTCGCGGCGCGCGCGGTACAGGTACTTGCCGAAGAGCGGGCCAGCGTCGCCGTGGATGATGGTGTTGTCGAAGTCGAAGAATGCCAGGCCGGACGGCTGCGAGGGCGACGGGACGTTCACGCCTTGGCGCCCCCGTCGCGGTGCGCGTCGAACCAGGCGATGCAGCCGTCTACGACGAAGCGGCCGTCGAGGTCGCGGAAGCAGGAATGCCCGCCCTTGTGCTCCAACAGAGACTTCGCCCCCGCAAGCGCGTCATGGATTGTCATGCTGTGCTCCGGTCGGACGGTGCGGTCGTGCGGACTCACGACGACGAGTGTCGGGACGCCGACGGAGGCGGCCCACTCGGCGCCGGCCATCGTGACGGCTAGGCGATAGTTTCCCAGGTTTGCCCGGCGCAGCAGGAAGTCTTGCCGGCCCGCGGCGCGAGCAGCTTCGATTGAGACGAAAAGGTCCCGAGAGTGCGCCCGGTAGGGCACCGTCCCCGGCGGTCTTCCTCGTGCTTCCCGCCGCTCGGCCCAGCGCCCAAGCACGTGGTAGATGCCGCGCTGGACGGGGCCGAGTTCGTCGAAGATGCGATGCAAGGGATGCGCGACGACGGCTGCCGTGACGTCGATGGCGCCGCGGCCGATTGCATTCAACACGTAGGCGGCACCCAAGCTATGGCCGATGATGAAGAGCGGGGCGCGGCGACCGGCCTGGCGTTGCAGGAACTGGCCGGCAGACCGGATGTCCGCCACGGCGCGTTCGACGCTCGTGCGGCCCGCCTCCCCGCCCGACTTGCCAAAGCCGCGCTGGTCGAAGGCGAGACTCGTGTATCCAGCGGCCGCAAGCCATTCTGGCGCGTGGCCGAATTCTTCCCGGGTCGAATTGAAGCCGTGCACCAAGAGGACGGCGCCGCGGGGGCGAACCGCTTCGTGCAATTCGCCGTATAGCGTCTGGCCTCCTGACGGGATGGCGACTTCCTCCACGGCGAAGCCATGGCGCACGGGATTCAAAAGGCCAAAAGGCCCGGCCGAGCCCGCAAACCGACCGAAACAAGGAGGGCACGAAGGGCGTCTGGGCGAACCCTTTTTCCCGTGTCGCCGGTGGCCGCGCCGTGCATCCTCTCCAGGCCTTCCGCGACGAGGTTGAAGCCCTCGCGACTGCGGCGCTACGCGCGGCGGGACACGAGGGGGCAAGCCCTGAGCTTGAAGTTCCTCCGGAGCCGGAGATGGGCGACTTAGGGTTTCCCTGCTTTGCGTTGGCACGCACCCTGAAGAAAGCGCCGAACGCCATCGCGCTTGACTTGGTCGCATTGGTCCCGATCCACCGCACTTGGGTCGCGCGCGTCGCGGCCGCTGGCCCTTACCTGAATTTCGCCGTGGACCGCCGCCGCCTTGCCGCCGCCGTCCTCGCCGACCCCGCGTCCTCCTTGACGGCCGAATCGAAGAGAATCAAGGTCCTGCTTGAGCACACGAGCGCCAACCCGAACGGCCCGCTGCATGTCGGCCGCGCCCGCAACCCCATCGTGGGTGACACGCTTGCCCGCTTGTACCGTGCCGCCGGCTACGACGTCGAAGTGCAGTACTACATGGACAACCTCGGCCGGCAAGTCGCCACGTTGTCGTGGGGGAAATGGAACCTCGACCCGAAGACGCTACCGCCCGCTGGTCGCGCGAAGATCGACCACGACCTGGTGCGCTACTACCAGGCCGCCCACGACCTCGCGAAGACTGACCCCAAAGTCGCCGCTGGCGTGAAGGAAGTGGCGGACAAGCTTGAATCGGCTGATCCGAAGCTGCTGGTGGAGGTCCGCAAGGTGTACGGTGCGTGCTTCGAGGGCATGCTGGAATCCCTGCACCGGCTTGGCGCGCATTATGACACCGTGAAGGACGAATCGGACGTGGTGCTCGACGGCTCAGTTGCGACGACGATTGCCGCCCTCAAGCGCCTGCCCATGGCCGGCGTTGAACCCGACGGAGCCAACTTCCTCGACCTCTCTGCGGTCTTGAAAGGTCAGAAGGACAAGTTCTACTTCACGCGCAAGGACGGCACCTCCGTCTACGCGACGCGCGACATCGCTTACCACATTTGGAAAGCCGAACAAGCCGGCGCGGGACGCCTCATCGACGTTCTCGGCGAGGACCACAAACTACAGGCGTTGCAGGTCGGCACGGCGCTGGATGGCATCAAAGTCAAGCGGCCCACGGTCATCTTCTACGCTTTCGTGAGCCTGCCCGAGGGCAAGATGTCCACGCGGGCCAACCGCGTCGTCTTCGTTGACGACCTGCTCGACGAAGCCGCCGCCCGTGCCCTCGACGAAGTGCGGCGCCGACGCGGAGCAGAACTCTCCGAGGCTGCCATGGCCAAGATCGCCGAAGCCGTCGGTGTCGCTGCGGTCCGCTTCAACATCGCCCGCATCCAACCAGAGAAGCCCATCGAGTTTCGCTGGGAGGAAGCCCTCAGCTTTGACGGCGACTCTGCGCCCTACCTCATGTACGCCCACGCCAGGGCGGCGAGCCTGCTGCGCCGAGTCCATGATGCGGGCCTCACCTCGAAGGGCTGCGATGCAGCAAGAGTCACGGCCGGGGAAGAGAAGCTTCTCGCCGTCGCCGCCCGGTTCCCCATGGCGGCCAAGGACGCAGCCGCCAACAATGCGCCGCAACGCATGGCCGCCTACACGCTCGAGCTTGCAGCCGCGTTCAACGAGTACTACCGCGACCACCGCGTGCTGGAGTGCGAGGACCCGGCCCAGCAGAAGGTCCGCCTCGCCACGTGCGAAGTCGGGAAGGCCGCGCTCGCCAAGGCCCTCGATACGTTGGGCATCGCCGCGCTTGACGAGATGTAAGCGCCGCGACGACCCATCCGCCGATGACGCCGATGCCGGCTCGACCAGCCGCATGACCAATCCACCAATGTCACCGATAACACCGATGGCCGGTCACCGCATCGGTGACATCGGTGTCATCGGTGGATGGGAGTCGGCGACGCATCGAGGTGGCCTCGATCGGCCGATATCGGCGTCATCGGCGGATTGGACGCCTGCAAACGCTAGAGGTTGCGGCGCCGCGTCGCGACGACCATGGCCGCCAGGCCGAGAAGCAGGAAGCCCAACGCCGGGCTTGGGCTGTCTTGGTCACGGGGTCCCGCGTCGTCGGTATCGGCGTAGAAATCGCCCGCCGGCAGCGGTGATTCCTCGCCCGCCGCATCCGAGACCGCGCGCATGGCACCAATTCCGCCGCTGACGCCCATGCCGGTGCGGTGGGTCTCCAGGCTGGCCAACGTGAGGCCGGCGCTGCTTGAGAATACGTACCAGGTCTGGAACGTCTCGTAGGTCCCCCCTGGGCTGATTTCGATTGTGACCGGCGGCGGCTGCGACGAGCGGCTCGGTGTACTTGGCACCATTTCGGCCATCACGCCGAAGAACCCGCTCGTGGACTCCTCGACCATCACGGCCACTTCTTCGCGGCCGTCGCCATCGAGGTCGCCGACACTTTTCGCCCGCACCCAGACCGAGGCGTCAGGGAGCTTCAGCGGAGCCAGGACCGGGTCGCGCAGCACTTGGTGCCACAGCAACGACCCGTCCTCGCCGCGCAAAACGTCGAAGGTAACGGTGCCGTTGTTCTGCATGCCATCTCCGGTCACGACCAGCAAGTCGCCTGCGCCGGTCCCGCTAAGTTCGCTAATCGCCCAATACCATTGGGCTTCCGCGCCGGCCGTTGACCAGACGATGCTGCCGTCAGTGCCATTGCGGACTTCGACAACCGACGAGCTGAACGAGCCGTCCTCCATGGAGTCAAAGTCGAGGAAGGCAAACGTCTCCATGACGAGGTCGGGCTTGCCGTCGCCCGTCCAATCGGTGGCGCCCGTAGCGAAATATCCGGTGTAGGGGTCGATTTCGATGTTGAGCGGGTACCCTGCGATGCTCGCCGACCACACAGGCGTCAAGTCAGCATTGACAACTTGGATCTCCGTTTCCGATTCGATATCGACGAGCATCATCTCGGCTGCCCCATCGCCGGTCACGTCGCCAAAGGCAACGGGCAACCAGGGCGTGCGTTCGCCCAGCATGCTTCCGATGGTCGCGCCTGTCTTGCCGGACAGGATGAGCAGGTCATAGGTGTAAGCGGTCCCGGTGGGGTTCTGCTTCCACTCAATGTAGCCAATGTCTTGGCCGCCGTCCCCGTCGACGTCGCCGACGGGTGTCACGAAAACTGGGTAGCCGTATGTGCTAGGCCGCAGTTCGCCCCACAATTTGCTGCCGTCGGCGCCATTGTAGGCGAGAATCTCCGGGATGAGCAGGGGGACCTCGACAAACTCGCCGACCGTGAAGGCGTAGGCGTCGATGCTGTGGACATTGACGAGGGTCACGTCGGTGACCCCGTCGCCGTTCAGGTCGGCCGGCGCGCCGGCCATGATGGTCGCCGTCGGGTCGATGAAATTGACTTTCCCCCGCACGGCGCCTGCGGCGTCGACGAAGCTGATAATCGCGTCATCCTGGTAGGTGGACGCAAACGCGTAAGCCGCTTGGTTGGAGTGGAAGACGTCGGCATCCAATCCAGTCGACTCGATGCGGAGGAGGGCGTCGCGGCCCATCGGCAGCAGGTTCGTGTAAGTGCTGGCTCCGGGGCCGCCGCCCGTGTAGGCCCCTGGATGGTTCAGGTATGCGTACCCGGAGGCGTAGTTCCATGGCAAGGCGTGTTCTGCGATGACGTTGTGCTTGGTGCCGGAGAACAGGTGGAGCCGATCTTCGCCACCGTACGTCCCGACTCCGGCGCCGCCCACGGGCGTGCCCTGCCATTGTCCCGTCCCCGACGCCGGTCCGTACGCGAAGGCAACCAGGTCCGTGACGCCATCCCCGTCGATGTCACCGCCGGGGAATTCGTATGAATCGTCGTCAGCGGCGGCGCTCCACAATTGCGTCGTCAAGTCGGCGCCAGAATATGCCGTATACTTGGAACCGGAGTAGGTCGAGGCACCCACGAGCAGATCGCCGCGGCCGTCGCCGTCAGCGTCGCCGAGGCGGTACAGCTCGATGGACGATTCGTCACCAAAGAACGCGTCGTCGTGGACTTGTTGGCTTGCAGCCGTCCAGCGCGTCAAGCCGGCGGCCACGTCGCCGCGCTCGGCCGCCGCGGCAGGCAGGACGAAGAGGACCAGCAAAAAGACGCAGCACCAACGCGGGACCATGGCGGAGCCAGGCTCCATCCCGGCTTTCGGCTTTGCGGTGGGCCCCGCGGGACGATTTGGCGAAACGACTACGCCCGCTGCCGACGCGCGAAGACCAGGACGACTGAACGCATGCGCGAGTCCGGCCTGCGCCCGAGCCCACTTGGGTGCCCCCACGCGCATGGCACCACCATCCGTAAGACGTCAGCCGTCTGAAGCTCCTTCCTGGGGGGACACGTCAAGCAAGGTTTGGCCAAGTGTGACCAACAGGAGGGGTGCCCCGGCCAGCTTCACTTGGCTGACGTCGGCATCGTCTTGCAATACGATTCCCCGGCCCAGGCGGCGACATCGGCTTGTGCGCCAGCACCGTCACTGGAGGGCCCTATGCGGGTGGGCAGCCGGGAGTCGTCGTGAACAATTCGCCGACTTGCGTGCCCCCGCCGTGCCCCACGCCCAGTGTCGGCATCCAACACAACTGCCACACCGTCAGCCTGTGCTCATCGGGCACGGGTGTGGAAGTGGATGGAACGCCCGTGTACCTTTTCCCCCTCCCCCCTCCTTGCACTTCTCCATTGATTGTTCTTCGTGAAGGTCCCCCTTGATGAAGCGCCACGGACGGTAAGACGTCCTGGCCCGGACAGACCTCAGAACGGCGGCACGTAGTTGTCGCCGCTACCGTCCGAACCCGAGCCGTCCGCCATAACGCACTTGCCGTCCATGGGGTCCGACTCTGACTGCACGTCGCAGACGATGGGCTCTGCGGCATCGGGGACGAAGTCGCCGTCAGCATCCACGAGCGAGAACGGCACGGGGTCGTCCGCGTCGTTGTCGTCGGGATCGACTGCCTGCACCGTCGTGTGCGACGTGACGATGACCGGCATCGCCTGCGTACGGTCCACACTGATGTCCGTCCACGTGATGGTGACACTGGAGGGCAAGCCATCCTGGTCGGCATCTGCGCTGGGCACGACGGACACGGGTGCGCTCACGGGCCCGAACTGGCTCTGCACCGGGACATTCGGGTTGTTGTCGTTGCCGTCCAACGCCACAGTGGAGGTGTGGTCCACCGTCACTGTGACCGGCATCGTCTGCGTGCGGTCCACGCAGACGACGGACCACGTCACGACGGCGTTCAACGGGACACGGTCGTTGTCCGCGTCGGGACCCGGGGCGATGCCCGTCGGGACAGGGGCGCCGCATGCCGTGCTCTGGGCCGGGACGTTGGGATCAGCGTCGTTGGGGTCGAGTTGCTGCGTCGTCACGACGGCGCCGGGCGACAGCGTCAACGGGTTCGGCTGCGTGCGGTCCACCGTGATGGTCTGCTCGGAGACCGTGACACTGGCGGGAACGCCATCGTCGTCCGCGTCGGCTCCGACCGAGACGATTACCGGGATGCCGATGGGGCCGAACTGGCTCTGCACCGGAACGTTGGCGTCGCTGTCGTTGGGGTCGAGCACCTGCACCGTCGTGTGCTGCGAGACGGAGAACGGCATCGCCTGCGTGCGGTCGAAGCTGACGTCGCTCCACGTGATGACTGCGTTGAGCGGGACCCCGTCGTCGTCCGCGTCAGGGCCGGGCGCGACGCCCACGGGAACGCTGAGGGGACCGAATTGGCTTTGCGCCGGCACATTCGGGTCGGCGTCGTTGCTGTCCACCGTCACGACTTGCTGCGTCGGCGCCACGGTGGCGCGGCCGCCCGTGAAAGGCGCGGCAGTCAGTGTCAGGCCGGTCAGAGTCACTGTGCTCGGGAAGCCATCCAAATCCGCGTCAATGCCTGCGACCGCTCCGGTCGGGATGAAGGCGGTCCACTGCGCCCCGGCTGGGGGCGTGTAGTCGAACGTGGGTGCGGCGTCGCAGTGGCCCAATTCGGGGTGGGCGTTTACGGTGTCGCGCGCAGCGGCCCGGCTGCACACCTGGTTCTCGAAGGCGTCCGCGACGCCGTCGCGGTCCACGTCGGCGGGCGACAGGTCGAGCGTCGTAATGGTCTCGCCGGAATCGACGTTGCCGTTGCCGTTCTGGTCGTCGTAGACAGTGATGGTCCCGTCGGGGTTTTGGCGGGTCTTGAGACTCCCCAAGGATTGTGGGTCCACGATGGGTTGCCCGCACACGACTGCTAGCTGACCCGGGCCAGGATTGCCAACAGGAGTCGGACAAAGGTTAGGTACAGGGGTTCCGCATACAACCGCCAATTGTCCTGGCCCAGGTGGACTCGTGATTCCCAAGGGACAGGCAGGACCAAGCCCACATGCGCCGACATGGATGGAATCAACCCCTTGCGGGCAGGGATTGGCTTGGCACGTGCCAAGGGAATCCACGGTGGCTCCCACCGAGTTGGGGGGATCGCAGGTCCCAACGGTGTGGCAATCGGGGCTCACGCCGAGGCTGGGGGCAGAACACGCCAATGGCGTCGTGGCCCCCGGCTCGCCGGGGTCCTGCTGGCCATTGCCGTTGAGATCCGCGTAGAACGTCGTGGTGCCATCCGGGTTCTGCTTCGTGCCCACCGCGGGACCAGGACCCGAGGGCAGGATATGGCAGTCGGCGCCTAGACACATGATCTGCCTGCTGTTGGTTCCACTATGGTCGTTGCCGCTGAAGATGTAGCCTGCTGCGCCGGTCCAGACCGCGCTGGTCCCGTCGCGGGCAGTCGGGAGGGTCGCGTCACTCGTTGCCACGGCGTTGGCGACCGGGTCGTACGTGATTACTTGGGCCGTGGTGCCGGAGGAGGTGGCTCCGCCGAAGACATAGAAGAGGTTGCCATTCCACAATGCGCTCGTCGCGGAGCGTCCCGTGGGCAGTGTGGACGACATCGTGGTCACGGTTCCTGCGGAGGGCAAAAACTTGGCAATTGTGGCAAGGTTACCTGCCGTGTTTCGTCCACCGAAGATGTAAGCGTTCAATCCGTCCCATGCGGCACTCGTGTAGTGTTGGTTGTTGGGGAGGGTGGCCGCCAGGGTTGTGACAGTGTTGCTCGTGGGGTTGTATTTGACGATAGCATTGAGTGCGCCCGAGCCGTCGTTGCCGCCGAAGATGTAGGCGTTGGACCCGTCCCAGATGGCAGAGGTCCCCAAGCGCGCCGATGGCAAGGTTGCGCTCATCGTCGTCAAGGTGTCACTGGCAGGGTCATATCGCAGAATATCGGCGACAGGGCCTGAAACGGCGACAGGCCCTGAAACGTAGCCGCCGAATATGTAGGCGTACTGCCCGGTCCAGACCGCGCTGGTACCCCAACGCCCGGACGGCAACGTTGCAATCATAGGGACAACGGCTCCGCTGAACGGGCTGTAGCGGACAATCGAAGCCATGCCAGTGCTGCCATCGTTTCCACCAAACACGTAAACATCCAGGCCAGTCCAGACCGCGCTAGCCGTGCTCATGTCAGTCGGTAAGAACGTTGGCTGGACGACAATCTGCTCGGCGGTGACCGCAGGCAGCAGGGCCATTGCGGCCATCACCAGTGCCAGGAGCAAGCTGTAGCTGGAACGGATTCGTTTTTCGTTGGGGGCCATTGGAAAACCATGCCTCGTCTGGAGGAGGGTGCATCACTCTAGGCGTTCTACTTGCCTATTGGGAGGAAGTTTTCTACCGGGGAACCGCGCGGTCCAAACCGTTATTCAAGCAGGGTCTGGTGTGAGACTGTGGCCACTGGGGGTGCAGAGGCCACGTTGTTCCTGCTGGCGGCGCTGGTCCAGCTCGGTCTTGGGCTAACCATCATTATGCGCCGGCCGCGCGTCGAGTGGGCCGTCGTACTGGGCGCCCTGTTCTGCCTGAACGGCGCCCTTAGCCTGAACGCCTTGTTCGTCCACGCCGGGGTCTACCTGGGCGGCGCGCCAGGCGACGGGTTCCGGCATCCTGGGAGTCGAATCTTCTTCGTCTTCGACAGGCTCACGAATTTAGGTATCGCTTACCTCGCGTTGGCCTATCCGCGCCGCCCGGCGTGGGCCGTCCGTCGCCCCTGGCTGCTGCCATCGCTGTTCGTCGTGGTCGCCGCGACCGTCCTCGTCCCCTTCTACATGGGTGTCCAATACCTCAGTCCCGTCGAGGTTGAGACGTGCAAGGAATTGTGCAACGCGCCGACGCTGTTCAGCGCATGGACCCAGGGCGTCCTCTCCCTGGGGCTGCCACTGCTGCTGCTGCGCTGGGCCGCCAACTTCCCGACATCGAGTTCCCCCCTGGAGATCGAGCACCTGAAAATCCTCCTCGCAGCCTTCGCCACCCGGGTGGTCCACGTTGAGATAAGATTCCAGACGTCGAGTTTCCTGGACATCCTGCACGACCCAGCGCTCGCCCTGTCTGCGTCCGGCCTCGCGGGGCTGGCCTTCCTCCGCGGCGTCGTCTCAGCCGCAGCCATCCTCACGGCCGTGGCCCTTCTGCTGCGCGCCCGCCGCATGGGTACGTCCCAGGTGGCCCACGCCGCCGGTTTTGTCCTGGCCTTCGTCCTCGTGGGCGTTGCCGAGGCCGTGCTCTCACTCACGGTGGACATCGTGCGCGGCGAGCTGCCGTATTTCTACGGCCTTCTGTTGCAGCTCGATTTGGTTCTGCTGCGCCCCGCCCTCGTGGCTTACGGTATGGTGCGCTACTACCTGTTCGGCCCCTTCTTCCTGGGTCCGTCCGCCCGGGTGGGTGTCCTTGGAGGGTTATCCTGGGCCATCAGCTTCATGGCGCTCCTCACGCTTCTCACCTTGGCCGGCGCCTCCGTGGTGGCCGCCTATGTCTCCAGTGCCGCAGTCGCCGCGGTTCTATGCGCGGCGGCCGTCGTCGCCCTACGCCCGTTCGCCACGCATCTCAAGGCGCCGGGCTCCGCGTCAAACGCCGCCGCCATCGCCTACGTCGCGGCACTGGAAGAGACCTACCGCAACAAGCGGCCGTCGCCGCAGAATCTCGAGGCGCTGGCCCGGCAACGTCGCCTCCTCGGCATCCCGGAGGAGCAGGCGGCCACCATCGAAGCCGCCGTCCAGAGCCAGTGGACCGGTACTGTAGGTTCCCTGGGTTGGAAGCCTGGCGAGACCCTGGCGGGCCGCTACCGCATCGAGTCGTTCTTGGGCGAAGGGAGTTCTGCTGAGACCTATCTGGCCACGGACCTTCTGCAGGCGCGCCCCGTCGTCCTCAAACACACGCGACGCGTCGTCGACGGCGAGTCCCGCCGGGCACTCGTTCGCGAGGCATTCCACTTGCAGCGCCTTGACCACCCTAACATTGTTCGCCTCCTGTGCACCGAGCAGGCCGGCGGGGAGCCCGTCCTCGTCCTCGAGTACCTAGTCGGGGGGTCTTTGGCGGAACGCCTAGCCGACGGCGCGCTCGACGGTGTGCGCGCAATGCGGCTGGCCCGCGATTTGCTCGCCGGCCTCCAGGCCGCCCACACCGCCGGCATCCTCCACCGCGACCTCAAGCCATCCAATATCCTGTTCACCGAGGATGGGCGGGCCAAGCTGGCCGACTTCGGCATAGCCCGCTCGCGGGGCGTGGGGGCGGACCTCGTCGAGCACACGGCGACCGGCGACCCGGGCCGTGGCAGCCTGCGCTACACCAGCCCCGAACAGGTGCGTGGCCTGCCAGCAGACGAACGCAGCGACCTGTTCTCGCTGGGTATGCTGCTGGCGGAAGCGGCGGGCGGCAAGCCTCTGCCTACGCAGCCGGCGACCGACCGCGAGGTCCGATTCGCCATCCTCAAGGGGCCGCCGCCCCTCCTGGGCCCCGGTGTGCCCCGGCGGCTCGGCGACGCAATCCGGGCGGCCACGCGGCGGCTGCCCGACCTGCGGCCGCCGTCGGCGGCACGCATGGCAGGGATTCTGGATGGCCAGCGGTTCAGCCGTTGAGAAACAGCAGCAGACTCCGCCCCACCCCAATGAGGTCGCCGCCCTTCAGGGGGCAGGACGCACCTTGATCGAGAGGATTCCAGTTAATCCGAGTTCGGTTGCGCGCCGTGGGCACGTCATGGACGGAGAAGCAGTCGGCCACGGCGCGGATTTCAGCGTGCTCGAGCGATACATACGGGTCATAGTCGAGGCACACGGTGGAGCTGCGGCGACGCCCCACCGACCACGATGTCTGGCTGGGTCTGGGACCCAGGAGGAAGACCGCGCCCTCATAGGTGCCGTTGACCAGGACGAGCTTGGCGCCAGGCATCGCGAGATTGGGCTGCGCGGGCGCGATTGGCACGGTGCCGTCCACGGCCTCTGATGACTGCGGCCGGATGCGCGCCATCTGGTGCAACTCCTCGCCCAGGGTGAAGAGTTGGCGGTGGTTGACGATGTAGTGGTCGACGTATTGGCTGCCGCGCAGTAGGCGGCGCGTCTGCACGGCCCCGATGGAAATCAAGTAATCAAGGTGGTGCTTCACGGTCACCCGGTTGATGAAGCGGTCAGAGCGACCGCCGCCCTTGCGATTTGGTGTGACCCGGATTTCGCCTAGTACGCGCGGGACCTTGAGTTGCAGCAGGATCTCGATGCGGACCGGATTCGCGAACGCGCGCATGATGACGGCCATGCGCGCGGGGTCCACGGCGGCTGGGTCGAGCGCGCGGAGTCGGGCGGCCACGGTGGTCGCTGGGCGTGTGGGGGAATAAGGGTTCGTCTGATTCCAGTTTCAGTGGTCGGCGGCCAAGCTACCGCATCCTGCCCGGGCTGGCCTTGGCCGGTACGGGATGGAGTTCCCACAGGCCAAGGCCCCGGTCGGAAGGGCCGTCGCTGCCGTCGGCCACGACCTCAAGGGGAAGGCCCAGGCGGAAGGGCTCGATGGCCAAGTTCACGGGCCGCGTGTTGCCGACCTCGATGTCGCGGTTTCGCCGTAGGCGCAGGTCCACATTGGCAACCAAGTAGCGTGCCCCAGTGCGCCGGAAGTTCGTGAGGGCCGAGCAGACGTTCTGGTTCGAAAGGTGGATGAGCGTGTCGCGGCACAGGACCAAATCTGCCTTGGGCAGTTCGTCGCTGACGATGTCGCGCACGGAGAAGGCGCGCTTGCAGCCGTCGTCCGGGAAGCTTCGGCGGCTCGCCAACTCGACGACCTCTGGGACGATGTCGACGCCGTAGTACTCCCGGAGAGGAAGTCGTACCTGGCTAATCCAGTTGGCGTCGCCGCAGGGCGCGTCGAGCAGCGTCCGAATCCCCAGGCGTTCGAGGAGGCGAGGCAACTCCCGGCGCAAGCCTTCGGTGGCGTCGACGCGGGAGCCGGGCCCGGACACAGATTCGGCGTCGCCCCAGCGGTTCGTGGTGAAGATACGGGCGAAGCGCTCCCTGCGCGACAGGCCGCGCACCTGGCGCACGAATAACCGACGGTCGAGGCGCCAGTAGGCTCGCTTGAGGACCATCGGGACTCGCTTGCGTAGCCCTGCGGGCAACCACCGATGCACGCCGCTTGGACGGGGTGGACGCTTATGACCGTTATGACCGTTTGTAAGACGTCAGCGGACTGAAGTTGGCCGTCAGGAATGGCTCCGTTTCGCACTGCATCGATTCGTTGGTAACAATCCAGGAGAGGGACAGGGTCGGTCGGCTCGATTTGTAACTAGCCGATGTTAAGAGGCCTCCACCGCTCGTCCGGATTGTGGTTTTGCAACTCGACCCGGACTCCGAGAAACAGGAGTTATGGGAGGAAATTCAGAGACTCCGCCGGGCGGTGGAGGAGGCCGAAATGGCGCAAGAAAAGGCGCGAAAGGCAGCCGAACGCGCCCAACGAGAGCTGGACGATTACAAGAAGCGCCACCCGGAAACCGTGGGCGTCAAGAACGGTAAGGCCTACGAGTTCCGCTCGCCCGCCGAGCCCCTATCGAAATCCGGCAAGAAGCCCGGCGCCCAACCGGGCCACATTGGGCATCGCCGCCCAGTTGCCGAGTATCTCGATGCCATCGTCGATGTCGCGGTCGTCTGCTGCCCGGATTGCGGAGGCGATACCCTCAGCGACGTCCAAGAGAAGCGCACGCGAACCGTCGAGGACATCCCACCCTGCAAGCCGACCGTGAAGAAGTACGTCATCGAGCGGCGCTACTGCCGCGCCTGCAAGAAACTCGTGGAAGCACCCGTCCCCGGCGTCCTGCCACGCGCCACGATTGGCTTGCGAGCCATGCTCATCGTCGCCTGGCTGCGCTTCGCCCACCGTATGCCTGAAGAAGTCGTCCCCCAAGTGTTGAACGGCCTCTTCAATCTACGAATCAGCAGCGGCGAAGTCCAACACATTCTGCAGCAACTGGCCAACGAGTACGGCGACCTTTACGATGAAATGAAGCAAGACTTGCGCAAACGGTCCGCCAAGAACATTGACGAGACGTCCTGGCGCACCAACGGAGTCAACCACTACGCCTGGGCTTTTGTGACAAAGTGGGAAACCATCTTCGAGATTGGCGTCGGCCGCAAGCACGACGTGCCACTGGCAATGCTGGGAACGAAGGCTGCCGGGACCATGGTTGTCGACGGTTTCAGCGCGTACCCGACCCTCGCCTCGAAGACCAACCTCAAGCTACAACGCTGCTGGGCCCACATCCTCGGCGACGCCGCCGAACACGCCCAATTCTACGGCCAAGAAGCCACACAGACCCAGCAAGGACTCCAAGCCATCTACGCGAAAGCCAAAACCTTCAACGGCCACGGCACCGAGCAAAACGTCGCCAAACTCAAGGACGAATTGCTCGCACTCCTGCAACGACCCTTCAAGAGCCACCACTGCGCCACCTTCGCCCGCAACCTCGTGCGCAACGCCGACGACCTATTCCGGTTCGTCACCGACCCGGCCATCGACGGCACCAACAACCGCGCCGAACGCGCCATCCGACTCCTCGCCGTGGCACGCAAAATCAGTGGCGACAGCCGCACCCCCAACGGCGCCCGCATCCGATCCGTGCTGCCCAGCATCCAGCAAACCATGGCCCAGCGAGGCCTGGCATTCCTGGAAGGCCCCCGTCTTCAGGCAGCGCCAGCTTCAGATGGCTGACGTCTTACCACCAGCCACAATCGTTATGGGCAACCTCCGGTGGAGGAGGGTCAATGAAGCGGGTCCTTACCCTCGGCGTGCTCCTGACCGCAGCGTTCTCCGGCTGCTTCTCCGGCTCGGACGACACTGGCAACGGCGACGACGGAACCGTGAACCCCTACCCGTTCCAGCGCTATGCCATTCCGGGCGACCCGATGCCTGAGGGCGCTGGCCACGACCACACCGCCGTTTCCCAGCACAAGTTCCTGTGGAATTACGACTTCGCAAGCCGGGACCCCATCATGCAGAACCAGGCAAACATCGCCGGGTTGCACGCGCTGGACATCCAGGCCGGCTACTTGTTCGGTGCAATCTACGGCTCGCACGCCGCCTCCATTGACGGCGGCATGGCCATCTGGGACCTCGCTGACCCGGCAAAGCCCGTGGAAGTTGGCCGCTGGACGGTCCCTGGCTCCGTTGGCGGCGACCGCAGCCTCGAAGCAACGCTGGACGGCGACTTCGCGGTGCTTGCCACGGAGCCGGTCGACTGCCTGAGCCACGTCAACCCCCTCGGCGTAATCTCCGCGTACCTCATTGACACCCGCGACAAGACTCAACCCCTCGCAGTCGACGTCGTTCACCCCGGCGGTTCGGTCGGCGGCCTGACGCAAGGCGATCCTGGCCGTGGCGGCGTGGGCATCCACTCGGTCGCAGTCCACCGCATCGCCGAAAAGGACTACGCCTTCCTCTCCGGCGTCATCTACGAGATTGTGCGCTCCGAGATGGGCGCCCGCTTCGAGTACGTTGGGTCGGTGCCGACGGAGCACGACATCTACGTCCGCGACACGCCGTGGAACACGACTTGGGCGTTGTCTGCCAACGGCGAGCGCGGCATGGCCATCTACGACGTGACCAACCCCGCCCTGCCGTTCAAGCTTGCCACGTGGGACTTGCCGGATCGTGCTGAACTCGCGCTGCAAGGCACCGAGTACTACTTCCACACCGCGGACGTATCGTTTAACGCCGACGGCAAGACGCTCATCGTCCTCACTTCGGAGGACTGGGAGGACCACATCAGCCCCCTTTGGGTCATCGATGGCAACGTCCTGCGCAACGTCACCGTGGTCACGGATGCCATCGAGCTTGAGATGATCGGCGAATGGCACAACCCCGGCAACCACACGGCGCTCGACACCAGCTTCAGTCTGCACAACCCGCGTTTCCACGACAGCGGCATCCTGACCATCTCGGGGTACCACTCCGGCCTGTGGCAACTCGACATGCGGGCCCCCGACTTCTGGGTGAACCCGGCGCCCATTGCTTACGCTGTCTATGCGGAAGGCGAGGCCACGGTCGTCGAGCCGGCCGAATTGAAGGTCGACTCCTGTAACCTGAACCTCAAGATGGATGCGCCCACCTTCATGGACGTCGAGATTGGCGCAAACGGCACGCTCTACGCGGCCGACGTCTACATGGGACTCTACACGTTCACCCCGACGATGACCCACCCGGTGTACGGCTTGCCCGTGACGAACTCGACTGGCATGCACCACTGAAGGCAGGGCCAAGGACCGGCTGGTTGACCTAGAACAACGTCGCTTGCCGGGCCCGCGCGCGTGCCGCCACGAATTTGTCCACGGCCGTCTGAACGCGCTCGGCCGAGAAACCGTGCTTTGCGACCATGAAGTCCAACACACGGGACGGGTCCGGGGCCTTGCCTTCCAGGTCCGCCGGCTCCGCATGCAGAGGCGCCAGGAAGATGCGTCGCACCTCGGCGCGCTGCGCCAGGTTGCCCTGCTGTTCGACGATGGCCTTCTCCACGGCGGATGCCGCCGACGAAGGGTTGGCTGCGAGGCGGTCGAGCAGGCCCTCCAGCGTTCCCTCCTTCTGGATGAGTGCCACGGCCTTCTTCGCCCCGATGCCCTTCACGCCGGGATGGAAGTCGGTGCCGACGAGCAGCGCCGCGTCGACGAGTTGCTCCCGCGTGACGTGCAGCGCAGCGAGGGATGCGGCGAGGTCAATCTCCTCAGGCGTTACGTCAACCCACACTTGCTTGCCGGGTAACTTGCGGCGCCCAGCGGCGTTGAGGTTGCGCACCAGCCGGGGAGCGCCGAAGAGGATAGCATCGTAGTCCTGGCTGCATGCGGCATGGACCTTGCCCTGCGTGCAGAGCCATGCGGCTTCCGCTTCGCCTTCGCCCGGCGCCTGGACGACGGGGACTCCCAGCGCCCCCAGAAGTTCCGTCGCCTCGGCGACCATGGGCGGCGTGAGGCGGCTCGTTTGTTGCGCCTTGCTGCGCGCCTTCTCCAAGTCCCCGGCGGCGAGGGCGGTCTCGTATTCGCCTTGCGCCTTGACCTTGCGCTCCGCCCGGTCCGCGAGCGTCTCCTTCTTGAGCGGATGCGGCGGGCCATCGAAGACGAAGATGGGCTTGACGCCCTGCTCCACGAGGTTGCTCGTGCGGTACAGCACGCCCGCGAGGTGGCTCGTGATGCGCCCCTCGCGATCCATGAGGGGCGTCCCGTCCGGCTGGCGAATCGACGAAAGGAACTGGTAGAGGATGTTCCAACCGTCGAATGCGATGCGCTTACCGGCGTAGTCAGCGGCAGCGACGGGCCGGCGAACGACGACGTCGCCCAAGTCGATTCCCACGCGTTGCGCACACACGCGGAGGCCTAAGAATCTCCGCTCACTGCCGCCGGAGGCGTCATCGACAAAGCAAGCCTGTGACCACAAAGGCTCATAGGCGTCGGGCGGAGTGGACGGATGTGCGCGCGCTTGTCCTACTCCTGGCCTTAGCGGCGCCGATGCTGGCCGGTTGCGGAGCGCCGAAGCATCCCGGCGACGGCATTCCTCAAGTCGACGGCCAGGAGGCGTTAAACTTCGTGACGGGCCTGGTGACAGATGGCCAAGGAGGACCGCGTTTCCGCGTCCCCGGGACGCCGAGCCACGGCGAGGCGGCCCAGTGGCTGCATGACGCGATGCGGGTGCCCGGTTGGGAAGTCGCATGGCAGAACTTCACCGGGTCGGAGTACGCCGCGATGGAGAAAGGCCAGGTGGAGTTCTACTACACGGACCCTGCCCACTGCAAGGAACCCGACCGCGTCCGGCTGCAGACTCTGACGTTCAACAACCTCTGGGCCATCCACCACGCCGCCACCCAAAGCGAAAAGACGCTCTTCCTCGGCGCCCACTGGGAATCGAAGGCGGAAGCAAACAATGACCCGGACGCCTCCCTGCGCAGCTCCCCCGTGCTCGGAGCGAACGACGGGGCATCCGGCGTCGGCCTAATCCTGCAACTTATGCGCGACATCCCCGGCTTGGGCCTGGACTACAACGTCGGCGTCGCGTTCTTCGACGGCGAAGATGGTTTCGAGGATTGCCACCCTCTCGCAGGGTCGCTCTACTTCGTGGACCAACTTGAGGCCGGCGAAGTGGACCGCTTCCTCTTGCTTGACATGGTGGGCGACGAGGACGCCCGCTTCATCCGGGAAAGCCACAGTGAAGAGTGCGACCCCGCCGTCGTGGACGCTTTGCATGCGGCCGCCCCGGCCCACGGCTTGGCCGCGAATTTTCCCGGCACGCGCACCCCCCCCCCCCCCGTTTCCGACGACCACGTCCCGTTCACCGAAGCTGGGATTCCCGCGGTGGACCTCATCGACTATGGCCGGTTGCCGAGAGAAGGCATCTTCGGGTTCCCGCCCTACTGGCACACGACGGGCGACACGCTGGACAAGCTCTCGCCGACGATGCTCGGACGCGTCGGTGACCTGCTGGTCGACGTGATGGTCAACACGTTGTCGAATCGAGACGGCGCCACGGCGTGGCCTGGCCCGTGCTGACCTTATTGTCCTAGCCCTGGCCCACCGTGAGCAGCGGTTTGAACTTCGCGACAAGCGCTGCTGCTGCCTTCTCGTCCTTTGCTTCAGCCTGGATGCGAAAAATTGGTTCCGTGCCGCTGGGCCGGACGAGCACCCACCCTTCTGCGAGGTACGCCTTGACGCCGTCGCGCGCGTCGACGTGCTGGACGCCCGCCATCTTCGGCATCTCGGCGCGCAGCCGGGCCAATAGGTCGGCCTTGTGCGCATCGGCAACCTTGACCTTGTCCTTGACGAGGGCGTAGCGTGGAATCTCGGCGACCAGGCTGCTGAAAGGCTTGCCCGTCGTCGCGAGGAGTTCGAGTATGAACGCGATGGCCATGAGGCCATCACGGCACACCTGGTGCCTCGTGAACATCAATCCGCCATTGTCTTCGCCACCAAAGACGGCGCCGAGGCGAATCATTTCGCGGGCAACGACGGGCGACCCGACGACCGTCCACTCTAGGCGGCCACCGCCCATCTTGACTGCGTCCGCGACGCACGTGCTTGAACTGACGGCGGTGCAGACGATGGGGACATTGGACGCAGGCGAGGGGCCGCCAGATTCCTTGCCCTGGCTGCCTTGCTTGGCGTGGCGCCGCAATTCGTGGAGACACCCCAACGCGAGCGTCGTGTCGCCCCAAATGTACGTGCCATTTTCGTCAATGAAGACCGCGCGATCCGCATCGCCATCCTGCAGGACGCCGAGGTGCGCCTTCGTCTTCTTGACGGCCTCAATTGCGCGAGTGGCATTCGGAGGAGTCGGTTCACTGGGCCGATCGCGGAAGGCACCGTCGAGTTCACACGAGAGCGGGACCACCTCGACGCCTAGCTCGCGCAACAGGCGCGGGGAAGCGACGCAGCCGGCGCCGCCACCGGGGTCCAGCACTACCTTGAGCTTCGCGTTGCGGATGGCGGCCACGTCGACTTGTTGCTTGATGGCCGCGACGTAGTGGTCGGTCGCTCCCGCATCGAACCGGTAGGTGCCCACGGCGTCCCACTTCGCCACGCGGAACTTCTGTGAGTCGTAGAGCGCCTCGACGGCGCCCTCTTCGTCCTGCGACGTCTCCGTCCCGTCGGGAGCCACGAGTTTGATGCCGTTGTATTCCGGCGGATTGTGGCTGGCCGTGATGATGCCACCTGCCGCGAATTTCTTGTCACGCACGTAGAGTTGGATGCCGGGACTCGCAAGGATTCCGACGTCGGCCACGTGGACCCCAGTGGATTGCACGCCCGCCGCGAAAGCGGCCTTCAGCATATCGCGCGATTGGCGAGCGTCGGAACCCAGGGCGAGGGTCTGTCCCGGTTTGAGCCAGGTTCCGACGGCCTTCCCCAATCGCAATGCAAGCTCAGGCGTCAGCGTATCGCCGACCAAGCCGCGTACGCCGTTTGTCCCGAAGAGGTGACCCATGCCGTCGGCCAAGGCGGGGGACGTTCAAGAAGCGAGCGGCGCGCCGAAGCACCACACATTGCACGCGGAGCGCGCGGAAAACGCGGAATCACGCGGCGTGCCTCCGACGCCCAGTCGCAGAACGCGCCGAAACCGCAGAACCCCGGTTCTGTGCGTTCTGCGATTTCTGCGACCGGTTGGGCCGGTTCTGCGACCGGTCGTTCCGCGAACCTCCGCGACCTCCGGGTGCAGGCGAGCGACCGAAAGGCTTTCCTGGGCAAGTTGGCACCCCAAGGTGTGCCCGTGCCGAGCCGCGTCTACGTCGGCGTCGTCGTCTTCGGCCTCATGGCTAGCACAGCGTTGCTTGCTTACACGATCCTGGCGTTGACCGGCTACACACCTCCAGGCGATGCGCCCCACGAATTCCTGTTCCCCGCGGAATCACCATTCGAGACGGGGGACAAGGTGGCCCTCGTCATGGCAAGCCTCTTCGCGCTCGCCTTCACCGTCATCGGGTGGCGAGCACTCGTGGCCGGAGCCAGGCGGGACGCTAAGGTCCGTCGCGGCGAGGGCGCAGGAGCGGCCGCCGACGCTACGGTCGCGCAGCCCTTCAAACCCGAACGGCGCGCGGACGAGGAACAACCGCCGGGTTATCAGTAACCTTGGCCGGCGCGATTGTATCCTGCACGCGGAGCTCGTTCAGGGTTGCCCAGGTCGCCGGCGTTCCCACGCTTCGTCCCCGAGTCGGCCATACAGGCGCTCGGTGGCTTCGCGTGGTTCGACCGTTTCGGCGATGGCGAGTGGGTCCTCGCGGACCCTCCACAAGTAGTGGCGCCTCTCCATGCCGTCGACGCGGCGCTCTTCGCGGCGCATCGTGAGGATCTTCTCGTCCTGCAAGTCGTAGAAGACCTGGCGGACGTTCGTGGGCAGCAATTCGTCGTCGAGCTCGGAGCAGCCCTGGAACGCCTCTTCCACGACGTGGGCGACGGCGACGGCGTCCTCGCGCAGCATCCGCATCCTATCACGCAGAATCTGCACGAGACTCCCCATGTGGGTGTCCAGGAGGGCAGAAACCGATAAAGGTTCTGGTCGGCGTCCGAAACCCGGCCCACGACGCGGGCGCCCGCACCGGGCCCACTACGTGCGCGCCCACACTGGGTCCACGCCGACGCCTAGAACCGACGCACTACGCAGAGCCACGGCGCTTCCTTGACGGGACGCCATTCTTGGCCTTCCGCTTGGCACGAGTTCGTGGCGTCGGCTTGCGCGCCTTTTGTCCCGCCCGAAGCGCCCTGTTCCCGTCGTGCAGAGCCATGTGGCCGCGTTGGATGCCGTCCGTGGCGAGGGCCCTGAGCGCCGCGACGTTCTGTGCGAGCCCGACAGCCGCCATGATGCGGGCCAGACGGACTGCGTCGGGGTTTCCGAGGACCACCAGGCAAGCGCGAGCCGTTGGGTGCAGTCTCGTAACGCCACCGACCGTTCCGACCGCAAGGGGGAGCGTGAGTTCTGCCTCGAGGTCCCCGGAACGGCCCTTGCGGTACCGCGTGAGGCCGCGGTAGTGGCCGTCCATGGCCGCAAACGCGTGGGCGCCAGCGGAGATGGCCCTCCAATCATTGCCAGTCGCGATGGCGACGGGTTCGATGCCGTTCATGATGCCCTTGTTGTGGGTGGCGGCGCGGTAAAGGTCAGCCAGGGCGAAGTCGTTCGCCTCGATGATGGCTTGGACGACCTTGACGCCGCCCAGCACCTCGGCGGAAATCCGGCATCGTGCAGTGACGAGGCGCTTTGTGGCGAGATTCGAGAGGATACGCAGGCCGACACGACCGCCGACTGCCTTCTGGATTATTGGGGCGGCCACTTCGCAGATGGTGTTGACGACGTTGGCCCCCATGGCGTCGCGCGTGTCGACGTGGAGATGCACGACGAGCCGGTGGCCGACGGTGCGGGCTTCGATGCCGCGCAGTCCTCCGCCCCGTTTGACCATACTTGGAATCGTGGCGTCAAGGGCTCGCATCCATGCGGCGGCGTTGGCGGCGACGACTGTCTTGGCCGTATCAAGCATGGGCACGTCGCGCAGTTCGACTTGGCCGATAGTGACCGGCGGCATGGCCTCGGTCGTGAACCCGCCGCCGACTGCCGCCATCTTTGCGCCGTGGCTTGCCGCTGCGACGACGCTCGACTCCTCGACGGCCATCGGGATGACCGTGTCCTTGCCATCGATGGTGAATCCTACGGCGAAGCCAAGTGGTAGGGGGAAGGAGCCGACGGAATTCTCGATGAACGTGGCGGACAGTTTCGCGGACAAGGCCGAAGAGGAAGCGAGCGCGCGTTTGTCCGCCGCGCCAAGCTTGACGAAAGCCGCGACCTTGGCCAACCGTTCACCGGCGGACAGTCGGTAAAACCCTGACCAGCGTCCATCGGCCACGCCGTTCCATGGCCACCTGACATTTATACCGCAGTCTCCGGTGCGAGCAGCGATGCCCGTCGTGACCTTCCGCGCCGACGAGCTGAGCCGCGTCATCGGCAAGACGGTGCCCGCCGCGGAATTGGGGGAACTCCTGCCCCAAATGGGCGGGGACCTCGCGGGCCGGGACGGCGAGGAACTGACCCTGGAATGGTTCCCCAATCGGCCCGACCTGCTCACGTTGGAAGGCACGGGGCGAGCCGCCCGCGCGTTCCTTGGCGTCCACCCGGGCATGTCCACGTACGCGGTGGCAAAGGCAAGGACCGAGTTGCGCGTCGAGGCCGCCGTCGCGCAGGTCCGCCCCTATGCCGCATTGTGTTTCGTGCGCGGAGTCAACGTGGACGAACGCTATTTGCAACTCCTCATTGACGCACAGGAAAAGCTGACGTTGTCAGCCGGACGCAAACGCAAGAAAGTCGCCATCGGGATCCATGACGCAGCCGGAGTCAAGGGCCCATTCACCTACACGTGCGTCGGACCCTCGGAAAAACCCTTTATCGCTCTCAACGAGACGCGTTCCTTGACGCCGGCACAACTCCTCTCCGAGCACCCCAAGGGCCAGGAGTACGGCCACCTGATTCCGCTGTCCGGTGCTGCCATCGACCGGAAGTTTCCCGTCTTCCTCGACGCAGCCGGCCAAGTCATCAGCATGCCACCCATCATCAACGCGCAACGCACGGCAGTCACGACGAAAAGCCGCGACATACTCATCGACGTGACGGGAACCGATTCAGCCGCCGTCCGCGCGACCATTGCCCTCATCGCGGCAAACCTGGCCGAACACGGCGGAACGATTGAAGCCGTGACCGTCCACGACGCATCCGGCAGTTGGACCTGTCCCGACCTCAAGCCGAAGGAGCTCGCGTTGCATCTGGATGACGTCAAGGCGACCCTCGGCATCGACGCCAGCGCCGAAATCGTCGCGAAGGCCCTGCAACGCATGGGCCACGGGGCGGAACCCTTCGGCAACAAAGTCCTCGTGCAAAGCCCGCCCTGGCGTTTCGATCTCCTGCACGCGGTGGACCTCATCGAGGATGTCGCGATCGGCTTGGGGTATGAGCACTTCCTGGGCCGACTACCGCAGGCCGCCACGTTTGGAGCGGCGGTCCCAAGTCACGGGCTCGAATCCGCGTTGCGCCAAATCCTGGCCGGACTGGGTTGGCATGAAGCCAAGAGCCTGACCCTTAGCAACCCAAAGGAACAGTGGACCGCCTGGGGCGAGGCGCCGGGCCGCGCGGTCCTGCTGCACAATCCCGTCTTGGCCGAACAGACCCTGCTACGCGTCAAGCTGGCACCGAGCCTCCTTAACATCCTCGCCGCGAACCGGCACCGCAGCCTCCCGCAGCGACTCTTCGAAGTGGGCTACGTCGTCCTGCAAGACAAGGACGGGAGCTGGCGAAACCGCTTGCGGCTTGCTTGCGTCGAGACCGCCGCAAAGACCGGATTCAGCGAAGTCAAGGGACTCGTCGAAGCCGTCGTGCGCGATGCAAAGCTGGACTGCAAACTGCGCTCCGGCGCCGTACCGGGCCTTGTCGCGGGGCGCAGCGGGACCCTGGAAGCGAAGGGCGTGACGGTGGGATGGTTCGGCGAGGTGCATCCCGATACGGTGGTTGCGTTCGCGTTGGCGGCGCCCGCGACGATGCTTGAGATCGATGTGCAGGCGTTCTGGTAGCGCGGGCCACGGGTCACGCGCCGACCGAACCGCGGCTTGCACGGCGTGCGTTGGAACGTGGTTCCACGTGCACCGACGGAAACCGCGGATTACGCGGATTTCGCGGACGCGCGGTAGAACTTCGTTCCGCGCACGGACTTAACCGCGGATTTCGCGGAGGCGCGGTCGAACCTTGTTCCGCGCAATCCGCGGAGCCTGTCCGGGAAATGCCTTTTTGACCATTTTCCACAGGAAACCAAGGAGAATCTCGACGCAGAAGCGGCGATTTTCGTCGACATTGCGGCTTGAACGAGTTTTTCCTTCTGCGCCTGTCGAATACGCGGACAGGCTCCGCGAAATCCGCGGTTAGGTCGCAAGTGGCGCCGCCGGAATCGATTATTCCGCCAACGCCTTGACGATCTGCGCAGCCATACTTGCCGTCACGCCGCGCACTTGCATGAGGTCGGCCGCGCTCGCGGCCTTCAAGCCCTCCAAGCCACCGAACGCCTTCACTAGCTCCGCCCGCCGCTTCGGACCGACGCCCGCCACGGCGTTGAGCGGGGAATCCAGCGTTGCCGCCGTCGCCTTGCGACGCACTTGGGTGATGCCGAACCGGTGTGCCTCGTCACGGACGCGCTGCACGAGCTGCAATGCGGGGTCATTCCGCTTCAGCTTGATGGGCTGCAAACGTCCAGGCACGTACACGAGTTCCTCTTCCTTCGCGAGCGAGCACAGCGCGACGTTCATCCCCGCCGCTTTCACCGCTTCCCGTGCAGCCGTGAGTTGGCCTTGGCCGCCGTCGATGAGGATGAGGTCGGGCAGCCCTTCCTCGCGCTCCTTGAGGCCGCGCAAGCGTCGCTGCACGGCTTCGCCGATGGAGGCAAAGTCATCCACTTCACGCCCCGCTCCCCGCGCGACGACGGCTGTTCCCGCCGCCACCGCCGTCTCGCCGACGGTCTTCATGCCGAAGGTGCGATACCCCGCCTTGTCGGGCTCGCCATCCACGAACCGAACCATGGCCGCCCGCGTGTGGTGGCCCGCCATGTGGCTGACATCGAAGCCTTCGATGATGCGCGGCGGCGCGTCAAGGCCCAGGGCATGCTGCAGCGCCTCGACCGCGCCGGAGCCTCGGCGGGATCGGCGATGCAATTCTTCTTGCAAGCGCAGATTCGCGTTCGTTGCTGCGACTTCGAGCCAGCGTCGCTTGTCTCCCCGCTGCGGCGATTCGACGGTCACGGGCACGCCCGCGAGGAGGCGGAGGTCGATCTCGAGTGCCGCCGCCGCGCCGTCGAGTTGGGCTGCGACGTGGCGCGGGACTGGCCGGTCTTGGTAGTAGGAGCGCAAGAAGTCCGCGAGGCCCTGGGATTCGGCGCCGGCCGCGATGCCCGTGATGTTGAATGGACTCTGGCCCTGAATCTTGCCTTCACGTTGATGCAGGAGCACGACGACGCCGAGGTCGCCCTGCACGGCGACGGCCGCGATGTCACGGTCTTCGAGCTTGTCTTGCACCATGTGCTGACGCTCCAGGACGTTCCGGAGGCCCATCCATTGGTCGCGCAGGCGGGCGGCGTTCTCGAATTCACCCGCTTGTGCCGCCTGCTGCATGGATTCCTTGACGCGGCCTACGAGGTGGTCGGCCTTTCCGGCCAAAAGGTCGCGCACTTCAGCTACGAGTAGGTCATATTCGGCGTCGGTGCATGCGCCGATGCAAGGTCCCGCGCATTTCCCGATGTCGAGGTAGAGACACTTCTCCTTAGGCAACGTCCGACATCGTCGCAACGGGACGAGGTCCGAGATTGCTTGCAGGACGTGCCAGGCACCGCTCCCATCGGGGAATGGGCCGAAGTAGGCGGCGCCGTCGTCGTCGCGGCGATGCACTTTGAGCAGACGGGGGTAGGCTTCCTTCGTGAGTTTGAGGTACGGGTACTGCTTGTCGTCGGTCAAGCGCACGTTGTAACGCGGGCGATGCAGTTTGATGAGCGTCTGTTCGAGCAGCAACGCCTCTTTCTCGTTGCGGACAGCCATGAAGTCGAGGTCACGCGCCTCCGCCATGAGGGCCCAAGTCTTGCCCTCCGCAGGATCCAGGTAACTCGACACGCGGGAGCGCAGGTCGATGGCCTTGCCCACGTAGAGGATCTGGCCGGAGCCGTCCTTCCACAAGTAAACCCCAGGATGACGGGGCAGCCGCGCCGCGCGGTCGCGTAGGCCCTCGTGGACCGGCACGAGACCTTCGAGGATGTCGAGGCGAAAACGGTTATGGATAGGGGACCGGTTGTCGCGCTATGGCCGACTTCAACGTCTCGCAGGATGTCACGCGCTTTCTCATCACGTGGCTCGTGACTGCCCTATTCATCCACTTCGCGGCCAAGATCGTCCTCGACCGCTCCAGCTTCATCACGGCCCTGTTGGTCGCCTTGGTGGGGAGCCTCCTCGCCATCCTCGTCGGCGGCCTCGTGGGAGGTACGCTCGGCCTCGTCTTAGCCATCCTGACGTGGGCCCTCGTGTGCGCCTTATTCTATCGGACGGGAATGCTCAAGGCCGCCGTCATCGGCGTCGTCGCTTGGTTGCTGTTCCTGCTCGTGACGTGGATAGTGCGGATGATTATGGACTAGGCCGGCGGCCAACGCGGCAAGGCGCGCCGCCTTTTCCGCAGATGCCGCAGATTTCGCAGAACTGGGTACCTTAGCGGGTGTCTCGCCATCTGTGGCATCTGCGAAATCTGCGGAAACGGCGCAGTGCCCTTCCACGCGCACCAGCAATGCCCGGCTTTGCCGGCCCAACGAAGCTAGGCGAGCCTCATGTGCTGAAACGCGAGGTCCCCAAGTTCGCGCGGACATCTGTTCGTCCTCGCGCGCGCCCCGTTCGAATCAGTCTTCGACGGGACCCGACTTCCGCCGGCGACGTCGGCGGCCGCGACGTGCACACCTTCACACTTGATGATGGCGGCGGCGCGCGACGCAAGCCCGAACAAGGCGGCGGCAGTGTGGGAGGCATTGTAACCGCTGCATTCCTCGCAAGAACAACCGGTCTTGTTCTTCGTCTCAGGTGACCCGGTCGGCATGTCATCAAAATCTCCTTACCGATTTCTTGAAGGGTCATCCTTGGAAAAATCAGCTTTTCTTCGCAGGCGGGACGCGATTAACAACAACAGAACTAGTAGAAAAATCAATTGCAGCCCGGGCGTCTCTTTAGTGTATGCTTCAATAGCATCTTGTTCTTGCTGTTTAAGGGTTGACAAGATGATCGCGGAAACAACCGCGTGACCGATGGCAAATGCATTCGCACACGTCAACGCAACGGAGCCACGAACGATTGTCCGGCTGGGAGTGTTTTTGCTGCGACGCGTCGACCAAACCTCAAAAAGGTAGGTCACACAAGTGATGAGAACCATGGTGGGAAAACCAACTAGGGTTCCCTGGGGACCTGGTATGCTCGTTGGCATGATGGACAAATCCAGCGAATCCGTCGTTGCCCCATATCAGGCGAAGGAGTGGTCTTACGCAAGCTCAGTCAGCATTCCTTCAAGACGACGGCTTTCGCACGCGGCGCAGGGAGAGCAGGCCGACCAGGATCCAGACGGCGGCCGCGGCGGCACCGAGGCGCATGGCCATGCCTACGCTCGTGAGCGGATCCAAGACCGCCACGCCGTCATCCCGCGCCAACAAGACCGGAATCCAGGCCA
>CAZXUC010000025.1:0-40203 GCA_964643795.1 uncultured Halobacteriales archaeon | reverse complement strand
ACTTAACTCATTTCAAGCGGCGTCGGCCCGTGCCCTGAATACTGTCCCAAAGCCGGCGCGGCCGGCAAGGTCAAATACCACATGCATTCATGCATGAATGAATGTCAAAGAACGTGCAGGCCGTCATTCCAGACCCGCTGTACGAGAAGCTCGCCTCTGTGGCTCGTCGCCAGGACCGACCTTTGAAGGCCGTCATGCGCTCGGCCATCGAAGCCTACGTCGCCGAAGGAGCCTCCGGCGACAAGGATCCACTGGACGACTTCATCGGCTCCGGCTCGTTGGGCGGCGGCTGGTCGACGCGCAAGGACTGGCGGGCCTGATGGCCGTCTATGTCGACACGGGCGCATGGATTGCCCTGCACGATCGCAAGGATTCAAACCATGGCGCGGCCAAGCGGACTGCGGCGAGGCTGAAACAGGAAGGGGAACGTTTGGTGACGGGCCGCCACACCTTGGTGGAGTTTGCCGACGGTTTGGCGCGTCACTATGACCAGCATACCGCCGCCCATGAGGTCGATCGTATCAGCCAAAGCCCGCGGGTCATGGTCGAGGAATCGGAATCCCATTGGAGCGCTGCGATGGACCTGCTGCGCACGCGGACGGACTGGAACGTCGACCTTTCGGATTGCCTGTCCTTTGCCCTCATGTCCCACGTCGGCATCACGCGTGTTCTGTCCTTCGACTCTGATTTTGAACGCGCGGGGTTTTCCATTCTCAAGTAGGCACGGCATGCCAGACGCAATTCACGGCGACGGGCGCCAAGCCTATCGTGACGGCCTGCCCGGGTTGCGGCAAGAAGGGCGTACTGCGCTAGGCAAGCCGGACCCGGCAAGGAAGCGAAAGGCTAGCGTCGCCACCACCGACACGCGGAGTTCGCGGAAACCGCGGAAACGGTGCGTTCGTTTCCGTGCGTTCCGCGCGCTCCGCGTGTAGGCGTCGGCGCCGGGCCCGTTGCGACGGACATCGTTAAGGCCGGTTCCAGGCCCATGAAATCTTCAGGTGCGTGGAGTCATAAAGCCAACAACCTTAATGAACTGCGTGGCCTTACGACCGCTTAACGATGTCCCAAATCCGCAACATCTGGGATGAGCTGGGCTTCACGAGCAACCCCTTTCACACCGATGCCCTCAAGGCGACCGAGCAGGACCACAGTCTGTACATCCGGCGCGGCGAGCTTGAAGCGCAACTCGGAACGTGGCTGGCAAGCGAGGACCGCGGTGGCGTCTTCGTCGAAGGCGCCATCGGAGTCGGCAAGACGACCTTCGTCAACCAGACCCAATACGCGCTGCAAGAACATGATGAGGCCATCCTCCCCTGCGACGACGTCGTCGAGATCCAGAACAACACGACCGCGGTAGACCTCCTCCTCAGCGTAGTCGCCTCAATCCTTCGAGCGCTGCAGGACATGCGGCCGAACGTGGCAAAGAACAAGGGCTTCCAGGTCGTCGAGGAACACGTGCGGCGGACGCGCATCGCCACATGGGGCGCTGGGGCTTCGCTTTTCGGTTTCGGTGGCGACGCCAGCAAAAACGTGTCGACGACTCATCCGACGGCCGTCACGTTGCAATCGTTGCAGGAGCTCCTCGAGCAGGTGCAGGCGCTCATCAGGCAACAGAAGTTCGACAAAGTTGTCGTCATCCTGAACAACCTCGACAACGTCCAGCGGGGCTACCTCTGGGGCCTTCTTCATGACGTGCGAGACACCCTGCTGCAACGACTGGGACTGGTCTTCGTTTTCATTGGCCCAATCGGCTTGCGCCAAGACTTGAGCGCCGAACCAGCCCAGCGGCGCATCAGCCAGGTCCTAGCCCCAACAGCGCTGACCGTTGCGAGCTTGTCGAAGAGCGAAACCTGGGAGGTCGTCGAGGCTCGGGTCCGCCATTACGCCGTGCGGCCGAAGACCCCGAATCCCGTCCCAAGGCGGGTCGTCGACACGCTCTACGACGCGAGCCGCGGCGAACTTCGCTACATCCTGAACCGGCTTGGCAGCATCATGCAAATGGTGGCCCGGACGACTGGCCTGCGCGGCGCCATCGACGAGGGCACCGCCTTCGCGGCACTCGGGGCATTGATTGGCCAAGAAATCGCGGCCCGACGCTTGGCCCCGCGGAAACTTGAGGTTCTACAGGCGCTTGTCGTCAGGCACGGCGCCCAACCCAAGGAGTTCAAGCACTTTGGCTTCAACAGCGCCGCCGCTTTCCAGCCCCATTTGAAAGAATTCGCCGCCTCCGGCCTGGTGGATCGCGAGGCAAGCTCCACGGACGCTAGAGAGGCCATCTACCGGCCGCGAGGCGATGTGGTCCTCTTCTTTTCGGGGGGGTCCCCCCTACAAGGCGACAAGGATTCGCTGCAGGATTTCATTGGCTCAGGATCGATGCCGGCAGGGAACTGGTCCGAACGGAAGGACTGGCGCGCCTAGGCTGACGGGGAGGCCGCGGAAACCGCGGAGACAACGGAAACGCAACGTCCGTTTCCGTGCGTTCCGTGCGCTCCGCGTGTCGGCGTCGGCGCTTGGTGCTCCGCTCCTTGTTTCATCGACGGCGGCGGAACGTTGAAGTCGCGCACCGTGTGGTCCGCCCAGCCATGGATTTCGCCCCCACGTCGGAGCAGCAGCTCATCCGCCAAACCGTGCGTGAATTCGCCGCGCAGGAGGTGGCCCCGCTCGCGGGTCGCATGGACCGCGACGACTGGTGGCCGGACACTCTCGTGCCCCGCCTGGCGGAGCTTGGCCTGTTCGGCATGACGGTCGCAGCAGAAGACGGTGGCACGGGGCTGGACACGGTTGCGTACAACATTGCGATCGAGGAACTTGCCCGCGTATCAGGCTCCCTCGCGCTCAGCATGGCGGCCCATAATGGCCTCGGCATTAGTCACATCTACCGCCAAGGCTCGCCGGAGCAGGTGGCCAAGTACGTCCCAGACCTAGCTCAGGGCAAGAAGATTGGCGCATGGGCCCTCACGGAGCCGGGGGCCGGTTCGGATGCGGCGGGCCTTGCGACGACGGCCGTGCGTGACGGCGATGGGTGGAGCCTCAACGGCGAGAAGCAATTCATCACGAACGGCCACATCGCGCATACCTTCACGGTGATGGCGAAGACCGACCCCTCCAAGGGTGCGCAGGGCATCACGGCCTTCATCGCCTCGCGCGGCGCCAAGGGCCTGCAGCTCGGGAAGAAGGAGGACAAGCTCGGCATGCGCGGCTCCATCACGAGTTCGCTTTCCTTCGACGACTTGTGGATCGGCGACGACGACGTGGTGGGCGGCGTGGGGAACGGCTTCATCGGCACGATGCGCACGCTTGATGCCGGCCGCATCGCGATTGGCAGTCTCGCTCTTGGCCTCGCCCAAGGCGCTTTTGACGCAAGTCTCGCCTACGCTCAAGAACGCAAACAATTCGGCAAACCCATTGCGGCGAATCAGGCGATTCAATGGAAGCTCGCGGACATGAATACCCAGATTGACGCCGCGCGCCTGCTCATCCAACGCGCCGCCACCCTGAAGGATCAAGGCAAGCCCTACACGCAGGCGGCCAGCATGGCGAAATTGTATGCATCCGAGATGGGGATGTGGGTGACGACGCAGGCAATCCAAATCCACGGCGGCAATGGCTACACGCGCGACTACCCAGTCGAGCGCATGTTTCGCGACGTGAAGTTGTGTGAGATTGGTGAAGGCTCCTCGGAAGTGCAGAGGATGGTCATTGCGAAATCCATTGGTTTGCGAGCGTAGCAGCAAACCGGATTTTGTGATGCCTCGGCGCGAAGCGCCGGGAATCCCCGCGGCCCGCGAGGGCCGTGGGGTCATTGCGAAATCCATTGGCTTGCGCTAGGCCTTCGCTGCGGAACTGGAGGCCTGGGATTTCACAGAGCGCCGCAGAATCATTTCCGTCGGCGCCTGAACGACCCTTGTCTGTAACCTGCGTCCAGGTGCCAAATCTGTGAGCTTCTGTGCAATCCCAGGCCTCCCACACCTCTTCGCCAACCTTGCCTGAACCTTCATCAAGCAGCACGGGGTCGCTTGCGCGTGCCCGAAACGCCCGTCATCGTCGCCGGATGCCGCACTCCCGTCGGCAAGTTCCAGGGCGCCCTGCATTCCCTCAAGGCCACCGAGCTCGGGGCCATCGTCGTACGCGAGGCCGTGCGCCGCTCCGGGTTGCAGGTCGACCGCGTCGAGGAAGTCATCCTAGGCAACGTCTTGCAGGCCGGTCTTGGCCAGAATCCGGCGCGGGCGGCTGCCATTGGGGCTGGCCTGCCGGTGTCCATCCCGTCGGTCACAATCAACAAAGTCTGCGGCTCCGGGCTCAAGTCCATCATGCTCGCGGCCCAAGCCATCAAGGCTGGCGACCGTGAGGTTCTCGTCGCCGGAGGCATGGAGTCCATGTCCAACGCGCCCCACCTCCTGCTCGGTTCGCGTCACGGGCTCCGGCTCGGGGATGGCAAGCTCACCGACCACATGGTCCACGACGGCCTATGGGACCACTACAACAACGTCCACATGGGCGAAACCGGCGAGATCGTCGCGGAGCGCTTCAAGGTGCGACGAGAGGATGCGGACAAGTTGGCCGCGCGCAGCCACCACCTGGCACTTGCCGCCCAGCAATCCGGCGCGTTCGATGCGGAGATTGTCCCCGTCGAAGTGCCGCAACGAAAGGGCCCACCCGTGGTCGTCCGCCTTGACGAAGGCATCCGGCCAGATTCGACGGAGGTCAACCTGCAGCGGCTCAAACCGAGCTTCCGCGATAACGGCCAAGTCACGGCGGGCAACTCAAGCCAAATTTCGGATGGCGCGGCTGCGGTCGTCGTCACCTCTAAATCCTTCGCGCAGAAGAACGGCCTCGCAATCTTGGCGGAGGTCGAAGCCTACGATGCGTCCGGCACGCGGCCTGAGTGGGTCATGGAGGCGCCCATCGTCTCTGTCCGCAACCTGTTCTCGCGCACGGGCCTTGCCGTCAAGGACATCGACCTCTTCGAGCACAACGAGGCCTTTGCCAGTGCGTCGTGCGCGGTCCAGAAGGAACTTGCCATCCCTGACGACAAGTTCAACGTCCACGGCGGCGCCGTTGCCTTGGGCCACCCCATCGGCGCCTCGGGTGCGCGGCTTGCGTTGCACGTTGCGCATGCTCTCAAGGCACGCGGGGGCGGGCGCGGCCTTGCGACGCTCTGCCTCGGTGGCGGCAACGCCGTCACGATGGTGTTGCAGGTCCCGAAGTGAACCGGTAAACGGCGCCTTCCGCGTGGCTTGCAAGGTAGAGTTCGCCCGCCTCGTCTTCGCCGAAGGAACTCACGAAGAAATCCGTGTCCATGAGTTCGACCATGGGCGCCGTGGGTCCAGTCATTGTCCACACCTGGCCGCTGCAATAGTCGGCGAAGACGTAGAGGCCGCCAAGGTCCTTGACTTCTGAGCCGCGGTACACGTAGCCGCCCGTCACGGAGCAGTGGTTGCCGGGGTTGTGGTTGTATTCCGCGACGGGGTGGGTGAATCCCGGGCCGGCGGGGTTCCGTTGCGCAGCGACGGAGAGCGGGAAAAAGTAGCTGCCTTCGTACACGTTCCACCCGTAGTTTGCTCCGCCTGGAGTTCCTGCGGCCTGGTAATCGATTTCCTCCCATTCTTGTTGCCCGACGTCGCCAATCCACAAGTCGCCGGTCAAGCGGTCGAAACTGAAGCGCCACGGGTTGCGCAATCCTGACGCCCAGATCTCGGGTTCATTGGTCGGGTGTCCAACGTAGGGGTTGTCTGGGGGAATGCAATAGGCCCCCGTCGCGGCCACGCCGATGCGCAGGAGGTCACCGAGCAGGGTTGCCTTGTTCTGCCCGTTCGCGTTTGGATCCCCCGCGGCGCCGCCATCCCCCAATCCGAAGTAGAGCATGCCGTCGGGGCCGAAGGCGAGGTGACCGCCGTTGTGGTTGGCAAACGGTTGAGCGACTTGCAATAGCATCTCCTCGGAAGCGGTGTCCAGCACGCCGGACGTTTCTTTGAATCGGGAGACGACCGATTCGCCGGCCTGGTCAGTGTAACTGAGGAGAACCACGGTCGGGTCCGTCGGCAGGAACGCCATTCCCAGCAGGCCTTGTTCATTGCCGCCCGTGCTGATGCGAGCGGATACATCGGCGTAGAGGCGCGACACATTCGTGCCTGCGTCGAGGACTTGGATGCGCCCGGGCTGCTCCACGATGAAAAGCCGGCCGGAACCGTCGCCTGCGTGAGTAACCAGGAGGGGCGACTCGAGCCCGGTCACCACGGGGGAAAGCTGGACGCCAGCCTCGGTCGCGGGAGTTGGGGACGTCCGGTTGGAAGGCACGAATCCGCCCTGTTCGAGGCAGCTCTTCGCCGGGCCAGCACCTGGCGACGAGGACGTCGTCGGCGTGCCGTCGTCGTTCGCTCCACCGCCCTGGGAGCAACCCGCCACCAGGATTCCGGCAGCCATTGCCAACGCGAGGATGCGCATGTGGGACAAGGAAGAAGGCGGCCTTTAACCATTGAGGCGACGACTTCCGACCCGGCAGGTAGTCCAGGACGCCTACCGGCTTCGCTCCCGGCCGGCTGGGCAAGGGGCTTTTGAAGGGGGTGCAAGGTGCCAACGCGGGGAGATTCGTGCTGCGTCGCTCCATCAAGACCTATCCTCTCATGCGCTGGCTCCTCGTCGTCTCCGCCATCGTCGTCGTCGTGGGCTTGCTCATGTCCAGCATCATCACGGACCCCGACAATGCAGATACGCAGCTGTTCCTCATCTTCGTCGGTGCAGCCATCGTGATTCCATTCCTCGCCCTCGCCTTACCGCGTCAGAGGGTCCTAGAAGTCGCGTTGCCGACGGACCACTTGGCCAACGCGACCCGGCAAGACCTGCAAGGCATGCTCGATGGCTTGGAGGAAGGAAAACGCAAGGGCGAGATCACGCCCGACCGCTATGCGAAGGCACGCGACCGCATCCTGGCCGAGATGAAGGGCAAGAAGGTCTGAGCCATGGTCAAGTCGGTGGGCGTCGTCGGCGCCGGGCAGATGGGCGCCGGCATCGCGCAGGTGGCAGCACAAGCTGGATACGACGTCGTCCTCGCCGACCTCAAACCCGAGTATGTCGAGAAGGGGATGGCCGGCATCACGAAGTCGCTTGCCAAACTCGCGGAGAAGGGCGCGTTGGGGGGGCAAGACCCGAAGGCCATCCTGGGCCGCATCAAGGCCTCGACCCGCAACTCGGACTTGGCCGGATGCGACCTCGTCGTGGAGGCAGTGGTCGAGAACGTGGACATCAAACGCAAGTTGTTCGCTGAATTGGACGCCATCGTCGGGCCAACGTGCATCCTCGCCAGCAACACGTCGAGCATCCCCATCACGGTCCTAGCCGCCGCGACCAAGAGGCCCGACCGGTTCATCGGCATGCATTTCATGAATCCGGTCCCCATCATGAAGCTCATCGAGGTCATCCGCGGGGCGGAAACCTCCGATGCGACGCTCGCGCTGGTTACGGACGTCGGGCGCAAGATGGGAAAGCAGGTCCATGCGTGCCGCGACTTCCCGGGATTCATCTCGAACCGCGTCCTTATGCCCATGCTGAACGAAGCCATGTTCTGCCTGCATGAAGGCGTCGCGACGGCTGAGGACATCGACGCCATCATGAAGCTCGGCATGAACCACCCCATGGGCCCCCTGGCCCTTGCCGACTTCATCGGCCTCGATACTTGCCTTGCGATTCTCAACGTCTTGTACGACGGATTCAAGGACCCAAAATATCGGCCGTGCCCGTTACTAATGCAGAAAGTGCAAGCCGGCCACCTCGGCAAGAAATCGGGCCGCGGCTTCTACACATACTAAACGGGCCCCATCGAGCCGAGCGGAGCCCATCGACCCAGCCCGTTATAGCCCAGGCCCGGCATGGAAGTGGTGGTGAACGGGGACCCTGCTCAACCTGACGGGGCGGCCCCGCTCCCACCTGCTTCCCCCCCGACTCCGCTGGCCCAGCCTCGCGGCGCCGAGGTCCACGCGCCGGTCCTGCGCCGCCTCAAGTTGGCAGGACGCAACCCCGCTCCCTTCAGAGGCAAGCGGACGCGCGGTTGGTTTGCCGCCGGCGTGACGGCACTCACCGTGCTAGCACTCTTGCCCTTCGCGGCACCCGAACTTTCGTCCGTCACGGAACGTCTCGCCACGCTCCTGTCGCTCATCTTCCTCATGGCTTCCGTGGGCCTGTGGCTCAACATGGGCAGCCGGTCCTTCGTCGTGGCCAGCACGTTCGTCGTCGTCCTCTATGCCTTGACGTTTTGGACGCACCTCGCCCTCCAGGTGCAGGACTTCTTCGTCATCGCGCTCGTCGTGAGTTTTGCCATCTTCATCCTGGCCGGGTTCAACCTCGTATTCGTCCTCGAGGAGATCGTCTACGATACCCATGTCCTACTCCATCTGCGCTGGCGCGGTTGGCTTGCCGCTCCGTCCATCTACGTCTTGGCACTCACGATTGGTTTGCCGATGTGGGCCCGGCGGGGCGGTCCGGAGCTTCCCGTCCTGTGGAGTGCCGCCGCGGTCTGCACCCTGCTCTTGGCGTCCTGGTGGTTCCTTCGCCTGTTCAATCGCCTCGACGACCGACGCATCCTGCCGGAACTCCACCTCTTCGTCGTGGGCGCCCTCGCGGCAGCCGCCCTTGCGGACGGCATCACCTACCTGCAAGCACTGCGTGGGATCCTGCCGAGCCTAGTTGCCTACCTTGCTCTCATCGGCACGTGGGTCTATGCCTCATACACGACGCTGCAACGCACGCACTTCCTGCTGCGCGGCGACAACGCGTACCCGTGGGTCGCCATCCTCTTGGGCGCGAGTTTCGCCATCCTCGCGCACGCCCAGGTATTGTTCCAGGCAGGCGGCAGCGGCGCCGTCGCGGACCTCGTACACCTGCGCATGGACTACCTCATCGCAGGCGTCTGGCTTGGCATCGCGTTCTACGTGTTGCGCGGATTGTGGCGGATCTTACGCTTCCTGCGCTCGCAGGCGGGCCTGGGTGCGCGCAGCAGGCGCGTGGCCGGACAGGCAGCGCAAGTGGCAGAGGGCTTGCTCGGGACGGAGCGCCTAGTCGAGGAAGGCGTCACGGCCTTCTTCCGCAGCCTCGACCAATTGCTTCCTGGGACGCAGCGGCCTCCCCGCCACATCGGCTGGGAGCTCGACCCGGAAGGGACGCTGCGTGTCTTGGAGGACAAAGACGGACCAGCGTGAAGGACGGTCGGATTCCGCTCCCACCGCAGCGGGCGGCGCTGCGTGACCAGTGGATGGGGCGGGCGTCAGAGGTCGTCAGCGGACCAATGCGTCCGACCCTAGGCCGGAATCAACGGCGAAGCGGCGAGCGGCGGGAGTGCGTTGACGGCATGTAGAGCCGTGGCCGGGAAGTAGCTCACCGTCCGGCCAGAGCGCACAGATGCCACGAGGTTTGCCTGCACGAGGCGATCGACGTGCCAATGCGCAATCGACGGTTGAATCGACAAGGCTGCGCAGATGGCTTTCTGGATGGCCCCTGGGTGGTCGCGCACGTATTGTGCTACCGCTTTGGAGCGCGGGTTCTGCAAGACGGCGTAGGCATCCTTCTGGTCGCGGCCGAACCGTCCGCCGTTCTCGTAGTAGTGCCGGGTCCGGCCCATGCGTTTGGACACGACCAAGTGCTGGAGTTCAAGCAGGCGCAAGTGGTGGGTCACTGCCGTGCGGCTGAGGCCGGTCGCATCGCACAACGCCTGCAGCGAGATGCCGGGGTCCTGCAAGATGAGGGCGTAGATTGCCTCGCGCTTGGGGTGGCCCAGCACCGTGTCCTTCTCGAACCGTGTGAAGAGGGGACTGGCAAACGGGAGGAGCCTCTTGAGGTCCGTGCTGAACTTACTCGCCGTCGCCGATGCGGCACCACCGGTCCCGGCGGACGAACCGGCGAGCCACAACGCGACGAGGGCCGCCGCGGCGGCGGCGGTCCCAACGACAAGGGCGCCCGTTGGGATGTTGGGCGCGAGTTCCGTGGCCGTCGCGTAGGCGGGCGCGGGAGGCTCGACTTGTTGGGCGGAGGCTTCAGGAAGGACGTACGAGCTGAGGTCATCTGCCGCGTCGTTGATGGGCTCAAGGCTGTCAGCGATGAAATCCACGGGGTCGGCCGGCACCAGGTCGAGGACAGTGTCCACGGTCCTCTGCGCCTCGCCTAGGATTGTGCGGATGGCCGCAGGCGGGATGTCCTCGCCCTCTGGCGGAACTTCGGGCGGCGCCGGGGGGGAATCTCCAGAATCATCGGCCAGCTGAGGGAGCGGTAGCGAACCTCCGGCGTCCTGCACATCCTGCACTGTATCGTCGGCATCCTCGGGGACAGGCATGGTGGCCGAAACGCCAGTCGCAAGAGCGACCGCCAAGCCCAGCGTCAACCAAACAGTGAGCCCTCGAGCTGACACGAACACATGGCCAGAGCCACCTTCCGCCATAAATACCGAATGGTCAAGTCATGAAAGGTTGGCGCTGTTAACAGGAGGGCGGGGGGAAGGGGAAAAACGCCAATTTGAGCGACTACGCTGGGTCGACTCAGACGGGGCAACTCGGAGTGGTCCGCTACGAAAGCAGGCCGAAGACCTTGTCGACAAGGTTGTCCGCAGCTCCGCCAGCCGAGGGCCCATCGTCCAGCAGGCCGTCGCCCGATTCGGTCCCCTTCGCGTCGGAGTCAGCGAACAACGAACGGACCGCGTCGCGTACCGAGTCCGCGGCCGCCGCGACGCCGTCCGCCACAGACTCCGCCGCGTCTGCAACGGAGGCCGCAGCCGCGGATACTCCATCGAGCACGGCCTCCGCCGCCGTGACAGCGCCTGTACCGACCGCTTGGCCGGCAACCGTCAGGCCTGCGCCAATCGCGGCGACGCCGCCGGCCACGCCTGAAACGGTGGCCGTTGCGGCGCTCGCCACAGCGTCCACTGTGCCCGTCGCCGCGCCGGTCACGGCGTCCACGCTGGCAACGGCGCCGGCGCCGCTGCCGTCGAGCGCGAACATGATGCCGTCGCCGGCCCGGATGGCCCCGAGGCCCAACCCGTCAAGGGCTACGCCGAGTCCGTCGATGGGCAGGTCGAGCAGGTCGAGCACGCCCTGCAGGGCCCCGAGGAGTCCGTCAAGGACCGCGAGGCCGCCGAGCCCAAGGATGTCGAGGATGTCCCCGACAAAGGCCGTTACGGCGGCGACGATCTTCCCGACCTGCTCGGCAGCCGACGCAGGATCGGTGACGATGCCGTTCGCCGCAGCGGTGACTTCGCCCACGAGCGTCTCGGCGCTGTCGATTACTGCTTCGGCTTCCGCGTGAGCTTCCGCATCGACGGGAGCCGTGACTTCAACCGGGGCGGTGAAGAACTGCGCGCAGGCCGCTTGGGCCGGAACGTCGGCGGACCAAGCGGTCCAGCAAGCCAGCCATGCTGCGTGTTGAGCCTCGGCGGTCAGGTTTTCCGTCGTGGCCTTCCCGCTTGCGTACCCGACCGGGTCGGCTTGGGCGTCCCCTGCTTGCTGCGCTGCGTAGTCTTGCGCGTAGACGAGTGGGTCATCGTAACCCGGGGGAGGCCCGTGCTGGGCAGCCGCCAGGGGCAACGCCGCCACGAACAGGGCCAGAATCACGGTCATCCAAGTCGTCTTGAGGGCCATCTTGAACTGCTCCACACGACACCCGCCTCAAGACTTACTTAAGGTGTGACATGAGGCGTTTTGATTCAACTGTGGAAAAGCCTGGAAAATGTTCCCAGCGCGCGCCTCCGCCGTCGTCGCCGTCGTCGTGGGCCGAGGCAGGCATCACGCCCTCTTGGCGATTGAACGCAAGTTATAAGCGGCAAGACTGCCAAATACAGGACCGTGGCCCTACTCCTGAAGAAGGACCGTCCAGCCGCACACCGCCTAGCGGCCAAGCTGGAAGCCGAATACGGCACCCTGAATACCGACGACAAGAAGGCCATCCTGGCGTCGGTCAATCGGAAGGACGAGGCCATCGCGGCCGCCTTGAGCGACCTGTGGGGCCTCAAACTTGCAGCTGCCTGAAGTGGCTGAACGCGAGCGCCAAGCTCGGCAGCATCGGCAACAATGACCTCCTCATCGCCGCCATTACTCTGGCTGGCTTGGCCCTCTTTCTGCCTGCGAGCCGCAGCACTGGGGAACTCTTTTTCAGCACGGCCGTTGGCCCATGGGCCTTCGGTGCCACTCTCGTCGGCCTGATTCTCACCGTCATCGCGACTTCGTTCTCGACGATTATTTCATTTTGGACCTTGGTCGCCACCTTGGTCACGCTGACGGCCCTTGGAAGCTGGGTGGTGTACCGGCGCGCCAAGGAACGAGAAATCGAAGACGAAAGCTTGGCAACCATGGCGAAGCGAGGCCGGCCGCGAATCCGCGACGGCTCAAATCCGCCGCCACCGAGCGCCGAGCGTTGCATCGCCTTCGTTGTCAGCGGCGAGCGCTGCGTCAACCCGAAGGTGGCTGGCGACTATTGCAAGACGCACGCCAAGAAGACACCCTGAGGCCACCACGCAGGTTTTCGGTGTTGCAGCCTCTCGTTTCGGTGTGGCGGTGGGTTTCGGTGTGCCGTCCTCCTTCCCAAAGCCCTTTTCAGGGCGGGCCTTCGCCCACGTGATGCGTGTCCTTGTCACTGGTCCGACTAACCCGGCCGGCCGCGCCGTCGTCGAAGCGCTAGCGGCTGCGGGCCACTCGGTTCGCGCGTTCGGAATCCCGGCGGGCGAGAACCCCTTCGCGGGCCTTCCAGGCGTCGAATGCTTCCCCGGCCACGTCGAAATCGGCGGCTCCGTCGAACCCGCGGCGTGCGAGTGCCAAGCCATCGTGCACTGCGCCGCCCTCGATGCTCCCGGCGACGACAAGCGCGCCCACGCCCTGCACATTGAACGGGGCACGCTCTACACACGATTCGCGGCGGAGCGCGAACTCGTCGGTCGCTTCGTGGCAGTTTTCCTCGCGTCTCCTGAGCGCGCTTGGGGGGCCGTCCTGCGCAAAGCGGAGGTGCATGCCCGCGGCACGCACGCGGGTGTGCCGACGATTATCTTTCACGTGTCGAGTGCCGAGGAAGCCGCGCAAAAGGTCGTGGCAACGCTGTCGCAGCTTGTCCCGGCCTAGGCAGGACGGCGGCCCGCCCCCAATGTTGGCCCTAGCACACGCCTTGGCCTGTACGTACAAAGGCTTATGTTGTCGCTACATCCAATACGCCATGCAGACCCTTATGGAGCGCAAAGTGACCAAGCAGGTTCGACTGACAACGAGCGAGGCCACGCGCTTGGCCGCTTTGGCCCGAGCCTTGAAGGTCTCGGAGAGCGAGATTCTCCGAGGCGGCATTGACGAGGCGCGAGCCGGACTGCACCGCCTAGAGGCACGGCGAAGGAACATCCATCTCCTTGTCCAAATGGCGAAGGAAGTTCCCGGCCGGAAGATTCCGTTCCAGGCCAAGTGACGCCATGCGAGTCATTCTCGACACGAGCGTGCTGTGGGACTCCAAGGCCGTCTTGAGTCTGAAACTAACGAAGGCCCAAGCGGTCTTGCCAGCCATCGCCTTCACCGAGCGCGCCAGGCAACTGCGCGAGGCCGGCCGTGGAGTTTCCGAGCTATGGCGCCTTTTGGATGCGAACGAGGTGGTCGTCGAGGACTTCACGGCCGAAATGGGCCTGTTGGTCGCCGCCAACTTGCCAGACAAGGTTTGGGCCAAACACTCCCGTGATGCGCTCATCGCCGGACATGTGGGCGCCGATGACGTGCTGTGGACGAAGAACCCCCGCGATTTCTTGCTGATCGGCCTGCACAAGGAACAAGTCGTCGCTGTCTAGGTCAGGTTTCCGGGAACCACCCGGCATCCCGGATTTGGCCGAGAATCTCGAATGAGAATTCTCCGTAAGACGTCAGCCGTCTGAAGCTGGCCGACGCCGCACTCCTGTGGGCCGTTCGCCGAGCCAGCGCGGCCGCATGGCCCTCACCAGGAGAGAGCTTCACTTGGCTGACGTCTTACAATTCTCCCCTAGGTTCATGTAGCTGCGCCGGGGTGCCCCGGCGGTGAGTGGTGTGGTACGGTGGACAGCTACTAGCGAACCGCAACCGAAGTCTCGGGTCCTGAAACTAGCTTGCGCCGTCTTCGTGGTTGTGGCCTTAGTTGATTCCGGCCAGGCGGACCCGGTCCCCAATCGCGCTGAGAGGGATGATGTCGTTTTGCTGATGGGCTACGATGCACCCAAGTTCGGGGATGAGGCGGGCCGCAGTACGCGCGAGATTGAGCCAGCTGAGCAATACCTCTCAGATCTCGGTTACAGTCCCGTGGAAACTTGGGGGTTCTACGTTTGTGACGTCGGTTTTGATGAACACATTTCCCGTTTTGGCGACCACGCGGGCTATCAAGGCGGAAGCGACGGTCACGGCGGGGACGCGGGCGATTGCTCGGGCGAACCAGCAAATTCCAAGCATAGCCGCGACGCCAAGATTCCACACTTGGCATATCACCTGGCATGGGCGCTCTATCACGACAAGTACGAAGATGGCGACTGTCCGGTCGTGTTTGCGCATTCCATGGGCGGACTTCTTGTTCGCTACGCGTTGATGGCCGTGGAATCAACGAAGGCGGAGTATTCCGAATTCCCCCCACATCTCTGCATTGACACGGTGGTTACGTTGGGAACGCCACACGCCGGAGCAAAGTGGACTGAATATTGCGACGACAACGAATGCAATGCCATGACGCCAGGTTCGGCCTTGCTGAAGAAGCTGGCCGACGAAGGAATGCACCCCGAGGGGGAAGGCGGAACGATGTGGGTCGCAATCGGATCGGACGATGATGGAGTGGTCACGCCGGACTCCTCCGTATCAATGACAACGGACCTCGCCTTAGTCTACGGAGCAGAGGAAAACATCGACCATTGTGACTGTGGTGAATCTGAATCAAGTTACTGGGCTTTTACGAAGGGAACTGCAACGGCCCAACTTCAGTGGTTTGACCAGCGCAATGAGGTCTATGAAACCGAATCTGGAAATTTCCCGTTCCGGCTCGGCGATCTGGCGCATTTTGGGAGCGGATGGGACTGCGGAATGATTGGCGATCCATGGCCCATCAAGAATCGCATCCCGCTATCAGGCGATGCCGCGCCACGAGGGTGTCGGTATTCCCTATATCGAGGCGCCGCCGACAGCGCCATCATTGAGACGGAGTCCACGAACGACAAAGTGTTGCCGTCCGTAAACGGGGGCGAATGCGTCCAAGGCGCCCTCCCAGGGATTCGGCGCTGCTTCATCGAGAGCCCCTCGGCCGAGTACATTTCCTTCGACGTCCGGAAATCAGCTAGCAGCCAAACCGTTGCGCGTTTTGGCGTCAACGCCTCTGCTTACAACAATGCAGCTCCGTCCGCGGCGGAAGCGTTCGCGTGCGAAGGTTTAGAGAAACGAGGCGGGCAAAGCATCGGACAGAGCGGCAGCGTTTACGCCCCCGCGTACTACGTCGCGGATCCTGGAATGATTTTCAGTTGCACGGGAACCGTAAGAGACGATTCTCTGAGCGTCTGGAGCCTACTGGCAGTCTCTGACGAGAACGGTGGGATTGTGGCCCAAGCCAACCAGACCTCCGTGTGGCCCGCCCGACCTTCCCCCGTTGTAAATGTCACTCCGCCAGGCAACGGAACATTGGTTTTCCACTGGACTGCTGGCGATGGTCGACGGCAAGCCGACCTAATGGGCTTCCGCGATGCCGATATCGTGCGCATTGCCTCAGTACCCAGTGCCCCAAAGCGGCTGTCGTTCTCCGCGGCGGACAATTCCATTTCGTGGGAACCAGGTTTTGATGGCTACCATCAAATCAGCAGCTACAACATTTACGAAACCTCGCCAATCACTTTTGCGCCAAAATACGTTGATTCGCAAGAAACCTCTGGGCCATGGGTCTTGCCTGAAGGAATCAATCGCAGCGTTGCCCACACACTTGAGGTTCGAGCTGTCAACCGCCTTGGGGAAGGAGCGTCTGCGACGGTTCAGATTGCCGCCAAGCCTCAGCCGCCCCCAATCCCCCCGTCGTTCACCTGGTCTACCTCGTCACAAGGCGTTGCCGCACCCGCCACCCCGACGATTCCCTCCTTTGACGAGAGGCAGTCGAATGTTGAAAATGCGCCAGCCCCCAACCTTGCTCTAGCCGCACTAGTGGTAACTCTCGCCGCTAGCGCTGGCTTCCGTCGGCGATTATGAGCGCCGGGTCGATGAGCGTCTCCTGCGCCTCGCCTGGTTCCATACCCCAAGTCTCAAGTAGCACGCGGAGTGGAAACCGGTCGTGGCGAAACTGGTGCTCGTCGACGGCTACGTCGATGAGCCCTCCGCGTTCGGCGTGCCGCCGTACATCAGCCCGCACGCCCGCTACGCCGCCGGTGCCGCCCTCGCGCAGGGCGTCGAAGTCGAGTACCACACCATCGACAGTTTGCGCGCGAAGCCGCAAGAACTGAAGGGCGACGCCCTTGCTGTGCTTTCGTCCTGCGTCGTGCCCGGCAAGTACCTGCGCGGCCGCCCCATTACGCACGATGAGGCCGCGACGTTCTTCCGCGACTTCAAGGGGGAACGCATCCTGTTCGGAGCCAACGCCGCGTTCGGCTTCGCGGACGACGGCGGCGGCCATGCGACGACGCGCGCGCACAAGGTTACCGACCACATCGATCACCTCATCACCCGCGATGGCGATGCAGCCATCGCGGACCTGTTCGGCGGAAAGACCGTCATCAATCGCCACCGCACCGTGGACGAATGGAGCCGGCACGCCCAAGCTGGAGCGGACATCGTAGCGCAGCATCCCGACATGGATGCCGGCATCCTCATGGCCGAGATTGACACGTTCCTCGGATGCGTCCACTATCTCTCGGGCGGCTGCGGCTTCTGCAAGGACGCGAAGACCAAGCCGTGGTACCGCGACGAGGAGGATATCATCTCCGAAGTCGCGACACTGTACGAACGGGGCGTCCGCCACTTCCGTTTGGGCGGACAATCCTGCTTCTGGACGTACAAGGCCATCGGCGTCGGGTTGACGGATGAGCCAAAGCCAAACGTCCCAGCGACCGAACGGCTCCTCGTGGGCGTGGCCGCCGCGGCTCCCGACCGGAAAGTCCTCCACATCGACAACGCGAATCCCGCGATCCTCGCGACTCATCCCGACGAAAGCCGCGCCATCGCCCGCCTCCTCGTCGAACACGGCACGGACGGCAACATCGCGGCGTTCGGACTCGAATCCGTGGACCCCGCGGTCTTCAAGGCGAACAACCTCAACGCCACGCCGGAGCAGACGATGGCGGCCATCCGCATCCTCAACGAGGAATCCGGCCACCGCGGACCCACCGGCCTACCCTACTGCCTGCCCGGCATCAATCTCCTGTATGGCCTGCCCGGCGAGACAGCGGCCACCTACGAGATGAATTGGAAGTGGCTGATGGACTTGAAGAAGTCCGGGTTGCGCATCCGGCGCCTCAACATCCGGCAACTCTTGCCCATCCGCGGCCAGAAGGAGACCATCGATCCGAAGCTGCGCTCCACGTTCATCAAACACAAGAAGGCCGTCCGCGAGAATTTCGACCGACAAGTCCTCCAATCCGTCATCCCAGCTGGCACCGTCTTGCGCAACGTCTACCTCGAGAAGACGGAGCCGAGCTTAACGTACGGACGCCAAATCGCCACGTATGCCCTGCTCGTTGGCATCCCCTACGAGGTCGCGGTCAACCGCTTCGTCGACGTCCTCGTGACGGACCATGGCTACAGGAGCATCACCGGGATCCCCGTCCCCTTCCACGTCCCCTCCGCTGGCATGAAGCAACTCGAGGCCCTGCCGGGCATCGGACGAAAGCGCGCCGCCGACGTCAAGGTCAAGCAACCGAAGTCCGTCGCGGAATTCTCGGCCATCGTCGACGACCCCGCCATCATGAGCGTGCTGGCGCCGCACCTTACGTTCTAATCCGCGCATCAACTCGGTACGTCCGTGGTCGGCGACCCATCCAGTATCTCCGCTCTAGCCTCGCCACACTCGCGGGCTAGGGCACCCGATGCAGCCTTGCTTGCGCACACGCCATTCGTCGCAACGGGCGCCCTCTTCGCGTTAGCGGCCGCGTGCCTCTTCGCCCTCACGAACATCGCGGCGCGGGCCAGTGACCTGCATCCCTTGTGGAAGGGCGCCGGCGCCTACCTGGTTGCTGGCACGCTGCTTGCCGCGACGTTGGGGACAAGCAAGATTCCCTGGAGTGACATGCCGCGCGTCTTTGTCATGTCCATCCTGGGAGCGACCGTCGCGCCGGCCCTATTCTTCTACGGGCTCCTCGAAGCCACCGCCGTCGACGCCGGCCTCATGCTGACGCTGGAGATGGCCTTCACTGCAGTCCTTGCGCGCATCTTCCTCGCGGAACGCCTTGGCCTGCGCCACAGCCTCGGCTTGGTCTCGCTCTTCGGGGCAGCCGTGCTCGTCGCCTTCGCCGCGCGCTCCGGCGTGGGGGAGTCGACGCTGCGCGGCCTGTTCCTGCTCGGTCTATCGGCGCTGTTCTGGGCGATTGACAACGCCGTCAGCACGCCGCTTGCCATGAAGCATCGTCCGCACCACCTCATTGCCCTCAAAGGCCTCATCGGCGGAGCAGCGGCCTTGGTCGTCGCCCTCGCAATCGGAGCCAAGTTCCCGCAAGGTCGAGCGGACTGGGGACTCATCCTCTACATGGGCGTGCTCGGCATCGGGTTGAGCATCGTCTTGTTCTACCATGCCTTGAGCCGCATCGGCGCTACCCGGACGGTCGCCGTCAACGGGGCGGGGATCGCGGTCCTGGGCGCCATCTTGGGGCACTTCGTCCTGGGCGAGGCGGTGGGCGGGCTTCACTTGGCGGCCTTGCTCTTCGCCGTGCTCGGCGTCGGGCTCATCGCAACGCGCGACGATGCTTCGACCTCGGCGCCTAGCCCTTGACGCGCGGCTTCGGTTTGGCCTTCGCTTTCTTCTTCGGCTTCTCGGCCGGTTCGTCCGGCTCGACAGGTTCTGCCCCTTCTCCGTCGCCGTCGGCATCCGTCCCAGTGACGGCGCCAGCATGCTGATTCGCTGCACCGGCCGCCGTGCCACCGGCTGCTCCGCCCGCTGCACCGGCGGCGCCTGCGGCGCCACCGGCGCCGGCCGCGCCCGTCGCGTTGAGGCTCTGATACAGCATGTAGCCTCCGATACCGAGGGCCCCGGCAAGGGCCGCGCCTCCGATGACGTAGGGAGCGGACTTTCCGACGAAGCCGATGGATGATACCATGCGGAGTTCGGGCGGGAGCGCATTGAACCACGCGTCGTCGTACAAGGGCGCCTCGGCCGGCTCATCGAGGGTGTCGGGCACCGCGAGGATCTCGCGTACACCCTTGCGGCTCAGCTGCTGCCGCAGCGCCGTCATCGCGACGCCGGCTTCCCGACCGTCGAACACGCGATGGTCCTGCAGACAGCCCATGTTGATGTGCCAAGCCGGCAGGTAGGCAACGCCATACCACTTCGGCATACGCCGCCGCTGTCCGACGGTCAAGTCGCTGCTTGGACTCATGGCGCCAGAAAATGAGCCGGCGCCGGAGACGAGGCCGAATTTTCCGGGGTTGCTAAGAGCGACACTGAAACTCGTCGCGTTGGGGGGGACAAGTTCCGCGACTCCAGCGTCCGGGATGCGCACGATGCGGCCCTCCTTTTCATTCCGCATGCGGCGCTCACGCAACGCCAAGAGCTGTTGGTAGCCGTCGGTGACCATGCGCATAATGTCCTTGACGCTGCACTGGTCGGCATTCGGAATTACGACGGTGGCCAGTTCGTCGTCCGCGACCAAGACACGCACGCCGACGTTGACTTGGGGCAATTGCCACACTTTGCCACGCGACACGATGCGGTTGAGGCGCGGATTCTGCGCCCACGCACGGGCAATGGCCGAGACAAGCACCGGTGTAAGCAGGCGCTTCGGGATGTGGCCGACGGCGACGTCGAAGTCACCTTGCATCGTCGGGTCGCGCGGAGTGTCCCAGACTTGGCGAGCCGCAGCGCGCCAGGGCGTATCCGGAATCTCCCGCGGTTGCGCCACTTGCGGCGCCGGCGAGCCATAGACCTTGTCCATCTCGGCGAAGGTAGGTGATGGCTCGAGTCCGACCTTGGCGAGTTGGCGGCGGTGATTGACCTGCAATTCTTCCGCCATGACGCGGTAATTGGTTTCCCCGGCAAGGTCCAGCATGGCGAGTGCCACGGTGGGTTCGGACCCGACTTCGATTAGTCCTTCCTCAAGTGCGCGTACGGCGGGGAGGGCGGCGGCGCGGTCGAGTGTGCCGAGGTGATCCATGGCTTCCTCGACGTGGCGCGATTCATCTTCCAGGACGGCGGTGAAGACGACGTCGGCGATGCCCCACTTGAGCGCGTGCTTGAACAGGGTCTCGATCCAAGCCTCGGCGACGAGGTTCAGCATGGTTGCGCTCACGGCCATGTCGGGTTCGTTGCGGATGCGGTCGAGCAAGCGTTCCGCGGAGGCGACGGGTTCCGGCGGTTGCGACGCGGGCAAGCTCAGTTCGTGGGCGAGGCGGGCGAAGATGGCGCTGTGGAACACTTCATCGCAGAGCTGGCGGCGCAGCAGCGGCTTAAGGTGCGCGGGTGCCGAAGGGAGGGCGCGCAGGGGAATTTCGATCGCGATGGTCTCCACTTGGGCGAGGAACGTGAAGAAGCGGGCCATCGCGTCGCGCGAACCCGGGCCCCACTTGTGGCGGTCGAGGACGGTCGTGATGCGGGCCGCAACGCGGCGGCGTTCCGGCACGGTCAGTGCATCCCAGCCGCGGCGGACGTGCCGCAGCGGCGGCCACGCGGGCTGGATGAGGTCGAGCACGTGCAGAGGTTCGGCCACGACCGCCGACTCCGCCCGGGCCTCTTCAACCATGGCATACTCTTGTCGCCTGTTGCCGTTGCGTCGAGAGCCTTGCACTCGTCCCATGGTGATGACTCGCGTTGCGCCATGACCAGGTTTGCCGACGAAAACAACCACTCCGAAGTTGTAAATTCAGGCCGGGGTCTCGGCCATGGTTACGTGGCCGTCGGCCCCCGCAGCACGCGCCGCAGCGGTCGTGGGCACGACCTCGATTTGGGCGTGGGCGGAAAACGGGCGGCGATGGAGGAGGTCGGCGACCGTCTCGCCCGTGGGAGGCACCACCAGGCGCGGGACGAGGTCGTGCAAGCCGATGAGGTGGAACGGTTCTTCCGCCAAGTGGGCGGCATGCACCGTCCAACCGTGCCAGTCCAGCCGCGATGCTAAGAGGTCGAGGTCGATGGTGCGGTCCGCATACTTGTCGCCGCCGCGGCGCCGGCCCAGATTCCCCTCGATTGCGCGCAACTTCTTGGCGAGGCTTGCGACATCGAGGGCGGTCTCCAACCAGACGACTTGGTTGACGAAGGGCGCACCACGGCCCGGCCCGACGCGCGGCGTGTCCCAGCGGCGTGACGATGTGACGATGCGGCCAAGTTCCCGCACGCGGAGAATCGCCGCTGGGATGTTCGTCGCGGCGTCAACGTTGGAGCCGAGGCCGACGAGGACCTCCACTACTTGCGCCTCCGTTCAATCTCGATGGCGACGCTGCGGGCAAAGCGCAACGCGCCCGGCTTGTCGAGGGTGACCCGGACGGCGTCCACGCGTGCATCCTGTAAGCAGACGTCCGCGATTCCTTCAGCCAACGCCTCGAGCATGTGGAACGACGACGCCTCGACGAAGCCCAAGACGGCCTTCTTCACGGCGCGGTAATCGACGGCGTCGGCGAGTCGGTCCGTTTGGGCAGCCGCGCTCCGGTAGTCCAGGGCCAGGTTGATGGTGACTTCCTGCTGCACGCCGCGCTCGTCAGCATTGTCGCCGATGATGGCGCGGGCGGAAAGGTCGCGGATGAGGATGCGGTCGGCGTGCGGCATTCGTGGTGTCCCCGTTCCTTCGGCGCCCCGGGTTCCTGGGCGAGCCACGCCGGCAAATGGGGCAGCCTGGGGTCAACCGTTGGATATGGGCAATGCCCGGGTCCCGGGCGAATGGTTCTTCAAGGACCCACTTGTCGGCGGCGACATGGCAAAGAAGAACCAGGGGCCCGGCATCCAATCGGCGGCCGGCCTCATCCGCTACTTCGACGCGGAAGAGGAAACAGCCATCAAGATTCCCCCGGTGCTCGTGCTGTTTTTCGCTGGCGCCGTCGGCATCGCCGTCATCTTGATGCGCATGTACTGGGAATTCTAGGCGCCGGAACCGTTCGCGCGCCTCGCCACGACCTTTCCGCAGATTGCGCAGATTTCGCAGACCTTTGCGTTCATCGCGTGCGTATGCAACCTGCGACCGGTCCCGATGCTTCGAGCAATGCGGTGAATCCAAGCCTCTGTCGGGAGCTTACCGCAGTCCGCCGGCGGGGGCGTCGTCTACGGTTTGAACTTGAAGCCTGACTTCGGCAGCGGCGCGCGGCGCCACAATCATCAGATGGCCTCGAACCCGGCGCCCACTTGGACAGCCGCATTACTGGCGTGGCCGCGACCGGTCACAGATGGCACCGGCACGAGGCGACCGCAACATTCTGCGGCATCTGCGGCATCGGTGGAAAAGGTGGCGCGCGAAGTCCGCAGAACCGCCCGGATTTCTAGCGCTCGCGGGCCCACTCTTGCAAGAGCCTGCCCGCCTCGTCCGCATCCCGCGCCAGTCCGTCCGCGCCCGCGCCGGCTAGCGTCGCCCGGTCATGCATACCCCACGTCACCCCCAACGCGTAGGCGCCGGCCGCCTTCGCGCATGCGACATCGAACGTCGTGTCGCCTACCATTGCCGTGCGTGCGAGGGGCAAATCGAGCCGGTGCGCCGCCGCGAGGACCGGAGCGGGGTCCGGTTTGAGTGGGCGCTTGTCATCGTCGCCAATGATGACGTCCCACAAGTCGAAGATGCCGAGGTCACGCATCAACACCTCCGCTTCCTCTTGGCCTTTCGATGTGACGATGCCCTGCAACCAGCCTTGCATGCGCAGTTCGCGCACGAGTTCGATGGTGTCGGGATGGAACTTCACAGTGACCCAACCGGATTCCATGTACACTTCGCGGTAGCGGTGCGTCATTCCCTCGACGACGGCCTCGTCGGCGCAACGTTCAGCCAGAATCTTACGTAGCGGGTTCCCGATGAGTTTCTTGATTTCCTCCGCTGTGAATCCTTGGAGACGCTGTTCCAGCAGGACGGTGTTCATCGTCTCGCGCACGGACTGCAACGAATCGAGTAAGGTGCCGTCGAGGTCCCACAAGACGAGGCGAGGGCCGTTTCCGGCCGGCGTGGGGACGCCAGCGTCGCGCGCTCCCCGGTCTTGCGGCGCGGACTTGCGGATGGGCCAGTAGGACACGACGGCGGTCAATCGGGCGGCCCTTTTAACGGGTCGCGGCGTGGCATCGGCGTGGCCGGGATGCGCGCAAAAAGCCTGGACGGCAAGGCGCTAGCAGCCCGGATGGAAGCGGAGCTTGCCGCTGAAGTCGCCACGATCAAGGCCAAGCACGGACGTGCGCCCGGATTGGCCGTCATTTTGGTCGGCGACGACCAGGCCTCGTCAATCTACGTCAAGCACAAGCAGCAGGCCTGCCAGCGCGCCGGCATCGCAACGCGCGATTTCCGGCTCGCGGCCACGGCCAACGAAGCGGAGCTTCTCGGCCTCATCACGAAGCTCAACGATGACGCCTCGGTCGATGGCATCCTCGTGCAACTCCCCCTGCCGAAACAGATGCACAAGGGCAAGGTGCTGAAAGCCATCTCTCCGGCAAAGGACATCGATGCCTTCCACCCCGAATCCGTAGGCCACGCCCTCATCGGCGACGAGACCCATGCCCCATGCACGCCGCAGGGCGTCCTGCTGTTACTCGACGAAGCGAAGGTGAATCTGCGCGGCGCCGAAGTATGCATCGTCAATCACTCCAACCTGATAGGAAAACCGTTGGCGGCGTTGCTCATCAACCGCGACGCGACGGTGACGGTCTGCCACAAGCACACGCGCGACTTGAAGGCCCATACGCGGAGCGCCGATGTCGTGGTGTCTGCCACGGGTGTTGCTGGCCTGCTCACGGCGGACCACATCAAGCCAGGTGCCGTCGTCGTGGACGTCGGCATCTCGCGGGACAAGGCGGGAAAAGTGGTCGGCGATGTCGCGCCCGACGTTTGGGAGAAGGCCTCCTGGGTGACGCCGGTGCCGGGCGGAGTCGGGCCCATGACGATTGCCGTGCTGCTGTTGAACACGGTCCGCTCGGCCAAGCGCGCCTTGGAAAACCCGTAATCGGGCCGCGTCGGGCCGGGCACGGGGGGCTGATTTGCCGTTCTGTTGTAGGAATCAGACAGAAGCTTGATAAGACGCAGCCCTCCCTGCTCCGCCCCATGGACCTCAAGGCCGTGTCTGTTGCCCTCCTGTCATTCGCTCTCCTCGCTGGCTGCAGCGATGGGCCGCCGGCAGGCGTGCTGACGGACACGAATTTCGCGCACCCAGTGGAAGGCACGGCCACCATCACTATGCGCGCTTTCAAGAACCCCGTGCACGAAAGTACGATGGGCCAAGTCCCCGAGGACCAATGCATCTCCAACGATGCGCCGGCCCAGTTTGACGACCAGAAATGCGTCCCGGCGAACACGACAATCTCGGGCCACGTCATGGCGCTGCCCATGCCAGACGCCTCCGGCTATGAGCTTTGGGCCGTTAACACGACGGCGGCGAGTACGTCGATGCTGGCCACGCTCACGAGTGCGGACGGCCAGATGTATGACCTGACCTACAGCAAGGCCGAGGACACGACCGGCAAGTTCCAGCAGATCGAGATCCGCATGGGCACCTTCACCGTCGCCACGGCGCCCTACAGTGCTGGCACGCAGACTTTCGTACTCGCGGAGTCGGCCCAAAACGTCACCGTGACGGGCACCTACAAGGGGAAGGAACTGACGGCCACGGTGTCCGGCCTCCCCGAGGGCAGCACTTACACGGGCTACCTTTACTTCCCGGCGGCCACGGCGGGCGGGATGCCGATGCGTGACATGAACCAAAGCTTCGCCATCACGAACGGAGCGAACGTGATCATGGCGAAGCAGAACGTCGGCGACTACGTCGAGTTCCACATCCACGTCGGGACTTCAGCGATCAACCTGTACCAGGCCAAACTCGAGTAAGCAGGCCCGGGGCACTTGGCCACGCCCGTCGCCCGGCTCTCCGCCCAGGGTTGGCGCGCCGTCACGCATTTATATGGGCCCCCTGTCGCGAGCTTGCTCACGCCCCGGCCCCGGACTGAACTCCGGGCTTTGGGTCGGCCACGCTTGGCGGCTGGCGCCGACTCGCCCGGGACGGCGATCATCCCGAGCGTGGAGGCGTAGGCTTTCACGCTCATACCCACTTAGGGAGGAATCACTATCCCAACCGGAATCAACGCCGCACGCAAACTCCAGAAGTCACGCCAGCAACACCGCTGGTCCGACCGGTACTACGCCCGCCGCACGCTGCGCTTGAAGCAGAAGTCGGACCCCCTCGGAGGCATCCCGCAAGCCCGCGGCATCGTCATCGAGAAGGTCGGCATCGAAGCCAAGCAACCGAACTCGGCCATCCGCAAGTGCGTCAAGGTGCAACTCATCCGCAACGGCCGCCAGATTACCGCCTTCGCGGTTGGCGACGGCGCCATCAACTACATCGACGAACACGACGAAGTGCTAGTCGAGGGCATCGGCGGCCGCATGGGCCGCTCCTACGGCGACATCCCGGGTGTCCGTTACAAAGTCATCAAGGTCAACAACGTCTCGCTCGACATGCTCGTCAAGGGCAAAGCCGAGAAGCCGGTGCGGTGATTCCCATGAGCGACGACGAAACCTCCCCAACCACGACCATCGAAGCGACCGACCCCCTGGCCGCCGCCGTGGACGCTGCGCCCGCCCCAGCAAAGAAGGTCAACCTGCCCGAGACGCCGGTCTTCGGCAAGTGGGCCTCCACCGCCATCACCATCAACGACCCCGGCCTCGGCCGCTACCTGAACCTGCAATCCGTCGGCGTCATGCACCACAGCGCCCGCCACGCCAACAAGCAGTTCGCGAAGAGCCACGTCCACGTCGTCGAGCGCCTCATCAACGACATCATGCGCAGCGAAGTGTACCAAGGCAAGAAGTCGAAGGCCTACAAGGCAGTCGAAGTCGCCTTCGCCCGCGTCGCCGAGAAGACGAAGGAGAACCCGGTGCAGATCTTCGTGAACGCCATCGTCAACGCAGCCCCGCGCGAAGAAGTCACGCGCCTGCGGTACGGCGGCATCAACGTCCCGAAGGCCGTCGACGTCGCACCCCTGCGCCGCCTCAACGTCGCCCTCAAGAACATCGCGACGGGCGCGACCGAAGCGTCGTTCAAGTCCACCAAGCACATCTCCACCTGCATCGCAGACGAGATCATGAAGGCCGCCAAGAACGACCCGCAGAGCTTCGCCGTTGCAAAACGCGACGAAGTGGAACGGGTTGCGAAGAGCGCCCGTTAGGCTCGGCTTTCCGCAGATGTCGCCGATGACGCCGAGGGCGTCACGTCAGCGAACGCTAGGTACTACGTGCTCCGGGGCGCGAGCAATGCGGCTAGCCGCGGCGCGCGCGTCTTCGCTATGGATGTCGCCAACATGGTCGACCATACTTTCGTCGAGCCCAAGCCAAGGCGCTTTACCTCGGCCGACCATGGCCCCGCGTGCGCATCGACCTCAGTGGCCCCGTCATCACGGTCGAGAAGGAGCCGTCGAAGTACGACAAGTTCGTCGAGGACTTCATGGCGTGCTGGCCCGACGATTGGCGGCAGGTCATCGTCTCGGGCTACGTCGCCCTCATGTTCGGCCGCGAGCGCATGACGGAGGACGTCGACATGCTCGTGGACGCGCCAACGTCGGCCCAATTCCAGCGCCTGTGGCAGGGACTAGAAAAGGCGGGATTTTGGTGCCTGCAGACCGGCAACCCCGTGACGGCCCTCAATGACTACCTCCTGGACGGAATCGCGTTGCGATTTGCCCGCCGCGGCGACGTCGAACCTAACATGGAAGTCAAGGCGAAGGCGCGCGACACCGACCGCTACGCGCTCGAGAACCGTGTCCAGGTGGCTCTCAACGGCCGCCGCTTGTGGATTGGCCCGTTGGAGATGCAGGTCGCCTTCAAGTTGTGGCTCGGCTCCGACAAGGACCTCGAGGACGCCCGGCAACTATGGGCGGCGCTTTCCGAAAGGTTGAATCGGGCCGAGGTGCAATCCTGGGTCGTCAAGCTGGGCGTGCCCGCGGAAAACGTCCGCCGGAGCCGGCTGGAGTTGTCAACATGAAAATCGAGGACGTGCACGTCGACCTGAAGGAGATGGAAGCCTTCAAGCGCCGCAACTTCGAGGACCGCCTTGACTGGATTGACTTCAAGGTGCGCTGGATGCGCGAGCACGGGCAGATTATTGATCCGCCGGCCAAGCGTCCCTAGGCGTGAGGTTCAGCCGTCCCGCTTCAACCTGCGACGCACCGCGACGCCGAGCATGGCGAGGGAAGCAGCCAACGCCACGAGCGCGAGCCACAGCATCCAAGTCGGGGCCGCCGGCCTCGCCGTATGACGCGCGGCGTCCAGCGGTTGCGCGTCGTTCTCCGGGGAAGGCTCAGCCTCATCGGCCGAACCAGGTTCAATGGTGACGGGGCCGGCTGACAGCAGTCCCGCCACCGTTGGGCGGAACAGCGGAAGCGAAACGACGTCCTCCGCAGCAAGCCGCACCTCACAAGGGAGCAACAGCTGCTGTACCGCCGAATTGCCATGAGATCATTCACGAAGCTTGGGGCTTGCACTGGGGCGCATGGGCCGCCCTCATTGTTCACTCGTGGCCGTGGAACGGGGGGAAACGCAAAGCGACCATCGACCTGGTCTGGAAGGACTGCGCTCGAATCGCCCGGCGTTCCACATCGGTAAAGGGAAAACGAATCCCCCCAGGGAACGCTGCAGCATGAAACAAGCGGAAGCGGCCAACATCCTTTATCAACTCCACTTGGCGTGGTTTACACGTGGTCGGCCGAGTTCTTGCACTCCTCATCGTGGGCGCCATGCTCGCCGGCTGCGTGCAGTCAGGGCCTGAGCCGAATCCCGCGGCGGGCAACGACTTGCCGTCCAAGCCCAACCTAGTCTCTCCAACGTTTGCCGTACGGCCTGAGTACGTCGCCCGCGGTTTGCCGGGAATCTTCCAAAACACCAATGGCGCCAGCGAACCCACTTTGGTCGTCGGCCCTGATGAGACGTTGTACCTCCGCTATTTTGGCTGCTCGGACGGTTTCCATCTCGAAGCGATGGCAGTCATCCATTTTGGCTTGGGAATGCGGCAGACGAATTGCGTGCACCAACCCATGCTTCGCAGCACTGACCACGGCCAAACCTGGAACGTGCTCAATGACGAGACTGGACGGCTGTCCCAGAACGCTCCGGCAAGTTCTGGCTACGCAAGCGTCGTGGTTGACCCCTCGGGCCGCTTGTTTGCAATCGAGACATCGTGCTTGGTTGGGCCCGTAGACTACGCTGGCGAGGGCGGGTGCAATGAACAGGAAACAATTGTTCAGACATCATCGGACCAGGGCGCCAACTGGGCGTATTTGGGCGACGTGGCCCCCCTCGAATCGCAGAAAGCCGCCGACCCTGGACTCGCGGCCCCAACACCTGAGCAAATCGTGGTCGTCTGGCGCGAGGACCGCAGGGACCCCGTGCATCCACGCGCGTTCGGGGCACGGCTGAGCGAGGATGGCGGCCACACCTTCGCACCCCCATTCTACATGGGCGAACGGATTACTGGATTCGGCGAGCCGCTTTTCGCCGACGCGAATCATGGCTACGTGCCTTACGCCGTCCAGATCACGCCCGAACCCGATCCCAACGACCCCTTGCCGGCTCCCTATTCGGATGAGCTTCGCCTTGCAATCACTGAGGACGGGGGCCGGACTTGGATGGAGCGCACCACGGGGACGGTCATCGATGCGCCCATTGGCAGCCGCGCCTGCCTTGCTGGCTTGCCAGGACTCGCGGTTGCATCGGATGGGCGGCTTGTCTATGTCTACGCGCAATCCGATGGCGCCACAAACTCGTTTGCAGTCAAGATGCAAACCAGCGCAGACCACGGCGTAACGTGGGGCGCGGCCAGAACGGTGTCGAATGCGCCGACCGCTATCTTCCCCAGCATCACCGCATTGGACGACAATCGCGTCGCAATCGCCTATGTCGTGAACACGCTCGAAGGCGACCCGAACCTTGTCGGCCTGTGGGACCTCCGTGCTGCCCTGATTGACTTGGACACGGACGAGCAAGTAGATGTGCTCGTGGACGACGTCATCCACGAAGGTGGCCTTTCCCTGGGTGGAGCCGACATCGATCGCGCCGTCCAGGTCGACTATTCCCTAGGCACCAGCCTCTCCATCTTAAATGCCGCTGGGCGCGTGGCAATTGCCTACGTGTCCGACCCCGCCACCGGCGGCAGCGTCCAAGAAATCCACTTCGCCATCCAAGACGCCTCCGCCGGGAGCAGTTGAGCCATGGCCAGCCGAGTCCTTGCACTCATCATCGTGGGCGCCATGCTCGCCGGCTGCGCCGCGCCAGCCGCCACGCGCGACGACCAGGCAGCGGGCGCGGACGCGGCGCTCCCGCGCTCGCTCGACGTGGACCTCCACGAGTATCTCCTCAACATCACGATGAAGGCCGACGAGCCCACGATGCTCGTCGCCCTCGCCGTCACCGAGGACATGTGGGGCCACCCAACAGTTGGTGTCTACAACGAGGACTCTCGCCACGAAGTCGCGTCAAGCTGGGTCCTCTGTCCCTGGCTGGACAGGCAAGGACTGCTGCCTGATGACCAGGCACAAGTGTTGTTCTTCTGGCTCAACGGCACGGTGCTGGAAGCCGCGACGAGGGCCCCGCTGCGACGCGGCTTCGTTGGCGGATCATGGGACGGCGGCTATTGCGGCGCTGGGACCACGACGGACTATAGTGAATCGTGGATAGCCACCCATACACCGCACGCGGGGACATTGGTGGCGATCGCCACCACGATTCCCGGAGACGCCGCCGGGCCGTTCCCAGAGTGGTCGCTGCAACTTGGGCTCGCGACACCCTGCGGATCGGGTACGTGGTGCCCACCTGATGAGATGAAGAACGTCGAACCTCTTGAGCGGGGAGGCCCGCGCGTCGTGCGAGAACTGCACGCATGGGGCCCGGATTGCGCCGATTGCGGATTTGTCGTAGACGACAGAACCCAGCAAGTGGACGCCCCCGCCATCTGCGCAACGACCGGGAGGCAGCCGTGCGCCGTGTGGACTGGTACCTTGAGCGTCGAAGCGGTCCCGCGTTCTACGACGGGCCTCGTGCGCGTCGACGGATTCTACAACGGGCCCTCCGCAGTGATGACAAGCATCTCGCAAGATGCGGCGAACCTCCAGATTGAGTGCCGAGATCCCAGCTTCGGTTTCACAACCGGGTTCGCCGATGCTGGATCTCAACCCACTCTCTCCGTCGATCTCACTCTCCATTCTGCAGTGGTCTGGGGCGTCATCGTCCAGGAGACGCCGATCGACCTCGCAGCGCATGGGTGGTCCGTCACTCCGAGCCTGGCGGGCTACACGCTGGTCTCGCCATACGCGCAGGAGGCCCGGCAATGCTCGTGAGAGGCCATCGACTCCGATCCCGCGGGCAAGCAATCATGGCCGGCGTAGTGATACTCCTCGCCGGCTGCGTCGCGCCCGCCGCCACCCCCGACGACGCCAGCGACGCCGCGCCCGCGCTGCCGAATTCGCTCGAAGTGGACCTGCACGAGTACGTCCTCAACATCACGATGCCCGCGGGCCAGCCGACGATGCTCGTCGCGCTCAACGTGACGAAGGACATGTGGGTGAGACCGTACGTCGCTCGGCAGGGCGGACCTGAGGGTCCACGTAGCGAAGCGTTCTGGACGATCTGTCCATGGGTCCAGGTCACGGGGCTCCTTAGTGGGTTCTCCGTCCTGGCCATGCCATTCTGGTTGGAGGAGGGCGTTCTCCGGCCTGCTGCGCACGAGATGCTCCGGTGGGAGCTGCGCGGCGGTGATGGCGGAGTCTGCGTCGGGGCCTTTTCGGAGGCCCAACGCTCCAGCGCTGTGGCGGCCGATGCTCCTCGCGACGCGACGCTCGTCCTTCTGTTGGCTGGTTTCCCTGACGTTTTGCAAGCTCCCGATGCGGCGAAAACCGTCCCGGGGTTCGGTGCGCTCGTTGGCGTGGGGCGCACCGTCTGTGCAGACGAATTCCGTGGGGCTTCATTCTGCCCGCCGGGCGACGAGATCGCGGCCGCGCCCGACCTACGGGGCGGTCGAACCGTTGTTTCGCGCTACGTCGACCACCTCCCCGCCTACGGTTCCGTCACCGGTCTACCGTCCGAGTGCCACGATTGCGGCTTCGTCATCCAGGACGACCGGCTTCAACCCGCGCCCGATACCGCGATCGCTCCAGGGCCCGCGAGCGGGCGCGTCGCCGCCACGCGAACCGGTGTGCTAGCGCGAGGCATCATCTACGCCCATGCCGGCATCGTAATCGACTTCAAGCCGGGCATTGGCGACGTCGCCGCCTCGCTCCAGACCTTCGGCATTGAGATTGTGCGCGGCGAGTGCGCCGACGAGTCGCACTCGGGCAACGTCGTCGTGGATCTGGTGGCGTCTTCAGTCGAGCCCATCGAATTTGCAGCTCACTTCAATTTGACTGGATCGAAGAACTTCGAAGTTCGGCTCGATGAGATCGACCTCGACCCTTCGAAACTCGGATGGAGGATCCACCCGGTCGTGGCCGCAGCATACTCAGGCGCTCCCGCCTCGCTTGCAGACAAAGGGGACACTTGCCAATGATGATTGGAAAGCCGCTCACGATCGTCGTCGTCCTTCTCCTCGCCGGCTGCGCCGCGCCTGCCGCCACGCGCGACGACTCTGCGACACCGTCGGTTGTGGGTTCGCTCGACGTGGACCTGCACGATTACGTCCTCAACATCACGATGCCCGCGGGTCCGTCAACGGCCGTCGTGGTGCTGAACGTGACGAAGGAGATGTGGGTCCATCCGTACCTCTACGACCAAGGACAATTTATCGCCGGTCCAGCGACGACGGACAGTGAGGATTGGGTTCTTTGCATTCATGCCACCTCCAGGGGCCTGGCGCAGGGCAATCAATACGGATTGATGTTCTTGGAACTAAAAGGCACGACTTTGTCGCCCGCAAGTGTCCCCACGGGCTATCCCCGAACGGATCAAACCTCGGGCACTTGCGTCGCGCCGGTTTGGCATTCCAATGGCTTGCCAAAACGCGACGCGATTCGAAGCGCTGAGCCACGGGACATGCAGCTCGCCGTGGTCGCATGGGTTGGACCCACCTGGTACGAGTTCAGCCCAGAAGCAGAAACGAAGAACATCTTACCGTGGAACCTAAAGCTGGGAGTCGCCACAGAATCGTGCATTAAGCCGGACGGGGCGAGCTCCTATTGCGGACCTGGCTCCGCTTGGGCAACGGAAGCCGATGCCAGGGGCGGAGCCCCGAGCCTTTGGCTCTACGATTCCTACGCGGGCTGCCATGACTGTGGCTTCGAGATTGAGGACCACCGGCAAGCGGCTGCCGGCGCATCGGCCGGTTCCGTGACAGGCCGACGAGAAGGTCCGGGCCCCGCTCTCACCTACTACTTCGCTTACGCTTATGCGAGCTCGGAGACCACGCCGAACTCGGGGTTGGTTTCCGCCACGCAGGTCCGCATGACCCTAGAGGCCGACGGCAAAACGGCAAACGCTGAATGCACTTTGCCACCGACTCCACACGCCAAGGTCGTTGTCGCAAACCATGGACCAGCAGCAGTAGTGGCCACCTTCGAAGATGCAGGTAGAAACCGCCTCTTTCTAGGCGCCCGGGAAATTCCCATCGACCTCAACGCAATGGGATGGACGCTAGCCCCCACAGGAATCACCCAAAACGGCGGTGGTCAGGAATGCCTGTAGTCGGTTGGCGGACTTTGTCTGCTAAGGGCCTAGCACTGCTGGCCTTCGCATCCTTGTTCGCCGGCTGCGCCGCGCCCGCCGCCCCGGGCGAGGATGCCGCTGGGTCGCCGGGCCTCGTCGGCACAACGAAACCGGTTGGCGAGCTGACGGCCCCGAGGTTCGAATTGCTCGGAGCGATCGCGCGGGGCTGGACGGCCGCCACGGGGGAGCCGAGTATCGCGGTAGGACCCGAGGGGTCTCTGTATGTCAGGTTCTACGGCTGCGACGACTCTCCGCAATACCTCGTGGCACTCGTGGAACACGATGCTCTCGGCAACGAGAGGCGCAATTGCGTGCATAATCCGGTCTACAAGAGTTCCGACGATGGGAGCTCGTGGACCCTTCTAAATGAGAAGGGAACCGGCAAGTTGTCCCCGGAGGCACCGACCGCGCTGGGAGACCCCGACATCGCGGTGGATTGGGCGGGCTCAATCTACGTGACCGACAATGACGCTGGGCTGATTGCAACGCAGCGGTCGGACGATGGTGGAATGACGTGGACCTACTTCGGGAACATCGCTCCCGCGGGGGACGACCCCGACAAGCCGGGCGTTGCAGCGGCAGGGCCCGGCCACGCCATCTATGCCTGGTGGCAGTACGACGTGAACCGTGCTAATCCAGGCGCCCTGAGCATCCGGACGACCTTCGACGGCGGAGCGACGTTCACGAACGTCACGTACCTTCGTGACAACATCGGGTGGCTTGGGAAGCCCACGTTCGCTCCGGACGGAGTCAAGGCCTATGTTCCGTTTACACTTCCAATCCAGCAAGGTTCGCCAACGGAACGCCGTCCGTACGAGTTGCGGATGGGAGCGACAAGCGACGGCGGACGCACGTGGCGAGATATCGGGACCGGCGTTGTCGTTGCATCCGATCCAGTGCCCCGCCCTGTGAGTCACCCCAGCGGCATGGCTGTCGCGCCCACAATCGCTGTCACGGGGGATGGCCACGTGGTTTACGCCTATACGGAACAGGTGGCCGGCCTGGGGGGCGCAGTCAACAGCGGCATCGACGCGAAACTCATCCATAGTAGGGATGACGGCGCGACCTGGAGCCAACCGATCCTTCTCTCGAATCTCCCGAGCGCGATTATGCCGTGGGTCTCCGGGGGGGCCGGAGACCGCGTGGCAGTCACCTACCTTGCCAACAATCTCCCAGGAGACCCCAATCACGTTGGGCGGTGGGACGTACGAGCGGCGATTATCGACCTCGACCAAGGCCGCATGGTTGACGCGCTCGTGGAACGAGACGTCCACTTGGGAGGGCTTTGCTCCGGCAGGCTGCCCTGCGACCCGGCGTTCCGAGAATTCTTCCAGAACACGATTCTACCCGACGGTCGCATCGCCATCGCCTACCCCGCCGACCCGCCACAAGGCGGCAAATACACCGAAATCCGGGTCGCAATCCAAGACGGCGGCTCGCTCATGCTAACGCGGGGGACTTAGTCGGTGCCACCCAACTTGGGCCGGCCGGGCAGATCGGTCGCGCTCATGGGTATTCTCCTTATCGCCGGCTGCGCCGCGCCCGCTGCGCCGCGCGACGACGCGGGCGGCGATGCGTCCGCGCTCCCGAGTTCGTTCGGCGTGGACCTTCACACGAGCCAGGTCAACATTTCCATGCCGGCGGGAAACTCGACTGCGGTCGTGGTCCTGAACGTCACGAAGGATATGTGGGTGGCAGCACCGATGGATTTTCAGCCGGCCCAAAATCCACAGTGGTGGGGCGTCTGCGTCGTCGTGCAGGCGCATGGGCTCTTGGAAACTGGCATCATCGGCGTCGTCGCGATGAGGTTGGATGAGGGCCGGCTCGTGCCTTTCGCGCCTCGGTCGAACGAGTTCAAGCCGCGCGAGTATGGGAACAGTACGTCGCCGGGTTGCTACAAGGGGGCCAATATCGAGGAACGGACCGATCCCCGGTTGGGGCTCAACGCCATGGAGCCGTTCGACGTTGAGCTAGTCATCCTCTTGGGCGCTGTTTCAGGCACAGCCTCACCAGATACCAAGGCGTTGGCCCCATTCCACATTGCCATCGGCATTGGCACGAAACCCTGTCCACAAACGGCGTTCAACCCACAAGGCACGTTGCCATTCCAGACTTGGTGCGCTCCATCTGACCTTGTCGAGGCCGTGCCCCTACAGCGGGGGCACGTCGGTCGAGCCCATTTCTCGACGGATGGTACAGTCTGCGAGCTTTCCGGCCCCTTTGTGGGGGGATGCACAGGTTTCGAGGTGGACGACCGACGCAACCAGGTTGGACCGTTCTCCAGCGGGACGATTCGCCTCGTGCGCAACGCATCCGCAGGCGGCTTAGTCTTCGGCTACATCTTCGTGACTTCATCCTCCGGTCCTGGTGTCCAAGGAATCAACGACGTACGGGTCTCGGCCAAGTTCGAGGATGCGCCCGCCGCTGTCGAGTGTAGAGGCATTGAATCGACTTCCGTCGGGCTCATGGGCTGGAGTGACACTGACGCAGCCCTCGCCGCTGAGACAACGGCGCAGGGTGACATCCGTGTTCGTGCCTACTCGTGGGAGTTCGGCTTGGACGCGCCGGCCCTCGGCTGGACCGTCCCGACGAGCGTCTGGACACTCTCGACGGTCGCCGCAGGACCTGTCCCTGAAGACGTGGGGTGCTTGCCTTGAGATCGATGCGAAACTCCGCGATCGCTACGCTGATCCTGAGTCTCATTCTTGCCGGCTGCGCCGTGCCCGCCGCCACGCGCGACGACGAGGGCACGCCGCCCATCGCGAGCGCCGCGGACGTGGACTTGCACGATTACGTTCTGAACATCACGATGCCCGAGGGCCAACCGACGATGCTTGTCACGTTGGACGTGTCGCCGGACATGTGGGTCCGCCCGTTCATCGGTGCGCCAACGCCACTTGGGTACCGAAACACGCCCGCAACCCAGCAGCCTACGTATTGGGTCCTGTGCCCCTGGGTTGCGTCGGAAGGCGTCGCAGATGGCGCGCTAACGGTGACGTTCGCATTCTGGCTCGACGCCGAGCGACTCGTTCCCGCCGGCGCTCTCGCCTACGCCAACGACGACGAGGGTGGTGGGCGCTGCGCCGGCTCCGTCTTCTATGACACGCGTGTCATGTCTATCGCTACCAACGAACCCTTCGCCGGAAGCTTGGCCCTCCTCGTGACGATGGAGAACGGCGTCACGACTTTCCCCCGTCCGGCGAACGAACCGCCATCGGCCCCCGTCCGTCTATCCGTCGGCATCGCGACCAAGCCATGCGACCGTGATTTCGGATCGTACTACTGTCCGCCCGACGAGGCTGTCGCCGTCGAACCACTTCTAAGGGGCGGCATGCCCTTGGATGCCTACCACACTGACAGTACGCCATGCAACGGCTGCGGTTACCAAATCGATGATCGGCGTGACCTGGGCGCAGGCAACGTCCACGTGACTCGAACCGGCGAAGTCACGCAAGGCTTGACCTTCGTCTATGCCAGCTACGGGACGAACGCCGTTGTCGCCCAACTCACAACCGATGGCGAAGTCACCAATCTCTCGTGCAGTGACGTTGCGGGCAACTCATGGCTGCATTTTCTTGCATCTCACAACACTCCGGCCGAACTGCAATTGGACTTCGACATTCGGGGAATACGTCCCGCTGGCAGCTTTGACGTCGACATGATAGAGATTCCGATCGACCTCCGCGTTACAGGATTCACACTGGAGCCGTACGCAGTGGCCTATTCCGGTTGGCAGTCAGCCGTGTCGGAGACCTCTATGAGGCTTTGCCAATGACGAACGTGATTTCCGTCATCGGGTTGGCAAGCGTGCTCTTCCTCGCAGGCTGCGGTTCGCCCGCCACGACGCGCGATGATCCGGCCGCCTCGGAGCCGGCCAACTCGCTCGACGTGGACCTGCACGAGTACCTCCTCAACATCACGATGCCCGAGGGCCAGCCCACGATGCTCGTCGCGCTCAACGTGACGAAGGACATGTGGGTCCGGCCGTTCGCGGGGATGGGCATGATGCAAGCCACCGACCCCACCTTTTGGGTTCTCTGCCCTTGGGTCAGATCGTTTGGTCTTCGACCTGACGTGCATTACGGTCACTTTCCGTTTTGGTTGGACCAATCGACCCTAACCGCCGCGACCCACTCACAGGATTGGCAAGATGGTTGGGGGGACGCAGACGGGGGACATTGCGCGGCGCTCACCCACACGTACGGCCGCAGGGCTGCGATCGCGTCCGACCAACCGTTTGACGGCACGCTGGTCCTAATCCTGGCAGCCAGGCCAGACCGTATGACCTTCCCCCGAGTGGAAACCGCGGACGCTGTACCCGAATTCCATCTTGTTGTTGGCATTGCACGCGCGGCATGTCCCACCGACGCTGCCGCGCTTTGTCCGCCGAGCAAGGAGGTCAGGGCAGACCCACTGGTCCGAGCGGGAATGCTTGTCGATGCCCACTACAATACGCAGGGACCGGCGTGCGACCGGTGCGGCTTCGACATCAGGGATAACACGACTCGCGTTGAAACGACTCCTCAAGCCGGGGGAGCATTCTCAGTGGGAACCTTGAGCGCGAGCCGCACTGGCGACATCGCCAATGGGTTCACGATCGCAAGGGCGGATTCGAATGGCCCAACGGAGGTCGAGTTGCAACTTTTCGGCGAGGGAACACCGATTCGCGCGAGCTGCACAGGCGACCTGTACGGATACGTATGGATCCTCGCGAGCCACCAAACCGCGTTGACAATGCTCGCCAACTTCGACATGAAGGCAACTCCCTTTTGGGGCATTGCAATGAAGCAGATCCCCATCGATCTCGCGGCCCTGGGCTGGACATTCTCGCCCACAATCCAAATAGAAACGTACAGACCCATCCTCACCGGCACAACGGGGAGCCAGTGTTCATGATTCGCTTGTTGGCCCTCCTATCCATCGTGCTCCTTGCCGGCTGCGCCGCGCCCGCCGCCACGCGCGACGACGTGGGCGCGCCGCCGCTCGGCGCACTCAAGCCCGGCGGTGACCTCGTGGCCCCGACCTTTCATCTCGTAGGCGCGATTGCGCGAAGCTACCTTCCAGCAGATGGGGACGTTTGTGTCAATCTGGGATGCATCGTGTACGTCGAACAGCGCTCTGGCCTCGGCGAACCAAGCATTGCGGCCGCGCCAGATGGGACGTTGTACGTCACGTTTCCCGGCTGCGACGTCGCGCCCGAACTGAAATTCGTTGACCGTCTTCCTGAGGAGGTGGGCGAAGCGGTCCGCATAGGGCCCGTATGCGAGGCGCCGCCATTCTACAGAAGCCAAGACGATGGCGCCACTTGGGAGCGAATGAACGACCCCCAAACAGGACGGCTTTCTCCCGAGACGCCGTTCTCAAACGGTGATGGCACCGTCGCCGTCGACTCTGCGGGCTCAGTATATGTGACTGCACTCGGCCCAGCTGGCATCGAGTCCCAACGCTCGGATGACCGGGGTGAGACCTGGGTCTACACGGGGAACCTCTGGCAATTCGGGAACGGCACCGATAGGCAATGGATTGGCGCCACAGGGAATGGACATGTGATTCACAATTGGTGGGCGCCGGACAACGGGATGGGCCAATTCGCAGTCCGAACGACATTCGACGGGGGGACAACCTACACCGACCAGCAATACTACCATCAAATCGATACGCAGGCTGGCTCCGGAGCCTTCCACGAGGGGCCACCGCAGTTTAGCCCTGATGGGAAAACCGCGTACATCCCCTACCCCATCCCACGCGAGGACAACTACCGGGCCGGCTTGCCGTATGGAATCCATCTCGCAAAGTCCACTGACGGCGGCCTGACATGGGAAGACATCGATACCGGCGTGGACACAGTTGGAGGGATCCTGGGTATGGCGGGATACCTTACCTTGGCCGTGACGAGCGACGGACACCTCGCGATAACGTTCGCCGAAGAGGTCCTAGACCCGACCGGACAAGTTGTTGTGGGCGCCGTTGTAAAAGTAACGTTCAGCACGGACGAACGTAACTGGACGGCGCCGTTGGCCGTCTCGACCACGCCAAGCGCGGTATTCGCATGGAGTGCTGCCGGGGCAGAAGACCGGGTCGCAATCACCTATTACGGAAACAGAATCCTCGATGTAGGCTGCGACGGCATCTGGGATCTCCGGACCGCAATCGTCGACCTTGACGAAGGCGTCGTGGCCGATGCGCTCGTGGATGAAGGCGTCCATTTTGGAGGAATCCAGAGCGGAGGCATGCATGGTGCTTGCCCTGACCGCAGCTTCCTCGACTACCTGCAAAACACCGTCCTTCCCGACGGCCGCATCGCCATCGCCTACTCAGCGGATCCGCCCGAGGGCGGCAAGTACACCGAAATCCGCGTCGCAATCCAAGACGGCGGCTCCCTCATGCTGACCCGGGGGCCCTAGTCGATGACCCGCCGCTTAACGGGAACGATCCCCGCCTTCGCAGGCAATGGGTCCCTTCACCAGTCACGAACCTCCCACACCCTTTTATCGGCGGACCGGTGCCCCAACCCTGTAGAAGTCCAGGGAGGCGCTTTGCCCCCAGACGCTCATTGGTGACCATATGGGACGCAAGGAAGACAACATCGCGAAGGCCGTCGGAGTCATGGCCAACCTGGACCAGATTCGCAACATCGCCATCGCGGCCCACATCGACCACGGGAAGACGACGTTTTCCGACAACTTGCTCGCCGGCGCCGGGATGATCTCCCAGGAACTCGCAGGCCAGCAGCGCGCCCTCGACTTCGACCCCGAGGAGCAGGCCCGTGGCATCACCATCAACGCCGCCGTCGCCTCGATGGTGCACCACTTCAACGACAAGGACTACCTCGTCAACCTCATCGACACGCCCGGCCACGTCGACTTCGGTGGCGACGTCACGCGCGCCATGCGGGCCGTCGACGGGTGCATCATCCTAGTGTGCGCCGTGGAGGGCCCGATGCCCCAGACGGAGACCGTCGTGCGCCAAGCGCTGCGCGAGAAAGTCCGCCCTACGCTTTTCATCAATAAGGTGGACCGCCTCGTCAACGAACTCAAGGTCACGCCCGAAGAGATGCAGGCGCGGTTCATCAAGATCATCAACAAGGTCAACGAGCTCATCAGCCGCAACCTGCCGGAAGAGTTCCGCGGCAAGTGGGGCGTCAAGCTCGAAGACGGCTCCGTCATGTTCGGCTCCGCCTACCACAAGTGGGGCGTTTCGCTGCCGTTCATGAAGAAGTCGGGCGTCTCCTT
>CAZXUC010000024.1:0-50536 GCA_964643795.1 uncultured Halobacteriales archaeon | reverse complement strand
CCGCCACCGCCACCGCTGCCGCTTTGGCCGCCGCTGCTGCGTCCGTAGCCGCCGCTTGGGCCGCGTCCGCCGGAGCCGCCGCCGCCACCGCTCTGCGGTGACTTCTTCGCGTGGTGCCCGGGGCCTTGCTCGCGCGGCTTCGAGGCGTGGTGTCCGCCGTGTCCGCCGTGGCGACCGCCTTGGCTGTGGCCGCCGAAGCGACCGCGACCTTGACCGCCATGGCCGGGCCCGGTGTCCTGCGCGAAGTTTGCGGGTTCCGGCGGGAGTTCGCCGAGGTCGAACGATTGGATGGTGACCGGGCTGCGGCGCTGAATGTTCTTCATGTCCATGACTTCGTCGGATTGGACGAAGGTGAATGCGCGCCCGGTCCGCCCCATGCGGCCCGTGCGCCCGATGCGGTGCACGTACGCCTCGGGCTCGTCGGGCAGGTCGAAGTTGACGACGTGGCTGATCTCGGGGACGTCGATGCCACGGGACACGATGTCGGTTGCGACGAGGAGTGCCACTTCGCCGGTGCGGAAGGCGGCCATCGCGCGTTCGCGCTGGCTTTGACTCATGTTGCCTTGCAGCGCCATGGCCTTGTGGCCGGCGTTCTCGAGGTTGCGGGCGAGCCTCTTTGCCAGGTGCTTCGTGCGCGTGAAGACGACCGTGCGCTCGGGCTTCTCCTTCGCGAGGAGGGCGAGTAGGGCGCGGGTCTTCTGCGGCTTCTCGACGCGGACTTGGAATTGCTCGGCCGTCGGGGTCGCTTCGGGGCCGGATTCGGCGCGGACACTGACGGGCGCTTTGAGGAAGCGCTGCGAGAGTTGGCGAATCGGGTCAGGCACTGTTGCTGAGAAGAGCATGGTCTGCCGCACAGGGGGGACGCCGCGCAGGATGCGTTCGACGTCGGGGAGGAAGCCCATGTCGAGCATGCGGTCGGCTTCGTCGAGGACGAGGAACTTGACGCGGTCGAGGCGGCAGGTGCCCTGCTGGAGGTGGTCGAGGAGGCGGCCCGGTGTTGCGACGAGGACGATCGTGTCCTGCTTGCGCAAGGCTTCGGTCTGCTTGCCCATGCCGACGCCGCCGTAGACGGGGACGAGTCGGATTGGGCTGCCTTTGGCGATCTCGGCGATTTCTTCGCAGACTTGGAGTGCGAGTTCGCGGGTGGGGACGAGGACGAGGCCGACGATGCCGGCGCGCTGCAGGTTGCGGGCTCCTTCCACCATCGGGATGCCGAAGGCGGCGGTCTTGCCAGTCCCGGTGCGGGCTTGGCCGATGAGGTCCTTGCCGGCAAGCAAGTGCGGGATGGCCTGCACTTGGATGGGGCTCGGGGTTTCGTAACCCATGGCGGCGATGGCGTCCAACGTGCCTGGGCTGATCTTCATTTCAGTGAATGTGGACATGATGTGTGTCTCGGTTGCCTACGGCGAGTGAGGTGTCGCCGGGCCTGCCACAAGGGCACAAGGCGGGTGGTCGAACGAAGGGCGACCCCACCCGCGGACTCTACTCCATCGATGATGGCTGAAGCTCCCGTCATGGTCGAGGCGGTTAAGGGTGCCGGTGGGAGTGCGCGAGGGTCAGCAAGACGGCGCGGCTTCCGGTTCGACCGCGCAGAGGTACAGGAGGCCTGGGATTGCACGGATTTTCACAGAACTTGGTCTTCGCGTGCCTTGCACTCCGCGAGGGAAAAATAATCTGTGTATCTCTGTGAAATCCCAAGCCTCCCACACTACGGCCGAGAATCTAGGCCTCCCACACTGCCGCGAGGCGCTTCCACCGCTTACCAGGAGCATAAACTGGCGCATATCCGCTCTTTCCCAGAAGGGCCGGACTACGCCGACGCCTTACTTCCCGCGCTTTTTCCCGGCCCCGCCACCCTTCGGCCTCGTCGGCGACGGCGTGCCGAATGCGTTTGCCGGGATGCGGGCGCGGCGGTGGGTCAACTTGTACACGACGCGGGAAAGCCAGAGCCAGAACCTGCCCCCGAGGATCCACTGCGGCGGGTACGCCTTCTTACCGCCGGGCTTCGGCCACGCATAGACGAGCTTGAAACCCTCGGCGGCGATGAGGACTGTGATCTCAAGGTTGCCGATGGTCGTCGCGGCGCGCTTGTCCTCGAGGATGGGCGTCGCCAGTGTTCCAAAATGCTTGTTGATATCGGCGGCCAACTTCACCAGTTCAGGCGGGCCGTCCGCGTCGGCGGTGACGAGTTCAAACGTCGGGTTGGCCGTCAACTGCGCGTTGCGCTGCACGACGCTGCCCTGACCACATAGCGCCACGTCGCCGCTTGCTACATTTGCGGCCTCTTCCTCGACCTCGCGTCTGGTTGGCTTCGGTTCGATGCGGCTGAAGATGTCTTCGGAGACCATGAGGGACCACCCTGCGGGCAAACCTACGAGCTAGTAGATAAAAACAAGGACTCCGCGCCGCAGCGCTGGTCGGGGGGCAAAACCATGGCAGTCGCCCCCGCGTATCCCCCTGGAGCGCCCTCGCCAACCTTATCGCGGGCAGGTCGCATCGAATAGCGTGCTCGGGGGCTTCTACCCAGTCTTCGGCAACGTCGCCGCCTTGGCCGCAGGGGCCATGATGCTTGGCCTTGCCGTGCTTCTCCTCGCGCTCAATTTTTCAAACCGCCTGCACCAGTCGTTCGCGCTACTGCTCACGCTGAACGGCCTCTATACTGGCACCGTCGGTTGGGACAAGGAACTCGGGACCGTCGCCAGCAATCTGCGTGTGTACCTCGTCCTTGCGATTCCCTTCGCGGCCGCCGCCTTCGCCTTACGCTACAGCACCACACACGGCCGGTTCCGACGGGCATGGCTGCGCAACGTCGCCCCTTGGGCCTTCCTGCTAGGAGCCGTCGTCGCCGAGCTACTCTACATGCAGGACCACACCCGATTCTGGACGAGCGCCACGACCGGGCCGCTGCACTTGTTCTTCTCGGTCGCGTTGGTCGTTTTCGCAATCATCGCATTGCAGTTCGTCGGAGACTACTTGGCCGCCCCCCGTGGTCTGCGTCGGCGCAGTTTCTTGCTGGCGGCCCTGGGCTTCTCCCTGGAGCCCTTGTACGCGGGCGTGTTCCACGCCCTTGGCCCTACGGGGGACCTCCTCTGGGGCAGCCACCACGACTTCGGGCACCTGGACGACCCGTTCCTGTTCTGGACCGACATGCTCTATGTGGTGCCTCTCCCGATTCTTGTCATCTCGGCAATGCTGCTGGTGCGCCGGACACGCGGCAGCACGACGCCCGACCGGCCGGCCGAGGTCCGCGGTTTCCTGGGCCTTTGGGTATGCATCGCAGGGGTGGCCGTCGCGGACGCCTTGCAACTGCGCTTCCTCGGCGGTCTCGAAGGCGCCCACGTGCACCGCCTCCTCTACTCGGCCATGCTGGCCGGGGGAACGGGCCTCATCACGTACTCCCTCGTCAAGCACCAGCTCTTCGACGCCGACGTGCGGCTGCGCTGGGCCCTCAAGAACAGCAGCGTCGCGGGCGCCTTCATCATAACTTTCCTGGTCGTCTCACAACTCATCCAGAACGCCACGTCACAATGGCTCGGCGTCGGCGTCGGCGCCCTCGCCTCCGGCCTGCTGCTCTTCGCGCTCACTCCCATGCAGCGCCTGGCAGACCGCATCACCGTGGGAGCGCTGCCACCGTCGCGACCCGTCTCCGCCATGAGTGGCGACGAGCGCGCCGACATCTTCCGCGAGCAGCTCGAGATCGCCTGGAGCGATGGGACCTTGTCCCGTGTCGAACGGCTGCGCTTCGAGAAACTGCGCGAGCGCCTCGGCATCTCCGCGGACGCAGCGAGCGCGCTGGAGAACGAGGTCCTCACGGGCACCGCGCCGACGAAGCCGGCGGGGCCGAAACGTGGTCGGACGCGCACGCCGGGCTAGGTTGACGAGAACCGAGAAGAGACGAAGAGAGAAGGGGACGGGTGCCGAACGAGGCAAGGAACGAATCCGCCCCGCGACGACTGGCCGCGGAATCAAGGAATCCCGGGAAGCGGCTTCCCATGATTCCGCGGAGCCTGTCCGGGAAATGCCTTTTTGACCATTTTCCACAGGAAACCAAGGAGAATCTCGACGCAGAAGCGGCGATTTTCGTCGACATTGCGGCTTGAACGAGTTTTTCCTTCTGCGCCTGTCGAATACGCGGACAGGCTCCGCGGATTCCGTGGCTTGGGCGGACGTCGGCGGCGCATCCGCGGCTGGGGCGGGCGCCGACGGTGACGCTGCCCGTAGGCCGCGCTGCTCCGTTCTACGACCGCGCTACGTCTTCTTGGAGGACTTGGCGGCCTTCTTGGGGGCTGCCTTCTTGGCCGCTTTCTTCGGGGCGGACTTCGCGGCCGCGGGCATTGCCCGGGCCTTCACGACGACCGGCTCGCGGGCGGGCTGGGCGGGCACGGTGGCCTGCTCTTTCTTCTTCTTGCCGAAACCAAAGATTCCCATGTGTGTGCAACTCCGTTTGACGTCGACCAAGCAGGCTTGGCCGGAAGACCCAGGGTCTTCGAAAAAAAACGAGGAAGAACGGGTATGAAAGGCTGTCTCCACGCGAAGCGCGCCCCCAACCTTTCTTCCCAGTGCCACGGTGCACGATGCGATGCCCTGGGGCACCCCACTTTCTGCGACGGCGACTCGGATGCTCATGCTCGGCTCCGGTGAACTGGGCAAGGAGGTAATCATCGAAGCGCAACGCCTCGGCATCGAATGCATCGCCGTGGACCGCTACGCCAACGCACCAGCCATGCAGGTCGCTCATCGCAGCCACGTAATCGACATGACTGACGCCAAAGCGCTTCGGGCCGTCATCGAGCAGGAGAATCCGGACTGGGTGGTCCCCGAAATCGAGGCCATCGCGACGCCGGAACTGGAGAAGCTGGAGGCGGAAGGGTTCACCATCATCCCGACGGCGCGGGCGACTCGGCTCACGATGGACCGCGAAGGGATTCGCCGCCTAGCCGCCGAGGAGCTTAAGGTGCCGACCTCGAAGTACAGGTTCGCCGCGAGCCTGGACGAGTACCGGGAAGCGGTGAAGGCCATCGGGACTCCGTGCGTCGTCAAACCAACGATGAGCAGCAGCGGCAAGGGCCAGAGCGTCGTCAAGGCGGCGGCGGACGCGGACCAGGCGTGGGAGTACGCCATGAAGGGCGGCCGCAGCACGACGGGGAAGGTCATCGTGGAGTCGTTCATCCCCTTCGAGTACGAAATCACCCTGCTCACGGTCAGGCACCTTGACGACAAGGGCAAAGCGACGACGACGTTCTGTCCCCCCATCGGCCACGTCCAGATTGACGGCGACTACCGCGAATCCTGGCAGCCGATGGCGATGAGCGCCAAGGCCCTCGCCGCGAGCCAGGACATTGCACGCAAGGTCACTGAGTCTCTTGGCGGTCGCGGGATCTTTGGAGTCGAGCTGTTCGTCAACGGGGACCAAGTCTGGTTCAGCGAAGTAAGTCCCCGGCCCCATGACACGGGACTCGTCACCTTGGGTTCGCAGGAGTTGTCCGAATTCGCCTTGCACGTGCGCGCAATCACTGGCCTTCCCATCCCAGGCGTCGGACACACGGGGCCGACGGCCAGCGCCGTCATACTAGCGAGTGCCGAATCTGCCGCCCCACGGTACGAGGGTGTCGAGGAATGCCTGCGCGAACCGGGGCTCCTTCTGCGCATCTTCGGTAAGCCGACGGCACACCGCAACAGAAGGATGGGAGTCGTGGTCGTGGCGGGAGCGACGACCGATGACGCCAGGGCCAAGGCCAAGCAGGCGGCCGCGAAGGTCCGTGTCGTCTAGACCTGAAACGGAGCATCCCGGTGCCATGGTTTCCCATCTTCGTTTTAGCTTCTTATCAGGCGTTTGGGCAGCGGACTTAAGTCCCCCCATGCGCCTGCTTCGCCCATGCCCCCAGCAGGCCACGACCCGGCATGGCCCGACAAGGCGATGTTCGCGGCGCTGCTCTTGATCCTCGCGGGTGTCATCGGCCTGGCGTTCCAACTCGTCAAGCCGCTCATGACGATCGATGAAGCGCGCATGCCGAGCATCATGGCAAACGAATGGACCTCCTACGAATTGATGCTGTGCGGGGCGACGGTCCTGTTCGGCATCCTCAGCCTGCGCCGACAAGCGGCCACCTTCGCATACCTCGGAGCCGCGTGCGCCATCGCCTCCTTGGCCGTGTACGGGTTGCTGCCTCTCTTCGGTCTGCTTGCCATCTTGGCGATGGTGAAAAGCCACCTGGAAGGCGAAGAGACGCGCAACGACGGCATCCAGATGCATTCGCGCAATTGGCCGGACAAGGCCCTCGCCGCGAGCCTGTTCCTGCTAGTCGTCGCCTGCATCTCGCTGCTGCAGGGCACCATGATCCTGCTCGAGAATTTCGAGCCCATCCTTCTCAAAGAACAATACGCCGTAGCGGGTTCTCTTGGCATCATCGCGGGCATCGTCGGCATCATCGCATCACGCGAAGTCTTCCATCTGCGCCGCCCTTGGGTCGGCTGGCTCGGCGCCACGCTCGGGCTTGCGACGCTCGGGTTCTTCCTCATCGGCCCCCTCCTTGCCGTTACGGCCATGGGCCTCCTGATGCTTGCGCACAAGGAGGACGAGTTCCTCAGCCCTGATGGCCAGGCTGCGCAAACGCCGAGCACTACGACGAGCGGGGCCGCAAGGGGCACGCAGCAACGCAAGCGCGGCCGGGCGCGCGCCGTCTCGAAGTAAGTGGATGCTCAGGCGAGGCCGAGTGTCAAACCCTACGATTGGTTTGCCTTGCGCTTACGACTGAAATCCCACCAGGGCACCGCTTCGCCGGTGCGGGCAAAGTGGATGGCTGCCTCGAATGTGTCCAGCACGCACGGGTCGTGCGTCACGCGGTCCATGACGGAGATGCGTTCGTAGAGTTCTTGGCCGTCGTGGTGCGCCAGTTCAAGCCGAGCCAAGCCCGATGCAGGACGGGGTCGGACGGTCCGAGGGAGGTCATGTCCACCCGAGTGGCCGGTGGTGCGAAGCGGCTTCCCATGATTCCGCGGATTCCGCGGCTTGTCGTCCGGGTCCCGGAATGACAACGGTGTTGAATCAGTCGAGCAATCAACGTCCATGAACCGGGTCCTTGCCGTCGTCTCGCTCCTTGCCTTACTTGCAGGCTGTCGGCACGTGCACCGTCGCCGCGTGAGGGTGGCTAGCAGGGCGTCACGTCGTCGGCGCGACCGTCGACTTTGCCGGCAGACGCAACGTGAACGTCGAGCCTCGCCCCACGCCTGCGCTGCTTGCCGCGATAGTGCCGCTGCTTGCGTGGGCGATGCCGCGGCAGATGAACAGCCCCAGCCCGGTTCCGCCGACCTCGCGGGTGCGGTCATGCACTTGCGAGAACGCTCGGAACAGCTTCTCCAGCCCTTCAGCCGTGATGCCGACGCCGTTGTCGCGCACCTGAACGACGGCCCAATCCCCCTCGCTGCGAGCCGCGACCTCGATGTGGCCACCGCGGTCGGTGAAACGTAATGCGTTGGTGATGAGGTTGTCAAGCACTTGCCCGACGCGCTGCGCGTCGGCGAAGGCGGGCACGCTGCCCTGCGCGACCGCGGCCAGAGTCACTCCTTGGTCCGCGGTCAGGTCTGCGTGTGCCTCCACGGCCGTGCGCGCTGCCTGCGCGAGATCCATCGGCTTCGGCTCGACGCGCAGCCGGCCGGAGTCGATGCGCGCAGCGTCCAAGAGGTCGGTGGCCAGGCTGCGCATGCGTTCGACGTTGCGCGCGATGATGTCCAAGCGATGCCTCACGCCGTCCGACACTGTCTCCCCTCGTAACAGGCTGAGCTGGGCCAGGAGCGGAGTTAGCGGAGTGCCAAGTTCATGCGAGGCCTGGTTCAGGAATTCCTGCCGGCTGGTGGCCAGCGTCGCAAGCTTGGCGTTTGCCTCACGCAGGGCGGCTTCCTGTGCGAGGCGCTCGACGACGCGCCCGACCTCGCGCCCAATAGTCTCGAGCACGGCCAAAACGTCGGGCTGCGGTTCGTTCGCAACGGCGGAGAAGAACTCGAGGACGATCTGCGGCCTGCCGCCGACGAGGATCGGGAAGCCGAAGCCAGATTTGAGCCCGTGGTCCTGAACGAGCTGGTTGCGGGGGAAGTTGCTGTCGTGCGGGACGTCCGGCAGCCAGAGCGGCTTTCCGGATTCGAGCACGCGGCCAGGCAGCCCTTTTCCAGGTGGGAACCGCGTCCTCTCCGTGGCGGCGCGAAACGCGAGGAAGCGCTCGGGGTCGGAGGCGGACCACAGGCCATGCGAGGCAAGATGGCCGTCGGCTTCTAGGAAGTAGGCATGCCCGAGGGGCCAGTCCATGAAGCGCCGCACCGCATCGAGGCAGGCCGCAACGGCTTGGTCCAGGTCGCGCGCCGTCGACGCCGCGAGCGGGATCTCCTGCAGCAGGCGCGTGAGGTCGTTGCGGCGCTCCAGCTCGCGTTGCGCCTTGACGCGCTCCGACAGGTCGCGCAGGTATCCGGCGAACAACGGCCCGCTTCCGCCGTCGAACGGCACGATGGCGAGTTCGACGGGGAGGCGCGTGCCGTCCTTGCGCGCGCCTTCAATCTCGATGCGCTTGCCTAGGACCGGTCCGATGCCGGTGGACAGGTACCGGCGCAAGCCCTCGGTGTGACGCGCCCGCAGCTCCGGCGGGACAATCAACTCCGATAGTGTGCGGCCGACGGCCTCGGAACGCGTCCAGCCGAAGGTCCGCTCGGCGGCTGGGTTGAACTCGCGCACGATGCCGGCGGTGTCCATGACGATGATGCAGTCGAGGGCTGCCGTCAGCACCGCAGGCCAGACTTGGGGGGACACGGCATCGCTAGGCACTGCTGTGAACCTGCGCCCCGTCTAAAGGATGCTTGGCGGGGGGTCGAACCTGCGGAGTCCTGGCTCACGAAGCTTGTGCCGCTGCCGTTTGCTGGACCGTGAGAAGCGGCGCCGGGGCGTCCGGTGCGGGCAGGTGGAACCAGAAGGTCGACCCCTTCCCGAGGCCAGCGCTTTCCGCGTGGATCGCGCCCCCGTGGGCTTCGATGATGCCGCGACTTACGTACAGCCCCAGCCCGGTGCCACCGACGGTCTTCTGCATCGTGTCGTGGACCTGGCTGAATGGTCGGAAGAGCCGGTCCAGGTCCTGCGGTCGCATCCCCGCTCCCGTGTCGGTCACCCGGACAACGGGGCGGTTGGAGGAATCCCGGTCGAGCGAGACCACGACACGACCGCCCCGTGGCGTGAACTTGATGGCGTTCGAGAGCAGGTTGTCAAGCACTTGGCCCACGCGCCCCGGGTCAACGCTCGCGAGGACTTCGGGTGGCTCGCCATCGACATCAAGATTCACGCCCGCATCGCTTGCCGCGGGCAGGTACGTCTCAATCGATTGGTAGACCACGTCCCGCAGGTCGGTCGGTTGGGCGTGCAGCTTGAGACTCGTCGCCTGCAACCGCGCTGCATCGAGGAGGTCCTTGACGAGGTGCGACAGGCGCTCGAAATTGCGTTCGAGGATGTCGGCCGCCTTCCGGTGCGACTGCGTCAAGGCGCCGTCGAGGCTCAGCACCCGCATCTGGAGTTTGATTGGCGTTAGCGGCGTGGCAAGTTCGTGGGCGGCGTTGTTGAGGAACTGCATCCGTTCCCGGTCGACCTGTTGCAAGCGGTCGAAGGCCGCAGCCAGTTGGGCTTCTGCGGCCTTGCGCTTCGTGATGTCCGTGAGCATGCCAAGGGTTCCGATGACCTTGCCATCTGCGTCCAGCATGGGCGCGCCGGAGGCTTGTGTCCATAGGTCGCTGCCGTTCTTGCGACGGAACCGGAAGTCAAGGGCCACGTGGGTGCCCGCCATGAGCACCCCCAGTTTCTCCTTGCCGAGTTCAATGTCTTCGGGCGGGATGAACTCGAAGACGTTGCGGCCCGCCATCTCGCTGCGCGTGTGTCCAAGCATCTCGGCCATGACGCTGTTGGCGAACGTCGTGTTGCCGTGCAAGTCGAGAGTCCAGATGCCCTCCGTCGCCGTCTCGACGATGAGGCGGTATCGCTCCTCCGATTCGCGCAATGCGGCCTCGGCGGCCTTGCGTTCCGTGATATCGACGGAGAAAACGATGACACCGATGACGTGGCCGGATTCGTCCTTGTAAGGCACTTTGTCAGTCCGCATCCAGCGCACGGAGCCATCCGCCGTAGCATGCGATTCGATGATTCCGTGCTTCGGCTCCCCGCTGTGGATGACCGCGAGATCGTCCTCGTAGAGTTGCTGCGCGACGGCGGGCGGCAGGACTTCCGCCGTGGCCTTGCCTTCCATCGCCGCCGCGCTGCCCCCCAATGCGTGGGCGGCGGTTTCGTTGAGGCGCACGATGCGGTTCTGCGTGTCCTTGTAGATGATGAGGGCGGGCACGGAGTCGAAGATGACCTGCTGCTCGTGCTGCTTGGCGCGCAGTTCTTGGTTGCGCTGCATGAGTTCCTGCGACGCGAGCTCCAAGGAATGTTCGACGAGGCGGCGGTCGGTATCGGCCTCTTCGTACGTCGTGCTGATTGATTCCACCAGGGGGCGCAGCTCCGGCGGGATTGCTTCGATGCTTCCGAAGTGGCGTTTGAGCTGCCGCTCCAAGAGCTTGTGCACGCTGCTTAGCCTTCCTGCAACGTCGTGATGGTCATCGTCTGGTTGTGCAGTTCACAACTCGCATTCGGTGCCGAGGGGCAAATCTCGCCATACGAGTAGAATCCGGCCATCAGCGCTTGTGGACCGAGGACCTCCTGGACGGCCTCAAGTTCCTCCTCGACGCGTTGTTTCAGCACGAGTTTCCGGCCGACGCAACTGATGAGGATGGCCAACTGTGCGCCCTTGCCTTGCAGCGACGCGCGCGAATCCTCAGCCGCGCCATGGGCGCCGTCCACAAGGCGGTCGAAGTTTGCCTTCATGAGCCGCGCCATGGCGCCTTGCGGGACATCCCCGGCGAAGGTCAGGCTCTGGGTCTTTTCGTCGACGGCCAGGATGGTGCGCGTCAGTTCGACGCCGCCGTCGACTTGGACGGCAAGTGGGAAGAGCAGGCCGGTCGCAGGAAGACCTGCGGCGTGCTCGCCCAAGTAGCGCTTGTACAGGGCGAGGGCAGGCTGGCCGTCGAGTTCGTAGAGTACGTTGCCCTTGGATTTCGTGACGACGCGCTGCGGTCCGAAGGAATCCCACCCTCCGAGGCTACCATACCCGACGCGCAGGCCCGTGCCGTAAAGCCCCAAAGCCACGAGGCGGTCGGCGCGGGCCCCCGCGTCGCTGACCGTAAGTGTGCTGTGGAAGTCTGCCCCATCTCCGGCAAGGCCGCCGGTCAGCGCGACGCCGGCGGGCAAGACGGCCATCATGCCGCGGACCAGGTCGCTGCCGTTGACGTGGGAGCCGTCGGAAAGGACGAAGACGTGCGACAGGCCATCCTTGGGGAGCTTCTGGGCAAGGCGGCGCCCCGCGTCTGCGGAGTCTTCGCCCGACCGGATGTCGATGGCGGCCTCTTCGACGTGGCCGCTCATGAACTGAACGGCAGTGGCGACGATGGAGCCGTCGTGGAGATGTGGGCCCGCAATCTCGCCAGCCGTGCTGCCGCCAATGAAATGGGCCTTCGGATACATGCCGTGGAGTTCGGCAAGGCGCTCGGCGTGGGCGAGTTCCGCCTTGGCGCCAAAGACGAGGAGAAGCTGGGCATTGGCGAGCTGGGCGGAGGAGGACCAGCCGGACGAGGGGTTCCACAGGATTTGTTCAGTCTGCATTTGGGCACACGCCAGCCCTGACGTTCGACGGGAGTCCATTTAAGCCCTGGCCGGGGGGAATTAATAGGTCTGACTTGGCCGGCGAACGACGGCTCCGCGGGCGGGGGCGTTCTGTCAATAGCCGTTGCGACGCCGCCCAAAGCAAGCAACTGCGGCGAGCGCGATGGCGGCGGTCACGGTTCCCGCGCCTGGGCTGTCTTTCCCAGGAGCCTGTTCCCCCGGTGGCGAGGCGCTCGGCGGCGGGGGCAGCGGAGCTTGCGGACGCAGGTCCACTGCATGGATGTCGCCGGCGTTGTCGGTGAGGAAGACGAAGCCGTCCCATTCGCCGAAGCCCTTGGCCACCCGCGCCGAGGTCGGCTCGGCTCGCGCGCCGTTCATGAGGACGCATGCCTCTCCGGTCGCGGGAGTGCCGAGGAGGAATTGCAGTCGCAGGTGCGCGGACGCGACGATGCGGCCGTCGTCGAGGACGGCGAGGTCGTCCACCCCCTTCGTCATGACGGCGCCCGACGTCTGGACTCCAGCGGGGCCCGCCACGCCGCTGGGTCCCGCGTTGAACCTGAACAGCGTCTCACGCTTGTCGGGGGTCGAGGCATTGAATGCGACGACGGCGTCCGCCGGATCGCCGACGATGCTCATCACGAGCCGCCCGTCGGGATGCTCCACGAGGCCGTTCCCCGTCACGAAATCTGCGTGCTTCGTCCATTGCCCGGGGCCGGTGATGCGCCACAGCTCGGTGCGGAACCCGTTGACGAGGTAGACGACGCCGTCGGGAGTCACAGCGAGGCCATTGGCGCCCTCGAACCCGCTGGCGTAAACTTCGAACTCTGGCTGGCCGGGGACTGGGAAGCGCAGGACGCGCGCATCGACGGGGCCGACGATTCCCATGCCTTCCGACACGTAGAGCGCGCCGTCTGGACCGAGGTCGACGCCCATGAAATTGTTCGGACCATCAATCGGCGACGTATCGGGCGGGATAGGGCGGTCGTCCTTCGTGATGAACTCCACGGTGCCGTTGGGGAACGCTTGGTACAGGCCGGCCTGGAAAGCCGTGAGGAACAGCGTCCCGTTGCCGTCGAAGGCGAGGTTCTCGATGCCGTTGGGGAGCGTCGCGAAGAGGACGGGGTCCGGGGTTGAGCAATCCGGAAGTTCGCGGGGTTCCGGGACGACGGCGGTCTGCTGGGCGTTGGCGGAAATGGCGGCCGCAAGGAGGAAGAGGAGCAGGAGGGCGACGAAGTTACGCACGCCTTGTCGAGTCAATCGATGGATTGTAGGTCTTTCGGTGGCCAGTCCGTGCAGGCGCCGATCTGTGTTGACATCCATTCCAAGTGCGGGGAATGGTTTCACTCAGCCCCTAGCTGTCGCACATAGTCCACCAGTGCATTGCACGTCCCAAGGCATATGTACCGAGAACGCCCACTCCTGACCCCATGTCGACCAACCGCAAGATTCCGCGCGTCCCTGAAGCTAATGAAATCGCCGAGCCCACGGACTGGCCCGTCTACACGCAGACACCAGCCCAGGAACAAGCCCTTCGAATCCAGATACGCGCTGCCTTGAAGAAGCGGTACTGGAAAGCCGGCCAGACGTACAAGTGCCTCGCTTGTGGCAAGCGCACGATGAAGGGTACCGACGACCTCCAATTCGAGATTCCTCGCGGCAACAAGCTCATCGTCTACCGGCGCCTGCGAGGGGCCCAATGCCCGTCATGCGGGGCAAAGTTCGTCGAAACCGGTGACTGGCTTGACATTGAAGGCGACAACGCGCAACCCACAAGGCCCGACTTTGAAGCGAAGGTCACGACGATTGGACGCGGCAGTCTCGGCACCTATTGGCCGGCTGACGTTGTGCGCAATCTCGGCCTCCACAAGGGCGAGCGCGCCTACATCGAGATCCTAGGCCGAAAGACGGCGCTGGTCACGTTTAGGTGAGTTGGATGCGTCTTGACATCCTCGATCAACTGGCGTCATGGTTGCATTTGCGACGCAATTATGGTCGGCGGTGCCGCACGCATGATCGGGACGACTTCCCTGATGAGGTCGTCCGCCACCCGGATTGTCCGTCGTGCAGTTGCGGCCGATGTGCACGTTGCGCCGCATGGGACGAGCATGATGCCTTTTTCAATTCATGAGACGCGCGGCCCCCGGCGGCCCCCGCCCCTCGCGCTCGCTTGCGCTCGCGCGTCGGGGCTTGCCACGCCCTCGCTCGGCCATCGCTTCGCTCAGGCCGTCGCTCGCCCCGCCGGGGGGAATCCCGCGATCCGCGCGCAAAAGCAGGCCAGGTCGCGGCGGCCAGGGCTGCTCAGGACTGCGGAAGCCCGCAACCAGAGACGCCGCCAGAGCCGCCCCATCCGGTGAGTGAACTCTCGCCGGTCGCTTGCACGTGGACCACCGGCTCGCTGCAGCATCGCGGACAGCGGGCATTCCATCGCCTCGGCTTCGCCGTCGGCTCGGCACCCCAACCCCAATTCGCGGCTCGGCTCAGTGCGCTTTCGGCGCGACCTTCGCCGCTGCGCCGCTCTTGTGCTTGGGGTGGAACTGTTGAATCGTCTTGTTGTCAATACGCGTCAACAACTTCTCATCAACCGTGGCGAGCAGTTCCCAACCGAGGTCTAGCGTCTGTTCGATGGTGCGGTCTTCGTCGCGGCCCTGGCGCACGTAGCGCTGCTCGAACAACTCGGCGAAGTCCAACACTTGCAAGTCACGGGCGCTGAGAGCGTCCTTTCCGACGATGGCAACAAGGCCACGCAGGTCGCGGCCTTCGGCGTAGAAGGCGTAGCATTGGTCGCTGACCTTCTTGTGGTCGTCACGCGTCTTGTGGCCGCCGATGCCGGCGTTCATGAGACGTGACAAGCTTGGCAAGACGTTGATGGGCGGGTAGATGCCCTTGCGGTGCAATTCACGCGAGATGACAATCTGTCCCTCGGTGATGTAACCGGAGAGGTCGGGGATCGGGTGCGTGATGTCGTCGCCCGGCATCGTCAGGATGGGGAACTGCGTCACGGAGCCCTTCTTGCCCTTGATGTTCCCGGCGCGCTCGTACAGTGACGCGAGGTCCGTGTACATGTAGCCGGGGTAGCCGCGGCGTCCGGGGACTTCTTCGCGCGCCGCACCGATTTGACGCAGGGCCTCGCAGTAGTTCGTGACGTCTGTGAAGATGACGAGGACATGCATGCCGAGGTCGAAGGCAAGGTACTCTGCGGCCGTGAGGGCCAACCGCGGGGTCAGCAGGCGTTCGACGGCGGGGTCGTCGGCGAGGTTCTGGAAGATGACCGCGCGCTTGAGGGCACCCGTGCGCTCGAATTCGAGCATGAACTTCTTCGCTTCCTCGTTCGTGATGCCCATGGCCGCAAAGACGACGGCAAACGATTCGTCCGTGCCGCGGACCTTGGCTTGGCGGGCAATCTGCAAGGCAATGTCATTGTGCGGCAAGCCTGAGCCCGAGAAGATCGGGAGCTTCTGGCCGCGCACAAGCGAGTTGTTGCCGTCGATCGTGCTGATGCCGGTCTGGATGAAATCGTGCGGCGACGCGCGCGAGTACGGGTTGATGGCGGCGCCGATGATGTCCCGGTAGTCGTCCGGGATGATTTCCGGCCCACCATCGAGGGGGTTGCCGGCGCCGGAGAAGACGCGGCCCAAGATGCCCTTGGAGACGCCGAACTTGATGGTCTCCCCGAGGAATTTCACGGTGGTCTTGTCGTTGTCGATGCCGGTCGTGCCCTCAAAAACTTGGACGACGACGTGCTTGCCCGAGGTGTCGAGGACTTGGCCGCGACGCAGCGCTCCGCCCGGGAGGCGAATCTGCACGAGTTCACCGTAGCCGACCGCGTGCGTCTTCTCCACGAAAACGAGGGGGCCCTTGATGTTCGTGATGGTGCGGTATTCCTTCTGGACCGTCTGCGCCATGGCAATTGCGGCGACGAAAAGGTGGTATTTGAGCGGAACGGGGGTGGCACTTTCAGGACGCTCCCCGCCGACTCCTTAAGTTTGCACTACTATCAGGGTCGCATGGCACAAGCGGGGAAAAAACAGAACAAAAAGGAGCGGGGCGCCAGGGCAACCGCGTGGACGATGGTAGGCAAGCCCCACCCTGACGAAGACGAGGACAGGATCGAAACGTTCGGCTCCCTCAGCGAGGCGCGGAAAAAGTTCGGCGAGAACTACCAAGGCTTCGTGTTCAGCTTGACGAAGGAGCAGTGCGCCGCGTTGCTCAAGGGCAAAGTCGTGGCGTTCGATATTGGCGGCCGCGAGTACGCCGGGTTCCTGGTCGTCGAGTAGGAACCTGCCGCCCTTCGACCGATGCCGTCGTTTCACTCCTTCACGAACTTCACGCCTGGCACGCCACGGAAGTCGTCATCCCCGGTCAGGAACGGAAGGCCGAGGGATCGCGCCGTGGCGTAGCCCCAGGCGTCGACGTACGAGCACCCGGCGCCGGCCCGCAGGCGGTCCATCTTGAATTGGGCAGCCGCCAGAGGAACCTCCTGTCCCGGCTCCACGACCTTGGCCATGACCGGGGGCATCGCCAGCGCCAAAGCATCCGCTTGGCCGCGGGCCAGAATCTTGTGCGCGTACTCGCAGGCGTTGAGCGCCGTGGTGACATAGTCGCCGCCGGAGAGGAGTCGGATGTACTCGGGACTGCCGTCGACATGGGCGAGCAGGCCGTACGTATCCGCGAACCACTTTGCCATCAGTCACCGCGTCGGCGCGTTGGCTTGCGTTGGCGGTTTCGGTCGAAGATTGAATCGAGTTGCGTCTCGCGCCGCGCCTCGTGGCCCGCTTCCTCGAGGTCCATCTGGTGCATGAACGCGTCCAGGTCCCCCAGCTTCCCCTTGAGCAGGCCGGCGATGGAAGCCATGCTGCCTGCCTTGCTGATGTGCACGTCCACTTGGTCCCCAGGATGCAGGCCAAGGCGCTTCGACTCGTCGGAGGGGACAGTGAAACCGAGGCTGTTGCCCATTTTGCGGACCGTCAGGACTGTCATACGCGATGTATGATTGTACGTAGAGTCATTTGACGCTTTCGGCCGGACGGGGTGCGTAAGGTAGACCTCGCTTGTTAGGCACGGGGTCACGCATGTTAGGCAGCCAGTCATATGGGGTTGTCCGTCTGCCATTGACGCAAGGTTAGCTGATGCTTAGTTGACGTAGAATACGATGCGATGCCCTGCGGACCCTAGTTCGACGCCAATCCCACCAAGAGACTCGTTGAAGGTTCGAGAATCTGTGGCGCTTTTCCCATCGACCCACGCAATGACCGTGTACAGCCCTTTGCTGAACTTGAGTTCTTTTTCGGTGAGGTAGGTGGTTCCGCTTGCCGCAGCTTCAATTGTTTCGTTAAAGCGCTCGGTGCCCGATTCGTCCAGAATGACGACGGTGACGACGGCTGATCGATCTGTGTCATTGTTGACCCATACGTCGAAGGAGGCATTCATGCAACCGCCGAGGGCCACTGCTGCCAGGACTAGCGCGAGCAGCCGCATGGTTCACACAAATGGGTCGATGGCGTCGTATGATTGTTGCTCGATGTGGTTGGAACCGATGCCGAGCCAACAGTAGTTCATGACGCTGCGCCAACTGTGCCAGTGGCTTCCCCACCAGTGCTGATGCTGAAATCCGCAAATGTACTTCAGGAACGAATCGCTTGGATAGTGATCGGCCCCAAGGTTGTGCATGACTTCGTGTTGCGCAAGTCCCTTGTTGGGATGGTTCCATTTCGGCGGAGCGACTTCGGCCCCAAGTGCAATGCTGCCACGGATTGGGGCCAAGCCGTTCGTATCGGCCTGGTGGACCCAGCAGAACACCAGTTCGTCGGGATTGTCCCAGGATGCGCCGTAGTGGTCATTGACGTGGTCACGACAGGAATTCAGCAAAGTGTCATCGTCATGGACGGTACCACCACCACTTGGCATCCACGCCTCAAAGGGTAGGCCGGTAATCTTGTCATAGCAGACGATGTCGAAATCGAGGCTGAACTTGTCCTCGATGTAGTCCAGCCCATTGGAGGTCGCCTTCTTGTTGCAGCGACCTTCGGGCGAGTTTGGGTCTCGTTGATCGGCGAATACAATGGTCTGCTTCAGAACCCCACCAGATGGAGTTGGACCAGAGCTGGGCGCCATTGGCATTGGTGCCCCGGCGTGTTGACAGGCGACTCCGTAAAGACATGCGCAGACGGGATTGTCGATGATGCAGATAATGCCCTCAACGCAAGCTGGGTCTTGGGCGCATTGCAGGTGACAGGCGACTCCGTAAAGACATGCGCAGACGGGATTGTCGATGATGCAGATAATGCCCTCAACGCAAGCTGGGTCTTGGGCGCATTGCAGGACCAATGCTACGAATGCGCAGGCACTGGCAGGTGTACATGGCTCCGTACAGTCGCCGTCGCTTCCACAGACTGTGTTCACGACGAGAATCAGCGCGCATGCAAGCAGGATTGGGTTGGTGCAAGGCACAGGCGGTAGGCAATCGAATGGATCCGGGGTGCAAGGCACAGGCGGAACGCAATCCAATGGGTTCGGTGTGCAAGGGATTGGCGGAACGCACGAAAGCGGGTCGGGCGTGCAAGGGATGGGCGGTACGCAACTCAGGGGATTAGTGACGCATGGGTCAGCGAAGATTAGCTCGCAATCGAATGTGCAAGGGGATTCGGTACATTCACTGGGATGGAAGCAGGGATCTTCGGCTCGCGAGCAATCCTGAGCCACACACGTGTTTCCAACGGCGAGCAACTCAGTCTCCGATGCTGCACCGAGAACAGGGATGTAGTCGCCTGTAGCCAGCAGGCCTGCGAAAGCCGTCAACTCACTCGGGTTGAGGATAAGGTACTCCATGAGTTCTAGCCCGACGACGCCCGCGTCAACGTCAGCCTCAGCGGGTGGTTCGGGGAAGAGCCTGTCATATTGCTCCCAAGTGCAACCTAGCTGCACCAGTGTCGCGGGGAGCCGCGGATCACCGTTTCCTGAGTCGGACACCACAATAATGTCGATTCCCAGGGCAAGCGTGAGTTCTTGCGGCTCTAGGTCGCACATCACTGGGATGACGGCTCGCGCTTCCGGGGCGACTTGACTCAAGGAAGTCAAAAGCAGGACTGCAGCGAAGGCGGCCGGGCGAACCAGCATGCCCCGGCACACCGGGTCTTCATACTTGAGCAATTCATGGCGGTTCCTCATCGTCGAAATGAAACGATGGTCCAGCACTTGGGCCATCGACTTCATGTCCCTAAAGCCCGGCGTCTTGCGTAATCGGTTTTTCGAGTTTGTTGAGGACGGTTTGGGTTTGCCGGGTGACGGGTAGGGGGATATCCTGGCCGTCGACTTCGACGACGGCCACCTTGGTAAGGTAGGTCATGATGTCCCGGACGCTGTAGGTGGAGAGCAGCTTCTTGCGCCTCAGGTGGTCGAGCACTTGACTGTACAGGTGAAGGGCCAGGAAGAGGATGAAGTGGTACCCGGCCATCGCTTCGCGCGTACGCATCCACGTGACGTCGTCCCGCAAGTCGTTTTGGAGCGCATCAAAGGCGTACTCGATTTCGCGGCGTTCCTTGTAGATGGCGTACGCCTCGTCAGGCGTCATGCCTGAGTCTGTCAGGATGGATAGGGTGCCCATCGAGTTTTTCGCTTCGCGGTACGCCTTCCTTGCGTCGCGCTTCTCGTGGGGCGTCTTGGCTTTCTCGATGCGGCGTAGGTACGCGGTTTCCTCTTCGTCGGCGATCTTCTTGTCGAGGAAGTGGTAGATGGTGCGGCCTTCCCATTCCTCTTGACGCCACCATTGGGCGCGTTCGCGGTAGAGGAAGTGCTTGCGATACTGCGTGTGCGGCACCAGGTGCACGATAGGCAAGTCGCGCCGCAGCGCCATCGCGTAATGGACGCCTTCCCGCTCGAAGGCCGCCACATTTTCTGAACTCCAGAACCCCTTGTCGACTACGGCGATGACGCCCTGCATGGGCACTTCCTTGATGGTGTGCACGATGGTTTGCGCGCTGTTGGTGGCACCCAGCAGCAATTGCAGGAAGCCCGGCCGGTGCGTCGTCGTGCCCCAATACAACAGGAGTTGGAGTTGCGGTCGCCACACGTCGTCGCCATTGTGGCCGTACTTAAGCCAGGGAATGTCGCTGCCGTCGCTAAAGACATGGCTCAAGTCGATGGCCACGTGCTTCTCATCCCGGCTCAGGGTGCGAAACACCTCGCGTTGGGCTTCCCACTGATGGCCCGTCCGGCGAAGCAATTCCGGCATCGAGTCGTCGCTGACGTGAGCTTCTGGCCATCGTCGCTTTGCTAGGCTTGTCTCGTACCGCAAATGCAGCCGGCTGCACGGCTCCAGGTAGCACAGTTTCAGTACGGCGGCCGCCATGAGGCTCTCCCAATCCTCGGGGAAGGCCTCCCTAACGGCGGGCTGCAACGCTGCCACGAAGGGATCCAGGAACGCAATGTTCCCCGCATCCAGCGTCCCGCCAAAGCGTGGCGCAGATTTCGGCCGCTTCGGAGCGATTCCTTCTGGCGTAATTCGCCCCAGGTAGGCCTCGGTTTTCTTCTTGCTGCGTTTGAGGGCTGGCACGTACGTACTACTGATGCGGTAGGCGTAGTAGTTCTTGCCGCGCTGGTGAATCTCGACGTTCTCCCTTTTGAACTTCGCCACCCAATCAGGAAGATCCATAACCTACGCATCTTGCGTAGGCTATTACGATAGATGAACCTGCCGAGTTAATCCTCCGACCCAACGCCCGAAAACAGGAACGCGACGCCTACCGCCTACGCAAGGAAGCGGGCTTTAGGACCTACGGGACGCTGTCGAGACGGACCCGCTCCCTCGCCACGTTAAAGTACACAAATCACCATACACAAGCTTGTGTACAAGACCATTGGTTTGGATGACGAGAGCTACCGGCGCCTACGGGATTCCAAACGGCCCGGCGAATCCTTCTCCGACGCCGTGCGTCGCCTCACGTCGCCACAAGGCGACTGGCGTTCCCTTGTCGGAATCCTCGGCCGTGACGGCGACCGCATGGCCACCTGGCTGAAGGCACACCGCGAGAGCGAACGCGAACTCGCTCGCACGAAGTGGCGTGACCTGTTATGACGCTGCGCGTTGCCCTAGACACGTCGCTGGTCATCGATGTGCTGCGCGGCGCTCGGCGTGGTGTCAAGCTCATGGAAGCGCTCGAAAAGGAAGGCGCGACCTTCCACTTGCCGTCACCCGTCCTCTATGAGCTCAGTGCAGGGTTCGCCCATCTCGGCGCCCGCACGCAACAAGCCATGTTCGACGCAATGGCAGCCTACTGGCACGAGGCGCCCCTCACGGACCGCGAGGCCCGCGCCGCCGGCGAGGTGCAGGCGCAGCTGCTGGCAGCGGGTCGCGCCGGCGCCGACGTGGACGTCCTGGTTGCCGGAACGGCGCTGGCGAACCGTTTCGTATTGGCCAGCGTGGACGAGGCGCACGCTGAGATGGCGAAGATTGCTGGCATCGGAATCCGGTCGGCGTAGCGCGCCAATTCGAGATCCTGATGGATGGTCGGCTCAAGGCCTTGGACGACTTGTCTGACGATGAGGCGAGCATGACGAAGGTCTTGGCCACGGTCACAACGGTCTATCGGCCTTTCCCGCGAAACCATTGGTAATAGTCCTCGTGGGGTACGACCTCGAGAACCGCGACATACCGGCGACCTTCCGACGACACAATGGTGTACAGGAGACGCCAAAAACCCGGGAGATCGCAGCAGTACAGGTTCTGAAGCCGGCCGTGGCGCAACTCCAGTTGGGCGGCGCGTCTTGGAAGTGGACATGGAACCACCTCGCCATCTTGGCAGTCCAGTAAAAGCCGTTCCCGCAAGTAGCCCAGGCGTCGCAGAATCGCGGCGGCCTCGGAGTCGCGGGACTTCCGCAGGTTGTCGAGGGCAATCTGGGCTTGAACCGACACCACGACTGCGTCCGCACCGACCGGAGAGGCCATGAGCGCACCTCACAGGAAACGCTTGGCCCGGATAGCCCCTAGAATTGGGCCCTCGGCCTGAGGGAGCCATTGCAGGCCTTTCGAGCCGTCGATGACGGAACCGTCCTGCGCGAGGAACGCAAGTGCCGCGTTGAGACTCGGCCGGTTCGTCGCGTGGCCCCACGCGGCCAGGTGCGCGAGGATGCGGTTCCGGCTCAGTGGTTGGCCGGCTTGCTTCAGGATGGCGCGGACATACTCGATGGTCTCGAGCGTCGGGTTGGCACCCTTGCGCGCAAAACTCGGCTTGGGCGCGTGGGTCTGGACGCTCACAGGCATGGATGGGAGTATGGGGTATATGGTTACGTAGATTGGGGGATGGTGGGAGAATGTACTGGCCTGCCTAGATGGCTTCGCCTGGAGTTTGGGGTTGGGCGGGGTAATCGTAGCAGGTCGCCCCGGCGCCGATGTGGACGTCCTGGTCGCCGGCATGGCGCTGGCGATCCGCTTCGTGCTGGCCAGCGTGGACGAGGCGCACGTGGCGCAATGGCTACGCCCTTACTTTGGCAACCTTGAGGCCGGCAATGCCGTCGTAGTCGCCGTCAAGTGTGGCGACCGCCGTTCCATGGTGCATGGCGTGAGCCGCGATGAGCAGGTCGAACGCTGGTCGGCGACGGCCATCGCGCTCGGCTTGCCGATGCAATGCGCCGGCAGCTTCCGCGTGGGCGGCCGAGAACGGGTCGATGTCGCAGGTCGCAAGCAGGTCGCGCACCGCAGCCTGCTGCGCCACTGTGGCGGCGCCTTTCCACAGCTCCCAGGCGGCCAGGCTGGGCACGATGACGAGGTCCTGCGCCTTTAGGAAGCGTGTCGCCCCCTTGTTGCCGCGCAGGTGCTCGATGAGGAGGCTCGTGTCGGCGACAATCACCGGCCACCGCCACCTGCAAAGCCAAACGTCGCATCGGTCGATCGGCGCATCGACTTGACCTCGGATGCCGGTTTGGAGGCCCAGGCCCCCGCCGATTCATCCAAGGAAGGCCGGTGGCCGAGGGTGCGCTTGACCACGCTGCTGAAGGACTCCCGTGGCTCCAGCCGGGCGGCGCGCAGCAGGGCATAGGCCTCCTCGTCGAAGGTGACGGTCTTCATGTGCTCGTGCTGTTATCACACGAGGAGGCGATAAGGGTTCCGGCCTCGTCGGCTCTGCGGTTTCGTAACTCTACCGGGGGACCAAGGATTGGCAAGAGCGCACACGCGTCGGACCTAGACCCAATCGACCTCGAGGACGATGATGCAAGGGACTGCGGGGTCCTCAACGGCTCAGCATCACGTCGGTGAGGAGCACCGCGCCGCTTGGCGTTTGGTCGAAGACCAGCACGAGCGATTCGATTGACGCGAGGTCCACGCCATCGAATGCCACGAGTGGCACGCGAGCCTCGTTCAGCACGATGCGCCCGTTCTGGTCGTCCCGCCATCCAAAAAATAGGATGCCTTCCTGGAATCCGCTGCCGTCGCCCTGCGCTGGCGGAGCATACGCGGCGTTCGAGTACTCAAGGAGCCGCACGCTCGCCTCATGGCCCGCCGTATCGCGGAGGACGAAGCGCAGGTCCTGTGACGTGTCCTTCGGGTTCTGCGCGTCAGCGAAGTCCACACCGGTTCGGACGCTTAGCGTCCGGTAGGAGGACACATCTAGCGTCGGGAAGGTAAGTTCGTATGTCGCGGGGCCGTTCCACGTGAGGTGGAGGGCCGGCGCGAAGCCGCTGCGGTAGCCCGTCTGGCAATCTTCTGATTCGCACCATGTGGCTTCTGCGAAGCCGTCTAGTCTTGACGCACCGCCCATGTCGTTCTTGGAGAGGGCATCTGGCGCGAGCGAATCCTCGATGATGAGGCGATCCGCGCTGGGGGGGTGGTAGGAGACGTGCAGAATCTTACTGCAATCGACGGTCGCGCGCGGGCAGGCCTCAAGGGGAAGCTCGGCCTCGCCGCGCAGGAAAGGCAGGAATCCCGCTTCGCCGCCGATGTGCGCGCGGAAGAAAGCGGACATGATGTAACCGCCATGAAGGAGCACGTCCTCAAGCGCGAGGAAGCCGCCGTCGGGGGCGGGACGGCCGCAGAAATCGTCCGTCATCCACGATGCGTCGTTCGAGTTCCGCGCCCACTTCGTGTTGTAGTAGTTGTGGTTTGATCCCATGACGAGGAATTGGTACTTCGGGAAGCCGTCGTCGAGGAAGCGGGCGCGGTCGAACGTCCGCGCGCCCGCGAGGTTCCACACGTCGCCGTCGCAGTATGGAAGCAGCGTCGCGTACGCGGCGCCGTCGACGACTGACGATTCGCTGCCCGCGTCCACGGGAGCGAGGCCGAAAACGGCCAAGATGCCGTGCCGCTCCGCCTCGGGACGCACCGCGTTCATGACCTGCGCCGTGGCGACGCCCTGGCCGCCGCGGGAATGGCCCATGATGCCGACGCGCGTCAGGTCGATTTCATTCTTCCACTCCGATTCGCGAAGATGGTCGAGGGTGCGAAGGACAAGCTTCGCCCGGAGCGCCCAGTCGTAACCGACTACGTTGTCGTTCAACTCCCCCGCGTCAATCGATGCGATGACGTAGCCGTGCGACGCCAGCGCATCCGAGAAGTAGTCGTAGCCACGGAACGAGTCCGCAGGCTCGACGATGGGTTTCGCCTCGGGGCACCCACCGTATGGCCCGGGCGTCGAGTTGCCCCAGTACCAATCGAGCTGAGGCAGAAGCGGGTACGAGCAGGTGCCGTGATAGCCGTGGACGAAGACAAGGACTGGGAACGGCCCTTCGCCCTCGGGAAGGCGGAGCGAGCCGCGCAGGTGCATGGGGAAGGAGCGTCCGCGCTCGTCGTCGAAGAGTTCCACGCCGAACGCATAATCAAGGACGGTGACGTCGAGCGCGCCCGCTTCCATCTGCGGCGCGGCAGCTCGTTCAAGTGGTGGGGAAGGCGCGGGAGCCGTGCTGCACCCGGCAAGGAGCAGAATCGCGCAGACGAGGACGGATCGCAAGGCAGCGTCTCGATTCCTAGAGGGGCGCGCCCTGCCTTCAGTCTTGTGACCAAAATTTCCGTCACTAACCGGGGCTAGGCAGGCGAGGGTGAGTCCCAGGCCGGCTTTCAATCCGGACTTACGCCAGAACTTCCTTCTTGACCGTCCCCATGATGTCGTTGAAGGTCGTCTCCAGTTTCTTCATGGCATCCGCGTACACCTGGTCGAAATTGGCCTCGAAGCGGCTGCGTGCGAGGTCGGTGACGACCGGCAGGCCCGTGAGTTCCTTCGTCGTGGCACCCGCCGCGAGGGCTTGCGTCGCGAGGGTCTGGTAGCGCAAGATGGCCTTCCACAACTTGTAATCCTTCTGCAGGCTGGAGTAGGCGTCGACCTTGTCGTACGCATTCTGCTGCAAGTAGATCTCACGGATGAGACGCGCCGTTTCCAACGTCACTTGCTGTTCTGCGGGCAAGGCGTCGGAGCCGACGAGTTGCACGATCTCTTGCAGTTCAGCTTCCTTCTGCAGGATCTCCATGATGGATGCCTTCGTCTGGTTCCAGTCGGGGGCCGCCTTCTCCGAGTAGTACGGCGCGAGGTATTCGGGGTACAGGGAGTACGACTGCAGCCAGTTGATAGCGGGGAAGTGGCGGCGCTGCGCGAGCTTCGCGTCCAAGGCCCAGAAGACCTTGACGATGCGCAGTGTTGCTTGCGTGACGGGTTCCGAGAAGTCTCCGCCGGCTGGGGAAACCGCGCCGATGACGGAGATGGAACCCTCCGGGCCGGCGAGCGTCGTGCAGCGGCCGGCGCGCTCGTAGAACTCGCTCAGACGAGCGGAAAGGTAAGCAGGGTAGCCTTCCTCGCCAGGCATCTCTTCCAAGCGGGAGCCAATTTCACGCATGGCTTCGGCCCAACGGCTCGTCGAGTCGGCCATGAGGGCAACATCGTAGCCCATGTCGCGGTAGTATTCTGCGATAGTGATTCCCGTGTAGCAGGAGGCTTCGCGGGCGGCGACTGGCATGTTGCTTGTGTTCGCGATGAGGCAGGTGCGCGCCATTAGCGGGTTGCCGGTCTGGGGGTCCTCGAGCACGGGGAACTCCGTGAGGACTTCCGTCATCTCGTTGCCGCGTTCGCCGCAACCGATGTACACGACGACTTGAGCGTCGGAGTACTTCGCCAAGCTCTGCTGCGTGACGGTCTTGCCGGAGCCGAAGGGGCCCGGGATGGCGGCCGTTCCGCCCTTCGCGATGGGGAACAAGCCGTCGAGGATGCGCATGCCCGTGTTGAGCGGGACCGTCGGCAGCTGCTTCACGGCGTACGGGCGGGGCTTGCGCACGGGCCACTTGTGGCTCATGGCGATCTTGGCGCCGTGGTCGAGTGTCACGACAATCTCGTCGATGGTAAAGGAGCCGGCCTTGATGTCAGCGACCTTTCCGGCCGCCACGTCAGGGGGCACCATGACCTTGTGCAGGATGGACTTTGATTCCTGGACGGTGCCGAGGATGTATCCGGGCTTGACGGAGTCGCCCTTCTTCACGGTGGGCTTGAATTCCCACTTCTTCTTGTGGTCGAGTCCCGGGACGTCGACGCCGCGCAGGATGAAGTGCCCCATCTGCTCTTGCAGGACTTCGAGCGGGCGTTGGATGCCGTCGTAGATGGACGTGAGCAGGCCGGGGCCGAGTTCGACGACGAGTGGGAGTCCAGTGTTCTCGACGGGCTCGCCGGGCTTGACGCCGGACGTGTCCTCGTACACTTGGATGATGGAGTAGTCGCCCTGAATCTGGATGACTTCCCCCATCAGGCGTTCATCGCCGACACGCACGATGTCGTACATGGCGGGCTTGATGCCCATGGCGGTCACGACGGGCCCGGAGACCCTGTACACGGTTCCTTTTGCGTTGACCATCGGGGAAGCCTCAGGTGGACCCGGAAGGGGCCGATGGCTGCGCGACTGGAGGGCGATATAAGAAGTTTCAGAGGTCCAAACCCGATTCCCCCGATTCCGCCGTTCCAAGCGCCGCCTCTGCATCCGCCAACCTCCACGCGCGCGCCGGTCCCAGTGATTTCGCGGCGGCTTCGTGCAGGGCGCTCGCGTCAATGACGCGGGTCACCGGCTGTCACGCATTTCCCGGATAGCCTTAGTGGCCTCACCCGGGGCCCACTTGACCTTATGGCTTGCCAACGTCTTTCCCTACTCCACGGCGCGCAGGCGCCGCACTTCCTTGTCGAAGCCCAGCCTGGCAAGTTCGGACGGTTTCACTCCCATTCGCCGGACGAATGCGACGGTTTCCTCGTCCGCACGGAATTGCACGTTCACGCTCATGCAGCACCTCTGTACGGCAGTGCAAACATGAAGTTGTCCGTGTGCCTCAAGGGAACACCGAACGGTCGCCGCCGTTCCAAGGGATGACCCCGACTACCTTCTTGCCCAGCACCACCACGACGCCGTCCTGACCCCCCTTCTCGAGGATGCCCCAATAGAGGCCATCTGGGACCGGCGCCGCTGAACCAACGGGGTGGTTGTTGAGACAGCATTCCTCGTACAGGTCGACCGCCCCGTCGAGACTGCGCCACTTCGTCTGCCACCGCTTCTTGCCGTGGGTCACGGTATCGAACAAGCCCATGGCGGCATTGATGGCGCGCCAGGCTTGAAGCAGCGGGGGGGTTGGGTGAATTTCCCAAGCCCGGGGGGCACGACAAGGTACGGGGGGTCCTACCAGAGGTCCACGCCGACGGCCTGCTTGATCTTCTCTCGGAGAGTGTTGTCTTCCTCGGCGCCCACGGCCACGAGCGTCGGCTTCACGGAGGAGACTAGTTCGCTCTTGCTGCGGGGGTTGAGGCGGTTGACATCCTTCGTTTCGAGGATGAGGATCGTGACGAGGGGGTCCTTGCGAGCGGCGGCAACAGCGCGCTCCAGGTCCTCCGTGCTGGTGGCTTCCCAGATGCGGCGGATGCCGGCGAGGCGGAAACCGAGCGTGAAGGGCTGCGAGCCGACGACGCCAATCTCGCTCATGCCACGACCTCCGACAAAACCACGAATTTCACGAATTGCACGAACGGACGCCGTCCGTTTCGTGAGCTTCGTGAAATTCGTGGTTGAGTAGGCGTCGGCATCAGAGAATCAACTCCCTGAGACGGGATTCCGGAAGCCCCGCAGCCTTCCCGCGCGCGACGGCGCGCAGGTTGACGACCTCGCGGCGTTTGCGCATGAGAAAGAGTAGGATTGGAATGATGGAGAGCGGGTGGCTGTGCGCGAGCTTGTTCAGATCCGCCATGTGGGCGCGCCAGACGGCGGCCTGGAATGGCGCCAGTCGCCCGGTCTTGATGGCGCCGGCGAGGCCTTCGTGGACGCCGGAGTAGAGTTTGGTTTCTTGCAGTGCCTCGTCGAAGCCGGTGAGATCCTTGGCGCGCGACAACGCAACGACTTGCGCGACCTTGAGGTGCCGTCCACCGGGGACGATGAACGGGCTGAAGTCGCCTTGTTCTCCAGCGGCGACCCAGCGGGCGGCGTTGAGGAGGTTCACGGTGTCCACTTCGCGGCGCATGAAGTCCAGGACTTCCGGTGAACCGGTCTGCGTGCTCGATTCGAGACTCTCCATGAGGCGTGCGAAGTAGGCCTTGTCGAGCGCCTCTTCGTAGCGGGGAAGCGGGGAGCCGGTCGGGAGTTTGGCGAGGATATTGCCCCAAGCGCGCGCGTCGCCCGAGCCCGCCTGTAGTGTCGCAATGACGTCGGAGGTGGTCTTGACATCCTCGGCTAAGAGCGGAGAGAAGAGGTCGAACGTCGCTTGGTCTTCGAGGACCATCTCGCGCAACAACTCGTCGCGCGTCGCGCCGGCCTGTTTGCCGCGCAGGAGCGTCTTGAGGTCTTCGTAGTGGTAGCGGTCGAGGAACAACGCGACGATGGCGCCGCCTTCGCCGCCGAGCATGCGGCGGATTTGTTCGTACGTGCGCTCTTCGTTGACCGTGAGTGCCGCTTCTAGCAGGTCGAGGCCCGTGAATCGACTCGCGAGTTCGTCCACTTCGGGGCGATACACTGACTCCTCGATGTAGCGCGTGATTTCCGGGACGTCCATCTTGAGGACCTTCTCGTACTCGGACGGCGGGATGAGCTTCGCGCGCTTGGCTTGGACGCGGGCCACGGCGTACGGGTAGTTGCTCTTCCCCATGAACGAGCGCAGAGAGAGAGCCATCGGGCGTGCCTCAGGTGAACAATGCGGCTTCGGCCTTCAGGACGTCGCGCCACTTTCCGTCGAGGATCGTCTCATACGTCAGATCGAGGCGGACTTGGCCATCCTCGGATTCGACGACGAGGCCGCCCGTGATGGGAAGGTCTCCGACGTGAGTGTACGGTTTCTGCTTGGCTAGGAAGGCGGCATCCATCGCGGCGCCCCATGAGCGACCGGAGGGGATGACCTTGGCCGCGGTTGCGAGGAGCTTGGTAAGGTGGGCTTCCCGGGTCTTTGCGGGCAGTGCGCTGAAGGCAGCTAGGACGCGTGCCTTCAGGTCCTCACGGATGGCGGCTTCGGCCGTGAGAACGGCCTTGCGGGCCTCCGACTCGGCGCGGCTTGCCCCTTGCGATTGCACCGCTTGCCCATCGCGCGCCGCCGCATCGAGGCGGGCCTTCTCCGCTGCCTTCGCCTGCGCCTTTGCGGCCGCGATGATTGCTTCCGCCTCGGCGCGCGCCGTCGTGAGGACGGTTTGGGCGCGCGTTTCACCGTCGCGGCGGACTTCGCCGATGACCTGGTCCAAAGCCATGATGCACCCGGTTTACGGGATCTTCAGCCAGAGCAGGATGGCCATGACGAGGCCGAAGATGACGATAGTCTCGGGGATGACCGTCAAGACGAGGCCCTTACCGAAGTTCTTCTCGTCTTCGGCGGTGGCTCCGACTGCGGCGGCACCGATGGATTGTTGCGCGAGGCCCGTGCCGATGCCGGCAAGACCCACTGCGACGCCTGCTCCAATGGCCATGAGGCCTTCTGCAACTGCCATGTGTTTGTCAGCTCCTTGGGGGTGTTTTATCAGATATGGAATGAGGGGAAAAAGGGGCTTCAGGTCGCGCGACGGCCAAACGGTACATAAGGCCGCCCCCCGCCCTGGTAGAACTTGGAAAAGAACTCGACGAACTGCAATCGCAGCGACTGCAGGGAACCGGCGAGAATCGATAGGACGATGAGCAGCACGAAGCCCAGCAGGTACACGACCCAGCCGACGACGGAGTGGATGTCGCCCTTGCCGAGGGTATCAAAGCCGATGGCCGCGAAGGCAAGCGCCATGCCGGCCTTGCTTGCTCCGATGGCCGCAAGTCGAGTGTAAGAGAGGAGGTTGCCTGCGAGCGAGGGAACCTCCAAAATCGCGATGAATCCCACGCCGAGGGTATGAGCGGCTCCCGCCCAAAGTAGGGCGACGGACCCGATAGCGATGGCGACGCCGCCCCAGAGCATGGCGTCCATGTGGGATAGGATGCCGTAGACCAGCAATCCTACGCCGGCGATGAGCGTCAACCACGACACTTTCTCTTGGATGGCGAGTTTCAAGCCGTGGTGGACGTAGACGTTACGGATGCCCAGCACGAACCCGAGCACGAGGTGGACGAAGCCGATGAGAAGGCTCCACACGAGAAGGGCCTGGATGTCGTGAATCTTGGAGTAGTATCCGAGGTTGAACCAACCGTTTACGGAGAGGTGTTCGTCCGTGTGCGGGCTCAGGATGGACCCCTCCGCTTTCGCCTCTTCTGCGTGGGGGACGATGTCGGTGGACGTCTGCGCGTTCGTGTCCGTCGCGTGGCCGTCGGTAAGCCCTGCGTCAGGGTCATGGTCGACCACGAGTTCGTGTCCGCCGCCAGTCTTGTGGATAAAGCCCTCCGAGGGGACGTGCACGCCGAGGATTGCCTCCCAGCTGATTTCCTTCTCTTCTCCGGCTTCGTGGGGTTCAGGTGTGACGAAGTGGATGCCGAGCGCTTCACCAAAGACTACGCCGCCCACGATTGCAGCCATAATTCCGCCCATTACGAGGACGCGTCCGACGGCGGGGCCGCCGATGCCGAAAATGTAGTTTTTCTGCAGGAAGAAGCCGACGCCGACGATGATGAGGCCGACGGCGAGGTCGCCGACCATCAAGCCGAAGAACAGCGGGAAGAAGATGAGCATCAACTTCGTCGGGTCGATTTCGCGGTAGCGCGGCTTCCCGAGGAGTCCCAGGAGGAACTCGTAGGGTTTAGCGGGCCCTTTGTTCTCGAGGTGGATAGGGGGTTCGTCCTTGGCGTCGACGGCGTGGTGGCCGCCGTGGCCATCGTCGTGTCCGCCCCCGATCTCGTGAGCCGAACCTGGCGAAGTTCCCGTCGGGTGGTCGGCCTTAGCGTGGGCACCGACGCCCGCCGTGGCGTGCTCGTCGTGACGAAGACCAGCGACGCCGCGTCCGGCACCGCCATGTTCGCCCCCCGCGCGAGCGTGGTGCGCGGATGCGACCGAGGCCTCCATGGCAGGCGCGTCGCCCATATCCACGACGTAGAGGGCGTCCTTGAAGCGAGCCGCGATGGCGTTCTTGATGCGGTTCGCGGATGACGCCGGGACCCAGCCTTCGATGTGGAACGTCGTCTCTGTGACGCCGAACTTGAGGGGCGCCTGCGTCTTTTCTACGTCGGAGGTGAGGCGGACTTCGATCGCGGCGAGGCGGGGGCCAAGCTCGGCGCGCAGTTTGGCTTGCTCCTGGCCGGTCGCTTCAAGCGCGACAATCAGGCGAGCAACTTCCGCTTGGAGCGCGGCGTGGCGTTCCTTTGGCGTGCCGACGCGGCCGGCGGGAATCGCGCTCGCGGAAAATCCGGATTGGGCGAGCGCCTTCTCAGCCGCGGGTCCATCCCTTGCGGCAACGACGAGTGCGATGGCCCAACCGGCGGCGCCGGGGGACTTTTGCAGCTCGTGGGGCATCGCAAGCAGCGGCGTCGGGTCGCTGCGAGCCTGGCCGACGAAGATCTTCACGGAGGAGAGGGAACCGACGACGCCAATGTCGATGTCGAGGCCGAGCAACGGGGCGATTGCGGCGGCCTCGGATTCGGCGGCGGCCAACTCGGAGCGCTCCTTGTGGAGGCGCTCAATCACGGAGCTGGAGAGGGCTTCGGCGGCGCGCAATTCGTTCCCGGGGTCTGACGGCGCCACGCCGGCCTTGACGCTCTCGGCACCGAGTGCCTTGCGCAGGCCTCGGACGGCGACCAGCAACTCGGAAGCAGTGGCGCCAGCTTCCAGGGGCGTCCCGATGGTCGTCGTGCCAGTCGGGTCGCGGTAGTCCTCGATGTGGACCGCGCCCTCGGAATGGAGCGTCTCGATGGCGGCAGCCATGTGGGCGTTGTGGCCACCGACGAGGAGCCGCCGCATGCGGGCGGGGAAGAAACTCAGAGCCATCCCTCGAAGAGTTTGACGACGCGTTGGGCGGCCGCGTCGGCGCCCGTCTCGAACTTCTTGCGCAGGGCCGCAGCCTGTTTCTGGCCGTTGGCGACCGTCTTCTTGGCTTCCTCGGAGGCAGCGTGGCGGGCTTGGTCGAGTCGGTCCTGGTACGCGAAGTCGGCCTGCGTCTTGGCTTCGGCCAGGATAGCTTCGGATTGGCGGCGGGCGTCGGCGACGATGGCCTTCGCCTCGATGTCGGCGGACGAAACGCGTTTCGTCGCGTCGGATTCGGCGTCCTTGATGCGCAGAAGCAAGTCGCTCTTCAAGGTGGGACCATCCAGGGAAGCCCCTTCGAGGGGGCCGTTGGGGGTGCCGAAATGGGGGTTCTATTTCAGGGGTTGGGTGGGGCGGGCTGTGTCTTTGAACCCCCGGCTTGTCGGACAGCAAACCCCGGTAATCTGACTCCAGACCCCGGATGATGGACGCGGCTCGACGGGGTTGCACCTAGGGGTCCACGATGAGCAAGGTTTGGTCCCAGGCGCTGTGGCTACCCGATGGAAACGGACGGCGTCCCGAAAAAGTGCGACTGGAAACCGATGGGCTTGCGGCACCGTCGAAGTAGATGCGCCGCCACATAGGCAAACCACCCGATGACGTGTACCCCTCAAGTTGGTAGGCTTGAATCCCCATCCGTCCGTCCTTAATGCCGAGCACATGAGGTTCGACAACGCGCCTCCCGCCACCGTAATCAATTTCCAGCAGGCGCTTTCCTCGGATGGCTTGCTCAATGATAGCACGCATGAGGGTCAACCGGAAACGTCGCACATTAATCTGCCGAGGGGGGTGGTGAAACTTCAACCGGGCGTGTGGCTGCCCGCAATCCACGTAATGCCGCTGCGTTCGCCTCGGTTCACCTTTTCTTCAAGGATTTTCATCAGGATGAACCTCTGGGCGGGGATGGCCTCGAACCGAATCGACCGGGTGCCATCAACTTTGTTCTCGACCGCGAGTTGGTGCTGCGTCAATTGGCCATTTTTCTCCAGAATCCAGTCCGTCGTCAGGCCGTTGAGACCTCCGCGCTGCTGGATACGAATGAGCGCACCACTTAGCCGCGCATCGTCCCTGCATGCGGCTTCGAACTCGTCGAAGTTCTCCATCTCAATGAGGTCACGTAGCGCGATGAAAACGGGCTCGGCCTGCGCGGCAAAGGCAATCTTGATATCGTCGGCAAAGAGCTTCATGAAGGCATCAAAAGTGTTGAGGAAGATGTAGCCCTCGAAAACAATGAAGTCGGTCTTGTCATCGAACAGGAAGAGACGGTCCTCGACCTCGTTAAACCGATGCTCATGAAGCCGCACCAACAGGCCCTTCTTCACTAACTCTTGATTTCGACTTGCACGGTGGAAGAAGTAGGCGATTCGGTGGCCGTGCGACACGCGAACCACGTAGTAGCGGAGGCGACGCTGAAACTCGTCGGCACCCGTGAAATTGGATTGGTTCTGGAGCGGCTCCATCGCGGCAATGGCGGCATCCACTCCAGGCACCTCGTGCGGCTCCAGGAAGATGAGGTTGCTAACGGAAGGGCGGTCTCCTGGCTGGAATTGTACGGGCGGGAGCGTGGCGTCGCGACTCTCGACAGCTTTGAGCGCGGCCCCTCGAAAGTACGACGCCACATGAGCGCCCATGTCGACCTTCTGGTGCTCGAAGCCGGTACCGTCTTCGTTGCTCCCCGCCAGCAATACATGGACCTCGGCATCTTCTCGTGCGGCCAACGTGGCCAAACGGCCGTATGCGTCCGCGGCAGTCATGCTTTCTTTCCTCCAAGGTCGAGAAAGACATCTTCGTCAAGAAGGCGAACTAGTCGAAGCGGCTCTCCAACTTTGATGAAAGGAGCCTTGGAAAGTACAATGCGGGCTGGCGCGTTGTCAATTTGAATCTCGTACACTCGATATCCTACGGCACCTAGTACCGGGTTCACGTAGAAGAGGTTGGTCCGGATGTACAGCACGAACAGGACGAGGAGAAACACGGCCGATGCCGCAACCTCGTAGAAATCCGAGAAGGCTAGGCCAACAAAGGGCAGGACGTAGGTGAAGAGGTACGCCATGATTTGGTCGTCGCGACGCGCCACTCCCGCGACGGGCGTACTCTCGGCATTGGCGTCCTTCCTGGATTGCTGGACGTAGGCAACCACAATTATCGGAAAAACCACGGCGGCCACCCCGAGTGCCAACGCCAAGTACAGGTTAATGGGAATCGCGCGGATTCCGTAGATAGCAAAAAGTGGTGCGTAGGCACCAAAGAATGCCATTACCTTGATGGGCAACTGGGTCATGCGTCACCTGCTATAGGCCATCCATGTCGAATGTGTGCTTAAGAGAACGGGGGTGAAGTGGAAGTGAAGTGGCACCGCGCTACCCTCCGCTGGGCTCGCCGTTTGGCGTATTGGATGGTGCGAGCCGCCGGGTCTTGCTCCGCCCCACCGTCATGGTCCGATAGAGTGCGTCCAAGTCCTTCCACTCTGCCTCGGCCAGCACCTGCGCGCCTCCAGCAAACTGAATCTGGATTCCCCGCTCAACGCCAAGATAGACCAAACGGGCGAGGTTGTAGGCGATGCACATGCAGAGAATCTCGTTGCGTTGGGCCGTGGGTTCCTTGCTGAAGATTTGGTCGCCGAGGAACGCCTTGAAGGCGTGGTTTCCTGCTTCGGCGTTGTTGCGACGATTCGCTTTGGCCGCGTAGTGCTCCGGGTCAAGACGGGATTCATGGACGGCTTGCCGGTAGGCCTTGGCGCGAAGGCCTTTGCCGCTCGTGGTGGCGTTCTTCTTGAGTTTGATTTGGGGCTCGATGCCGTGGCGCGCGGCGTATTCGTGGATGTAGTAGGCGGTGTATGCCTTGTCGCCGCCCAGCTCGCGCAAGTCGAGCACGAGGCGCGCACGCTCAAGCAAGGGCAACAGCCAGGGCGCTTCCCCGAACGGGCCTTGCTGGCTGTGAATGGCCGCAATCATGGTGTAGCGATACGTCCACAGGATTTCCGCGAAGTTCCACTGATGTTCCCGCCGCTCGGACTTCTTGTGGTGTTTCTCCTCAAAGAAGGCCGTGAAGCGTTGCTCGGTTAGGCCGGTGCCGTCGGGGTGAACCAGGGTCTCGTAGGGTTTGGCGGGCCACGTCGTCAACGCGAGTAGTTTCTCCAGGATTTCCGTGGTCTTCGGGTCGGCGAGGAACTTGCTGATGCATGAACGGCTGAAGCCGCCGTAGGGGTTGTGTTTGAGATTGTCGGCCGTGCGCATTCCGCCTTGGCTCACGCGAAGGTTTTGGCGGAAGGCAACGCGCATGATGCTCTGGTAGAGCAAGCCGAAAAGTGGCGCGCGCGGCCGTCCGCCAAGCGGGTTCGGTTCTTCGGGTTCCTCGATAACCGCCAAACCCTCGCGTAGCAACTGGCCCAGAAGTTCCGGCAGTTGCGTCTGGAGGCGCCGGCAGGCTTCCTCTTCAGATGCTTGGTCGCGGGGCGTGTCGCTCTTGCGGTAAACAGTCGCGGCTTGGGTGGTCATTTCCACCACGCCCTCGAAGATAAGGACGGCCAAGATGTGACTGCATGGTTGGTCCTGACTGTTGCGCTTGTCCGAGGCGCACTTCCACTGGTCGCCCCGTCGCCTTACGCGCACCCGTCGGCTTGGGGTGCGCAGGCTGTAGACATCGAAACGGTCCGGGTCCAGTTTGTGAATGGCGTCCTCGTGGCTCAGGATTTTCATGGTGTTGGCGACCATGTTACGCGGCAGGCGCCGCAAGTAGTCGGCCCCGCCCGGCGCGTCGTGAGTCGCATCGTCGGGCGTCACAGATACCACCACTCGCGCTTCTGACGTGGCCGCAAGCCGCCGGTCATGGGTGCGCCGCCGTTGAGGGCGCTAATCCAGTCCGGGAGGTCTTGCGGCGGGGCTACTGGTTCGGTGCCCCACGTTGCGGGCGGCGCTTGCGGCTCGGGCGCTTTTGCGGCCTTGGCGCCTTTGAGCGATTTGACGACGCCCATCAGGCCGAGGAGTCCTGCTGCGATTCCCGCGCCGGCCAAGACGCCTGCGGCGTCGTTCACTTTGGCGGGTGGGGCTTCGGTCGTCTCCTTCGTTTTGCGCGCTTTTGGTTTGGTCGGCGTGGCTTGGCGGGACGCTTCGGCCTGGCGCATGAAGTCGTCCACGGCTTGGCGCATGAATGCGGAGGCATTGTCGCTTGGAGGTGCCGGGGAACTCTCTACGCGGGCCGCTTGCGGAGCGGACGGAGAACCTGGGAGGGTGGGGGGTTGCGCAGGGTTGGAGGGTTGGGCAAGGCCTGGCGGCGCGAGGCGAACCTCGCTTGGGGGCGCTTGGGCGGCTTGGGTGGGAGGGTCGCGCCGCGAGGGGGAGGAAGCAGGGTTGGCGGAGGGTCGTCCACGGTTCGCGGCTTGCGTGGCGCGTGGGGTCTTGGCGGGCATGCCGTGGGCGGCGCGGTAGGATTCGTGGGCGGCGTCGTTGAGGGTGGTGAGGTGGCCGCCGCGTCCGTGGTCGTTCTTGAAGGTCCGTCCGCACGCGGGGCAGGCGACGGTTGGCAGGGTCACAAGAGGGTATTTGGAGGGGAGGCTACATTAGTGGGGTCAAACCCTGGAAAGAGGCCTGAACTGCATGCCAACTGAACCTCAACCTTCACAGAAGAAGGCGCCAAAGGCCAGCCCTTCAAATGCCAAGCAGCGGGGCCATTTCCTGACCGCGCTGGACCGGAGCTACTTGCGGGAGGGTCCGGAGCCCAAGCAGAAGACCCGGCGCATCTACCGTGGCAAGAGGATTGACCAGGAGCGCCGGGCCTACAAGGTCCAGTATGCCCGCGTGGTGCGCGAGGCGAAGAGGGACGCGCGGGGAGCGTTGGAGGATTTGGCGTTCCTGGCACGCACGATGGACCCTGAATGGCTCTACGACCTAATCACGGAATCCCACCATCTCTACCCTCCAACGGAGGTGGATTACCCTGAACCGTTGCAGCGCCACGCCGTGACCCTGACCGGCCGACGCGAGGCTCCGCTGGAGGAAGTGCTCCGCCACGCGGCCAAGGCGATTGGCTGGGAGCGCTGGGTCAAAAGCGACTACGCCGAAGGTCGCGCCATTAACACGGGCCGGCGCGGCGAGCGTGTCGCGGTCCGGCTTGCAGGGTCCATCGAGCAAGGCCTCAACGACGCCGAGGAAGAGCCGCTCCACCAAGTCAGCATCACGACCCGCAAGCCCGGCGAGGCCACGGTTTGGCGAGGCCCCATGTCCGGCCTACCCCGCGTGCGCTGACCCTCCCGCGCAACCCTCCCGGCGAGGGTCGGCAAGGCCGGACGAGGGGACCGAAACCTACACCTCGAACCCTCCCGAACCTACCCTCCCTGCCCTCCACAGAGGGTCCACCATGGACCCTTGCGGTCACCCTCGTTTCCCCCTATTGGGATGGCCGGGTCGAGGGTGCTGTCCGAGGGCCCTCAAAACCTTCGAAAGGTGCCCACCTATCCGTGGGGCAGACCTTGGCACGGATTGCTGGCACAAAGGCCGGGCAGGGTGGGGTGGCGAGGGTCCTACCCCGAGACGAACGCAAGCGGTCGAGGCAGGAGGGTGGGGCCGTCACCCATAAGCCACCGCATCCTTTCGGAAGGCCAGAGGGGTCCTCGTGGAGGTCATCGGCAAGACACTGGTCTCGAAGGTTTTCCCAGCCGCAGTAGTTATCCACGATTGGGCGGACCTACACGACCTGAACACAGGCTTGCTCGTCGCAATCCAAGAGCGCCGGGCATCCAACCCAGGAATCTCCACGACAAACCTGGGGGGCTGGCATTCGAAGAAAGATCTCCATGAATGGAATTCGCCCGCAGTGCGGCGGCTTGTGAGCATGATTGAGGCACTGGTGCGGCTCCATGCAGGCCACACATTTGCGGGACTTGACGAGGGCTGGACCATTGACGCCTGGGCAAATGTGAATGAAACGGGCGACGCGAATGCCCTGCACAACCATCTCCGAAATGGCAACCTCTTGAGTGGTGTATACTATGTGAGCGAGGGTCGGCAGGCGGGAAAAATGGACGAATCGCCAGGCCGGCTGCGGATTCTAGACCCCCATGCGTTTTTCCCGACCGGGACGGCACCGTCATTGCCAGGGTTCGTCGTGGACCCAAAACCGGGTCGAATGCTGCTGTTCCCGAGTGGCTTGCCGCATCTCGTGGGCCCTCACGACGGCCGCGAGCAGCGCGTGTCGATTGCTTTCAACGTGCGGCATGCCGGCTTCACGAACGCCACCCACCAGATAGATGCCCGCCTCGCCTCACGGAAGCACCCGTCTGCCGACAAAGGGCAGGCCGCCGGTAACTCCACTTGAATTCGGCTTGGCTTGGCGGGGAATGTTCTTCTCCAGTGCATCGGGGAGGGGGCCTCGGCCAAACGGTCGGTCCAGCGGGTATCTTTTTCGTATGCTTCGTTGTGGGAGGTCCACTTGGTGGACGAGACGGGAGCGGAACCTTCGGCGTCGGTCACGAACGCGCTGTTCTTGATTCGGGGGGGCGCGGCGGCGTGGTGGATTGCTACAGACGCTGTTGCGCAACACACGAAAGCGACAGACGCCGCCAAGGTCACAAGCCACTTTGTTACCGGCGAACCGGATGTCGTCGTTTGCGCGCGAGGGAGCACGACCTCATTGGAACAGCTTTTTCTGGTGATTGCAGACCATTTGGCGGGCGCGGCGGTAGTTGCCGGCCAGCCTGTTTCGGTCATCCCGTATGCTCTGGATGCCCACTGTTACAAGCATCCCGAGGCGGACGGAACGTGTTTCTCGGGGATGAACGCGGGAGCCATGGACAGCGGCGCGCGAGCCTTCGTGGAGGTAGATGTCGTGCACGCGTCGGACCACGACCAGGGCATCCTTGATCCCGTGGCTAAGGCCATGGCGTTCCAGCCGGATGCAACCGTCTGTGTCTACCGGGTCACCGGCCGAGACCGATTGTTCGCCCGCGTTGAGGTTGATTCAAACAGCAAACTTGGCAACCTCTTGAACACCGTGCGGGAAAATCCCGTTGTCGTTGGGACGCGAACCAGGGGGGAACTGAATCCACCGCTGAAAAGACCGGCCCATGTGGACACCGGCTCGCGCGGCAAGACAAACGAGGTTGACACATTCTTGTTCTTCGCCACGGGAAGGGAAACCGCCAAGGAAATCGTGACGGCGCTAGACGATGACGGCGGCACGATTGTGACCGGAATTGTTTATGGGCCAACGGACCTGATTTTGAGGGCAAACGGCTGGCCCGAACCGGGGACCTTACTACGAATTGCTTGCGGTCTCTTGCTTCCCCAAGGGAAAGGATGGGGAATGCCGGAGCGCCTACGAGTACTGCGCCCCATTCAGGCACATGCCAATCCTAACCGCGTGGGCAAATTCATGGCCACCGTGACAATTGATGTGCGGGGGAAGGACCAGGGCCAGCTCGGCGATGTCATCAAGTCCATGCTGGATTCGCCTGCCTGCAAGATTCCACTCACTTATCTTGGCAAGGTTCCCAAATTGAACGTCATCGTGGCACAGGTTGCGTTTGACAAGTACGAAGACCGGGAGCGGTGGATTGCCGAAACGGTCCTGGGCGACAAGCGCGGCGAGAAGGTGCGCACGACCACGACCTATATTCATCATCTGCGAGAGTCTACCGCAGAGAAAAACACGAACCGAGACCTTACAGAAAAGGTTCACAAGATGATTGCAGGCGGCACCAAGAGTGTGACGGTCGTTTGTTCGTCGTTGCCCGGGTACTCGGCCGAGGCGGTCCGAGCCAACGTGGTTCGGAATTACAACGTACCGAACCGCGGAGACAAAATTGGCGAACCCAAGAAGAAGAGCGGCCCGGCGCCAAGCGGAAACCGAAGCTAACTTCCGCAGCCGCTGGAACAATCGCCCTTCGCCTTTACCGGCCACATTTCCTCGTCCAGGTGTCCGAAGACCTGGGCGGCCACGGCCTTCGTCTCGGCGTACAACTCAGGCCGCGGTTCGTCGAACGGCTCGTGGTGCAGGAAAATCCCGAGGTATTTCTCGGTAAAATCAGCGTAGGCCCGAGTGAAAAGCAAGAAAGTGTGCCACATTGAGTCAATCGGCTCTGAGGTAACCTTCCAGCCAGGTGTCATTGCTGAAACCGCCAAGAACTGCTTCATGCCCTTGAATGCGCGCGCGGCAAGCTCCGGCGATGCGCCCGTGTACGCGCGGTACCGTGCGAGCAGGGCCGGATTCTCATAGCCCATGATGGTTGCCAGCGGCACGGGCAACGTCCGCGAGGCAGTCAGGGTCATGGATGCTTGGGACCGCGGTGAATGTTAAGGAGATTTTGCCAGGGGTAGGCGTTTCCGAACTTGGAAGCCAAGTTGTAAACTTGACCAAACCTGGCAAGACCTTGGCACTCGGTTGTCGAGGTTGTGCGCATCTTCTTATTATGTTCGGGAAGATTCAGGCCGCTAAGGAGGTGAATCGAATGGCAAACGACTGGATGTGGACGTGGATGGATGAGACGGCGGCCCAAAACCTCCGCAACTACGCCTCTTACGTCGCCGCCAAGCAGGCGCAAGACAAGAAGGAGTGACCCGTTCACCCCTTCTCCTTTTCCACCTTTTCCGAACCTGACCCTCTTCCACCTCGCCCCACCGTCAACTCAGAGGCGATGCCCTATGGACGACACCAAGACCAACACAGACCACGCAAGCACACGACCGCGACCCGCACACCGGCCTGCGCAGCAGCAGCGCCCCGTCCTTGACCACGACGGGCTGCCCGCCATCAGCTTTGACCTCCTCGCGGCCTCCCGTCGCTCGGAATCGTTTCCGCAGGACTGGAGCAAGGAACGCACCGAAGTCGCTTTGCGGGACTACCGACGGTTCCTGCTCATTGCGGCCCGAAATCCGGGAGCGTTTATCGCCCCCACAAGGGACATCGATCAGGTCTGGCACCTTCACATGCTCCACCCGCGAGCCTACGCCACTGACTGCGATCGTTTGATGGGTCGCCTGCTGGACCACAACGGTGGCTTCGGCGCCGACCCGGAAGAACTTCCCGTGCTGCGGAACAGCTTCGACGAAACTGCGCGGCTCTGGCAGGCCGAATTCGGCGCCGCCTACGCGCCTGCCCAGGCCGAACCTGCCCAGGCCGACCCGAGTGATTCCGTAGCCTTGCACCGCTGCGGCGGCGGCGACCTTGCCGAAGCCGTGCATAAGTGCCGCGGTGGCGACAGCCGCGCCGAAGCCCTGCACCGCTGCGGCGGCGGGGGCCACCGCGCCGACGACGTGCACCGCTGCGGTGGTGGCGACCGCGCCGACGTTTTGCACAAGTGCTCCGGCGGCGACCGTGCAGAGGCCCTGCATCGCTGCGGCGGCGGCGACCTTGCCGAAGCCTCGCACCTGTGGCCGACTGGAGCGACTGGCTTGGCATGAGCGGCGCAACTCGCCACGCCTTCCAGGGCCGTGGAGAAACCATGACTGATACCGACGGCCAAGATGCCCGCACGCAGATTGAGGAAGCTAACCACACTTGGATGGAGGCCTTCAGGCATCATGATGCCGCGGGGATTGCCAACTTGTACACTGAGCGCGCCACCCTCTATCCCTCCCACAGTGGCCCCCTGGTTGGCACGGAGGCCATCCGTTGGTTCTACCAGCGCGCGTTCGACGCCGGCTTCACGAAGGCCATCTTGGAAATCGTCGACCTGGAGGACCACGGCGATACGGCAATCGAAACGGGTCGGTTCACACTCTTCCTCGAGGAGGGGCTGGCCGACGATTGCAAATACATGACGGTCTGGAAAAAAAATAACGGTGTATGGAAACTTGACCGCGACATCTGGACGACAAGCCAACCGCGCAAAGGGACCTAACGAGGTCGTCCCCAACGCCTTAGTCACTAAGTTACTCGGACCGCTCCCCTCGGAGTAGGGGGCCAAGGCGCAGGGCGGACGTTGCGACTACCGTTTTTTCTGGGCGCGATGTAGCTGTTTTTCTGCTCGCAAGGCGGGCCCCCATCGCGTAGGTAGGGTTTGTAAATCTGGGGTGCCGCACGTTGTGAACGCGGCTGACATTCAGCCCAAGAAGAAAACGAGTGCTACCTCGAGCGCAAACCGCAGTAGGCGCGCGCTTCTGACGCCGCGTCGAACGGCCCGGACCACCCGTCGGTCTTGTTGCCCTTCGCTGGCCACTTAGGCAATTGACCGCAAGCACGGTTTGCGGACGCGCCTCGCCGGTTCATCGCCGCTGGACCACCACCCCTGGGCTTCTTGGACACAGCCGGTGGGGCGGGATGCCTTCCACGGCTGGGCGTGGAATCTCCCTCAGAAGGCGGAAGCAACTCGGACGCCCGCCGACCTTCACGCTTGGAGGGCGCCCACTCGCAGCAAGTAGTGGCGGCGCTTGCCGGCGCGGGCGGCCATTGGGTCTATGGAGTATTCAGTGCCATCCTGCACAAAGTGCGACGCGCGGGAAGGGCCCGGCTTGCGTGCTCTGGATGAAGCGGTGCGGAGGGCAACGCGGTTTAGGGCGGGAACGAGGCCGAACAACTCTTTTCCGACGGCTTGCAGCGACGACAGGCCGTACATCCTGACCGCAGCGGTGTTCCAAATGACGACGACGTTCTCGGAATCGCACAGGATGAACGGTCTGGAGGCCGTGTCGATGACTTGGCGCAGCATGGTGTCCGAGCCCGACCAGCGGCCAAGGGCGGCGCGGGTGGCCGCCTCTGAGGCGGAGAACTCGTCGTTGATGCTCAGGAGCTCGTCGTTGAGGATCTCCATTTCGTCACTGCGCCAATGTAGTTCCTGGGTAAGGTCCTGTGGCGACCGCAGCAAGGCGCCCGAAGCGGGATACAGTCCGCCGACTCGGACCATGTGCCGGACTTCTTGCGAAGGCTTGGGGGTTGGGCCAGCCCCGTGCGACGTGGTTGCCAGGAAGAGGACTGCCGTGGGCGGGGAGGCAGACAGGCATTCGACATGCAACCTGCGCGGGCCCCGTGGACCTTCATCCTCGACTACGACTTGGGTGCCCTCTCCGGTTCCTGCCTTCATGGCGGCCCGGAGTTGACGGGCGACCTTCGCACCGACGGCGTTGGGCAGGCTCTTGCCTATGGCTTGCCCGGCCAGCATGCCAAAGAAATCCTCAGCCGCGCGGTTCCAAGACACGACGTGGCCGCTTCGGCCGATTGCCACGGCCAGGACGGAGGTGGATTCTTCCAGCATGCCTCCGAAAGCGGCGGCCCCGAGGGCGGTTGCCTCCAGCGCTGATTTCGCCTTCTTGCCAGGCACGGTCGATGGAAGCGCGTTTCGTTGAATAAACATGGCTCCGGCCAGGTGGTCAAATCCATCAGGGGGCCCACGGGCGTCGGCCTGGCCGAGAAACAGGACGCCGCCAGCCTTGACCGCGAAAGACAGAGAATTCAGGGCGCGGCGCCTTCCCGGGGTTCTGAAGTAGACAAGCACGTTGCGGCACGAAACCAGGTCCATCTTGTTGAGGGGAGGATTGCGCAGAATGTCATGCCGGCTGAAGACGACGCAGCTGCGCAACGCCTTGCCAACGCGCCATGTGAGGCCTTCACGCTCGAAGTATCGCTCCAGGTCTGGCTTGGGAATGGCGCGTACCTGTTCGTCGCTGTACCTGGCGGCGCGGGCGGTTGCAAGGGCGTCGTCGTCAAGGTCGGTGGCGAAGACTTTCCACCGTGCGCCTGGGCCCGTGCCGCGCGCGCGGGCAAACAAGAGCGCCAATGAGTAGGCCTCTTCCCCGGTGGCGCAGCCGGCGCTCCACGCACACAACGGCGCCCTGTCCGCAGCGAGGCGCTTGACCTGGCTTGCCAGCGGTTTCCAAGACGATTGGTCGCGGAAGAACGAGGTGACCTTGATGAGAAGCGCGTTATGGAGACGGCCAACGGCAGCGGGGTCGCCCTCGATGAGGCGGAGATACGCTGACATGGTGCGGCAACCGGCCATGGCCGCGTGGTTGAGTAGGCGGCGACGCGGCGTTGCGGCGGTGTAAGCTGAGAAGTCGGTGCCGGTCGTTGCTTTCACCAATTCAAGCGTGCGAAGCCACTGGCGGGCCGAGACCTTCATGGGTGGAGAATCCAGGCCGACACCGAACCGGGGGGGCGTTCCGCGGCTTCGCAGGGTTTTTTCGTCATGCGGGGGCCAATGCAGCGAACGCGGCCAACGCTTATTAGGTCGCCAGGAACGGGGCGTGCCTAGCCGGTGGCGCCATTTGGGGGCCGGTTTGGCCCGCGCGTGAAACTGGCCGTTTGGGGGCCATCTCGCGGCATCCGCAGTCACCAACAACTTCCCCGGCGTTTCTTTCGTCGGCAAGGGTTCTTCCCCACGCTTGCCTCGATAGGTCTCGTCATGGAAGTCGCAGTCACTGGGGCATTCTCGTTCACGGGTTCCTTCGTGGCGCAGGAACTTCTCCGGCGCGGGCACGCCGTCCGCACGCTCACGAGCCACCCGACTCCGCCGGCCTCATGGGCCAAGGCCGTCAAGACCCACCCGTTCCAGTTTCACGATCCAGCCGCCTTGGTTGGGTCCTTGCGGGGCGCCCAAGTCCTCGTGAACACCTACTGGATGCGTTTCCCCCGCAACGGCATCGGCTTCTCCGACGTCGTCGAGAACACGCGGATCCTCATGGACGCTGCAAAGAAGGCTGGCGTCAAGCGCGTCGTCCACGTGAGTGTTGCCAATCCCAGCCCCGACTCACCCTTCGCGTATTACCGCGCCAAGGCTGAGGCGGAGGAAGTGGTCCGCGGGAGCGGAATCTCGCATGCCATCGTGCGCCCCACCTGGATCTACGGTGAGAACGACGTCTTGCTCAACAACCTCGGGTGGCTCATGCGGCACCTGCCCGTGTTCGCCATGGTCGGACGCGGCCGGTACAAGGTCCAGCCGGTGTACGTTGGCGACGTTGCAAGCATTATTGCCGACCTATGCGAATCCCGCGTGCAGTCCACGGTCGATGCTGCCGGGCCGGACATCTTGGAGTACCGGGAACTTGCGCGCATCTTGAAGCGCGCCTTGCGCAAGCACCGATTCATCGTGCCCGCGCCCGCCTGGTTTGCGCTCATCATGGGAAAGTTGACGGGGGTGCTCATGCGCGACGTCGTACTCACGAAGCCCGAATTGGGTGTGCTACAGGCGAGCCTCATGACGTCAGGCGAGCCGCCGCTGGGCAAAGTGCGGGTCGAGGATTGGCTGCGTGAACACCACGCAATCGTAGGATGTCGTTGGGCGTCCGACCTTGGTCGACACTTCCGCGGCGTGGACTTGTCGTCGTTCAAGCGTGAGAGCTAGGCCTGTTTCCGGGCAGTTGCAGCGAGGCCGAGTTTTAGGCCCACTTCGCTCGTCAGCCACCGGGGCCTGCCACGCCGCCCGGGGATTGGCCCGCTGCTCTCGCCGGCTCGGAGCGCAGGAATTGCGCCCTGCCGGCAGCGCAGCGCCAAATAGTCGACCTTGTGCCGAACCTTCAGATGCTTGGTAAGCACGGGCAATTCCACTAGCGCATCCTTCTCGGTACCGACCTGGTCCAGTAGGTCCAGCAGGCCGCGGGCCATCGCGACGCGCAGGAACGCCTCGAGGGGCATGAGGTCGCCGCCGTTGGCGGTTTCCAGGGCTGCAAGATACCTCGTTCGGTCTGGCGGTAGAATGTGCACGGGGGGCCAGCCATGTTTTACGAGGAACAGGTTGAGCAGAAGCCGGCCTGCGCGGCCGTTGCCATCCTCGAACGGATGGATTTGTTCGAAGCGATGGTGCATCCAAGCGGCGTGTGGAAACGGGTCGCGGCTCGCGGCTCGATTGCGTCGAGCGACTTCCTGCTGCCACTCGTTCATCAAGCGGATGACTTGTTCCCGACGCGGCGGCCGGAAGCTGGTTCCGGCGATGTAGACGTTGGAGATGCGCCATTGGCCGGGCCGGGTGCGGGGCACGCCATGGAAGACCTGCTCGTGAAGTTCGAGGGCCGCCACCATGTCGACCGGCTTGCGGCGGCGTTCGAGGAGGCTGCGAAAGGCGGCCTCGTGCTGTAGCGTCTCGATTGCGTCGGCCATGACTAGACCAGTTGCGATGGATCCCTCAGTGAGGAGTTGCTGCACTTGGTCATGCGTGAGCGTATTGCCTTCGATGGCGTTCGTGCCCCAAGTGTTCAGGGCGCCGGCGCGCTTCCAGACGCTCTCCGGCAGCGCCGAAAGAATGGGTACATGGCGACGAAGCCTGGCTGCCAGTTTCAAAAGTATCGATTTGTGCACAAAGTGGTACAAATCGATACTAGGCAAAAGGCTTTCGCCAGGGGACACGCATGCCTTGCCCAAGCGATCGGCTAGCTGGTCGCCTTGCGTGGCCGGGCCGTGTAGAGCCCTAGCCCCGAGCCAATCAGAACGATACCAAGCCCCGTCGTGCTCGCAAGGAACGCCCCGACATGGCCTGCGCTGATGAGTTGCACGTCCGCCACGATGTAGGAGGCAAGCACGGCGACCGCGGCGACGGCGAAGAAGATGGCGGGCAACGGGCGCAGTGGCATTGCGAAGCCTGCGTCCTTGAACGCCTGCGGTTGGCGGCGGCGCAAGACGAAGTAACCGACCATCGTGGCGAGGTAGAACACGTACATGCCGAAGACGACCAGGTTCGCGAGCGCCGCGTAGGAGCCCGTCATGGTCAGGATTCCAGCCCATATTCCGCCATACACCAGTCCGTACGTCGGTGTGCCGTGCCGGGACAGAGCGCCGAAGGCCCGGGGGAATTCTCCGTCGCGTGCGATGGGGTGGTAGATGCGCGGTGATGTGAGGACAAACGTATTCACCGTGCCAAAGGTGGAGACGACGATGGCGCCAAGCACTAGCGTCGCCGCGATGCCACCGACTGCGAGTTGCATGGCTTGTGCCGCGATGGGTTCGCTGCCGGCCCGTGCTCCATCCGTGATGTCCGCTTGGGGGACGACGTGGAAGATCGCGAACGTGGCGACGAGGTAGATGAGGGCGACAAGGCCGGTTGCGAGCAGGATGGCGCGCGGAAGGGCCTTGCGCGCGTCCTTGACCTCGGCGGAAACGAAGGTAGCTTGCGCGAATCCGTCATAGGCGAACAGCGCGTTGGCCAGGGCCAAGCCGAATCCGCCGAGGGTCACGGCACCCCAACCGCCGGAGTCGAAGTTGCCTGAGCCCGAGCCCATCGTGAAGGCCAGGATGGTGATGAGGAGCAAGGCGCCGACCTTGGCGACCGTCGCGCCGTTGTTGACCCAAGCACCGCGCTTCACGCCGAACCAGTTGACCAACGTGAGAAGCGAGACGACCGCGACCGCCGTGAACCCGACGCCCCATTTTGGTAGGACAAGGCCGTCGCACACGTCGCCGTCCATGGAGCCCAGGCAAGGCGATGACCCCGGCATCGTGACCAGGCCATCCAGTGCGTTGGCCATCGCGATGGCGACGGCGGCAATGGTGCCCGACTGTAGGACGGAGAAGCTCGACCATGAGAACAAAAACGCCCAACGCGGTCCGAGAGAGTCGCGCAGAAACCCGTATTGGCCACCGGCACCTGGGAAGGCGGCGCCCATTTCTGCGAAGACGAGGCCACCTGCGAGCGTCACCAACGCGCCGAGGATGAATGCCGCCATCACGGGCCACGCGGACCCCGTCTGGTCGAGCATGATGCCGGGCAGGAAGAAGATGCCCGAACCAATCATGGCGCCCATGATGATGGCAGTGAGCGAGAAAGTCGTGAGGTCCTTCCGGAGGGCCCGCTCGTCCGCCATCGCCGTCACGACCCACGCCTTGGACTTGAGTTTGCCGACGCGACCACCCGCCCAGTGAGTCGCAGAACGCGCAGAAACCGCAGAACTAAATTCTGCGTGTTCTGCGTATTCTGTGACCGGGCGGTCGTGCTGCGGGCCGCTTCACTCGGGCAAGAAATACCGCCGCAGCAACACGAGGCGCCGTCCCAAGGAAGTCGTCGGACCCCGGCGACTCGTCGGCGTCCGCACGATTAAGACGTTCGAGGCGACGCGGTCGCTGATCTCCTGCGTCGTGGGGCCGAGGAGGCCCCGCGCCCACAGAGACGGTGCACTCGCTCCCACAACGACGAGGTCGAAGTCCTTCGCCGCGAGGACGACCTGCGGCACGATCTTCTCAGCGTTGTCGACGCGCAGTTCCGTCCGGACATCGGGCACGGCGTGGTGGTCGAGGAGCGTCTGGCCCCACGCGGCATGCGCGCTTGCCGGTTCGTCGCCTTCTTGGTGGACGCGGTAGAGCGTCGCGGATCCGTGTTGTGCTTTCGCGAGCGCGGTCCCCAGTCGGATGGCGAGGCCCGCGTGCCTGCGTGCTTGCGTCGTGACGAGGACGCGCGTTACGGGGCGCTCGTCGCGTAGGCGCAGGACCGCGACGTCGCAGGGCGGGAACGCAACGAGTGGACCGGTGGGTTGGCCGACTGAGACGCGGGCGAGGCCGGAGACGAGGAGCAGGCTTACGCCTTCTTCGCGCACCACGTCGCGGACGACGAGGTCGAGGTTGTGGCCGATGCGGATGAGGGCGTGGACGGGCACCGACGTAGGGATGGATGCCCGTGCGTCCTGCAGGATTGTGCCCGCGCGGAATAGTTTGCGGCCCTCCTCGAGTGGCGTCACCTCGGGGACGATGATGGGTTGCAGGATGAGGACCTCTCCATCAAGGCTTTTGGCGATGGCCCCCGCGGTCCGTCCAAGGCTGCGTGCGGTGGATGGGGCTGGACTGGAAAGCAGGACGAGGATGCGGTACGCTTTGCGGACACGGTTGACGGGACGCGCGGCAAACAGTGGCACTGGCGAGACTTGCGGTTCGCGCGATTCGCGGGGCCGGATGTAGGAATAGTAGAGGACGAGACCAACGGCAATCCATGCCAGCGTCACGTACCACGCGACGTGGCTGTACTTCCACAGGTAGATGGCGAGGAAGAACTCGCAGACGATGCCCACGATGGGGAGGTAGGGGAAGAATGGAGCCCGGAAACCAAAGAGTTCCTGGGGGATGGTCTTGCGCAACTTGATGTAGGCAAGGTTGACGAGCATGAAGAGCAGCAGGAACATGACGTCCGCTGCGACGGCGACGGTCGCGATGGGCAGCAACGCCATCACGAGGACGAGGACGCCGGAACCCAGCACGGCGAAGTGGGGCGTCCGGCGCTTGGCGTGGATGGTCCCGAAGAAGCGCGGCAGGTTGCCGTCGCGGCCCATGGCAAACGAGACGCGCGACGACGAGTAGAGCGTGGCATTGAGGGCCGTGACCTGGAGCAGCATGGCCGAGCCCGCCATGATGATGGCGCCATACGGCATAATTTGGACAGCGGCCTCCACTAGGGCGTGCTCCTTCGCCTCGCCAAGGAAGTGCCAACTCTGCTCGCCGGGCGTGAAGTTCGTGGCGCCGAAGGCGACGAAGGCGACAAGGAGCATGACGGCCCAGGCGATGAGGAACGAGGCCCAAATGGCCCGTGGAATGTTGCGGCGTGGGTTTTGAATCTCTTCCGACGTCTGGGCGATAATCTCGTACCCTTCGAAGGCGATGAACGTGATGCCCATCGCGAGGAACACGCTTGACAGGCCCGCCAACGTCGTTCCCGGGGGGAAGAAGGGATCGAAGTTGAACGACACGGTCTCGGGGTGCTGCGACACCTCGAACAAGCCGAAGGCGATGAAGACCGCTACGACGACCAAGACAACCACGTTAATCATGTTCTCCGTGCGGATGCCCATCTTCACGCCGCCGTAGTTGAATGCGATGAAGACTGCGGCCACCCCGAGGGCGACGTACTGCAGCATTTGCGGATCGACCTCGGTGACCAAGCCGGCAGACCTAGCGATGAACAAGGCGAAAGCGGCTGCCGCGAGGGAGTACAGGGAACCCGCGATGACGTGCGAGAACCAACCGAGCCAGCCCCCGAGGAACCCGAAGGGTTGGCCGAGCCCTTGCCGCACCCACAGGTAGCCGCCACCAGCGTCATGGGAGGCGGCCCCCAATTCCGCGTACACCATGAGGGTCGGAATGGTGATGAAACCGTTCAGGAAGAGGGCCAGGATGAGGGCGGGGCCAGCGACCCCCGCGGCGATGCCGAGTAGGACGAACACGCCGCCCCCCATGAGGGCGCCGACGCCCATCATCGTCGCGTCGAGCAGCGTAATCTCGCGGGCGAGTCCAATCTCCTCGTCAGCCGCGGGCAGGGGCGGGTGGGCCGGCGTGGCCGGACTCGAGGGGGGCTCGACCAGCGTCACCGCCGCGTCGACAGGCCGATTGGAGTAAAGGCTACTGGTCGCAGGTCACGGTGATATGGCCTCGTCCAACGGGGCGGGGGCTCAAGGGCGGGGGCTCAGGGGCCGGGGGTCCAGGGGGCATCAGCCCCCTGGTGCACGAGAGCCGAGAGCGCAGCAGCGCTCTCGGCGCAGCGAGTGCACCACGCGCGGCCGCGCGCAGCGCGTGCCGCGCGCGTGAGTGCACGAGATCGGATTTGAACCGATGAACCACGAAGGACTAGCCCCTCAAGC
>CAZXUC010000023.1:0-58107 GCA_964643795.1 uncultured Halobacteriales archaeon | reverse complement strand
GTATAGCGGCTCCTTGGTAAGGAGCAGGTCGTGAGTTCGATTCTCACCAGCGGCTCTGCAGCGACGCTAGGTCTTGCGCCCGAGTTTCGTTCCGGGCCGTGCGTGGCTTTGGACCGCAAGGCGCGGGGGCGGCATTGGCCCTTGCCTCAACGTTTATGGTCCGGCGCGTTGTCGAACACCTAGCCATGGTAACGACCGTCGAGGACATCCTACGCATCGTGCGGTCGAATCCCTTCATCGACGGCGTCGGTTACTTCGTCGAGATCACAACCTCCAAACCCATGGCCAAGGGCGCGGAAAAGGAGTTGACGGGCCTAATCCAGGAATCATTTTGCGAGCATGCGCAAGCCTCCATGGAAGGCGACGACGTCGTGGGCCTCGACTTCCACGAGCACATCTTCACGCAAGGCGACGGCGCCGAGGAGGACCTGGAAGCCCTCGAAGTCATCCTGAAACGCATCGAGGCGCAATACGGCATCGACCACTTGTGCATCGAGTTCCAGTTCGACATGCAAAAGGCGCGCCGCGCCAAGACGCACCTCGACGAGCTACTGAAGCCTTAGTCAAGCTCGCGGCCCAAGAACTGGAGGCCTGAGATTGCACGGATTCACACAGAACCAATTCCTCGTCCCGCCAGATATGACAAATCTGTGGACCTCTGTGAAATCCCAAGCTTCCGTCACATGACCTACCGCAGTCCGCCGACGGCGGCGTCGTCCACAGGTTCCAGGTTGACGCCGCGGCCGTGGTGTGGGAGACCTGGGATTGCACGGATTTCCACAGAATTTTGACCTCGACCCTGCCACGAGGACCATTTTGCATCCAGGGTGGCTGTGAAATCACCTGCCTCCCTTTCTTCGGCCAGTGTGACTGCGGGGCGCGGCGCCGCCATCTTCCTCGACACGATTGAACATCTCGCGGCCGCCTACGCCCAGTCGCAGAACGCGCAGAAACCGCAGAACCCCGGTTCTGTGCGTTCTGCGATTTCTGCGACCGGTCAGGCCGGTTCGGCGACCGGCCGGTGCGCGAACCTCCGCGGCCTCCGACGTTGCAAGCGGAAGTCGGGTCCCGTCGCAGACTAATTCGAACGCGGCGCGCCCTTGGACTACCGCATTGCTGGCGCAGACGGGACCATTCGCAGATCGCAAGGGCGTGAGGTGCCCTCAGCGCTCTGCGTCATCTGCGCAATCTGCGGAAAAAGGTGGAGTGCGTAATATGCGGAAAAGGCGGGCACGAAGGCCTGCCCAACTAGCACAAACCTTCAGATAGCGCAGGCGATGGAGCAAAGCGTCCCTTCTCCTGAGGGTCCGCGTCGTCGCGTCCATGCAGTTCGACATCTTCTTCTCCATCTCCCAGACCCCCGTCGCGGGTCACACGCCTACGGAGGCGCAGATGCTGCGCAACTTCTTCGAGCAGGTCGAGGCGGCGGACAGCCTTGGCTATGGTGTTGCGTGGATTGCTGAATCCCACCTCTCCAGCGAAGTGCAGAAACGCAACCGGGAACCGGTCGTCCCGCACTGGAAAGGTGAAGTCGGCTTGAACTGCGACATGCTGCAGATGGCCCACGCCATCTTCCGCCGCACGAAGCATATCGAGGTCGGCTCCGCCGTCATGAACATCCTGTGCAATGGTGGCCCCGTCGCCCACGCCGAACGCATCGCCTTCTTCCTCGCGCTGCACGGCCTGGACGCCACGGAGAAACGCCGCATCCACGTCGGCTTCTCTGCGGGCCGCTTCGACTTCATGAATCGCGCGTACGGCATCGTACCCAAGTCCCGCACGGAGAAGGCCATGCCGCACGGCCTGTGGAAGGGCAAGGTGTTCGACGAAGCGGCCGAGATCTTCGCGCGCCTCCTTTGCGGCGAGACGATTGCGAGCACGCAGGTCCCACTCCGCCACGTGACGAGCAAGGACTTTCGCAGCGACGCGGATTGGGAGAAAGTGCGAGAGGCTGGCGCCGCCGAACACCGCCTCGACGAGGACGACGAATCTGTGCTCGTGCCCAAGCGGTTCATCTTCGAGGAATTGAAGATCGTCCCGCAGGAATTCCGGCGCGACCTGCTGCAGTTGGTCGTCGGGAGCCACGACCCGGAAGTGCATGTCCTCGTCAACAAGTTCCTGCCCGCGCACGTGGCAAACCTTAGCATCACGGCGCCCGCCATCATCGACGCCACGCACGGGCGCATGCGCAAAGCCTTCCACAAGGGCGGTGGGCCCTGGAAACGGTCCTACATGCCGCGGACCGTCATGGTGTTCCTCAACGAAGAAAAGGGTCTGACCCCCGCGCAACGAAGTGAGGCCGCGAAGGCGGAAGCAAAGGCCGCCCTGACAGCGTATTGGAATGCCCTAGAGGGAACCCTGGACCCGAAGAAAGTGGAGGGCGCCACCGACAATGCCGTCATCGGCAACGCGGAAGAAGTCGTACAGCAGCTTGCCGCACGCTATCACCCGGACGACCGCCTCATGCTGTGGTTCGATTTCTTCAACCACGACTCCGCCCGCGTCGTGCGCAACATGGAGGCGTTCATGGCGAAGGTTGCCCCCGTGCTGGCAAAGGGCACGAATACGTCGGCCCGAAGGGCGGTGGCGGCGTGAAAAGAGTCGCGCCAACGACGAAGGACGGAGGGCGGAGGACACTGCGGCGCGGAGGGGCGAGGATTCCGCAGCACTCCGCGAAATCCGCGAAATCCGCGGTTTCGTCGGCGGGCCCAACGAAATCCGCGGTTTCGTCGGCGCCGAGAAACGCAGCGAACGGCCACGCCCGTAAGTCGCATCTCCAGACGGGCCCCGGCCGCGACATGTACCCGACGAGCCCGCTCGGCGAACAAGTCCAAGGCATTCCCACCGGCCGAGACGTCGAATGGCAACCCCTCGTTGACTACCGCCGCAATGGCGTCTCCGAGACGACGATACACGGCGCCGTGGCATGGGCGCACGGCAAGAAGATTATCCACTCCTTCGGCGGCAACGTCCTGTGCTACGGCCGCAGCATGATGAAGCCCTTCGCGATGAAGGTCTTCGCCGACGAACTGAAGGAGCTCACGTGGCCACAGAAGGCCATTGCATGCAGCAGCCACAATGGCGACACCGAACACGTCGCCGCCGCACAAAGCATTCTGGCACCTACCGAGTGGGGTCTCATGCAAGCTCCCCTCGACGTCCCACTCGTCCAGTTCGGTCGCCAGATTCGTCGGCCCCGCCGCTGGTTCCACACCTGCTCCGGCGAACACGCCGCCATCCTGCGCGGCTGCAAGAAGAAAGGCTGGCCCCGCATCGGTTACCTCCTCCCACAACACCCATGGTTCCAGGCATACTTGTGGCAGATGCGGCGCTTCCTCGGCTCCAAGTGGCAACCTAAGCGCATCGCACGCGACGGCTGCGGCCTGCCGACGGCCAGCAATACCGTGGGAGAATTGGCGCAACTCTACGCCTCCTTGGCGCATGAACCAGACGAGGACTGGATCTGGGAGGCCATGATACGCAACCCCGACCTCGTGGGCGGCTTCAACCGCCTCGACTCGACGATCCTGAAGGCATGCGGTGGAAAGGTCCTGGCAAAGGAGGGCGCCGACGGCCTACTCGGACTTGCAATCCAGCACCCGGACTACCCCGAGGGCTTGGGGATTTGCATCAAAGTCGCGCACGGCTGGAATCCACGGGCGACATGGTACGTCGCGCGCGCCATCCTCGGCGTGTTGGGTTTCCAGCTGCGTAACCCATACAAACTGCATCGCCAGAAGGCGTTCCTCGTTGCGGGCATCGTGCCGCCAATGTACCTGCATCAGCTCAAGCAAGTGCCGACGTGGGACGATTGGGATCCCAACGACGATCGCTGGTACTACGAATGGGAACAATGGGCCCCCGAATGGCCAGCACCAGGGTGGCATCCGTGAGCGAAGGCTTCGGCTGGCTCGACAAGGACCGCAAAGTCGCCCAGCGCGACATGGCGCGAGCCTACGGCTTCGTGCATCGTCCAGCGAAGAAAGTCAGCGAAAAGCCGGCGACGTCCTCACGCACAACCGCGCAGACGATAGGTCACCGCATCGGCCCGGACGACGTGCCGCCCTCGAATGGAGAATATCTCGACGACGTCAATCCCGCAACGGGCGACGTTCTATGCAAGATTCCACGCGGCAACGCCCAAGACGTCGGCCGCGCCGTCGCGGCAGCCAAGAACGCACAGACGTCATGGTCCGCCATGCCCCTGGCCAGCCGCTGCGCCATTCTGCGAAAGGCCGCAGACCGCATCGAGGCACGGACCGAAAAGCTCGCTCGCCTGGAATCCCAGGACACCGGCAAACCCATCACGCAGAGCACGAACCTCGACATCGCGCGCTCCGTGCGCAACTTCCGCTTCTTCGCCGACTTCGCCGAGAAGGAAACCCGCGAAGAGCACCCAATGGACGGCCACCTCAACTACACCGTGCGCGCCGCCGTCGGCATCGTGGGCCTCATCACGCCATGGAACCTCCCCCTCTACCTCTTAACCTGGAAGACCGCGCCGGCCCTCGCAATGGGAAACGCAATCGTCGCCAAACCCAGCGAACTCACCCCCCAGACAGCCGACGCACTTGCGGGAATCCTACTCGAAGCCGGCCTCCCCCCCGGCGTCTTCAACGTCGTGCAAGGCTACGGCCATGAAGCCGGCCAAGCCCTCGTCGAACATCCCGACGTGAAAGCCATCTCGTTCACTGGCGGCACCGTGACCGGACGCAAAGTCGCGGGCACTGCGGCTCCACTGCTCAAGAAAGTCAGCCTCGAACTCGGCGGCAAAAACGCAAGTATCGTCTTAGCGGATTGCGACATGGAGGAAGCCGTCGCTGATGTGGTGCGCAGTGGATTCTCAAACACCGGCCAAATCTGCTTGTGCGGGTCCCGCATCCTCGTCGAAAGCAACATCGAGGCCGAATTCACGAAGCGCCTGGTCGAACGCGTCACGGCCATGAAACTCGGCGACCCACTCGACGCTGATACCGAACTCGGCCCCCTCGTCAGCGCCACCCACCGCGAAAAGGTAGAATCCTACATCGCAAGCGCAAAGCAAGAAGGCGGCAACGTGCTGAACGGCGGGAAACGGCCAGACCCCGCCTCCCTCCCCGCCAGTCACCGCAACGGAGCATACCTCGAACCCACCATCATCACAGGGCTTGCGCAGACATCCCGCTGCGTCCAGGAGGAAATCTTCGGCCCAGTCATCACCATCCAACCCTTCAAGGACGAAAACGAAGCCATCGCCCTCGCCAACGGCGTACGCTACGGGTTAGCAGCCTCCGTGTGGACGCGCGACGAAGCGAAAGGCCAACGCGTCGCTGAAGCCTTACAAACGGGAATGGTCTGGATCAACTGCTGGCTCGTCCGGGACCTCCGCGTCCCGTTCGGCGGAATGAAGGAGTCCGGCATCGGCCGCGAAGGCGGAAGACACTCGCTAGACTTCTTCAGCGAACCCAGAAACATCTGCGTGAAGACGTAGACCGGCTGGCGGCCCGCGCCCGCCGCAAGCCCGAGTAGCGTCGGCGCGGGAAAACGCTGGACGAACGGGAAATTCACTCTACCCGCAGTTACCACATTATCCCACGGCATACTGTGGTAAGATGTGGTTTACCATGTCTAACTCCATCGACACCGTCAACATCGTCGTCCCCGTAGTCCTCCGTGACCGGCTCGCCTCGCATCGTCTTCATGGGCGCCAGGCGTTGCATGAAATCATCGAGGACGCCCTGGCGGGGTGGGAGGATGGTGGGGGTTGGTTCCCTCATTTGCCGTTGCGGTTTGATCGGCCTTGACGCGGTCGGCCTCTAGACCGTTGCCCAAACGGTAAAGGCGAGCCGCGGACTCCGATGGGTGACCATGCCGCGGAAGGTCGTGCGGGCGCGCCAGCAAATTAGGGTTGCCAATGGGAAGGGGCGTATCGTTGCGGGGTGCCTTGCTCCGCATCCTCCGCATTTGGTTTACGCGGATAATCCGCCGCAGAATGAGGCTCTGGCGGAGTGTGGTTGGGAGCCTGTGCGTTGGGGGTATGAGCGGCTTCGGCATAGTCTGTCGCGGCGGGACTTCGACGTCATCATCGTGCATTCGCCGCATTGGCGGACGCAGGTCGGGCACCATTTTCTTGGTGTCCCGCATTTTTCGAACCTCAGCGTGGATCCGATTTTCCCGAACCTGTTTCGCTTCAAGTGTGACATCGAGGTGGACGTTCAGCTGGCGGAGTCCATCGCGGCGGGGGGTGCGGCCCGTGGTCTCGTCACGAAAATGATGCGGAACCCGGATTACCGCGTCGACTACGGGACCATCGCGGCGTGCCACATGGTGAACCCGAAGTGGGACAAGCCAATCGTTGGCATTTCGTCGAATGGGTCGTACAAGTATTACTCGAACGATGTAGGGCAGGCACAGCAGCGGGCACTCGGTGAAGCGACGCGGGCGGCGGTCGAGGCGTCGGGGAAGCGGGCGCTGCTGCTTGCAAGCAATTCCATTTCGCACCGTCACTTCACTCGGGAGGGTGCCCTCCCCGAGGATATGAGTCAGGAGCGTATCTACCACCATGGGCAGTATTTGTGGGACATGCACGCCATCCGGCTGATGCGGGAGGGCCGTGCGGAGCAGCTCTTCGACGAGATGCCGGACCTCATCGATGATGCGACGAGCGAAGCCGATGCGGGCTGCCTGAGTTGGTTGCTGTCGGCGTTGGACTATCCCAAGTATCCCGCTGAATTGCATGGGTACGGTACAGTCATTGGGACGGGGAATGCGGTCGTCGAGTGGGATCCGGACCCGAAGACGCGGCAAGTCACGCCACGGGGGCGGACGTGATGGCGTCGCGCCGGGCCTCGCCTCCGCCACTGCCTAAATCGCGGATTGCGCGGAACGAGGTTCCATTCCGCTCCGCGAAATCCGCGAAATCCGCAGTTTCAGGTCGTGCGCGGAACGACGTTCCACCGCACTCCGAAAAATCCGCGGTTCCCGTCGCGGGCGCCGGTGTCGTTGCCGCGTTCATCGTACCAGGCTTACCGCACCCGTTTCTGATTCCCGATGCTAATCCAGCGTACCGGAGAATCCGCGATGCTTACGATGCCGTCCGTCGCGAGGTCGAGCGCATTAAACCTGACCTCATCCTCCTCTACAGTACGCAGTGGCTCTCGGTCATTGGCCACCAGGTCCAGGCGCGACCGGAGCCGGCGTGGATCCACGTCGACCAGGAATGGCATGAACTCGGCAGCATCCCGTACAAGTTCCGCATCGACTCGGAATTCGCGGCATCGTACGTGGCCGCCGGGGAGGCGCGTGGGCTAGAGATGCGCACTGTCGATTACCATGGCTTCCCCATCGACACGGGCACGGTCGTCGCCCTCAAACTGCTCAACCCAAAGAACGCGGCAGCTGCCAGCGTCGTTTCCTGCAACATGTACGCCGACCGCGCCGAGACCATCGTGCTCGGAAAGGCAGCTCGTGACGCCATTGCTGCATCCGGAAAACGCGTCGTGGCCATCGCCGTGACGGCGCTGTCGAACCGCATGCACACGGACATCATCCCGTTCAAGGCTGACCGCATCCATAGTCTGAAGGATGACGAATGGAACCGCAAGTACCTCGAGTTCCTCGGCGCTGGGCGTCTGGAAGACGCGAGCCAACTCTCTCGCGAGTTCTCGGCGCAGGCCAACGGGGACCAGAAAATGAAGGCCATTTGGTGGTTGGCTGCCCTCGCGGGGGCCCACAACAAGTACGATGGCCGAGTGTACGCCTACGAATCAATCTACGGCACGGGCGCGGCTCTGGTCGGACTCGTCCCAGCCATCAAGGCGAGCGCGGACAAGGAATTCGATGAGGATGACGCGGAACACTTCAGCGGCGACCGCAACGTGCTTGCTTCCGCCGGCGCAAGTGGGGCGACGCAACTCAACACGCTCACGATGGAAGAAGCCGACAAGTGGGAGGGCGCCAAGCCGATGGCGCTGGTCGGTCCGCGCGGCGGATCGCCACTTCTGCAGGAAAGCCCGGCGGCGACCGGGCGCACGCCGGCCGAACCGCGGATTTCGCGGAACCCGCGGAACGAACCGCAAGGGTCTGTTTCCGCGCAATCCGCGAAATCCGCGGTTAGCTCCTCGTCCGGCGTCGTCGAGACGAGCAAGGCCCCGAAGCCTCTTGCAAACTACGCGCACGCCCGCCGCGTCGGCGACCTCCTGTTCCTCGCAGGCATCGGCCCCCGTGTCCCGGCGACTGACAAGATTCCCGGCGGCCCCGTGCGCGACGCCAAGGGGAAGCCGCTTGACTACGACGTGACGGCGCAGACGCGGCAATGCATCGCTAACATCGAGACGATTCTCAAGGAATCTGGATGCACGTTGGCGGACGTGTTCGACGTGTCCGTGTTCCTCATCGACATGAAGCGCGACTTTGCGGCATTCAATGAAGTGTACAACGCGACGTTCGGCCCCTTCCGCCCAGCACGCACGACGGTCGAAGTGGAGGCGCTGCCTGGCCCCATCGGGGTCGAGTTGAAGGTCACGGCGCAGGTGAAGAATCAATGAAGGCTGGTGTGGCCATGAACAAGACGGGCACGACGTCCAGCCAAGTCATCGATATCTCCCCGCGCATTAGCCCAAAAATTGGCGTCTGGCCCGGCGACGTCCCCTACCGGTCCAACAAGTCCGCTCGCCTCTCGAACGGGGACGGCATCGATCTCGGCGACATGCATACCACGTACCACGTTGGAGCCCACACCGACGCGCCGATGCACTACCGCCTTGGGGGGAAGGATGCCGCTAGCCTGCCGCTCGACGCGTACCATGGGCCCTGCCAAGTCATCGAAGTCGATGTTCCGCGCGGCGAGCGCTTCGGGTGGGAGCAACTCAAGCAGCAGCCACAGGCCACCCGCCTCCTCTTCAAGACCGGGACGTTCCCGGACCCTAACAAGTGGAACGACGACTTTGCCGCCCCCGAGCCGGAACTCATCGACCGCCTCGGCGCAATGAGGGCTGTCCTGGTCGGCTTCGACACGCCCAGCACTGACCTCTTTGCCTCGAAGGGGCTGGAGGCGCACCAGATGCTCTTCAAGCACGGCATGATGAACCTCGAGGGGCTCGTGTTGGCCCACGTGGAGCCCGGGTTCTACGAACTGATGGCCCTGCCCTTGCCTCTTGAAGATGCGGATGCGAGCCCAGTGCGGGCTGTGCTCTTGCAAGGCTAGGGCAGCCGCGCCTTGGCGGGTCTCGTCGGTGGGCTTTGTTCGGGAGGCCGACCGCCCCCATGTCGCGGGGTTCCAAGGAATCCAGCGCCTCCAACGGCCATACGAGCCGCGGAATCAAGGAATCCAAGGAAGTCGGTTCCCGAGATTCCGCAGCTTCCACGGCTAGTAGGAGTCGGCTGGAATCCGCGGCCAAGGGGCGATGCACGGGCCGCCGGCGCGACACTCAGAGCCCCTAGGCCGTCGCCTTGAAGTGCAACCCCCCGACTCCCGCCCGCGTGGATACGAACCTCAAGGGCCGCCACGCCCTCGTATGCGGCGGTTCGGACGGCATCGGGCGCGCTGCTGCAATATCGCTTGCTGAACTCGGATGCACCGTCACGGTTCTCGCTCGTCGAGCGGACCAACTGAACGGCCTGCGCCCAATCCTCACCAATGCGGGGGCGCGCGAGACCCATGCCCTCGTCGCGGACCTCGAGAAGCGCGACGAGCTGAAGCGAAAGGTCGCCGACCACTTGGAAAAGAACGGGCCCATCCACATTCTCCTCAACAACACCGGCGGCCCCCCGAGCGGTCCGCTGCTCGACGCCAAGGAGGAGGATTTCCTCAAGCCGTACGGTCGCCACCTCCTCGCGAGCCACCTCCTCGCCCAACTCCTAGTGCCCGGCATGAAGCAAGCTGGCTACGGACGCATCGTGAACGTCCTCTCGTCGAGTGTGCGCGAACCCATCCCGGGCCTCGGCGTATCCAATACAATCCGCGCAGCCATGGCAAGTTGGAGCAAGACCTTGAGCCGCGAGCTGCCCCCGGGCGTCACAATCAACAGCATCCTGCCAGGGTACATCGACACCGCGCGCCTCAAGCACCTCGAAACGGAGATGGGCCTGCGCACGGGCAAGGGCGCGGACGCCGTCCGAGACGGTTGGATTGCCGCGACGCCGGAAGGCAGGTTGGGGAAGCCCGAGGAAGTGGGCGCCGTCATCGCGTTCCTGTGCAGTCCGGCAGCGAGCTTCATCCGCGGCACCGTCATCCCAGTCGATGGCGGGCGGTTGTACTCGATTTGAGGCGCGACGTTTCCGCACATGACGCCGATAGCGGCCAACGAACGGCGCCCGACGAACCGGGGATTCGGAAATTACGGAGAACGGACTGTGACCCAGTGTCCCCGTAATCTCCGTAATCCTCGGTCGGTTGGTCGCTTGATTCGCAAGATCATCGTTTTCGAATCCCCCGGCCACTTGGCCTACCGCAGTCCGCCGCCGGCGTCGGCGTCGGCGTCGGTTTGAGCCTGAACAACGACTTCGGTTTGACTTGGAAGCACGACTTCGACAGCGGCGCGCGGCGCCGCCAGTTTCGTCTAAGTGGTATTTTCTGCACGTGGCCGCCGGCGTCGGCGGAGTTTGGCGGGTCCCGTCGCAGATTGATTCGAACGTGGCGCGCCCTTGGACTACAGCATTGCTGGTGCGCGTGGAAGGGCACCGCGCCGTTTCCGCAGATTTCGCAGATGCCACAGATGTTGGGGCCTCGCTTCGATTCAATTTCTGCGAAATCTGCGGCATCTGCGGAAAAGGCAGAGCGTGCTGCCGCGTGGGCCGTCGGACCGCTAGCGAATGAGGCTCGCCGGGGATTGCTCTTCGGTCGAGGTGGAAGCTCTGTGGGTATCTGTGAAATCCCAAGCCTCCCACACCACGGTCGGCAAGACAACAATGACCATGGACAAGCATAGGTTCAAGCCCCACACCGAGGTCGTTCGCTTCATGGTCAGCGTCGTCGTCGTTCTCGGCATCATTGCAGCCGTCCTCATCATGCTCCTGCTTGCGGCCTCCATCCGCATCGTGCAGCCCTATGAGCAGGGCCTGTACATCTTTCTCGGTAAGTACCGCGGCAAACTGAACGCCGGCGTGAACCTCGTCATCCCGCTCGGTGCGCGCGTCATCCGCATGGATATGCGCACGCAAGTCCTCGAAGTGCCATCGCAGGAAGTCATCACGAAGGACAACTCGCCCACGAACGTGGACGCCATCATCTACACGAAGGTCGTCGACCCGGAGCGCGCCTACTTCGAAGTCTCCGAGTTCCGCGTCGCCACCGTGGCCCTGGCCCAGACGACGCTGCGCGCGGTCATCGGCGACATGGAACTCGACGAGGTCCTGTACTCGCGCGAGAAGATCAACTCTCGGCTGCGCGACACGCTTGACCAAGCGACAGATGCGTGGGGTGTCCGCGTGGAAGGCGTCGAGATCCGCGAAGTCGACCCCGTCGAGCGCGTCAAGAAGGCGATGGAGGAGCAGACGTCCGCCGAACGCGAGCGCCGCGCCGCCATCCTGAAGGCCGACGGCCAGAAGCGCGGCGCCATCCTTGAAGCGGAAGGCCTGAAGCGCGCTCGCATCCTGGAAGCGGAAGGCGTGCGCCAATCGAAGATTCTCGAAGCCGAGGGCGAACGCACGGCGCAAATCCTCAACTCGCAGGGCCGCGCCCAAGCACTGCGCGTCCTGGCCCTTGGGTCGGCTCCGCTCGACCACAAGGCGCTCACGGTGCTGTCGCTTGATGCCCTAGGTCGCCTGGGCGACGGCCAAGCAACGAAGATCGTGCTTCCCTTCGAAATGACGCGGGCCCTGCAAGGCATCGCGAGCTACCTCGGCGCGGGGTCCGAGACTTCCGCCATGAAGGCCACGGACCTGAGGGACCTGGAGAAGCTCATTGGCTCGAGCGCCGACATCATCGGCGAGATCCCCAGCCACAAGCAGATTCAGCAAGAGATGGCTGCCCTGTCCCGGGAACTCGAGCAGGAGCAGAAGGCAGCAGACAAGGTCATCGAGCGCCGCGACACGGAGAGGGCGACCGACAAACGCGAGCGGGAAAGCGCCAAGGCCGCCGGCAAACGCGACAAGGTCGCAGAGTGACGGCAGCCAGTGGTTGATATGTCCATGGCCGGGGTTGGCCATACAGGTTAGCCTTGCCAGGATGGGAACCTTTTTCCCAACGATCCAGATATTAGGTCTCAAGCAGGCTGCGCTTCGGTGCAGACTGCCGGTCCCTGTGTCCTTCGGGCCACTGGGACCAACACCACCGACCACCACCCTCTCCGGCCTCCATTTCGGGGGCCGGAGACCTAAGGGTTGGGTGCGACGTGGCCCGGCCCCACCCACCCCCACTCGACCCCACTCAAACTCCACGCGGCCCTACTCCAGCGCCATCCCGCGCTAGCCCACGCCATCCCAGCGCATCGGGAAACTTCCCAACGAACATCGGCCTTTTATCTACCTACGGCGCCAATCGGGGCGCATGCGTGGCATCTCTGCCTGGGTCCTGACCCTCGCCTTCGTCTTCGCCGGCGCCGGCCTCTTCATCGAGCCTGTCTCGGCCCAATCAACGAGCAGCCTGGAAGGAACGGTCTGCAGCCGGGACTATTACTACGGCTATACTCCCGCTGAAGGCAACTCCTCCAAGGGATGCATGGGTTCCGCCCTTCCCGGCGTGACCCTGCGCCTCACCAAACCCGGCCCCGTCGCGTTAGAACCGTCCGTCGGCGCCGTCGACGTGACCGCCGCCTCCGACGAATCCGGCTACTACAGGTTCCAAGCCCTCTCGGACGGCGAATACACCTTGACCGCGACGCGCACGGGGTTCGCCGCGGCAACATTTGCCATCTCGATCTCTGAAGCCGAATTCCAAGACATTTCCCTCACAGGTGAGACCGTGAACCAGCGCGGCAAGGTCGTCGACTCGGCCGGAAAGGGCATCGCCAACGCCGAAGTCGAGGTCTGCTGCCCAGGAGAATTCTCCAGCACCGCCTATGGACGGACCGCGGCCAACGGGAGCTTCGTCTTGTCGCTGCGCGCCGGCACGCACTCCGTCAACATCCGCGCGCCCGGCTTCGAGAATCTCTACGAATCACGCCTGCTGGATGGCAGCTCGGAAGCGTCGTTTGCGATGCGCGCCCTGCCGCCGCCCGATGCGACGATCAAGGGCACCGTGCGCGACCAGGACGGCCGGGCCGTCGAAGGAGCACGAGTCAGCGCCTACACGTACGGCGGCGGTTGCTGCTACGCCGAGCCGATGCCGGCCTCGGATTCGGGCACAAGCAGCGGGACCGGCACGACCTCGTCCAGCTCGTACCCATGCTGCTGCTGCTCGCAGGGCGGCGAGAACTTCACCTTCACCGACTCGCAAGGCCGCTACGCCATGAAGGTCTACTCGGGAAGTGGCAGCCTCAACGTGCAGAAGGAGGGCTACGCCGGCATCCACCGCAACGTGCAGATTCCCTCCGGCCAGACTGTCACCGAGGACGTCAAGATCATGAAGTACCCGGACAAGACCGCTCGCATCGAGGGCCGCGTCACGGACCTCAAGACCGGCAAGGGCGTCCCCTTTGCCAACTTCAACTTGCAGTCCCCGCAGTTCGGCCTCTACGAATGCAGCCAGGAAGCCACACCGGGCTCCTCAGGCGGCGGCTCTACTGGCTCCTCGGGTTCAATTGAACCAGCATCGCCCGATTCCGCGGGCATGTCGTACCGCCCAGGCTACTACAACCCCGGCTGCGCCATCACGATGCACGCTGATGGGACGTTCGAGGGCACCGTCACGCCCGGCTACACCATCCTACAAGTCTGGCACGACAACTACCGCGCCTGCTCCGAGTCCACCGACGCGGACGGATCGAGCCACCGCACCTGCGGACCCGAATACTACTCGTGGAGCTTGACGACCGACTTGCCCGCGAACGAGACGACAACCATCAACGTCGCCCTGCGCTCCCGCCCAGCCCCCGACGCGGTCGTGGAAGGCTACCTCGTGGACAAGGAGACGGACACCGCCATCCCAGGCGCCCAGATTTCCTTCAGCAACCTCGACAGCTACGGTTACGGCTACGCGACGACCGACGGCGACGGCTCCTACAGCCTGCGCCTCCGCAGCGGGCCGCACCAAGTCTACGTCTACGCCAACGGCTACCTGCGCTGGGAGGGCATCCTCGACGTGGAAGAGGGCGACACCGCCTTCGACGTGCCGTTGACGCCCGGCGACGAATCCTACGGCGGCTGCTGCTACGCTTACGCCTCCTCGGCTGGATCCTACGACAAGGCAATGACGACCGCTAGCACGGGCACGGCCTCACCGACCCCCAGCTCCATGGGCGCGCCGGAGCAAGCCAGCGACGACATCGGCAGCGACTCGGGCTTCAACGCCCAAGGCGGCGGCGAAGTCACCTACGAAGACCTCGGCGGCGGCTTGGGCCCCTACGACGCGGACCGGCGCGGCGACGCGGACGACGGCGGCAAGGGCGCACCGGGCCTCGGCCTCGTGGCGATGCTCTGCGCACTGGGCGCGGTGCTGGCAATTCGCCGGCGTCTTGCTTGACGACAGACGACACAGGGTCCGGTCACGCACGCCTGTGCCTATGAAACAAGGAGACCACGCCTCCGACCGACAACACGCGGAGGACGCGGAACCCCGCGGAAAACTGACGCCGTCAGGTTCCGCGGATTTCCGCGCGTTCCGCGTGTGGTGGGTGGGAGGGCGTAGTTCGCCCCGTTCGTTGTTTCAGGCCGAGGCGCGCCGGATGTCAGCCGCGACGCGCGCAAGCTCACGCAAGCCGCGTTCCGTCCGCGTCCCGAACCACGTCAAGGCCTCTCCGTCGATGATTCGCACCCGTTCGCTGCGGCCGCCCGGCCCGATGGGCGCCGTGTCGATACGGTCACGTTGCTTGTGGAACGGGAACGGTTCCGTCGGCAACAGCGTCCACGCTGGGCGCGTGGCGGCCACCTCCTCGAGGGTCACGGGGAAATAGCGTGGCCCGCCATGCTCGGCGAAGACGTTGTGCAATCCCGCGGCTGCGAGCATGGCATGCGGGTAACTCGAGACGTCGAACGTCATCCACGGGTCATGCCAGATGGGGCAAAAGACGGGAATCGGCTCGCCGGCTTGGCGGACTTGGAGCAACGTCCGAAGCGTATTTTCGGCCACCAGGTGCGCCGTATCGGGGACGCCACACCGCTCGCCGAGTTCTTCGATGAAGGCCACCGCCTGCGGGACGTTTGCAATCTCGGACCACAGGACTGCGACGCCGGCGGCGGTGAGGGCTTCCACGAGCGCTTTGGGGTTCTCATCGCGGTCAGCCACGACTAGGTCGGGATTCAGGGCGAGGATCTTGTCGAGCCGCGCGTCCTTCGTACCCCCCACCATCGCGATAGAATCGATCCAAGGTTTGGGGTGGATGCAGAAGCGTGTTCTGCCCACGACGCGGTCGGCCAAGCCGAGGTCATGCAGTGTCTCGGTATGGCTCGGGACGAGGCTGACGATGCGGTGCGGGACTTCGGGTTCGGGGTCGCGTGGGTCGGCGTAGTCCAGGGCGCGCCCGCCTCGGCCCCTTTCGCTCCCGCCGTCTGCCACGGGGCCTCATTCCGCCGTCAGTTCAAGGGGTTGTCCAATCGGACCACAACCATTAGAAGCGCCGCCAAAGTAGGTTTCGCGTGGCAAAGGAGGAAGACAACGACGAGAGCGCCAAGGATGGCGCCGGCCCCGATGAACGGGAGGCCGGATGGCCCGCGGGCACCCCAGCGCCGGAGGCAGACAGCAGCGGGGACGAAGCACCGGCCACGCCTTCGACGCCTCTTGATATCTCATCCTCGCCTTCGTCCTCACCATCGACCTCCCCATCCTCCGCCGCAATCCCTCCTGACGCGATGCCTGGCAAACTGACACGGAAGGAGCGGCGACGCAAACGCGTCCACCCCTACGCAACGGAACTCACGATGCCGGCGGAGACGAAGTTCAGCGCCGGGCAAGTGACGTTCTTCTGGCTCGCCGTCGCGACACTCATGCTCATCGTGGGCGACCAATTGCAGGCCCGTTTCGGTTACTTCGGCGCGGACGATGCCCTGCATCCCGACTGGGAAGCATGGACCCTGGTTCCCCTCTTCGCGGGCATAGCACTTCTTGGCTTCGGCCTCAACCGCTCGCAGTGGACGAAACGCGTCACTATGATTGGGTGGCTGCTCTTCGCCTTCTATTGGGCGCTCACGGCGCGCGACCTCTACATCCGCGAGGGCGCCGACTTCGTCAACATGGTCTTTGCGTGGGTCGGCGTCTACTTCTTCACGTACCTAGCCTACCACAATTGGCTAAGCCTTGCTCGCAACGTCGACAACAAGGCCGTCCACTTCCTCAACGTCAGCACGTTCGTCGCGGCGGGCGCCTATTTCCTCATCGACAAGATTCAACCCGTCCGCCTGTGGCTGATCCACTTAGTGTCCGATCACACGAAGTGGATGCTCGACCTGTTCAGGCAAGGCGACAAGGCAGGCTTGCAGTTCGTCGTCGACGAGGCGGACAACAAGTCGCCGACGACGTTCTTCTACCCCGACCAATACTGCTCCCCGTTCCGACCGGACCCGGAGACGGGCACAAACGACGCCGTCGGCCAATACTGCGCGAGCCTGCCGCCCGGGGAGCAACACGTCGCGACGTACTTGGCTGAACCCAACAACTGGTTCGAATGGCTGCTGCGCTACACGCCCGACGGCGACACGCAGGTGCTGCCGGTCTCCATCATCCTCGCCTGCACGGCCCTCCAATCCATCATGCTCTTCGTCGGCCTGTTCGCGGGCACGGAAGCGGCGTGGCAACGCAAAGTCAAGGTCAGCATCGTCGTCGCCGCCATCGTCTATGTGCTGAACCTCGTGCGCAACACTGGCATCATCTGGTTCTACGGGCAAGGCCATGCGAGCTTCTGGGTCATGCACAACGCCATCGGAAAGGGCGGCTCCTTGATTGCCATGATTGCCATTGCTTTCGGCGTCTTCCGCTGGTTCCCCGAATTCTTCAACGCCTTGGTTTCCGTGCTGGACTTACCCGAGCGCGACGGGCCCATCGAGAGGACGTTGCGGCTTGGAAGGAAGAGGCCGGAGCCTGCCGCTGCAAACTCACCGCCTGGGCCGCCCACTCCCCCGCTACAGCCGTAGACGCTAAGGCGAACAAGCCTGCTCGTGGGCGGCGTCCGCTGCTCGCGAACCAAGGGGTAAGCTCAGGAACAGGCAGGGCATCGCCGAGGCGTCACCATGGACCTTCATTCCGCACGACCGTTTTGGCCGGTCCAAGATGGTCTGCCGCGCACCTATGCGCCGCTCGAAGCCGACGCGGAATGCGATGTCCTCGTCGTCGGAGCCGGCATCACCGGAGCCTTTGTGGCCTACGAACTGGCCAGCCAGGGTTACGATGTCCTCGTGCTGGACCGACGGGACGTGGCCGCGGGGAGCACGGCAGCCTCTACAGCCTTGATTCAGTACGAGGTTGATGCGGAGTTCGCCGGACTCCGGAAGTATTTGGGGCAAGCCGGCGCTGAAACGACGTACCGACGGATGGCGGCGGGCACCGCGGCTGTGCTCGCTTTGGCAAAGCGGCTTGGTGGCTGCGGGGTGGCCATCTCGGATTCGCTGTATTTTGCCAGCAGGTTGGCGCATGTCCCGCGGCTGCAAGCCGAATTCGTTGCGAGACAAACCCTAGGATTGGCTGTGGAGTGGCTGGAGGGTTCGGCGTTGAACGTGTACGGAGGCACTCGCCGGCCCGCCGCAATTCGTTCGCAAAAACAAGGGTCGCTGGACCCGTACCTTCTCGCTCACGCACTTCTCGGCTCACACAAACGCATTCGCGTGTGCGACCGGACGGCGGTGACGAAGGTCGACTACGGCCGCACCAGGATTCGGGCAACGACCGACCGTAGCGCAACCGTTCGAGCCGACCATGTCGTGTACGCCACGGGATACGAGACGCACCTTCATGCCCGAACATTTCCGCAGCAGCGCTACGAAACGTACGCTCTCGTTTCGGAGCCTGGTGCCACAGGACTTCCTTCGCCGCTGGTCTTTTGGGAAACCGGCCGACCGTATTTCTATGGCCGAACCACGCCGGATGGCCGATTCATGATGGGCGGCTTCAACGATCGCCACAAAAGTCCAGAGCAACGCGATCGCCTCGTTGCCAAGCGCACGCGGCAACTCGAGGCTGCGGCCAAACGGATGTTCCCCGCCGCTGCGTTCGAGACGGCTTACGCATGGGCGGGCAGCTTTGGCGACACCCAGGATTCCTTGCCGTACGTCGGAGCGGACCCCGAACACGCGCGTGGCTGGTTCCTCCTGGGTTACGGTGCCAACGGCGTGGTCTTCGCCAAGCTCGGATCGGAGATGATTGCCGACGGCATTGAAGGCAAGCCGATGAAGGCCGCAGATTTCATGCCGGCGCGTTCGAGGGGGCGCACAACATGACGATTCGCAAAGCCCGGGCGGCCGACGTGGCTGTCCTCATGCCCCTAGTGCGCAGTCTTCATGACCACGAGGGCCTGCCGACCACGGCGGAAACGGAGGCCAGCCTGCGTCGCGTAGTGGAATCCCCCGAATTGGGTTTCGTCCTCGTCGCGGAGAGCGGCCAGGTCGTCGGGTACATCGTCATTGGCTTTGGATTCAGCCTCGAGTTCGGCGGCCGGGACGCTTTCGTCGACGAACTCTTTGTCGAAGAATCGTCCCGGCGGCAGGGCTTCGGGGAAGCGATGCTGGCAAGCGCTCAACGCGAGTGCATCGACGCCGGAATCCGTGCCTTGCACTTGGAGGTCGAGCATGCCAATGCCGAAGCACGGCTGTTGTATGAACGCCTCGGTTATTCATCGCATCAACGCCACCTCTTGACAAAATGGATTGGGCCGTGAGGCAGGCACCGACCTTTGTAGGCTGTTGGTATTATCGCTAGCGAACGCCTTGCGCCGCGGACTCCGGGCGTGTGCCACGGCGAAGCTTGTTCTCAGTGCGGCGCGCCGTGCGCTCAAGGGAGCGGCCGGCGCGCTTGGCGCCGCGTTGGGCCTTTCCTACCGTTTCCTGAATGGCGCCCTTCGCTTCGAGGCTGCGGTTGCCGGTGGCCTTGCCAACGACTTTCTTCGTCTTGCCTGCGACCTTGGAGGTATACTCGCCCATGACTGGACAAGTTGCGTTCCTGCCTCAACTCCTTTGCGCCAACGTTGTCCCTGCGCACCGTCGCTGTTGGAAGTCACGGAGCGCGACAACGCTATTGCAGTGCAACGCCAAGACGCGGGCACCGGCGCAAGTCCCGATTCCGCCGTGGAGGCCGAAAACTGTCCGCCGCCCTCACTTGTATGGCCTTGGCTCCGCCGCGATTGCTTTGTGGAGGGGGGAACATGTTCGCGTCTCTCGCACGTTAATCCGAGCCGTCTTCTACCGGGCGGTACGTCGAACCCGCAGCGTTCGACGGGATTGTGCCAAATGAACACCGAAAACCTAGCACCCCTCTACCTGGACAACCAGCCCGTCACGTTGAAGGACGCCAAGCCCAAGCTCGCCGCGATTCTTTCCGCGCTTGGAAAGCCCGCGACGACCGAAGTCAAGTGGCTTCGCTCCAAATCCGACACTCAGGGAAAGTCTCTGCGTGCCGAGGAAGTCGTCGACCGCACGACGGAGCCGAGCACGCCAATCTACCTCACGAGCACGGCCCGTGGGCAGTCTGGTACAGGAATGGGCGGCAAGACAGCTGAGGGCCAGTCCGGCGCGGGCTTCGCTGGAAAGGGCGGCGCCGCATCGGGCGGTAGCGGACAACAGTTCCAGTCCCACGGCCAAGGCGAGAGCCAGGGTCGCGGCAACGAAGGCGGACCCGGCCAAGGTCGCGGCAATCAAGCCGGACTCCGTCAGGGTCGCCAACAGGAGGCGGGCATCGACGAGGGCGCGGAAACCGACGACGCCGAGGCCGGGGGCGGCGGAAACCTGGCACGCAAGGGCGGCGCTGCTGCACCTGCGCAAGGCATTGCCGGTGGCTCCGAGGGCAAGCAACACCAGCCAGAAGAAAAGGAAGTCGCCGGCAACCCTGGGCTGGGCGACGAAGATGAGGGTGCCGAGGACGTCGAGGCTGGCGACGATGGCAGCCGCAAGCGTCAACACGGCGACGAGTAGTTCTCTCCGCCCAACGTGGGCCGGTTAGTTTTCTCCATTTTTCCCCTTTCTCCACTAATTTTTTCCCTTCGTTTTCGAATCCACGAGCTGGCTGGTCACCGAAAACTGCTACGACGATTCGGTCGTTGGCCCACCGGCCGCTTCCCAAAGTTCGTGACCCAACACGTGCACGCCCCCGCCGCCGGCGGACTGCGGTAAGTCATGTGAGCGCAGGATGGAGGACGAGAAACGTCGACGCTAGGAAAGGCATGTTGGCCTGGGATTGCACAGAACTTCAGAGAGTCTTGACCTCGAGGTGCGGGGCACCATGCCGACGACCCGATTCTGTGGTAATCCGTGCAATCCCAGGCCTCCATTTCACTCTGCGCGGCGAACTAACCGGCAACGCGGGTTAGGAAGGCGGCAGCCGCCAGAACTGGTTTCCCATCCTTCTCCTTAAGAACGACTACTCCTGTTGGACTACCGTGGCTAAGTTCGCCCGCGGCAGCTACCCCTGGTTGGCGGCGCCAGCCATCGTCGCGGGCCTAGGCCTCCTCGGGTGGCAGGTGTGGGGCGCGACGTGGACCCTTGTTGTATTTGCGGTGGGCGCCGGCGTGTTCCTGTTCTTCCTCGTCTTCTTCCGCGACCCCGACCGCGAACCCTCCCCCGGCATCGCAAGCCCCGCTGACGGACGAGTCGTGCGCATCGACGAGGTGGATGACGCGGAACTTGGACGCTGCGATCGGTTATGCATTTTCATGTCACCCACGGACGTCCACGTCAACCGCGCCCCGCTCGAGGGGGCCGTCGTGTCAGTGACGCACCATGACGGCGGCCACATCCCTGCCTGGGACAAGGACTCCGACCGCAACGAACGCGTCGTGACCGTCCTCGACACGCAGCTTGGCCGCGTCAAGGTCATTCAGATCGCGGGCACCGTCGCGCGGCGCATCGTGCCCTACATCACGCCCGGCCAGAGCCTCGCGAAGGGCGAACGCATCGGGCTCATCCGGCTCGGTTCGCGCTGCGACCTCGTCGTGCCAACGGGGAAGGCGCGTTGGCTGGTCCACGTCGGAACGAAGACGCAAGCCGGCGCCACCCAACTCGCCGAGGTCATGTGATGGCGTCGCGCATCAGCGCCTATTTCGACGCCGCACTGCGTGATGAGTGGGATGGCCTCGACCGCATCAATCGCGACTTGCGCCTCGCGGACCTCTTCACCATCACGAACGCGCTCATGGGCTGCGGCGCCCTCATCCTCGCGACACAGGGCCAGGTCAGGCTTGCCATCCAGCTCGTCCTCATCGGCGTCATCATGGACGGCATCGACGGCGCCGTTGCGCGGCTCGGCAAGGGAGGCGGCCCATTGGGCGGTGTCCTTGACACGCTCGCCGACACCGTAACCTTCGTGACGACGAGCGCCGTCATCGCGTACATGGCGCTGCACGCGGATTTCTTGGGCTGGACGCGGCTCGTCGTCCTGCTGCCCCTGGGATTCTACATCGTGTGCGGCCTCTTGCGCCTGGCGCGGTTCGAGTCGCTGCGTGACGATGGCAAGACGCGCACGTATTTCTCCGGCCTGCCGACCCCGGGCGCCGCCGTGCTGCTGCTGTCGCTGGTCCTCGTGCGCGTCCCAGCTTGGGCGGTCCTCTTGGTGGCCACCTACCTCGCCGTCCTCATGGTGTCGCGCATCCGGTTCCCGAAACTGCGGGGCTGGCTCGCCGTGACAAGCGTCGCGCTGCTCGTCGCAGCACTCGCGACGTTCGGGGAACCCGCATTGCAGCGCGGCGTCACGTGGGGAATGTTGACGTTCATGGGCCTCTACGTCGTCGCCGGACCCTTCTACGTCTTGGCGCGCCACGGGTTCCGCTTCGGTCAACTAGATTTGCCTGATCGACCGGATGCTACGGATTCGGCCGAGAGCCATGACCGACCTGAGGCGCGAGCACCATGACGCCCCTGCCGCCACCTCCGAACACCGGGCAGAAGCCGCCCACGGGCGGCCCGCGCCGCAAGTCCAGTCTGCGCACGGCCGCCGGCACGGTGCAAGACCAGTTTCTTTCCCGCTTGCGCGAATTGCGGGAGGACCCGACGCTTTGCCTCCCGGACTGCATAGGCCGGGAGCCTGGCGCCTTGGCGCGGTTGCGCCGCGGCCTGGAACGCCTCAAGGCCGGCAAGGTCCCGCTTGCGGCGCGCTTCGATCGGCACGTCCTCGGCGCCGCGGCCAAGGCGATCAAGCTGGCCGAGTGGGACGCGGCCCCGCGCCTGCTCGATGCGAAAATCGCCGGGCAGCGCCGCTTCTACTTGCAACGCGGCCACGTCAACCGCATGTGCAGCCTCGGCGTGCAGAACCATGACGAGGCACGTGTACTCATGGTCGCGTACGGAACCATGGCCAAGCGGCATGGCCTGCACTTCTTTGCGGGCAAGCGCCTGTGGTGCACCGGCAAGATACCGCAGCCGCCGCAGGAGTGGATTGACGGACTGGGCGAAACAGGCGGCGTAAGTTTTCTGGGGAGCGTCGAGCCGGGCTGGGCTTGCCGACACGACGACCGAGCGCGCGTACGCCTGCAGTGGCGCGACGGCCCGTGGCTCCAGGCCTGCGGCGAATGCGGGCGCCGTGCGGGGGGCCTGCACCAGCGGGTGCGCCAAGGGTACTTGGGCCCGGTCAATCGCCAGCCCGTCGAGGTCGATGTCCGCTTGCCCGACGGATTCGTCCACGTCCCAGAACGCGAACAGATGGCGCGCTACCGCGCTGGCCTCGTCGGCGAAACTGAACTTGCGGCCGCTGCGATGGCGGCGTGGCGTGAGGCAGGTGCCGACCGCTGGGTCCTGGGCGACCGCGCCTTCGCCTCGCGCGATGCCTTCCTCGCCGCGTTGGCGCCCGAGGAGTGGGAGCGCCCCGTGCTTGCCGCGCTGGTGGCAAATGGCTGCGTAGCGGAACAGGCTACGGTGGCATCCGTGTTTGAGGCTCGCCGCGACGGACTTGGTGCTGCCCTCGTGTCGCTGCTGCACGACGGCCCGGCCTTTGCCGCGGCGCGGCAAGGCTTGCCACTACGCGACCTCGTGCGCGCGGCCCACGACGAGTCGCGCCGCCGCCAGACCATCGCGCAGCTTCCGCGCCTGGTCCGCCTTGGCCCGCAGGGCGTGTGGATCGATGGCCTAGCGCGCACCTTGCTGGGCGACGGACGCGCCGCAGCCATCGCGCAAATCGGACGCAGCATGGATGCGCCGCCCGTGCCGCGCACCACGCTGTACGCCTTTATTCGCGCTTTGGGCGGCGCATTGAACCTGGAAATCCACTTCACGGTCGATGAAAAGGGCGCCGCGAAGCCCCTGGCAGACCTTTCCGCGCAGGTCCTACAGTCGCGGGGCGAGGCCTACGCTCTGGCGCTGGCGGAATTCCTGCGCGTGACCGGGTCGGGCGAAGAGGCGCATCTTGCGGGCGGCGCCGGGACGAATCCCCCGCGGGCCTAGCGACTGGTGGCGCTTTGGTTTGCACGGTTCCGGTCGGCGGGCGGTGGGCGCCACGTTTCCGCGGGTTTCCGCGTCCTCCGCGTGTCGGCCGTCGTCGGGCGTGCCGGCGCTACTTCGCCGTCGCCAGGACCTTCTCGGCCAATCCCGCCAGACCGGTCCCCTTGCGTGCCGCGGCTTCTGCCTTCTGCTTCGTGACAGCGCCGACGAGGGTTTCGCGTTTCTCTTCGTAGAAGACACCCGTGACCCAGTGATCCGTCATGGCCGCATTGAGGGCTGCGAACTTGTCGCCGACGACGTGGGTGGGTTCGAGGCTCCTCTGGTTTGCCTTCGCGGCTTCGTAGATGTCGTGGAAGGTGACGCAGGGGCTGATGACTTGGACGAAGGCGTATCCCTCGTGCTGGATGGCGCGCTTGATGATGTCGACGAGTTCCTTGACCTTGCCCGAGTAGGCCCTCGCGACGAAGGTGGCTCCCGAGATGATGGCGAGGGCGAGCGGATTGATGGGTTGGTCGGCCGACTTGAGGGCGCTCGAGAAGGGCGTGGACTTCGTCTTGAGTCCGAGTTCGCTCGTCGGAGACGCTTGGCCCTTCGTGAGGCCGTAGATCTCGTTGTCCATCATGATGTATGCGAGCTTGGGATTGCGGCGCGCCGTGTGGACGAAGTGGCCGGCGCCGATGGCCATGCCGTCGCCGTCGCCGCCGACTGCAATGACGGTCTTGTCGGGCATCTGGAGTTTGAGGCCGATTGCGACGGGGAGGCTGCGGCCGTGCACGGCGTGGAAGCCGTACGCGTTCATGAAGTGCGGGAAGCGGCTGGAGCAGCCGATGCCGGAGACGAATACGAGGTCATGCGGAGCGATGGCGAGTTCGGCGAGGGCCTTCTGCATGGCGGCGAGGACGGCGAAGTCCCCGCACCCGGGGCACCACACGGGCGGCAGGCTGCCCTTGTAGTCCTTGGCTTGCAGCGGCGCATTTCCGGCGACCGGCAAGGGTTGCGAGATGGCCGTGCTGGGGGCTGCCTTGGCGCTGGGCGTTGCCTTGGCGACGGGGGTTGCGACGTCGGATTCGTTGATTGGCATCAGATTCCTCCGCGGGCCGGCGCCAGTTCGCCGCGTGGTCCCCCGGCGGTCGCGGCCTTCTGTTCGGAACTGTAACTCGGGGCCTTGGCTTTGCCGGCGAGGATGGCGTCGATCTTTTCCTTAATCTCGAGCCACGTGAGCGGAGTCCCGTGCACCTTGTTGAGGCGGTGGTATGGGCGCACGGTGTGTTTGCGCAGGATGCCTTCGAGTTGGCCAGTGTAATTCATTTCGGCCACGAGGACTTGCGGGGCCTTCTCGATGTGGTCGAGGAAACCTTGGATTGGAATCGGGTTGAGGATCTTGGGCACGACGTAGCCGACTTTCTTGCCTTCTTGGATGGCGGTCGTGACGGCTTCCTTGACTGGTCCCTTCGTGGAGCCCCACGTCACGACGAGTACGTCGGGGTGTTCATCGCCGAAGCGTTCGACGGCCATGGGGTACTTCCACGCGTCGTCGATCTTGTGGAGGCGCTTCTTGATCATGGCCTCGTGGTTGGCGCCCGTATAGTTTGGGTTGCCGTACTCGTTGTGCTCGAGGCCTTCCGCGACGTGGGTGCCGCCCTTCATGCCGGGCAGGGACATGGGGGAGACGCCGTCGGGGCTGAACTTGTAGCGCTTGTAATCCGCAAGCTCGGCTTCCGTCGGAAGTTTGCGGCGCAGGATGGGCGTCCCCTTCATCGACGGGATGTGGATGTTCTCCGTGCGGTTCGACAGGCTGTGGTCTGTTGCTAGCAAGACCGGGACTTGGTACTTCTCCGCCATGTTGAAGGCCCAGATGGTCTGGTAGAACGAGTCGCGTACACCCGTCGGGGCGAGGACGATGCGGGAAGCTTCGCCGTGCGAGCCGAAGACCATCTCGTTCAAATCGGATTGTTCCGGCTTCGTTGGGAGGCCCGTGCTCGGGCCGCCCCGCATGCAGTTGACGATTACCACTGGAAGTTCGGCCGTCGAGGCGAGGCCGAGGAGTTCCTGCATGAGGCTGAAGCCGGGGCCAGACGTGGCCGTCATCGACTTGGCACCCGCGTACGAGGCGCCGAGGCAGTGGGCGAGGGCGGCCATTTCGTCTTCGACTTGCAGGCAGGTGTGGCCGAGTTTCGGCATTTCGACGGCGAGGCCTTCGAGGATGCTGGAGGCGGGCGTGATGGGGTAGCCGGCGAAGAAGTCGCAACCGGCGACGAGGGCGCCGAGAACGATGGCGTCGTTGCCGTTGAGAAGGACGCGTTCGTCGTCGTGCGTGCCGACCTTGAGCGTGGCGGGGTGTTTCAGCTGCATCGTGGCGACGTAGTCGAAGGCGGCTTGCACGGCTTGATCGTTGAGTTCCAGGAGCTTCGGGTTCTTGCCCTTGTATTTGCGGGCCACGGTCTTCTTGACTTCCGCGACCGGGACGCCGTACAGGGCCATGACGATTGCGACGGCGAAGACGTTCTTCGACTTCGGCGACTGAACTTTCTCCTTGACCAGTTGGTCGAACGGGACCGGGTAGAAGATGAGGCCCGGCGAATCAGGCACGCTAGCCACTTGGCCGGGGTCATACACGACGACGCCGCCCTTGGAGACGACCTTGAGGTGGTTGTCGATGGCTTCCTGGTTGAAGGCGCAGAGGCAATCGACGCCGGTGCCGGCGGACAGGACTTCCTCGTTGCCGGCGCGGACTTGGTACCAGCAATGGCCGCCCTTAATTTCGGCGGGGTACGACTCGAAAGTGAACACATTGAACCCGATGTCGCTCGTCGCAAGGGTGCAAATCTCGCCGGCGGAAATGACGCCCTCCCCCGACTCCCCTGCGAAACGGAATGTGGTGCTCGCCATGACGGACCCTGGTGCTCCCTGGTGCTGGGTGCCCCTGGAGCGGACCTCCTAGAAGAGCAACCCGGTGCGCTGATGCGCCGACTGATTGAAGTTATTAAAGCGTTAAGGAAAGAGGGTGAGGGCCAAGACTCGTAAGCGGGTTCGGAACGGAGCCGATTGGCCCGAAACGGCAGAAAGAGATGAGAGACCGCGCAGGTCGTCGGGAGATGCGCCCCCGTGGCCTCGCTCAAAAGGCGGAGTGGGTGACCGCATAGCTCCTGTAGCGGCGGCACAGCGTCAAGACTTGGCAACGGTCGCCGGTGCGGCCTGCGCTGGGCCCGCTTCGGTCGCCAGCATGTTTCGGACCGACCCTACGATTTCGATTTCGGTCTCCGCTTCGGCGCCGAGAACCGGCTCGCCTGCCAGATTGTATTTGTTGGTCAGCTTGAACTTCAGCGGGCGATAAGTCAGGAGCATGATGCTGCCATCGTCCAGTTCATACCTTGATTCAGCCGGTCGGACTGTTTTGAACTCGGTCACGGTTTCCACCACGTCTTGGTCTCGATAGGGGTCGTTGCCAGGCTTGCCTTTCTTGTTCTCCGGAGCCATGACTTCCATGTGGACGGCGTTGCGAATCTGGCGCCGCTTCCCCCCATGCGTGCCAATGCCGGTCAAGAAGATGCGGGCGAGAACCACGATTCGATTTGGAAGATCGAAGCGTCCCCACTTCTCCGACAAGACCTGAAACTCGCGCACCTGAACGTCAGACTCCGGCGTCACACGGTCACCTGACTGCTTGTTGCGGCGGGAACCGTGGACGTGCGAGTGCCGCGCGTGTCCCAATCGCGCTGGGCTCTGGTTTTGGCATCGTTCGTGGTGTTGCCTTCAACGCGAATTACGATGGGCGCAGTGACGACCGCAGCGACTCGCTGCTGGAACAACTCGGGCACATTCAGATCCTGAGCAAGGGATTCGTCGGCCCGCATCGCCATGGCCAACGCCGGCTCAAGCGATTGCAAGACCGCCAAGAGTTTGCTTTCGTTCACGACGGCATACTTCGGGTGGTCTCCGTCCGAGACCTGTCGAACCAGCCGTAGCCGCTCCAGTTCTGGGAAGAGTCGGTTGGCGGAGGGCTTCCATAGGCCGGCCTCTGCCGCAAGCTCGGCCCGCGTGAACTCGTACGGCGCCATCGCCAGGGCTGCCTCAATGAGCCGGACTTGTGGCCGGTCGCCGAACACCTCGACCAAGTTGCGCATGAGACATAGTGTACCATTTTGGTACTTTAGACTTGGCGACGGGGGCCTGGCGGGTCGCCATTTATAAGCGCCAACCTGGAATGGAGACCTATTGGGCCATCGCTCCGTCAAGGCCTGCGCCGCCATTGAGCTTGCCGCTCGCCTCACGGCCGAGCAGGCCTGGTTTCTCATGGAACTGACCTCCATTGACAAGGAAGATAGCCGCTTTTTCAGCCGGAACGACCTCAAGAAGCGGACCTCGTTGAACAAGGGCCTTGAGGCGCGTGGCCAGGACGTTTCCGGCATGGTGGCGAGCTTGCTGGGCACGTACTTGGGCGGCAGCCAGCGGGGGCCGTGGCGCAAAACAAACGACGGCAACCTCGTTGGGCATGAACTCGAACTGGCCCGCGACTGGTTGGCCTTGCACGGCCTCCTTGACCGAATCACGCAGCGGACCCCCGATGCGGTGGCCACCATTCTGGCGGAACTTGCGCGGGCCTGCGAGGATCACAAGAAGGACCAGGCCAAGGTATGACGCCCCCAAACCGCGGCGGGGCCGGTCATCATCGGGAGTTCCGGGCCGCGCACGGAAGGAGGGGGAAAGATGGCCGCCGGAAGGGCTCGTGGCAGCAAGGGTGGGGCGCGCACCGCCCAAAAGTTCCGCGGCGCACCGCACCGGTGCGTCCTTGACCGGCCCCAGGGTGGGACGGCCCGATGGCGAAGGCGGAGGCAAGTGCGGCTAGGACGCCTCCGACGCCGCCGCCCCCTAAGCCGCGAGCCGACCGACTGCGGGCGATTCTGTACTACCATGACACCGTCGGGATGTACGGGACGAAACGATATTCGCTGGACTTGCTGGAGGCACTCCGGGCCCAAGGCGTCGAGGTCCGTGCCAGGAAGCTGTGGACTAGGGAGGTTCATGTCGCCGGCCGCGCTGTGGGCGGCTTGGTCACGCGGGAGCTTTCCGCCCTCGTCCCGGTCGTCGGCGGCGGCGTCCTGCATGCGACCTACCACAACTTCCTCCCACGTTGGCGCAGGCCCGACGTCGTCACGGTCCACGACCTCATCCCCATCCTGCGCCCGGAGCTCGCGTCGGGCGGGGTGAAACGCAAGGCGCTGGACATGCACAACCTTCGCCGCGCCCTGCGCGCCGACCCGGAGTTCATCACGGTGAGCGAGGCCACGCGGCGAGACCTCCTTGCGACCCTGGATACCAATCCCGCCCGCGTGCATGCGGTGCACCACGGCGTGCACCACGAGCGCTTCTTCCCGGAGCCCTGGCCCACGGGGCGCCCAAGTCCGTTCGTGCCGGGCCGGCTCAATGTCCTTGTCGCCATGAACGTGGACTTACGCAAACGCCTCGACATCGTCCTCGAAGCCGCACGCGACCTGCCGTTCGTGCATGTCGTCCAAGTCGGGCGAAGGCATGGACCGCCAGCCGTCATGGCGCAACTCTCGGGGCTGCGCGACCTCGAGCAGCGGCTCGAAGCCGAGGGCCGCTACGTCGCCCTAGCCCACGTCAACGACGCAACGCTTCGCCAGCTTTTTGCCAGCGCCGACGTCGTCGCCCATCCCTCCGTAGCAGAGGGGTTCAGTCTCCCACCGTTGGAGGCCCTAGCCTGCGGCCCTCCTGTCGCGGTTTCCGACATCCCCGTGCACCGCGAGGTCCTAGGCACGGCCGCCCGTTTCGTGCCCAACGACGTCGAAGCGTGGCGCACGCTCTTTGCCGACGCCTGGGACGGGCAGGCCGTGCGAGCGTCAGCTTTCCCTGGCCGGGAAGCCCGGCTGACGCACGCGCGCACCTTCACGTGGGCGCGGGCCGCGCGGCAGACGGCGGAAGTCTATCGCGCAGTCCGGTCGAGGGCATGACAACATGACGCCCGGTTCCAGCCATCGGCAGATTCTTGGCCGAACCCACTTGGTCGCGGGCGTGCAGGCACGGCAGTCCCTCAACGTCGGGTGCGGCAACGACATTCGCTCCGCCAGCGACGGTTGGACGAACATGGACGTGGCGCCCATCCCCGGCGTGCAGGTCGTCCATGACGTGTTGCGCTTCCCGTGGCCCTTCCCGGACGCGGCATTCGACTACGTGCTGGCCCGGCACATCATCGAGCACATCCCGCACAACCTCGGGCTGGTTCCGTACAAGGACGGCTTCATCCGCTTCATGGAGGAGTGCCACCGCATCATCCGCCCCGGTGGGCGCCTCGAAATCGTCACGCCCCACCCGCGCAGCCAGAACACCATCGCGGACCCGACGCACACCCGCATCATCCACCCCAACAACTTCGCTTCATTCGACCCGGACCACGACTACGCCTTCCGCCATTACACGGACGCGAGGTTCCGCCGCATCAAGATGAGCGTGACGGCGCGTGAGGCAATCCTGAACGACCGCTTCGTCGTCGGCAAGAACGGGTGGGGCGCGACGGTACACCTGTCGGTCCGCTTGCCTTTCCTCAAGCCACTCATCAACCGGCGCCCGTCGGAGATGACGTACCTTTTGGAAAAAGCCTAGCGACGGCGCCCTACTGCAGTCATGTCATTCCCATGATTCGGTCCAGGGCCGCGGTGAACTCTGCGGTCTGGCGTTCCGATGTGAGGGCCGAAGCAAGACGACGGCAGCGCTCCCCTAGGTCGCGGCGATCCGAAACAGGCCGGTTCAAGTAAGAAACGATGGCCTTTGCGATGGTCGGGGGTTCCGGTGCAACGACAAGGTCGGAATCGGCTTGGGCGACGAGTTCAGCAGCGCCGGTCAGGTCCGAAACTAAGGCCGGGACGCCCGCGGTCATCGCTTCGAGGGTGCTGACCGTATACGCCTGGCCCAGCCCGGGCAAAGCGAAGAGATCCGCGCCGGCAAGGTGAGGCGTGATGTCGGGAACGAAGCCATGCGCCACGATTCCCTGTTCGGGGCAGTGCCAATCACCGCTGTCGCGGCCGACGAGGTGCAGTTGGGCGCCCGGCGCGCCTTTGCGAACCGCCGGCCAAGCCTGCACCAACAGCGCCGTGCCATTTTTTCGCGTTCGGTCGGCCGTATGGAGCACGCAACTGCCAGCAAGTTTCGGCGCCTCCAGAAGCAAGCGCTCGCGAAGCTCCGGCATGACAAAAGGCCTCACCACCTCCACGTGAAGGGGAGGGAACAAGGCCTTGAGGTCGGCGGCAACCATGGGGCTGACTGCGATGGCGCCGTCAAGGCGGGGCGCAATCCAGCGCCACCAGCGGTGGAAGTACGGGGACATAATCTCGGGTACGCCCCGTCGAAGGCATGAGAACATGCCGTCGGCCGCGAGCAGGACTGCCGCATCTACCCGACCAAGTGCTTTGGCCAAAACGCAGGCGCGCGCCGACGCGGAACCCTCTGACAGCGCCACGCTGCCCGGGGCAGTCGGCGCGCGAATCCGAACTCGCCGAGCAACCCGCCGACGCCACCCGCCCGGGGGGCTGGCAGGATGTCTAGGCTGGCGGCATAGGCAAAGGCGACGTGAACCGGATGCGCTCCGTGCGCAATCATGAAGCCTGGCGCAGTCAACGCGGTCACCGGCGGCTTGGGCGCGCTGGGCTCGTCCAATCCAGGCAATAACGGACCGGAGAACCGGCGCCGTGGTCGTGTGCCCCTGCTAACGCAAGCGCCACGGTTTGGACCCGGTCTGACTTAGCCACAGGCGTTCCACAAGCGGACGCCATTTGGGATTGCCGGTAACCTAGTCGTAGGAGCGTTGGGCAATCGTTGTCGGCCGGTCGCGAAACTCCCCCATCACTTTCCCCGCAGTTCGGCGAACAACTCCCGCGGATGCGCGGCTCGGCGGAGGAAGTGCAGGTCGGAGCGCTTGAGTTCACCCAAAATTGCCAAGCCGGCGACGAAGACTAGGGTGCCGGCGACGCCCCACGCGGCGAGCTCCCAGACGCGGTCGAACCATCGTGCCGCCACCCAATGGGCGGATGCGAACCAGAACCCGCAGGCCAACGCTCCGGCCGCAAAGATGCGGAATTGTTGCGCGTCGAGCCAAGACAAGCCGTACACGCGCCGGCCTTGCCAACGCAGGTAGAGGTTTGCGCCGCTCGTCGAGAGGAGTGTCGCAAGTGCGGCGCCACTCGCACCGAGTCCGGCGCCGAATCGACCTTCGGGGACGAGCCAGAAATTGAGGGCGACGTTCGCGATGGCATTGAACGCCGAGTAGCGCAACATGACGTCGGTCCTGCCCGCCCCCAAGAGACGCGAACCGAGAGGGAGCGCCATCGCGGTGACGAATGCCCACGTTGCGAGCAGGCGCAGTGGGCCAGCCGCGTCGAGGTACGCATCACCGACTCCGACGTGGAGCCCCTGCCGGGGGAGGGCGACCATGGCTGCTGCCACCGGCGCCCCAAGCAGCAGGAGGTATCGTTGCGCTGCATCGAACGTGGCGTTCTCTTTCTCCACATCGCCCGCTTGATGCAGTTGCGAGAAGCGCGGGAACAGGACGGCCGCGACCGCCGTCGAGGCGAGGAGCACCAGGGTGGCGAGTTTCTGGGCAGCGCCGTATAGGCCGACTTCCCGAGACGTCCAAAAGAAGCCGAGGAGCACCGTGTCCGTCGATTGCAACACGAGCACGAGCACGCCCGTGATGGCGACCGGGACGGCGAAGCGAACGTAGGAACGCGCGAGGCCCGTGTCCCATCCCGCCACGGTGACGTGGTCACGTAGCGACCAGGCGGCGGCCACGATGAAGGTCACCAGCTTCGCAATGAGGTAGCAGGCGGCCAGCAGCAGTGCCGTCGCTTCGAGGTTAGGCGGGCTCGACCAACCAAGGGTCCGCGCCCAGAAAGGACCAACGCCCGGCACGACTTCCCAACGCCCGGTGAGGTGGGCAAGGAGCATCACGGCGTTTGCGAGCAGGACGACGGTGAGCCACGAGTCGATGAAGCGGATCAGTTCGACGCGGTGGACGCGCTGCTGGCCTTGCCAGGTGTCGAGGAAAACTTGGCGGACCCCTGATACGAGGTGCAGCACGAGTGCTGCCGCCACGAGCGCCGGCGTCGTCGCGTCGGTGAGTTCCTTGCCCGACCAGGTGGTCCAGGCGGCCCAGCCAGCAATGAAGAGGAGCATCAAGGCGCCCCCCCACATCGCTCGCAGTCGGACGAGGACGCCGAGGGCTTGCCCCACAGGAGTGCCTTGCGCGATGTGTCGTTGGTGGGCGGCGCCCAGTCCAAGGTTGCTGAGGATGGACAGGATTCCGGTCAGGCCGAGGGCGAACAAGTAGAACCCATACGACGCGGGCGGCACGTAGCGGCCGATGAGCACGAGTGCCGCGTAGCCGAGCAGGGCGCCTAGCGCGTTGCTCAGGAGGATGAGGGACGCCTTGCGGCCCGCTCTCATGGCCAAGGCACCGCCTGCACGCGCGCGCCACCGCTCACAGGGTCATCAAAGCGCCGCTTGCTTCACGCACCCAGCTTTAGTCGCCGCGCCGGCGCCGCATCACGACGGCCGCGGCAGCCACGACGAGGATGGCGACGGGTCCGAGTCCGGGCGCGCCCTTGCCGCCCTTGCCGTCCGTCGTCGTCGAGTTTCCGATCGAGGGGGCGTTGCTGTTGACGCGGACGGTGAGCGTTTGGTCGATGCTCTTCTCCTCGGCTCCGGATTGGTACTTGAGCGTCGCGTTCACCTTGTATTGCCCGGTCTGCGTTCCGACCGGTGGCGTTGCCAAGAGGGCCTGGTCCTTCGTTGCACCTGCTTCGACCGGGACGTGTTGCGGTTGCCACTCCAGTTTCCAGCCGGTGGGTGCGTCGGCCGCTGCGAAGGGGTGGCCGATTTCGGCGCCGGAGTTCGTGATCTTGAAGTTGAAGACCGCCGATTCGCCGGGAGCTACCGTCTGCTCCAACTTGTCGACGGTGTGCGTGAGCAGCGGGACTTGGTCCGTGATGGCGCCGCCCGCGACGGCGGAACCGATGTGGATGGACTTGATGGCGACGTTTCCCGCCAAGTCATACGCCTCGACGCGGAGAACGTCGTCGTTCGTGAGTTCGCGCTTGTTCCACTTGAAGGCCTGGCCAAGGTGCGCGCATTCCTGGGGCGGGCTCTGGCTGCATTCCTCAACGAGAAGGGCGCCGAGGCCGTTCGGGCCATAGCCTGGAAGGAGGTCGTCGTCCCAGAGTCGGCCGTCCCATGCTTCGAGTTCGCCCGTGACGTTGACGCCGCTCAAGGTGACGGTCCAGTTCGACAGAAGCTCCGCGAATTCCAGGCTGAAGCCGACGACGTCGGTCATCTTCTGGCCGTCGCCGGGGAGCATGATGGGCCAAGGGCCGGTCTTGTCGTGCGCTTTCATCATGGCCGCGTCGGTGTCGCAGCGCTCCTGCGCCGGCGTCGCGGCGGCGTCGCAATTGTCGACCTTCGCCTTGGCCCAGAACCGGGCCAATTCGTTGTCGTTGGCATCGTAGGCGTGGACGGCCGCAGTGTAGTCGCCGTCGGGCACGAGCTGAGTCTGCAAATTGATGAAGAAGCCGTCGGAGGCGTCAACGTCGGCGCGGTAATTGATGATCTGCTGGCCCGTGTACCAGACCGGGGCAGCGCAGATGGAATCGGGGAAATCCGCCGTGTACGCGCCGAAGCTGAATCCCAACACCTCGACCTTGTCAGCATCCGCGCCGATGAGCTGGAACTGCGCGAAGAACTGCCCTTCAGCCGTGATGAACCCGCTCGAATCCGGCTGCAGGTCAGGGTTACGGAAGACAATCTGGATGTCGCCGCACGAATGGGTCTGCGCCGCGGCCGGCTGCGGCAGGGCCACGACGACGAGGACGGCCAACAGGGCAGGCAACAAGATGCGCAACGACTTCACCTGAGGAAACCAGCGTCGCGCGGGTAAATGGGTTGTGGTCGGGTCGGCGGCCTTGCGCGCCCGACCAAACCGCGGATTACGCGGATTACGCGGAATATTTGTTCGTCGGCGGCGCTGCGCGCCCGACCAAACCGCGGATTACGCGGATTACGCGGAGCCGATTGGACCGTCGCTCCCAAGGGGGTCTCCGACCGCCGGTTCGATTGGGTCGTCGTGGTTGTGCACGAAGCGGCGCATGGTGAGCGATTCTTCGCCGAAATTGAAGAGCAGGCCGACGCCAAGCTGGGTGGCCTTCAGGTAGTGCAACACCTGGGCTTCCGCAGCAGGCCCGACATCCTGCATGGCCTTGAGCTCGACCAGCAATTCGCCGCCGACGATGAAGTCGGCCCGGTACGGGCACGCCAGGACCTCGCCCTTGTATCGCACCTCGATCGATGCCTCGCGCACGAAGTCGATGCCGCGATGGCGAAACTCGAGCGCGAGGGCCTCCTGGTAGACCGCCTCCAAGAAGCCATTGCCAAGGACGCCGTGAACCTCCAAGGCGGCGCCGATGACGGCGTGGGTCAGTGGGGAAGAGTTGGCGTCAAGCCTGGGGCGGTACATCTGTGACCTGTTCATGCTGTTGCATCCCCGGGCCCGGTGTAGAACTGGTTGGTACACACGTTGGCCTGTCTAGGTGGGTCCGCGCAATCCGCGTAATCCGCGGTTGGGGAGTCGGTAGGCAACGACGACCCAATCGGCTCCGCGCAATCCGCGTAATCCGCGGTTGGGGAGTCGGTAGACAACGACGACCCAATCGGCTCCGCGTAATCCGCGGTCACGTCGGGCGTCGCTAGTTGAGCGAGAACGTCCGAATGAGGTCCGTCCGCGTCACCATGCCTTGGATGACGCCTTGCCCGTTTACGACGGGAAGGCCGCCGACGTGGTTGTCGAGCATCTTCTGGGCAGCCGCTTTGGCAGTCATTTCGGGGTTGGCCGTTATGACGTTGCGGCGCATGTACGGCGCCACTTGCAGGTCGCGGATGTTTGCCTTCTGGACGTGCGCATCGGCTTCCTTGAAGTCGGCGAACGCCACGGCCATCTCGTGTTCGGCGATGATGCCTTGCACTTTTCCGCCCACGATGACGGGGAGCCGTGCGATGTCGTGGTCTAAGAGGAGTCGGCGCGCATGTACGAGGCGTTCCTCGGGGCCGACGGCGCGGACTTCCGTCTTCATGAGTGACTTGACCGTGACCTTGGATTCGACGAGGCGTAGTAGGTCGGCCTTCGTGACGATGCCTACGAGTTTCTTGCCTTGCACGACGGGGACCATCGTCAAACCGGGTTTTCCGACGTCGACGAGGAGGTTCTCCAAAGCTTCGTCCGGATGGGCGACGATGAAGTCCTTGTCCATGACGCCGGACGCCCGCAGTGTCGTGGTCTGGATTGCCTTATTGTGGGCGCGGCCGAGCTTGTCGACGATCTTGCCGTCGGTGACGACGCCGACCAGATTTCCATCCTGCGTGACCGGGATTTTGGTGATGCCGTGCTGCTGCATCAAGTGCAGGACGTCGCGCAGGTTGCGATCCTTGTCCACGGTGATGAGTTCACTGGACATGACGTCGCGCACTTTCAGTGGGGTTGACTTGATTGGCATGTTGAGACCTCAATTTCGACAAGTGGGGCGAAGGAAAAGGCGCCGCGTCGAGCGGCAACGTCCGCGGAGGCTCGGCTTGTCGGCCAGAGGTCGGCCCCGCACGCGGACCAAAACGGTGTGATTCGGGAGTGCTCCGAACACCCACCGGTTGTATTGGGGTCCGGGCTAATAGAGGCTTTGCGACCGGGGCGGGCGGCGGGATTGCGTAAGAGATGCAAGGGCCCAGGGTAAAGGACAAAAATGTGGAATCCGCCGGACCCCGGTTCGTGTTGATTCGTAGGCCGTGGTGTGGGAGGCCCGGGGAGTTGACAGACCCCACAGATGAGCGCAAGCCAGCATCGATGGGGTAACGGAATCCATTGAATCCTTGCAATCCCAGGCCTCCAGTTCCAGCTGTGAGGTTGCATCTACGGCCGTAGTGTGGGAGACTTGGGATTTCACAGAGGTTCACAGATTTGTCATGTCTGGCCGGACGAGGAATCGATTCTGTGTGAATCCGTGCAATCCCAGGCCTCCGGTACTAGCCCGAGGTGCAATTGCAGGCCTCCAAACGCCCAGGCAGCCACCGCCAAAAAATGTGCTTTCACTTCGCTGTCCCTCTCGCTCTTGACCCTGTCTGTGCAATGCAGGTCGTGCCCTCCGACCCCACCTACCCGGTGACCATCGAGACCCCCCACAAGACCCCGTCGGCGGGAGTGCAGGCCGCATTGACGCCAGCCAAGAAACGCGTCAACACCTCGTCGAAGGGCACCTCCATCGAGCTTGCCGCCATCAAGACGCTTGAAGCTGAGGGGTACAAAGTGCACCGCTGCGTCAGGACGGGCGCAAAACGCGGGCCGTTCTGGGTGAGCCAATCCAACGACGTCTTCGGCTGCATTGACCTCGTGGCGAAGAAGAAGGGCGAACGCACGCGGTGGATCCAAGTCACGGCCCACTCGGGAGTCGGCAAGAAGAAACAGGAGATACTCGAAGTCCCGTGGGACTCCGACCACGATTCCGTCGAGATTTGGCGTTGGGTCGGCGGAGGTGTGCGCAAACACAAATCCACGGGCGTCTTCCTGGAGCGGCAATACTTCCAGCTCTACCACTTCGACCAGGATTTCGCGTTGCAGAAGGACCGCCGCATCCCGCTCGTATCCCCCGCCCCCACGCCGGGAGGCACCGCGACGTGATGAAGCCGACCAACTCGGGCGTTACGAACTCGACCAACGCGGACGTGACGAAAGCGACCAACGCAGACCAACCGTCACGTCTTGCGACCCTCGAGGGCGTCGGCCCACAACTGGCAGACTCAATCCGTAAGGCATTCCGTGGCGAGGCAGGTTTCTTCGACGCCGTCGCTAGGCTCGACCTGGCCGCCTTGTGCGCAGTGGACGGCGTATCGGAACGCAAGGCCGTCGACTTGGTCCGGCAGGTTCTGGGACACGACCGGCGGGGCGGCGGGTTCTTGGCGACGCCCGCGGCGCGCAAGCTCCACGACGAGCTCATGGACCGCCTCGCAGCATTCGCGTCCACGCCGAGCGGCCGAAACCGGTTGCGCCTCATCGGGCCGCACGCAAACCCCGCCTCCGCCCAGCGCGCCGCACAGGATGCCATCGCGGCCAAGGGCGAAGTCGCCTTGCTAGACCGGGAACAAGTACGCGCCCACTTGCGACGCATCCGCCTGCCAACGGAGCCCTCGCCGCGCTTCGAGGCTACGCGCCTCATCGTCTGCAGCGACGACGCAACGCAAGATCGCCTACAGAAGGCAGGCGTCCACAAATGGTGCCAAGTCTCCGGCGCAGAAGCACTCGCCCACGGCGCGGAGGCAGACGTAGTGGTCGTCCTAAGTGACGACGGCATCGACACCGCCGACCTTGCCCAGGTCGTCGAACTGCCTTCCAACGCCGCAGCGCACGAGGCCTGCCCCGAACTGCTGCTCGCGTGGTTCCGCCACAACCGGGAGGTCTGGCAGCACGTTCTCGGACTGGCGCAAGCGTTGGGTCGCCCCAGCAAGTGCGGCGAGGTCCTCGCAACGCTGGACCAAGCCGGGCAGGCGTCCACTTCACCCGAATCACTGCGCCGGGACGTAGAGGCGGTGCGGACCGAACTCGACCATCTCTTGCAGGAACGCGTCGCACAGGTCAGCTTGAGCGGAAGCGAACTCCTTGCAACTCTCGGCAAGCGGCTGCCACCCGCCTTGCAAAAGGCGATGGACGAGGTGCGCGCGGAGGGCCGCCGTCGGGTGCAGCAACGGTGCGGCGTCGCGCTACAGCCGTTCGTCGCCGGTTTCCCGATTGCCATCGACGATGCCGAAGTCGAGCGCGTGGAATCCGGCCTTGCAGCACGGGGACACCTCGCCAAATTCGAGCAGCAACTCATGGCCTCCCGAACGTTGGCGGCACTGCGGGAACAGGTCCTTGCTGAAGTCCGGCACTGGCTCGACTACGACGCCAGGTTCGCGCTGGGCTGCTTCACCCAGCACTTCGACCTCCATCCCGCGAAATTCGGCCCAGGGTTCTCTTTCGAGTCCTCCATCCATCTCGACCTGGCCGACCAATCCACGGCGCAACGCATCACCTACGAACTCGGCCACGACGCAAACGTCGCCATCCTCACCGGCGCGAACTCCGGCGGCAAGACCACGTTGCTCGAGCACCTTGCCCAGATGACCCTCATGGCCCGCCTGGGGCTCCCCGTCGTCGGCGCCGGCGTGGAGGTGCCGTGGGTCGATGAATTGCATTACGTTACGGCCCGCCGCGGCCTTGATGCGGGTGCATTCGAAGCCTTCCTCAAGTCGTTCCTCCCGATTGCCCGCGGGGACAGGCGTCGCCTCGTGCTGGCCGACGAAGTCGAAGCCGTCACGGAGTTGGAAGCGGCAAGCCGCATCCTTGGATTCTTCGTCGACCGCATCGCCGCAGCCAAGGGATCGCTGGCCGTCATCGTGAGCCACATGGCGCCCCACGTCCTACGGCACACGACGGCCGCTGTTCGCGTCGATGGTATCGAGGCGGCCGGCATCGACGCGGACAATCGGCTCGTCGTCGACCGCACGCCGCGCATGGGCCACTTCGCCCGCAGTACGCCCGAACTCATCATACGCCGCCTAGCAGCCGTGGCGACAGGCACCGACAAGGAACTCTATACCGCTCTGCTCCGGCGGTTCGACGGCCAAGCCCGCGCACCAGTACCGGTCGCGCCGCCTCCTTCGCCCGCTCCGCTCGCTCCGCCGACTCCGGCCACTCCGCCCGCCGTGCTGCCGCGCCCGGCGGCGCCGCCCCAAGGCACGGCTCGCCCAGCAAAGCGCCCAAGTAGGCCGTTGGTCTCCGTCGCGCCGTGACGCGCCCGAGCGACGTGGAGGCCCTGAAGCAGCTCGCCCTGCTTGGAGGCCTGGACGACCACGTCGAACTGGCGAGCGGCGAATTCGCCGCCTTGCTTGACTTATCGCAGCAGACGGCAAGCCGCCGCCTCATTGAACTCACGGAGCAAGGCCTCATATCGCGCGAGATGGGCATCCGCAAGCAACGCATCCGCGTCAGCGAAGAGGGTCGTGCCCTCCTCAACAGCGAGCACCTGCTCTACCTGGGCTTGTTCGAGCGCAAAGACCGCATCGCGATTGCGGGCGCCGTAAAGACGGGACTCGGCGAGGGTCGGTACTACTTGTCGCGCCCTGGCTACAAGACGCAGTTCCAACGCCACCTCGGATGGGAGCCCTACCCGGGAACGCTCAACCTTGAATTGACGGCTGCCGAGGCGAACAAGCTGAAGTTCCTACGTCGCAACCCCGTGCACCTCATCGAGGGGTTCCAGGCCGAAGGACGCAGTTTCGGTGCCGTCACTTGCCACCCTGCCCAGGTCGGCACGCAACTGTGCGCCGCAATCTTGCCGCACCGCAGCCACTACACGACGACCCTAGAACTCATCGCGCCGGTCCGACTGCGCGATTCCCTGCCCGTGCTAGACGGCGAGACCGTCGAGGCCACGGTCTTCCTGCGCAGCACGGTCGACGCCCCGCGCAGCGAGCTGAAGGGACCAAGCGGAGCCGCGCCGGCATGAACATCGAAGTGTTGCGCCTCGGCCACCGGCCGCAGCGCGACAAACGCGTGACGACGCATGTGGCCCTCACCGCGCGCGCGCTTGGGGCCCGCCGGGTCCGCATCGCCGAAAGCGATGACCAAGTGGTCCGGTCCGTGGGCAGCGTCGCACGACGCTTCGGCGGCGAGTTCACCATCGAATCCTCGACCGGCTGGAAAGGCCCTATCAAGGCTTGGAAGGAATCAGGCGGGCAAGTCGTCCACCTCACGATGTATGGACGCCCACTTTCCGAGGCCGTGCGTGCTATCCTGGACCGGGGGACCGACGTCTTGGCGGTCGTGGGTGCCGAGAAAGTCCCCGCGGACCTCTATGACCTCGCGGACGAAAACGTCGCAGTCGGCAACCAACCGCATTCCGAAGTGGCTGCCTTGGCGTTGCTCATGGATCGGTTGCGGCAAGGCGCCTGGGAGCAGGACCCGTTCCCGGATGCCGAGCTGCGGGTCATCCCTTCCACCCGCGGCAAGCGCATCAAGGAAAAAAGCCGCTGATATTGGCCTAGGACCAGACAGGTCAGGCGTTGCCGCTGGCCAAGCCGGGTGTACGCCGGGTGGGCGCCGGACGTCCATTCATCCCGCCATGACAAACGGTTATGGCCACCCAGTCGCTACCACCCAAGACGTGACCATCCGCGACGAATCCTGGGAGCCGACGCTCGAAGACGCCGAGATTCAACAGTACCTCGCTGAGGAAGTCGGCGAGGAGGGGCTGCCCATGGCTAGGTACCTGGCCGCCCACCCGCACATCTCGGGCGTCGACATCCTCGAGGCCTACAAGGACCAGAAGGGGAGCGCCATCCGCAAGATCCTCTACCGCCTCATGGAAGCGCACGCCGCTGAGTACGAGAAGGACACGGACTCGAAGGGGTGGGAGACGTTCTACTGGGACCTTGACCTGCCTGAAGTCAAACTCATCCTGCGCCGCCGCTGGGCCGACGAACTGTTGCACCTCAAACAGCAACTAAAGTTCGAGATGGACCACCAGTTCTACGCCTGCACGCACCAGCACCGCCGCATCCTCTTCGACGACGCGGTCGACCTGCACTTCAAGTGCCCCGTGTGCAAAGACCCGATGGAACTCGTGAAGAACACGCAGGTGCTCTCCGCCCTCAGGCATCGTCTCGATGAGCTTGCCCCGCACTTTGCCATCACGGCGTGACGCCTGGGAGCGCCTGGTCGCAGCCGCGCCACCGGCATGGGTGATTGGGCATTGTCGCTGCGTGGAAGCCTTGGCGGATGCGATGTGCAGCTGCGCGCAGCGCCAAGGGTTGGTCGTGGACCGCGACCTCGTGCGCGCCGGAGCGCTCTTGCACGACATCGGCCGCAGCGTGACGCAAGACGTGAAGCACGCCGCAGTGGGCGCGGACCTCCTGCGCGCCGATGGCTATGGCGACGCATTGGTCCTCGTGGTCGAGAGGCACACGGGCGCCGGAATCGATGCGGAAGAGGCACGCGCGCTAGGATTGCCCGCCAGGGACTACACGCCCGTCACGTTGGAGGAAAAGATCGTCGCCCATGCGGACAACCTCTACTCGGGAGAGCGCAGGCTCAGCCTCGCGGAATTGCAGGCGAAATACGTAGCGAAGCGACTTCCACTGGCGTGGCAGAAGATCGAGCGCCTGCACCGCGAGCTGTCGGACATGCTGGGCGCCGACCTTGAGGCTCTTGCGCCGACGGAGTTGCCGCCGCCGTAGGCGAGCGTACCTGCCGACGAAACCGCGGATTGCCAACACGCGACCACGCCCGACGAAACCGCGGATTACGCGGATTTCGCGGAAGGCGGTAAGCTGCTGGCTCCGCGCAATCCGCGAAATCCGCGGTTGGGGAGGCGCACTCGGAACGAGGTGTCACCGCACTCCGCGCAATCCGCGAAATCCGCGGTTCGGGAGGCGCGGTCGGAACAGCTTCCACCGCACTCCACACAATCCGCGGTTAGGACTGGCGGGCTAGTCCCGCCGCGTCCACCGCAAGCGCCCGAGTGCAGCGAGATTTCCCAGGCCATCCCTCCAACTGGAGATGACGGGCGTCCCGATGCGGGGTCGCAGGCTGCCTGGCACCTCGCGAGCCGCGGGGCCGAACCTGCGGAACGCCTCGATCTTGATTTCTTGGCTGAATGCCATGCCGTCAGGCATCGTAGCGAGCGGCAGTTCGCGGATGATGTTGCGTCGGAACACCCACATTCCGCTTTGCGAATCGTGGACGCGAACACCGAAGAGGACGCGCGCGGTCTTGGTGAGCACCCAGTTGCCGAACTTGTGCTTGGCGCTCATGGCTCCCGTGCGCAGGTCCGCGTAGCGGTCGCACGTGAGGAAGTCTAAGTGGTGATCGACGAGGTACGCGACGAGTTCGTGGGCCTTGTCGAAGGGATATGTCGCATCGGCGTCGCCGGTCACGATGATGTCGCCGGTGGCGTGGTCGAAGCCGGTCTTGTAGGCGCGCCCATACCCGCGCCGGGGCTCGATTACGACCTTTGCCCCGCGCCGCTTGGCCTCCTGCCGCGTAAGGTCCGTTGATTGGCCGTCCACGACTAGCATCTCGAGTTCCCAGCCGCGCGTGTCGAAGGCCGTTCGGTCGATGGCGTCGAGCGTCGGACCGATGCCACCTTCCTCGTTGAGGGTGGGGATGAGGATGGTGATTCGCATGGCTTGGGCCGGCGACGGGCCGGTCCCCATTTAGCCGAGCGGGGCGGTCACGTCGGCGGCTTCCGCCCCATCTTGGCGTCGATGTAGCCGAGCAGACCGGCGGCGATGCGCAGCAATCCCCACAAGGAGCCCCCATGCAGCCGTGCCATGTGGCCAAGGCTGTATTGTTTCCAGAGTCGCCCGTGTTTCTTCGTGAGTTGCTTGCGGCCGTACCCGTTCCAGTACGCCTGGTGCAGGAAGCTCATGATGGATTCGCGGGCTTTGGCGTAAACGATGGCGTCCGGCGCGAATTCGATGCGTGCGCCCGTTTCCGTCGCCCGGTAGTTGAGGTCGATGTCCTCCGCCGTGACGAAGGCTGGGTCGAAGCCGCCCAAGTGGTCGAACAGGGCGCGCGGATAGGCCAGGTTGCATGACGGCCAAGTCGTGTCTTGCCCGTTGTTGGGCAGCTCGACGCGGTGCAGTTTCGTGAACGCCCAGTAGCCGGTGACGACGCTGTGGCCTGCGATGACCGTATCAGGCCGACCCTGCCAAGCGGCGACGATCCGTTCGAGCCAGAAGGCGTTCGCGATGCAATCCGCGTCGATGAAGGCCAAGAGGTCGCCGGTCGCGCGCTGGGCTCCGAGGTTACGGCCTTCGCCGCGTTTGCACTTCTGCACGATGACCGCGAGTCCCGGCAGCAGGCCACGGTACGACTCCGCAATGCTTGCGGTGCGGTCGCTCGACCCGGCATCGACGAGGATGACCTCGCACAGGCCGCTCTGCTTGACGAGGGAGTCCAGCAGGTGGCGCAGGTTGCGCTCCTCGTTGCGCGCCGTAATGATGACGCTGACCCTGGCCTCCTCCATAGGTCATCCACGGGGCCGGTCCCTTTTGGGCGTTTGGTAGTGGTGCGTGGGGTTCCGTCACGCGGTCCATCGGTCGAAACGGTGCAGGGTGAGGGCCGTGGCAAAGACGAACGCGGCCAAGATCACGGCACCGACGCCTCCCACGTAGAGAAGGGCCCAGGCGGGGATTCCGCCGACGATGCTCCAGGCGACAAGGACGATGCTTGCGTGGGCTGCGAACATCGCCGTCTCGAAGATCCAGAAATAGAGACGGCGCACGCCTTGCACGGCGGGCGCCGCGCCTTGCGCGAAGCTGAACGAGCCCGGCGCGGCTGCGGTCGGGGCGGGCCAATACGCGCTGCGGCCGAATCCGGCGACGTAGGATGCCAGCAACGCAAACGCCGCGGCGCCGCCGAGGGCGCCGAGGAACCACGGCCCGCCCGCGCGCCATGCGATGAGCCCGAGCATGAGCGGGAGCAAGGCTTGCACGAGGACTGCGAAGGCCCAAAAGTCCGCGAACATGCCGACGCGGTAGGTCTTGACGTTCTGCAATCCGTGGTGGATGCGGTAGCGCGCCACTTCGCCATCGCAAGCGTCGTGGACGATGCCGAGGTTCACGAGGACGAGGCCCGCATAGAAGGTCGGCGTCCCCAGCGGCGCCGCCACGGCCAACGTGAACCCTGCACAGGCCAAGGCAAGGCCCCAGAGCGTCACAGTCAAAGGCCCAAGTCCGAGGGCACAGTAGAGGTAGGAGAGCGGATATGAGAAGATGCGGTGGACCGGGGCGATTGGCGTCCAATATGGTTGCGGACCACGCTTGCGGACGATGCGAAGGTAGCCAGCGAACCGTTCCACGCCACTGCAAGGCCATCCTCCTTCAAACCATTGCCCTTTTCCTTGCGCCGCCATCTGATGGCTTCGTGGTGCTCCTACACTCCCTGGATGCCCGTGCAGCCGCGGGGGTGACGCGTTATGCCCAGGAGTTGGCGGCGGCCCTGCGGGCGGAAGGTGAACCTGTGCACGAACTGCGCAGCAGGCCATATGAGGTCAAGGTGGGCCGTCGTCGCTTCGGCGGATTCCTCTCCATGCGCATCCAGGATGCGTTGCGTCCTTGGCGCAAGCGGGATGTCCTCCATTCCTGCTACCACTACGCACCCCATCCACGCGCTGATGTCGTCACGGTCCACGACCTCTTCCCGGAGGTGATGGCCGACCTGCTCGGTTTTTCTGCGCTGGAAGGCGCAGCGCTGGCGCGCACAACCCGTCGCCTGGCCAAACGTGACGTGGATTGGGTCTGCGTCTCGGAGACGACGCGGGAACAACTCGTGGAACGCCATCCGGAGGTCCCCCCGGGACGCACAACGGTCATCCCACCGGGCATCGCGGCGCGCTACCGCCCACCTGGACGCAATGCGCTTCGCCATCCGGTGTTCTCCGACGCTTCACGCTTCAACATCCTCTGCGTGGCGGACCTCAACCCGCGCAAGCGCCTCGACTGGCTCCTAGAGGCAGTGGCTGATGTTGGGGACGAGACCATCCACGTCGTGCACGCCGGCCCGGACACAATTCGCCGGCCCCCGTGGGCACACCAGCGCGACCGAGAAACGGCGGTTGAGAAATCGTTGGGAAATCGGCTGCACCGGCTGGGCCGCGTCACGGATGCCGAACTCGTCAACCTCTACCAAGGCGCCGACCTCGTCGTCCTGCCGACCCTGGCGGAAGGATTCGGCTTTCCGCCCCTCGAAGCCTTGTCGTGCGGGACGCCCGTGGCCGTGACGGACTTGCCGATTTTCGACGAGACAATGGCCGGACGCGGATTGCGGTTCAAGGACGCGAGCACTCTGGCAACGGTGCTACGGCAGGCGCGGGCCGCGCAGAAGCCGACGCCGACACAACGCCAAGCGTCGCACGAGTGGGTGCAACGCCGGTTCTCATGGGCACAATGCGCAAGCGCCCTGCGCAGTACTTACGCTGGACGCCGCAAAAGTTGAGGGCTGCCAACGTTTGCATGGCATCCTCCGGAGAAAGCCGCGTGGGCGATTTGAACACCCGACCTGCTGATTACGAATCAGCTGCTCTACCAACTGAGCTAACGCGGCGAATGGCGGTCCGGGCGCAGCAAGCCCGCCTCTCGGGGACCGGAGCCTGGGCGCTGGATGGGCGGCCGACTTGGGGGCTCCATTTAAAGTCGGCGCAGTAGGCGTGCGACGAGCAGGGCAAAAGTCGGACCCTTTTCAGAGGTTCCGTGCTGGCGCCTCCCCAGCGCGCCGACCGCCCGGGACGTACGGTTTTCCCCCCAGCCCGACCACGACGCCGCCGTCGGCGGGCTGCGGTAAGCCATGTGGCCAATGGCTTCGAAAGAGATGTTCCGTCGCGAGTTGAGCGACCAACCGACCGGGGATTACGGAGATTTCGGGGACACCGGGTCACAGTCCGTTCCCCGTAATTCCCGTAATCCTCGGTAGGCCGTCGGGGGTCGTTCTGCGCAATCTGCGAAATCTGCGGTTCGGTGGCGGGGGCGCCGGCGCGCCGCTACCCTACCGTGAAATGTTCGCCACGCAAGGGCAACTTCACTTCCGCAAAATCCGAAATGTCGTCCACGAGTTTTTCGCGTTGGTCGCCGTGGAACAGCACGACTTCCTCGCATCCCGTGGCTTTCGCGAAGGCGACGAGGTCCTTGTGGCCGGCGTGGGCACTGAAGTCGAATTGCCGGACTTCGCAGTTGAGCCGATGCACTTTGGTTCCGGGCGCGCGGTTGTCGAAATCGATGAGGCCCTCCTCAAGGAGGCGGCGGCCGTTGGTGCCTTGCGCCTGGTAGCCCGTGATGGCGAGGGCACACTTCGGGTCGTTGCGCACGGCGTCGAGGTAGAACAGGATGGGGCCGCCGTCTAGCATGCCGCCGGTCGAGATGATGATGTCCGCTTCCTTGAGGGCGACGCTGCGGCCGCGGTGGTTGTGGATGTCCTTGACGCCGGACAGCGCGCGTTGGTAGGCGCCTTGGTCGCGCAGGTATTCTGGGTGTTGAGTGTAGATCTTCGCGACGGCGCGGGCCATGCCGTCCAGCCAGACGTTGTAGCCGTGCCCCGCGAGCACCATGGCGATTTCTTGCGCTCGTCCGACGGCGAATGCAGCGATGAGCAGGATGCCGCCGCGCCCCTTGACCTCTTCTGCGTAGTCTAGCAGGTCGCGTTCGACGTCCTCGCGCTCTGGGTGCTCGCGGCCTGCGTAGGTGGACTCCATGAACAGGACGTCGCACTTCGGTTGATGGGCCGCACGTACCAGCCGTTGCGGCTTCGTGTAGAGGTCGCCCGTGAAGATGATGGTCATCGCATCGGATTTGAGTTCGACTTGCGAGGCGCCAGGGATGTGGCCCGCGGAATGGAGGCGCGCCGTGAAGCGGCCGAGGGGACGGGGATGAGTCCAATCCATGAAGTCGTACAGGCCCTTCGTGGCTTCGATGTCGGCATCGCCATAGGGTTCAGGGAAGCCTTCGCTGCGCGCAATCTTGAGCGAATCGCGGTGCAGAAGTGTTGCGACCTCGGCGCTCGGGGTCGTGCAGTGAATGGAGGCGTCATAACGCGCGGCGAGCCACGGCAGCATGCCGGAGTGGTCAAGATGCGCGTGCGTCAGGAAGACGCGGTCGATGGGCGGCGCCTCGAGGGGGTAAAGCGGCGGCTTGTCGGGTTCCATGCCATAGTCGAAGAGGAAACGGGCGCCCTCGCCTTCGAGAACGAAGCCGAGGCGGCCGATATCCTCCGCTGCGCCGAGGAAGCGCCCGGAGTAACTCATCGCTTCGGCCAAGCGCACGCGCCTGATAAGCGGCGACCGTGCCGCGACACGTTCGGGCCCGGTCCAGAATCATCCCCACGGCGAGCCTTCGCTTCCCGCCTTCGTCCTGACACGCGGAACCCGCGGAATGCGCGGAACCCTGCGTCGGAGGTTTCCGCGGGTTTCCGCGCTCTCCGCGTGTTACGCCGGTGCAGCATGTGCGGCGTCCTCGACCGCGCCGCGGGGTTCCGCGCGTTCCGCGTGTAACCAGCTGCGGGCTAGCGCCGTCGCGCAGCAAACGCAGCGCACACAAGCGCCGCAAGGGCGAGCAGGCCAAGGTTGGCCGCGGGGATGCCCTTCTTCGGCTCGACGGTCGGCTTCGGCACCTCGATCGTGACGACGGGTTCGTCGGCGTCCCAGCGCATCGTGGTGTTGCTGCTCAGGCGGATCTCGTAGATGAGGTCGAAGGTGTCATTCGCCCGCGTCATCGCGTAGATCTTGCTTGATGCTGGTTCAAGCGCAGCCTGCGGCAGGCCATCGGCGTTGGCGCGGATGGCGAAGGTGCGCGTCGGCAAGCCGGCCGGCACGTAGGTGATGCGCCCGAGGAAGACCTCGAAGGGGACCTCGTCTTGCAGGATGGACGTGTCATTCACGTTGACGTCGTCGGGTGCATTGATGCGTGCGAGCAGGGCGTGCTTTCCGGGCGCGTAGAGTTTGGTGAACTCGACGGTCGTGTTGCCACCGGAGGGCACGTCGGCGGCGACGAGGTGAACGGCCGTGTCCGGCCCCGTGAGGTTCAGGTCAAAGTCCAACGGCGCCACTCCCCTGCGTTGCGCCACGTCGACCTTGAAGCGGACCGGCTCGCCCTTGACCGGCAAGCCGCTCGTCGTGAGGTCCACCACGGCCTCCGTGTAGACGGGCAGGACGGTGACGTTGTGGATCGCCGTCGCGCGGTTCCCCAGCGCGTCCGTGACGGTGATGAAGTAGGATTGATTGCCGAGATTTGCCAGGGCGAGCTGGAACCGGAACTGCACCAGGCCGCCCGTCACAGCGGAGCCCGTATGGCTGCCGTCGCTTGCCTGCAGTATGATGCTGTGCGACGAGTTCTCTTGCACGCGCACAAGCACCTCGGTGGTGAGGTTCTTGTAGGCAATTGGCGCCGCGATGACCTCAATCACGGGCAGGACGGCGTCCACGAGGACCGGGACTGCCAGCGTCGCGCTGCGGCGCAAGCGGTCGTGCGCACTGAAGGTCAAGGTCTGGTTGCCGGCCTTGAGGTCGAAGGCCTCGACTACGAACGGCGTACCAAGGGGGAACCTCGGCGCCGTCGCGCCTCCCAAGCTCGACCGGTAAGTGACGTTTCGCAAGAGGACCGGGTCGATCGTCAAATTAAGGCGCAGGACAGAGTCAGGGCCGAGGAGCTGCCGCGGCACGGGGCTCGTTGCCCCGGCTAGCTGGATTGTCAGGCTCGGCGCATTGGCAGCACGCACCTGGAGGGTGATGTTCTCGCTTTTCGCGGTGGCACCCGAAGCGTCAAAAGCCAACGCCCGGGCCACCCAATCGCCAGTCAAGAGGCCCACGGCGTCGACTTGCAGGGTCCCTGTCCAGCGTTCCGTCGTCGTGCCAATGGAGGTGCGGCTGAGCGGGGCCTGGAGCCGGTCGCCGCCGCTCGTCAGCGTCACGAGCACGCCTGCGATGTCTCGGTCAGGTGTTGCGTCGACGATGAAGGTGACGGATTCGCCCATGTCGGTGATGAGGTCGACGGCCGTGCGGCTCAACGCGAAGCCAGTGATTGCCGGGGCGCCGTTTGCGGCTTGCCCTTGCGCCGGGGCAAGCGTTGCCATGACCAAGGTGGCGGCCACGAGGGCCAGAAGCAACGGGCGCACAGCACTTACCTCCGCGTCACAATCATGAGCACGAGGAAGAGCAGGAGCACGACGCCGAAGAGGGCACCGACGTACCAGTACTCTTGCAGGTCCTGCATCAGGCTGGCCTTCTCGTCGATGAGCCCGGTCTCGCCCGTCACTGGATTGAAGTACGAGTCACGCCGGCCATCGCCGTCGGCGTCGTAGGTCCAATCGGCTACGCCGTCGCCGGTGACGTCCTCGAGCGTGATCTCGATGCCCTTGCTCTTGCCGTGGGGCACGAAGAAGTCCGGTTCGCCGTCGCCGTCTTCGTCCACGACGAGGTCATCCTCGCCGTCGCCGTCAACGTCGCGCAGTTGTTGCACCCGGATGATGCGACCGCCGGGTCCGCCGAACAGGATGGGTTCATCGGCATCGGCCCGCCCATTGTCGTTGAGGTCCGCCACGAAGTCGGTCACCCCGTCGTCGTTGACGTCGACGTTGATGAGCCGCCAGAAGCGCCCCTCGGCGAGGTCGTAGTACTTGTCCGGCAACCCGTCGCCGCTTGTATCGGTGATTATGTCGCGCACGCCGTCCTTGTTGAGGTCGATGTGCAAGCTCGTCGTGTACAGCGTTCCAGAGTCAGGGTCCCAATAGCGGTCGACCAGTTGGTCCCCATCTAGGTCGAGGAAGAAGTCCGTGCGGTTGTCTGCGTCGCCGTCGATGAAGTAGCGGAATTCTTCGACGGTCGCGTTGTTGGGGCCGGGGACGAGGCGCACGAAGCGGGCGCGGGCGCTTTCCTTGAGGAACCCTTCCAAATCGGCGACGATGGAGTTGACGCCTTCGCCAATGGGGTCGGAGAATTCTTCCAGGCCGTCAGCGCGGTCGGAGCCGACGAGGTCGTCGTTGCGGTCGACGGCATATTCCAGGTGCCGGTCGCCGTCCACGTCGAGGCTTGCGTAGCGGTAAAGCTGCACGGTGAAGTTCGTGCTGCCAACACTGCTCAGCGCGCCTGCCGAGCGCGCCTCGACCGGGATGCGCACCAGCGAGCCGGAGGCGAGGTCGCCAGGCAAGGTCACGGTGACTTCGAATTGGATGCTCTGGTTTGTGCGCAGCGTCGCGTTGGCGATGCTGAAGGCCACCTTGACGGTCCCCTGGTAGGCCGAGGAGACGGGGGCCGACAGCTCAATCTCGTCGGAGACGGTCCCATTGTTCTTGACGGCGACCGCGAACGTGACGGCCTCGAGCGGGCCGGCCTTCTTGGTGGCGTTGCCAAGCGGCGTCACTTCGAGCGTTGACGTGACGACGAGCAGCGTCATCTGCAGGCTGGCCGTGTTGGCGGGAATGCCTTGGCTGGCGGCCGTGACGAACAACGGGATGCTTGCTCCGGGCGCCAGATTGTCGGGCGACGTGACTTCGAGCATGAAGTTGCCGGACTCGAGCGGCTGCAGCGTCAACGCCGGGGGGATGGCGCGGGCCGTCCAACCCGTCGGCGTGCCGCTTGTCGCGAGGATTATCGTGTCGGTCGATGCGCCATTGTTGACGACGAGCAGCGGAATCTGCAATCGGTCGCCTGAAGCCAACAGTTGCGTCGTGCCCGTGGGTGACTGCAGGCTCAATCCGAAGCTGCCGGAAGCCAAGTTGACGATGACTTGGGCCGTGCGGTTCACCGTCGCCGTAGTGGCGAGCACGTTCACGACTGCTCGGCTCGTATCGATGCCACCCGTTGGGGCCGTGACCTTGAACGTGGCCGTAGCGACTTGGCTCACGAACGTGGCCGTGAAGGACTGCTTCCCCGCGACGACGGAGTTGCCCTTGAGGATCCAACCCGCCGGCAGGGTCGTGTTGTCGACCGTGAACGTTACGCTCGTTTCGGTGCCTGACAGGCGGGTCGCGCGCACGGCGAGGTCGGCCTCCACGCCGGGCGCCGCCACAATCTCGGGCGGAGTCCCGACGAGGCCGAGGCTCGCGGGAGGAGCGCGGGGGGTCACGAAGAAGTCCATGGCCTGCGAGGGCGCTCCCCCGGCGGAGTCGACGCGCATGCGTACGAGTTGCGCTTGGTTGAGTTGCGCGCTGGCGGGGGGTGTCACCGCGATGAAGCCGTGGTAGGGCTTGCCTGCGGCCACGAACGGGCTGCCTCCGGCGGAGAAGCTGGCGCTCCAGCCGGTGGGGAGGCTTAGGGCGACCAGGGTGTACGTGTCGCCGGAGGTGCCGATGTTGCTGAGCGTGAAGGGCAACGCAGCACCCAAGCCAGGGTAGGCGACCTGCAACGTGACGTGGCGCACGGTCGTGAAGGCGAACTTGCCCGTCACCGTCGTGGTGATGGTGCGCGGGTCGCGAACGACCGAAGTGTCGCGCAACGAGTCGGCGCTGCTCGCCGACACTTCCACGAACTGTAGCGTGCCAATCGGTGCCGCCGCTGGCGTGGTGACTTTGATGGTGAAGCCGACTTCGTCGAAGGCCCCCATGGTGCAGCGCACTTGCGTGAGTTGCGTGTTGAGCGCTTGGCACTTCTTGGCAGTGAATTGGCCCGCGCCGGTGCCTTGGCCTTGATTGCTGAACATCAGGCTTTCGTTGAGGCCGATGATGCTGTACGTGAAGCCGTTCGTGGGGCCGGGGACGGTGAGGAGGATGTCGTCCATCTCGCGGCCCTTGTTCACGGCGCGCATCTGGTGCAGGACCTGCGAGTTGGCCTCGGCGACGCCGTCGAGGTCCTCGCCCGGCATGGGCTCGAGGCTGACGCCGCGCGGGTTGGCGCCGGCGTAGTTCTGGCTCGAGGAGCGGCCGTCATGCGGGACGATCATCGCAGTGACAGTGACAGACCGCTTCACGGTCGGGTCGTTCGTGCTCGTGGAGTTAATCATGATGGAGGCGGCTTTGGCGGGATGGAACTCCCGGGCCCCCGTTGGGTCACCATCTTCGTCGACGAGCTCGCCTTGGCTCGCGGCGAAGTCGCCGCCGCCAGTCTCGTTGCAGCCAGTCGGCGGATCCGTGGGTGGATCGATTGGCAGGCCCGGCGGCGGAGTCGGACCGGTCGTCGGGACCAGCCAACCGAGCTCCACGTTGACATAGCGAGTTTCCCGCGCAGCTACGACGATGGCTTTGGTCGGCAGGGCCGGCGTGCCATCTTGGGCGTTGGCACTCAGCGTCGTCGCGTTGCCCTTAGCGTCGAAGCCGAAGCGCCAACCATCGGGGACGCCATCAGGGACGTCGTCACGCTCGTTGGTGCTGGAACCGTCACAGTTGACCGAGTCGCCCTTGACGTTTGCCCAGCTGGCAGTGAGGGTGATGGTGTCGGACTGGTCACCCTTGTTTTCGAGGACCAGGCGATACAGCGTGGTCTGATCGTAGTCGCGATCGCCGTCGGGGGCGCTGTCGAAGGGCGCTGCGTCCGCGGGCGTGGAGTCTGGTCCCTCGTCGCGGATGCTGTGGACGGCGGTCGTGAGGCCATCGACCGTCAAGCCGTAGTCATCGACGAAGAACACCGACACTGGGAGGTCCTTGCTGTGGGAGATTAAGGCGTTGGTCAAGCGCGAGGCCTTGACGTTGAGCAGGAACGCTTGGCCAGCCGCGGCGTCGACGGGTGCCTTGATGTTGACGAGGACGGTGGCTTGGCTTTGGCTGAGGATGCGCAGAGAGCCCGGATCAGCGGTGACGATCCAACCGGCGGGTGCGCCGGAGGCGGTCATGAGGAAGTCGTCGCGGGCGAAGCCGGTGTTGCGCACGGTGACGGCGACAGTCTTCGTGAGGCCGGGGCGCGTCTGCACCGAGGAGGCGAGGGTCGTGACGAGGACGCCGGGGTTGTCCGAGTTCGTCAGGGTCACGTTGACCATCTGCGTCTTGGTGAGGCCAGTGACGCTCGAGACGGCGCGAACAGTGATGTTCTTGGAGTCGCCGGACACCGCCGTCGCGGGTGGAGTCACGGTGAGAATGATTTCGTCCGCTTGTCCCGGAGCAAGCGATATGGCGGCGGCCGAGAGCGTGCCGGTCCAGCCGCCCGTCAAGGCGTCGACGGCGATGGCGATGTTGTCGGGGGCGACGCCGGTGTTCTGGACCCGCACCATGAAGTTCGTCGCTTCGCCGACTTTGACGGTGTGGGCGGCGGCTTCCCCCGTGGCGAGGCCGAGGGTGAATGCAGCGCCGCCGAGGGTGATGGTGTGCTCAATCGACCAGCGGGTGCCGGCGGAGAGGCGGACGTTGTAGGGGCCGTCGGGTTGACTGAACGGATAGGCGTAGTCGAGGGTCGTGAGCATCAGGCCGGGCACAAGTTTGATGCCTGCAACGAATCCAGGAAGTCGCACGAAGCCAGTCGCCGCGACGCCGGTCGCGTTCGTGATGGCAACGGTGGGCTCGGCGGTCAGGTTCCAGGCATTGACTTGGACGAGGCGAACGCGGAAGAAGCGCTCCTCCGAACCGACGGTGGAGGCCTTGGGGAAGCTGGAGGCGACCTTCGTCTTGTCTTCGGTCCAGGTGTTGAGGCGAACGGAGTCCGAACGGAAGCGGAAGTTGGTGTCGCGAAGTGTAGCAGCAGCGCCGCCCTGGCCCCAGTGTGCTGTGAGCGCGCAGACTTGTTGTTGTGGCATAGCAGCAGTCGGCGTCACTGGGGTTAGTCGGACCGCCAAGTTTGAGCCAGCGGGAACGAACACAGAATAATCGGGGGGACTGGTTGCCGTGTACGGCGCAGGCGGCGACGTGGCGGGCGGCGCTTGCGGAAGCGGCTCTTGCGGAACCAGACCCGTCATTTTCACTTCAATTACCGGGCCACTAGGGGCGCCGTTGAGCATCAATTGGACCGAAACCGTGTGCGCCGCGCAGGATCGCAGGTAGAGCGTGATGTCAAGCTGCCGCAGGGTCATGTCACCGGTAGTCTTTCCCATTGGACTGCTGCTGAGGTTGAAAGTAAGGTTTGTTGTCGCGTTCACTCCCGGCGCGTAGAGGGTTGCATTTTGCGGGAAGCTCGCGTTCGTGGGCGCCGTCGTGGTCGTTTGGGCGACTCTGGGCGCTGCGGGAGTTGCCGCGCCGGTACCGTACAGGCGGACAAACTCCTCGATGACCTGCCACGTCCCCTGTGGCGCCTTGCCTAATGCTGCAACCACGGCCGCATCTTGAAGGGGGGTCGTGTCGGCGCCTTCTCCCATCGGGAGGATTGTCACGATGAACAGGGAGGCCAGGAAAATCGAGAAGCTCGGGCGGGATGTGACCATAGGTGCACCAGGGGACCTACCAGTGCTCTGGCAGGTCAGGCTGGGCGTGCGTGGATTTGCCAGATTATGAGGGTTTCTATCCAAAACGGCCCAATTGGAGTCCAGAGAATAGGTCCGCCCTCGGCATATTAAGGCCCCGGCCCTTCGCGGCGTGGTCAAGCTCGATGACGTCTGGATTGCCTGGTTCGTTCCACGGGCTCGTCGTTGCAACGGTAACGTGTTCGCGTCGCGCGTGGCCCGGAGCCTCTTTATCGAGGGCTCTGGCTCTGAGAGCCAACTGATGCAGGAGGCATGGGACCAGTGGAAACGAGGCGGGGGTTGACGGGATTGGTGCGCACGGCGTTGGCCACCTTCGGCTTGGCCCATGTCCTTGTCGGCCTCGGCATGGTGGCCCTCGCGATCGGCTCGACGTGGGATGCACATCGGTTCGTCGCCGTCCTTCTGGGTGCTGCTGGAGCCGCCGCGGTTTTCTTGGGCATCGTGCTGCTTCGCCCCGCACGGCATGGCTTGGCCGTCATTCAGGTCGCTAGGGCGTATGCAGTGCTTCTACTCCTCACGGGAATCCTGTTCGTCACGCTCCAGATCGTCTCCGAAGGCGGGCTCGAATCCGCAGCGACCGGCATTTCGTGGATCCTGGCAGCAAGCGTGGCACTGGTTGTGCTGCGCAAAGCCTCGGTCGCTCCCGAGACGCTTGCTTCGACCGGCCTCGTCGCCACGTCCCTCGTGCTCGTGGGACTCGCGATGGCTGAACCCATCCACCTGGTACCGTTCCAACCCTGGGAGGCCATCGGCCGATTCCACACCGGCATCGACGTCTTTGGCGGCGTCGCCCTCGTCTTGGGAGCTGTGGCTGGGACGGCCGCCGTCAGTCTGCCTGACAGACTCCGGAAGATTGTGCCAGGTCTCGTTGCGGTCGCCGCGACCCTCTACGCGGTGGCCACGCTGCGGGCGGCGCTGCGATTCCTGGCAGACTTCGACTGGGGGTTCCTACGCGCCTCCTCCGACCTGTTCGAAGACTCTGCACTGGTCGGCGCAGCAACGGTGCTCGTATTGGCCGGCTTCCTCGCGTGGGCCACCGCCTCCGTGATTGCATTCCTGGCTGCAGCACAGATCCTGATGCATGGGGCGGCAAAGATTCCGTGGCCAAAACGATTCTGAGAACAGTCACAGCGAGCATCTACGGACAGGCCCTCGCGCAGCCTGGGCCACGTCATGAAGCGGCTCATGGAAGACCACCGGTGGACCACGCGCGGCGACTGCAGTACAATGTCGCGGGCACCACCGCCCTCGAGGTCGGCTACATCGAAGACCCCGAAGTCGACATCGCATTGAACCTCGGGCCGCGCTGGCTCCTGCTGGAAGCCAAGTACCGCTCCAAACCGCGCAGCAACCTGGAGAAAGCCGGCCACAAGGGTGACTTGCGCATCATCGCGACGCGTGACCGCTTCGAGTTGGCCAATGCCGATGGAACGCACAAGATTCCCGCACACGAGTTTGCGTTGCTGTGTTAGGCCGTCCTGCCGGAGCAGCACGCGCAGGTCGAAGTTAGCGATTACGCCAGTAAGCGATTACGGCTCGCTTTGCGCGGACGCCGCAAAGTCCCTGCGCTGACTTGGGGGTCAGCATCACCACAAGACTTCAGGGTACGTGGCTGTAGCAAGGTACACCTTTCCGTTCGCGCACGCGACGGTATCCGAGAGTGCGAATGCATAGGTCGGGGGACTGGACCTCACTACGCCATAGGCCCCTTCCTTCCAGTCTCCAACAATCATTCCCGCTGCGAGCACGGAATGGCTTTCCCCCATGCTCACATGATAAGAAACACACCAGATGTTGCCATCGCCTTCCAGGATGCCTAGCTCGAGGTGGTGGCCGGGAGCGTCCCAACTCTCCGGAAGGAAGCGCCGAACGTCGAAGCTGCCTCCCGAGCCATCGACAAGGCTCCGGTAGAGCAGGAATCCCGAGAAGTCGGAAGGCTCATGCAGAAATTGGTGGGGCGTGAGAAGGAACGAATCAAAGTGAAGCGCCTGGAACAATTCCAAGTCGGTAGAAGGAGTCACGGGGCCGGCGGCCAAGTCGTGATACTTGAATGCTCCGCGTTCCGCAGAACTGCACTGGCAGTACAGAATTCTAGTCCCCCATGCAGCACCGATGGAACTCATGCAGTCAAGACCCGTCTCTGTCGGAGGCGATGGCGGAAGGTTTGCGAGGTCGTAGTACACCCATTCGTTAGACAGCGAGTGATAGGGGTCGTCTCTTCCTTCCGAGACATAACAAGCGTAGGCCAAGTCCTCCGAAATTGTAAATGGCAAGGCTCTGGACTCACGGTTCCAAGGCGCGGGATGCCAGATCATCGTGCTAAGGTTCAGGATTGCGTCATCAAGGCGTACGTATCCAGGACCAGTGGAAATGCCCTCTAAGAGAAGCCCCATGCGAATTTCCTGACCGCCTTCGCCCGAGTTGACATAATAGGTTCCATTGACCAGCGTCAATGGAAACCTCACAATCTCGCTCCGCGTTGACAGATCTGCGACTCCGACGAATGCATCGTCGCCGTGCTTGTAATACGCCATGTGCTCACCCCAAACACTCAACCCATATGGCTGCCCTTCAATGAACGTGAGCGAGGAATGATGCCAACCCGAGTCCGGTGCGGATGGGACCAAGAACGGCATCAACCCAGCCAACATTATCACAAGCATGGGTGGGGGCGGCCACGGCCGCCACAGTTCCACGACCATGCTCAACATCCTGAACGACTGGCCGACAGCAGGCCAGCAAGGTGCTGCTGGAATGCCTGACATGCTTCAGAGCTCCCCAGTGCTCGACAGGGAATCATCTCGGCACGAATCATCGACGGGTCAGAGGTGTATACCAAGAGCAAGAGCTGACGGAACTGCACGATGTGGGAGAAAAATCCCCAATCCAAATGACGACGAAAGCCCGGGCCTTCTTCTTCAAGACCCGAGGAAGAAAACGTCATTGTGGTGCTTCTACGGTCGGCTTGCTTCTCCAGGGTTTTGGCGTGCTGGTGAGGAAGCGATAACCCCCAAAACAGCCAAAGGACGACGAGGGCCGCAGTGTAGGCGCCCAGGGCTAGAATCGACGTAAATGGCCGATGGCCGATGGCAGCCATGGTTGCGACCACGGTGAGGAAAAGAGCGGGCACGATGAAGAGGGTTCGTAGGTGCGAGGCCCTGAACCGGTGCCAAAGAACATACTGGGTGAACGCGCGGAAGTCCGCTGGAAGAAGTTCGACTTGGACGGTGATTTGCTGTGAGTCTGCCATAATGAACCTCCGTTGCAACTTCAGGATTCTGGCAGTTCCATCCAGTACAAGTCTGTTCCCAGCGACTCGAAGATCTCGGTGGTTGACCGATGGACTGTGAACGCGGCAATTTCGCCGTTGGTTACGATCTGTTCAGTCGAGAAGCCGCCTTGCACGCCGTTGCCCTCGAGGCATTGTGTCACCGATGGTTCGCCGGCTGAGTTACTTTTGAATTGGCCAAATTGCGTTGCCCGGGAAGAAAACGCAATTCGACCCCGGCGAGCGGAGCAAGGAGATACAACCACGCAAGGCCACCAAGAGGAGCGCAAGGAGGGCCGCCCGGCGATCGATCCACG
>CAZXUC010000022.1:0-58726 GCA_964643795.1 uncultured Halobacteriales archaeon | reverse complement strand
GCCTGCCTTCGGCAGGCCGGCGGGGGGCGCTGCCCCCCGCCCGCTTCCCCCCGCCAGGGGACCTCCGGTCCCCTGGACCCCTGGGTTCACTACCCCTTTACAACACCAAGCGGCCTCATCCGTGCCGCTTTTCGGGCAAGCCCCGCCGCCTCGACGGAATCCACGACTTGACTCACGTCCTTGTATGCCTCCGGCGCCTCTTCAGCGGCCACGTCCGGCGTTGCCGCGCGCACGACGATGCCGTCGCGTTCCCACAACGTTGCGATGAGATCGCGCCCCGACCACGTACGCTTCGCTAGACTTCGGCTCATGCGGCGCCCGGCACCATGGCATGACGAACCGAAACTCGTCCTGAGTGCCCCGTCGGAGGCGGCGAGGAGGAAACTCATACGACCCATGTCGCCAGGCACGATGACCGGCTGCCCGGCGCTGGTGTACGCCGCCGGCAAGTCGGGGTGACCTGGCCCATACGCGCGCGTGGCGCCCTTGCGGTGCACGCACAAGTCGCGCACCTTCCCCGCGTCAGGGCCGAACGGAATCGTGTGGCGCTCCGTCTTTGCGATGTTGTGGCAGACGTCATAGACCAGGCTCATCCCGGGTCCCTCGTCGCCGGCGCCAAACAGCCGTCCCATCGTGCGCCGGGCAAGCGTCGTTATGACAGAACGGTTGACGAAGGCGAAGTTCGCGGCGGACGCCATGGCGGCGAGGTAGCGGTCGGCCGCGGGCGTGCCGAGGGGAGCACAGGCAAGCTGGCGATCGACGAGCCCGGCAGACCCAGCTTGCAGGTCGCGCACGGTCTCCTCGCAGATTTGGTGCCCCAAACCGCGACTCCCCGTGTGAATCATGACCACGACCTGGCCGACTTCTATGTCGTAGGCCTTGCAAGCGCCTTCGTCCCACGTCTTGTCCACGACTTGCAGTTCGAGGAAGTGGTTCCCCGACCCGAGCGAGCCGAGGCTGCGCCGACCTCGCACGCGCGCCCGCTCCGGCACCTGTGACGAATCCGCCCCATGAATCGACCCGCGCTCTTCGATGTGCTCGCGGTCGTCGGCGCTGGCCCAACCGTTTTCAACCGCCCAAGCTGCGCCGGAGTCAAGGATCGATGTCAAGTCCGACTCGCTAAGCGCCATGCCGCCGCGCGAACCCATGCCGCAGGGGACGGCGTCGAACAGGGCGTCGATGGTCTCGCGCAGCCGGGGTCGAACGTCCTTTTCGGTCAGGTCCGTGCGCAGCAGCCGCACGCCGCAGTTGATGTCAAACCCGACTCCGCCGGGACTCACAACGCCGCCGGCATCGGGGTCGAAGGCTGCGACACCTCCAATAGGAAACCCGTAGCCCCAGTGGATGTCGGGCATCGCCATGGCGTACCCCACGATGCCGGGCAGGCTCGCGACGTTTGCCACCTGCTCGGGCGCCATGTCGTCCTGGATGTGGGGCAGCAGTTCGGGGCTGGCGATGATGCGCGCTGGCACGTTCATGCGCAAGGTCCCCTCCTTGCCTCGATAGTCCTGCGGAATCTCGTACGTCGCGGGGGCAACGGGTCGCAGCGGTCCGTTCCAGGGCACGACGCGGGTAGGCCGTGTGGGTCTAGGCGTTTTCTGCTGCGTGTCGCCGCGTCCCTTCCTCACGATGAGCCGCGACTCCGGACTGACGTGGACAGTCGTCCCCGGACCCGAAACGGACGACCCGCAAGCGCTCGACCCCGAAGTCGCGTTCACTCCTGACGGCACGTTCTACGTCGCCTACGCGGAGGGATGCACTTCGGACGCGTGCCTCAAACCGGACGCTTCAGGCAGCGATTCACGCGCGCGCGAGTCGGCCGTCGGGTTCCTGCGCGGCTGGAGCCTGTACAATCCGGGCGAAGGGCGAGCCCCTCTTCTCGGCTAGCTGCCCTCAGGCGGCTGGCCGGAGCGAAACCATTTCCCGCAGCAGCCGCCTCGCCGCCCTGTGACCCAGGCCGCCGACCAGGACCGCTACGCCCACAATTCCATCTGTTACGGCTGCGGACCGACCAACAAGCAGGGGTTGCAGATTAAGAGCCACTGGGAAACCCAGCCGCAGCGGGGGTTCCCCGTGGGCACGAACGCTGGCGCAGAAGCTGTACGACCCAAGTTCGTCATGGAATATACGCCCCTCGAACACCACCAAGCGTTCCCGGGTGTAGTCAACGGTGGAATCCTGGGTACGCTCCTCGACTGTCACAGCAACTGGTGCGCAGCGACCGCCCTGATGCACAAGCACGGTTGGGACGAGCCACAATGCACCGTCACCGCCGATTTCCACGTCAAACTGCGCCGGCCCACGCCGTACGGCAAACCCCTGCGCCTTGAAGCAAAGGTGGAATCCATCTCAGAAGACCGCGCCACAATCCACTGCGACGTCCTGTGCGACGGCAAGGTCACGGCCACGTGCGACGGCCTCTTCGTCGCCGTCAAGGAAGGGCACCCTGCCTGGCACCGGTGGGGCTAGTGCCCGCCAAGAAGTCCGCGACGCAGCGCAGTGGGCGAAGCAATGCCCCGAGCGGGTCAGTGCCGCGGCGGGCCCCGGCGCGCGCGGCGAAGCGCTCGACGTCTGGCGTTATTGCCAGCCGGCCAAAGGCGACCGGGGCCGCTACACCCGCGGTCCCTCCGCCGTTCGACCCGCGCACTGGCGCATGGACGCCGGCCCCCGCCGCGACAGCCCCTGCCGCGCCAACCTGGACCGAGGTGGCGCCGGAAGAGCGCAAGCGCACGACTGGGGCGAAGGTGTGGGACGTCATTCTCGGCCTCGACCTCGGCCTGCTCGGCCTCTTCGCGCTCATCTCAATGGTGGTCGGCCTAGCGGCACTGTTTGGGAGCGAAGCCGCGCAAGGTACGCTCGACCAAGGAGTGGAGGGCGACCTGGCGGCGGCCCTGTGGGCACAGGCCGCACTCGGCCTCATCATCATGGGACTCATACCATTTCTTTGGGGCCTGGGCACGCGCGTACAACCTTGGCGCGGTGCAGTGCGGTATTTCCGCCTCGATGGTCGACTCCTCGATCCGGTGTGGGGACTGCTGTGGGCCGTTGCGCTTGTCGCGGCCGCCGCGGCGCTCGTCCTCACTGCCGACTTCATCGGCCGTCAATTCGGCGCGGACCTCGCGGACAACCCGCAACTCGCGCAATTGCAGGAATCCATGACGTGGCCCCTCGTCATCGCACTTTCCCTGTCCGCGGGCATCGGCGAAGAAATCCTCTTCCGCGGGTTCCTGCAAAAGAAGGTCGGCATCTGGTGGCAGGCGGTCCTGTTCGCCCTCGTCCACGCAGGCTACGGCACGGTCATGCAAATCGTGGCGCCCTTCGGCATCGGCTTGTTCTTCGGCTACCTCGTCAAGCGTGGCACAAGTCTGTGGGTGCCAATCACGGCGCACGTCCTCTTCGACGTCCTCTCCCTAGGCGCCCTGCTCATCGACCCCGAAGTGGTGCCGGAAGGGCCCTGATGTTCCGCCTGGTGGACCACACAGCAGACCTTGCAATTGAAGCGACGGGGAAGACGCGTGCGGAGGCCCTGCAAGAAGCCGCGCTTGGGCTCTCGAGCGTCCTGTGCGGCAGGACCGACCCGCGCAGCAAGGCACAGCCAGACCGAGAAATCCACTTCGCGCTCGAAGTCCCGGACGCCCCGAGCCTCGTCGTCGCCTTCTTGTCGGAGTTATTGTGGTTGCACGAATCGGAAGACCTGCTGTGGCTCGGCGGCGGCGTGACGGTGACCGCGACGCCGAAGGGAATGCTCAAGGTCGAAGCGACCGGAAACGGCGTCCACCACGACCCGACACTGCATGGACGCGGCATCGAGGTCAAGGCCGTGACGTACCACGACTTGCGCTTCGAGCAAGACAAGAAGGGCGTGTGGCAGCTGTGGGTCTTGCTTGACGTGTGACGCGCGTGAACGGATCACGCGGAACGCGCGGAACCCGCGGAAACGGTTCCGTGCGCCTCCGCGATTTCCGCGTGTTGTACGTGCCTTGGGCAATCCGAAACGCCCATCCGGGACCCCCCGCTCGATGAGTCCGTGGAACCCGCGTTGGTCCGACGGGCCCTCCTGCGCTGGTACGCGCGCGAGGCGCGTGACTTGCCGTGGCGCCGGAGCCGCGACCCGTACGCCATCTGGGTGTCCGAAGTGATGCTGCAGCAGACGCGCGTCGACGTCGTCAAGCCCTATTTCGAGCGCTGGATGAAGCGGTTCCCCACCATCGCGGCCCTCGCCGACGCGAGCGAGGAAGAGGTGCTGGCGGCGTGGAGCGGCCTCGGCTACTATCGACGCACCAGGTCCTTGCACCAGGGCGCTCGGTCCGTCATCGCGGACTACGGCGGGAATTTGCCGGCGGCGAGTGCTGGACTTGCTGCGCTTCCCGGCTTCGGTCCGTACACGAGTGCCGCAGTCGCTTCAATCGCATTCGGAGAACCGATTGCCTGCGTCGATGGAAACGTCGCGCGGGTCATGGCGCGGTTGGTCGCCATGCCAGGCGATGCGTCGAAGCCCGAAAACAAGCGGCGCATCGCAACATTGGCACAGGCCCTGTTGGACCCGCGCCGGCCGGCGGAGTGGAACCAAGCCGTCATGGATCTCGGCGCGACGGTTTGCCTGCCACGCAACCCGAAGTGCAGCGCATGCCCGATTGTCAAGCACTGCGAAGCAAGGCGGCTCGGCGTCCAGGCGCGGGTGCCGCGGCCGAAGCGTCGGAAGGCGCCAACCGCCCGCCGCATGGAATTCGCGGTCGTCGAACGCGCAGGAAAGGTCCTGTTCGTGCGCAATCCTGCGAGCGGGATGCTCTCAGGTCTATGGTCCCTACCAGGGGGCGCCTCTGAACGGACTCTTCCCGAATGGGTCGAGGAGCAGGCCGGCCTGCGCATCGCCACCGCCGACGAATGGACTGCGCTTTCGTACAAGTTCACGCACCGCACCTGGGACATGCGCATCCACCGCGCGCGCGTGGTTGGCCCGGCGCTGTCTAGCGGGACGACGACGTGCTGGGTCCCACGCGACAAACTGCCCGGACTCGCGCTTTCCACGGCCATGCGGCGGGCACTTGAGGCCATGCCAGAGGTCACTGCATGACCGGGCCTCGGCGTTCTGCTCCCGCCGTGCTCGGTTCGCTCATCTGCCTCTACCTATGCCTCGTGACGTTGGCCGACGGAGTCGCAGCGCAGGCTCCCGCCGTCACGGTCCTGCTGCACCACCCCTATGACCAGACGGACCCCTTCGGATTTCCCTACGTCGGCGCCGCCGACTACTTCGCCGCCCGCTACGGGGGACTCGTGGCGGACAAGGGCCGGTTTGACTACCCGTTCTTCGTCGCGGACGGAATCGTGACCATCGAGCGGCTGCCGGACCCTGCGCGTCCATACGTTTCTGCCCTTGACGCTTATGGGGCCGCCATCGCCCAACGCACGAATCAGTCGTCGCCTGTGGTCCTCGAGCTGAGCAGCACCCGCGTCGGCGATCAAATCCAAGGCACTTGGCGCGTGAATCCCAGGGATGCACTGGCGGGCGAATCGCTTCACCTGATGCTCGCTGTCGTCGAGGACCACATCGAGTACTTGCCGCTCACGGGACTCACCAACGGCGTCAAGGATCATCGGTTCACCGTGCGCGCGGTCGTGGATGCGGGAGAACTTGATCTGGCAGACGCTTCGGCTCGCAACGGCACGCACACCTTCGTAAAGTCAGAGGGATGGAAGGAAGACCGCCTGAGTGTCGCCGCGTGGGTGCAGGCCGCAGCGCCCGGCCTGCGCTTCGATGCCCGCGAAGTCGTGCAAGCCACCCACGCCGTCGTCGGCGCGCAGGTGCGCCAAGAGAGCAAGGGCGTGCTGGTCGAGATGCTGTCCGCGACGTGGTGCGAACCTTGCCTGTACGGTGACCTTGCCGTCGAGGACCTGGCCGTCCAGTACGGCATCACGAGCAAGGATAAGCCGCAGGAATCGTTGCGGTATTTCGCCGCTCCACGGCTACCTTTGCTTGTCGCCATCCTGTCAGTGCTTGGCGGCTGGCTCGTCGTACGATTGGCGGGGCGGGGCACGTGAACCCCGCTAGCCTGCTTCCCATTGGCGCGTTGGCTTGCAGTCTCGGTGCGACAGCGGCACTCGCAGGGCGATTGTGGGTTAAGCCGAAGACCAACTCCACGCCGAGCAACAGCGCGACGCCGAGCAACATCTCTTCGGCGGCGTCGAAAAAGACCGCCGCGTTCGCCAATTCAATCGAAACATGGACGCCACGTCTTCTCTACCTAGCCGGCGGTTTGACGGCGTTGTCGTTCCTCGTCCTGCTGTGGAAATTCATCGCGGCGGACGTAACGCTCGAACAGGTCTTCCTCTACACGAAGACCACGCTGCCCCTCAAGTGGCGCATCGCAGGTGCGTGGGCAGGCCGCGAAGGAAGTCTCCTGCTCTGGGCGGCGATTCTGGCAGTCATGACCGCCCTCGTTGCCCGCTCCCACGCACGAAGCCAAGCCCGCATGAACGTCGACAACTCGGGTGCTGGCGATCCATCCGCGCCGGACTTCGCCCGCGTGCGTGCGCGGGAAGAAGCCGCACTCTTGCGCCGCGCCCACTTGTGGACGCAACTCTTCCTCGCCGCGATTCTCAGCGCCTTCCTCGCCGCCGTCGTCGCACAGGACACGTTCGCCGCGACCCCGGGTTTCTTCCTCGATGGCCGCCCGGAGGGGAACGGCATCAATCCCACGCTCAAGTCGCCGTTCATCCTCATTCATCCGCCCTTGATGTTCGTCGCGTACGCGCTTGCCACCGTCCCGGCCGCCGCCGTCCTTGGCCATCTTGCCTCCGGCCACGATCGTTGGAGCAGCGTCGCCATGACGTGGGCCCGGTCGGACTGGTTGGTTTACACGTTCGCCATGGGACTCGGCGGGATGTGGGCCTACTACACGCTAGGGTTCGGTGGGTACTGGGCGTGGGACCCCGTCGAAGTCGCGAACTTGCTGCCATGGCTTGCCCTCACGTTGTACTTGCACGCACAACTCCACCACGAACGGCACGGTTCGTATCGCGTCGCCGGCCCCTTCTTGGGGTTGCTTCCCCTGCTTCTCACTTTGTTTTCGACCATTAGTACGCGCAGCGGATTGTGGGTGTCGGTGCATGCTTTCACTGACCCGACGAACACGTTCGACCCCGACGCGCCCGGCAGGTTCCTCGCCATCCTCGACGTGGAGCAGAGCCTTCTCTTCTACGTCCGGTTGCTTCTTGCCGTCTTCCTGCTCGGCCTGGCCTTGTGGAGCCTGCGCCTCGCCAAGGAATCGGGTGCCCTGCCGCGCACGTCGCGCGTCGTCGCTGGCATCCTTGCGTCCTACGCGGTCTTTTGCGCCATCGCACCCCGTGCGGCGCTCTCGCTGGTCTTCGAGATTGCCGCACGCATCGCGGCCGGCCACACGGGATTCGGCCTTCTCGCGTTGAGTTTCGCGGCCTGCCTTGCGGCTGCCGCGCCGGCTTTGTTCGGCCCCACGGCCACAGACGGCCACCGCCTGACGCGCATCGACTTGCGTAGCCTCGCCTACGTCTCGATCCTCGCACTCGGCGTGTCGTTGCTGATGCTCTTCCTCTTCCACATGGCCTCCGCCAACGGTTGGAGCACGGGATTCTACGAGGCTCGCCTCCCGTTCCTTGCAAGTCCCGCCCTCCTAGGCATCATCGTCCTCATGGCGCACGGAATCTACGGGCGCAAGCGTTCCGTGGCGCTCGCAACTCTTGCTCTGCTCGTGGCGGTGGTCGCCCAAGCGCTGTTCCCGGACGAACGAGCGGGGGTATTCCTCATCGTGCTTGCCCTGTTCGCAGTGGGCGTCGGATTCGACAAGGTCCGCCGCGCCGGATCCATCCCTGGCACACGCCGGCAAGCCTTCGCGGGGGGCCTGCTCTTGGCCGGCGCCCTGCTTGACCTTGTCTTTTGGCTCAACCCACCGTCCACCATTGGGCTAGGGTCCGTGCAGTGGCATCCGGTGTGGCCGGCGCAATTCATTTTCGGCGGCGTGGCGTTGTACGCACTGTGGGGCGCCCAGCGGATCCTCGCCGGCGCCCCACCGCGGAATCCCGGCCACATCTACCTCGTCGTGGCACTCCTCGCGGGGTTCTTCTTAGCACCCGTCATGGCGGGCGCCGCGTGGCTGCTGTCGCGGCCTTCCCCCACGCGGCCGCTCGACGTTGCCGCGCGCGCGCGTTTGCGGCAAGTGGCGCTTTACGGCTTGCATTTCACGGTGTGCATTGCCCTGCTCGGCTATGCGCCAAGCACGTACTTCAAGGAGTCCCGCGACGCCGACCTCGGCGTGGGCGATTCAGTTGCGGTGGGCGGCGTCACGTTGCGCTTGGACGAGGTCACGCTGAAGGTAGAGGCCGGCACGCCGTTCGTTTTCGACATCGCGCCCGCGTTCACCGCGGCTCGGGACGGGAAAGATTCAGGGGCACTCTCGGGCTCGCTCTATTGGGAAGAACAGGTCGGTGCCCACTTCCCGCTGCCCGCGACGCTGCGCCTGTGGGACCGCGACATCTACCTCAACGTGGAATCCGTGCGCATCGCTGAGACCACTTGTGGCGCTGACAATCGGACCATCGACGCCTACCAAGCCGCGACTCCGCCACGAGCTTGCACGACGGACACGGTGGACCGCGTCGCTGTGCAGGTCATCAGCCTCCCAGGCTTGTCCCTTGTCTGGGCGGCGCTCGTGCTCTTCGCATTCTACATGGCGGTCCTAATCGCCGTCTCACGATCTACGACGCCCTCCCAAACGCCACCGCCGCCACCGCCGCCGCCTACGTCACCGCCGCCGCCCACGCAGCCCACGTTACCCAAGCCAGCATCCGAGGTCGGCCCGTGACGCGGCCAATCGGCATCGTGCTCTTGACCATGGCGGCTGCCCTCCTCGTGTTGCCCGCCGCAGGCGCCTACCCTGAATCGGCCGCGTCGCAGTTGCACGCCGACATCGAAGCAGCGTGGCATGAACCGGAGATTGTGGAGCCGGGGACGCAATGGCACGGCTTCCTGCGGCTACGAGAAGGGCAAGGCAATGCTGTGGCGAATGCTTCGTACCAGATCTGCAATTTACGTGACGGAGTGTGCTTCGCGCCCCCGACGGCGGCGGACCGCCTGGATGAACGTACATTCGGGTTTGACACGAACGACTACCTTGCCGGGGGACGACCAGTCGTCTACGAGGCGGGCTGGCGCATCGGCGTGAAATGGTTCTTTACGCATCAGAACGGCACGGAGAGTTGCTTGCCGGGACCATGCTTGCCGTCGGACCCACAGGCCGCCGCACTCGAAGATCACTATCTGGTCTTTGACATGCCGCCGGAACAGAAGGTCGGGATTCCTGCAAGCAGCACCGTGGTTTCTGCGCTGGCTGTGCTGAGCTTGGTCGCGCTGCTACGCAGGGCAGGACGCGAGATTTGACCGATTTGACCGGACCCAGTGTCCCCAGCGTTCCCCGCATACTCCGCATCCCACGCACGTTCCCCGTCATCGACCGGCGCGGCATGCTCGGACCCGTCCTCCTGCTGGGCATGATTCTCGCGGGCTTCGCGGCGGCAAGTTGGTGGGAGGAGGCACACGTGGACGCACCCGCCCCCGGCTTCGCCCTTGTCTCGACGGGATTCGAGAACGGCACCTTGGGCGCACCGACGCCGTTCACGCTGGAGGAATACCGCGGCCGCACTGTCGTCCTCGACTTCATGGCCGTCGCCTGCACGAGTTGCCGCATCGTCACCGAGGACGTCCTCAAACCGCTGCAGTCGCGACACCCGGACCTCGTCATCCTATCCATCGACACGTGGAGCGACCCCGGCGCGGGAAACTACTTCGGCGGGGAATCCGACGCTGACATCATCGAGCTGCAACGCGAAACGGGCGTAGGGTGGCGGCACGCGCGAGACACGGACCAAGTGTACCTCAAGTACGCCGCCATCGGCTTGCCGAAGCTGGTGGTGGTCGACCCCGATGGCAACGTCGCCTACTCGAAGGTCGGCACGCAGGACCTCGGCCGCGTCGAAGCCGCCGTGCAGGCAAGCATCGCCGGCCAAGCCCAATCAGTCCCGCTCCTCCGCCTCGGCCTCGGCGGCCTTGCCTTCGTCGCGGGGGCCGCGTGCATCGTGACGCCATGCGGCGTAGGACTCCTCCCGGCATACTTCGCACTCCTACTCGAGGACTCTCGCCACGCACCCACCGTTGCGCGCGCGGCGCGGGCGGTGCGCGGGAGCCTCGCTGCTGCCGCCGGAATCGTCGGGATCTACGCCTTGTTCGCGCTGCTCTTTTGGTGGCAGTCCGACGCCATGGCGCGAGCACTGCCTTGGCTCGGGCCCCTTGTTGGTCTCATGCTGGTCGTCGTCGGAGTCATGGCGTGGCGGGGCATGTCGTGGGCTGCCGTCGCACGGCTTTTGGGGGCAGGCCGCATCGATGGCCGGCGCGGTTTTGTCGCCTTCGGAGCGGCTTACGGCGTCGCGGGATTCGCGTGCACGGGCCCATTGTTCCTCCCCATCCTTGTGGCCGGCTTCCTCGACGGGCCCACGAGTGGCTTGCTGGTGTTCGCCCTGTACGCGCTGGCCGTCGCCGCCGGGCTCACTGCCGCCGGATTGCTCGTCGCGTTCGGGCATACGACCCGCTTGTCCGCCTTTCTGGACCGCGTCCGGCACCTGCACCGCTTCAGCGCCGCGCTCCTGGTGATTGCTGGGGTCGCCGTCATTGCTTACGCGGCCAAGGCCTACGGCTTGGTGTAGGCGACCGACTTTTCCGCAGATTTCGCAGATGACGCAGAGCAATTGCGTCCGCGTGGCCGGTAGCCCAGACACAGGCATCTTGAGGCAACGCCAGCAATGCAGCTACTCGAGGCCTCTGGCGAGAGCTTACCGCAGTCCGCCGACGGCGGCGTCGTCCACGGTTGCTAGCTCGGCGTACATTGGACTGCGGCGCGCGGCGCCGCCATCACCATCAAAGCGGTTGCGGCTCTCACGGCCGCCCACGTCGCCGGCGGAAAATCAGGTCCGTCTGCAGATGGCCTGCAACGTGGCGCACCCGTGGACGGCCGCATTGCTCGAAGCATCGGGACCGGTCGCAGATTGCACCGGCGCGAGGCGGTAGCGCGTTCTGTGGAATCGGTGTCATCTGCGGAAACGCGGGGGTAGACGCGCGGCCCCAGGAGGCCCCTGGCCGAAAGGCTTGAATCGTTGAGGCTAACCTCCTGAGTTCACCATGAGTATCACCTCCTACCGGAAGCGCCCCCCGGCGGCGTGGCACAACAGCCGAGTGGAGATAGGCCCAGCCGGGAAATTGCTGCCCGCGAAGCCAGTCGCACCAGTGGTCAAGGAAGTCGACCGCCCCATCGAACTTCCCGCCTACGTCAAGGAAGGAACTAAGGTCGCCGTTGGGTTCCGCCGCGTCCTTGCGTTCGTCCGCGCCAAGCACAAGAGCAACGACAACGAGGACGACATCCGCGTCGCGGCCGCCAAGTTCGTGCAAGAGTACCCCGGCTCCGTGAAGAAAGTCGACAAGGACACGTGGAACGGCATGCAGATCGCGCTCACCGCGTACCGCAGCCAAGACCCGGTCTTCTGGAAGTGAAGTGAATGGCAAAGAAGACCCCCAAGCCGTCAAAGGCAGCCGCCAAGCCGACGCCGACCGACCGGTCGCAGAAATCACAGAAATCACAGAAGGGCGCTTCTGCGGGTTCTGTGCGTTCTGCGACCCGGGCGTCAAGGCCTGCCGCGAAACCAATCGTCTCGCTCAAGCCCATTGCGAAGTCGTCGCCGAAGTCCGCCGCGAAGCCGACGTCGAAATCGCTTGCCAAGCCGGTTAAGGGCAAGAAATCCAAGCCCGCCAAACCTGCCAAGCCCGCCCCCCCGCCCCTCACGGCGAAGGAAATCCTCCGCAACGCGCCGAAGACGAAACTCACCATCAACGCCGACACGCCCGTCGGCCGCCGCGTCCGCGTCAGTCCCCAGGCCGCGGAGATCGTCAACGCTGACTCGAACGTCCTGCCGCGCCCGATGAAGGTCCGCAAGGAGCACCCGGAGATCAAGGAAAACCAGGGGGCCGCGATGAAGTGGAGCAGCGACGCCTTCTCCGCGTTCTTCGACGACGAAATCAAGCAAGCCGTCCAAATCCCCGCCACCATCCACGGCGACCGCATCGCCCGCTGGCGCTGCGAATGCTGCAATGCCGTCATCCCCGTCCCCCGCCGCACGACGGTCTACCACGGCGACTACGAAGTCGTCCACGATGACGAAGCGGGAATCCTCGTCAACGGCGACCGCTACGTTCCCAAGGCGTACACGCATGAATTGGAGCATGTGCAACCCGGACGATTGCGCAACCCATGGACTGGGAAATTGATTCAGGGACCGGACTTGGGGACGACGGGGACGAGATAAGGCGCGCATCACGGGCGCGCGGCTGTACGCGCGGCCAATGGGGTGCTCGTCACGTCACCCGCGCCTTCTGCCACTTTGGACCATACGTCCGTCAGCGACGACACCTCTTCCAGACCGCAAGCGCGCAGGTAAGCCGCAGTGTCGTCAAACGCGGCCGGCGCCAGCGTAGCATCATCGGGCCTGCCGCGCGGCACCCAGATTATCATGCCCTTGCGTGCGCGCGTAAGGAGAACTCGGTATTTGTTCACACGGTACTGCTGCGCATCGGGCTTCCTAATCTGCTGCCAACGGTGCGACTTGAAGTCCCTGTAGTTCCAGCCCGCCTGCGTCTTCGTGAGGTCGCCGGCCCAGCACAATCCGACCCAATCCAGCTCCAAGCCCTGACATTCAAACTCAGTGGCTGCGAACTCCATGGCATCGCTCGACCGTACGTCGCCCGCGCCTTTGAGGAACCAGGCCTCGAGCGGGTAAGACTGATGGAACGCCGTGTTCATCTCCAGTCCGTACGCTCGATGGCGGTGACTGCTGGAGCTTGCCACGAGGCCCGCCCGATCGCCGGGCAGCGACAGGGCGCGCAGCGCTGCCCGACAAAGGTCTAGATCGCGACAGAGGAGAATTGGGAAGTCCAGGATGGCGTCGGATTCGCGCTTCGCCTCGACGGGTCGCCCGCCCAGGACGTGTTCGACCCAAGCCGCAAGGTGCTGCGCGCGCGGCGACCGCGTGCTCACCGTCAGATGGAAGGATTGTTGGGGCCTTGCGGACGCCGGGGCTTTCCCTTCGAACAAAGCTGCGCCTGAAACGCTGACGCCGCCGAGCAGTGCTTCAGGAGAGGCGTGGATTTCCCAATCACGGCCCGAGAGCGCGCGACCCCACTCCGCGAGGCCGGCTTCACCCTCATGTATCTCCTGCCCTCCACCAACAAGGGCCGCCAGCACGCACCAATCGGGGACCTTTTCCAGAATGTCGAGAACTAACGCCGGTTCGGACCGACCGAAGTCGGGGCGCGGCTGCCCTGGCCTGGCGCGCTTGCTGCTGGCGCGGATCTTGTCGGCCGTCCAAGCACGCTGGGCTTCGTCGAAGACAAAAACGTGTTCCGTTGGACCGGCTGCGCCAGCGGGCGCGTGATCGGCCACGAAGCGGTGGATGCTTTGGATAAACGCCTCGGCTTGGTGTACGGCGTCGGCCTTGGTCGTGCCTGCCTTCGCGCGCGACTGCGCAAGGGCCGCAACCAGGACTCTCCGAAGCGGACCGTTGCCGGTCAGGAAGACGCCCGCGTCGCTCTCGGTTTTCCGCCATTCTCGGGAATGAACCATCGCAAGGCCCGTTAGGGTCTTGCCGGCCCCTGGAACGCCGGTCACGAAGCAGACCACGCGCTTGCGATGAGCGCGGGCCATGGCCACGGCCGCGATGAGGTCCGCGACCGTCTTGTCTAGGTTGGTTGCGTAGGAATGCGAAATCGCCGCAACGTCGTGGCTAGCGAATAAGTCGGTTGCGGCTTCGATGATGGTCGGCGTTGGCCGGTAGCCAGCAGCGTTCCACTCGCCAGCGAGGTCACGCTCTTCGGCGCTACCCGGTGGCACGGCCGTTTGCAGGAACGCTGCGAGCCGTTCTGGGTTCACCTCCTCGATTTCTACCTGCCCCACGGACCAGCGACGACCGGCGATTCCACTCGTGCGGCTAACGAGCAATGGCCGCAGGGTCATCGATCCGGCAAGTGGGTGGTAGTCGCGCAGGTCCATTGCGTATTGGGCGAGCTGCCAGCGAGCGGCCGAATCCGCGGTGCCGTCGCCCGTCTTGAACTCCATTGGGAATGCAACGCTCGGGGACACCAGCACGGCATCGATGCGCCTCTCGCGTCGTTGCAGCCGGTACTCAAGAATCAGGCCCCAATGGGCTGCATCCGGTCGCTTCGATTGCACTTCTGCTGCGGTTTTCTGAAGGACGTCGAGGCTGTCTTCCCAAGCCGAAATCTGCAAGGCGGTGATGTCCTGGCTACTGGCCGAAGCCAGGCGCGAAAGGGCCATACCCGGAAATGAGGGCGCCGCCACCTCCGAGAAGCGGAACGCGGCCTTGCCCTGCACGGAAGACCAGTCACGGCGGCGGGATCCTGAATCTTCTGATCGCTCCGGAGCCGTCGCGCTTCGGGACCGTCGCAATCGCCCCGGTCACCTCGTCCGGGGAAAAGCAAAGAAACCGCAATCCGACCGTTTCGCTCACCATTGCGGCGATCTCATCTTTCTGGCCCCCATGGCGCCGTTGTGGCGCTGCTTTCGGATTGCACCCCGATTACTTCGTGCTGCCTTCAGCCCATGTCATTCCGTGCCGGGAAACTCCACTGTGCGGGCTGCGGCACTCGGGTGGTGGATTTCCCGGCGATCGGGCTCGTGGCCCCGCCGCCCGCCAAGCCCATGGTCTTGTTCGCCGAATTGGCGAACCTTGCTCTGGTACGACCACCGCTGCCTGCCTGCGTGGCTTGCGGAGCCGTCCCGCAACAATGCACCCTTTGCGATGACAGCGCGCGCCACTTTCTCACAGTGCGCGGCGGCGTGCGTGATTCCGAGTTTCACCTGTGCGACGAATGCGTGGGAACTGTTGTTGATTTGATGGACGAGCAAACCCAAGGTTGCGAACTCGGCGCGTATGTCCCGAATGGCGAATGTTCTGAATGTGATCCCTGGGATTAGACTAGAAACCTGGAGAACATTCACTGAGCCCATCCAAAGGCACGAATAGTATCAACGATGTTCGCAGTGTGTGACCGTTGAACAGCGCCAGGTTCTGTTGGACAAGATTTCCCAGATTCGGAAGCGCCCTGCAATTTCCCTGGTCATCACATGCCGTCAAAATATCCAGGCTCAACTGGACCCGGGTGAAGTCTGGATTCTCCGTTCAGTGCTTGATGACCTGCCCAGCTCGAACTCCCTCGACGTTTTCCTCATCACATACGGTGGCACATCAACTGTCCCTTGGCAACTGGCCTGCCTCATCCGCGAATACGTGAAGGAATTCACGGTCCTTGTCCCTTATCCTGCCATGAGCGCAGGAACCTCGCTTGCCATTGGCGCCAACGAAATCGTAATGGGGCGTCTCGGCACGCTCGGACCGGTCGATCCAAAGGTTGCGAACGAATTCAATCCTCGCGCCAACAACGTGCCAGTTGGCATCTCGGTGGAAGACGTTTCCAGTTACCACGATTTGATTACCGACCTATTCAAAGTTTCGCCGGAGCACAAGGTCCATCTCCTCCAGAAAATGCCTGAGCAATTGCATCCTCTTGCCCTTGGGAATGTTTATCGCCATTACCAGAAGGCGCGCGAAGACACCGAGCGGTTGCTCGCGATGCACATGGATTCTATCAAAGACAAATCAAAAGTCCAAGAATTGGTAAAGAGTCTTATCTCGGGAATGAAATTCCACGGACACCCGATCACCCGACGACAAGCCAAGGAACTGGGATTGAAAATCCGGGACGCCGAGACCATCACCGAAGACACGACGACCCTTGAAGTGCTAGTGTGGGAACTCTACAAGGTCTACGAGGCTGACATGGAATGGATGACCGCCTACCGGGATGACCCGCCTGCTGTCGGAGGCGAGGCCAAATTGCTCATCAAGGCGATCGAAAGCGCGAAACGTTCGTGCGCGCAGTACATCGTTCAAGACTGGCGCAAGTTGCCGGCACCGGGTGGTTCTGTGCTCACGCAGGCCAATAACATGGTAGCCATCTGGACGCCCGGCGCGGCCGGGATCGCACCGCAGGTTGTTCCGATTGTCGCCCAAGGCCCAATTGTCCAGACGAAAAACGGAATCTACGAGAAGAAGGAGCACCTGGTCTGGGAAGGCTACAAGTAGGGTTAGAGACAGACATATGTATTGCCACAGGAGTCCGCAACGCATCATGAACGAGTACACGCGCCAGCAGTCGGATGGTGCCCAGTTCACCAGTACTGGTCGCCAGACGTGGACCGGCCCGCCGACATTCATTCCCCCCATGCCTCAACCGCCTAATCTCCAGCCACTCGTTACGCCAATTCTGAAGCCCGTCGTTGAACCACCTGTTCACGACAAGCGCATTGCATTGACCTCCCGGGATTTTCCATTGTCGACGCCATAGCATCCACCGCAGTCTGCCCCCCTTCCAACCTTAAATAGAAGACCCTCGTCGCCAAACCTGCAAGGGCTTCGGCCCCTGCGCTGGAATGTATCCCGCGCCCTTCGGGGCAGGCCATCGTGCCCAGGGATGAACCGGCCAACCGCGACCCGAACGAATCCGTCGAATCCGGCGGCAATTCGTTCAATCGCACCATCAGGTGCTGAACATGCCAAACGCGTACCACCACATCGGAGAGACTTGGAAGAAGCACGACGACAGTCACGGTTCCCCGCAATGGGACCGGCTTGTCGAATGGCGTGCGGGCGAATCCTTCGTCCGAGTCGAGCGCCCCCTGCGCCTCGACCGCGCCCGTGCCCTCGGCTACAAGGCTAAGCAAGGCATCATCATCTGCCGCGCTCGCATCCGCCGCGGTGGCCTGCGCAAGCAGCGCTTCGTCCAAGGCCGTGTCCCGTCCAAGATGGGTGTCAACAAGATCACGATGCGGCAGAACACTCAGGCCATTGCCGAAGTGCGCGCTGCGAAGCACTTCCCCAACCTCGAAGTCCTCAACTCGTATTGGATCGGCGAGGACGGCAAGCACCACTACTACGAGGTCATCCTCGTGGACCCGTACCACCCGTCCATCGAGTCCGACAAGGACTTGAGCTGGATGACGCAGGTCAGCGCCCGCAACCGCGTGCTGCGCGGCAAGACGTCCGCTGGTCAGAAGCACCGCGGCCTGCGGTACAAGGGCACCGGCTCCGAGCACACGCGCCCCTCGGTGCGCTCCTCGGGTGTGCGTAAGAAGGACACGCGCATCTGGAAGAAGCGTGCCCTCGCCATGACGCAGAAACTCTAGTCGGCCAATCGGCTGCTGGAACTCTCGTCCCTTTTCCTTTCCTCTCTCGTTTCTCATCGTTGTGTGACTCCGACCTGCCCGCGCGCACGCCGCCCGATCCGCAGATTTCGCCGATTGCGCACAACGACGCCCGACGGCCTACCGAGGATTACGGGAATTACGGGGAACGGACTGTGATTCAGTGTCCCCGAAATCTCCGTAATCCCCGGTCGGTTGGTCAATCAACTCACGAAGTCACGCGTTTTCGAAGCCCCTGGCCACACGGCTTACCGTAGTCCGCCGACGGCGTCGTCCACGGTTTGAGGCATAACCATGATTTGGACTGCGGCGCGCGGCGCCGCCTTCGTACGTGGGCGAAACGATGGGGGACGTCACCAGTTACCCAAAACGCGCCAGGTTCGCCTGTCCGCCACGACGGAGCGCCTCGATGCGGGGCAACACGTCGTCCCAATCGAGTTCACGCCATTCCAGGCGCTGGTCCTTGAGGAGGTTGCGTGCCTTCTCCGCGATGCGAGGCGCGACCAGCATGCCGCGAACAGTCGGGCTGAGCCGGCGCAGTTCCTCGACGTAGCGCCACAGTTGCTGGGCTTCCGCGACGCCCGCCGTCGTGCGCTTGACTTCGACCACAAGCCTGCAGCCCGCGGCGTCGTTGCCGTCGAGGTCGTAGTACCCCCGGTCTGTATCGCGTTCGCGCCGTCGCGGGACGAAGCCGGGTTCGACGAGGTCCGGGTGGTCGAAGAGTAGCTTCTGCAGGTCGTCCTCTGAACCCACGAGCGCCAACTCGGCACCGTCGCGCAAGGGCATCGCGAGCATCATGCGGACGGCGTGGAACGTGATGCGCACCATCTCCTCGGGCTTGACGCGGTGGCTCGTGAGGACGAGGTGCCCGTCCTCCATGGCGGCGCTGAAAGCGGCTCCTGGCGGTTGCCAGTTGACGGGCTTCGCGCCGCCGGCGGTGTGGATGAGGAGCGTGCCGTCGGGTTTGAGGAGGATGAGTCTCTCTCCGCGGCTCAGCATACTGCGCGCACGACCGACATACTTGACTTGGCAATCGGCGACGATTTGCACGAAGTGGCCGCGGCGTTGCGCGAGGCCTTGGAGTTCGCCCTGCAGAAATGATAGGGCCGCGTCTGGATCCGGCTCACGGATGAACTGCAACGGGATTCGACCTCAGGCACTCACTTGAGTGCTTCTTGAATCTCGCGCCGCATGTCGGCCTCGTTGATGCCGCCGTCGGCCTGGTATTCTTCCTCAATCTCGGATAAGAGGTCGGCGAATTGGCCACGGTACTCCGGGTCGTCGCGGACTTCCTTCGCGAGTTTCTCCGGAAGCAAGTAGGCGTAGATGTCCTTGAACGCGACCCGCGGGTTGAGGGCGTTGAACTGCTTCTGGCGCACGGTGGCCACGACGGCGGCCTCCACGTTCTTCGTCCCGAAGCCAGGCGTGGCGAAGCTGCGCACGATGGCATCCTCGTCGACGTCGGGGCATTCCGACTTGAGCTGCGCGAAGAGGGCGCGACTCTGCGCGTCGTTGGCGATGACCTTGCGGCCCGCTGCGAGCTGCTTCTCGAGGTGCTCCGTCACCGGGATTTCCCGTGCCATGGTCCGCGCCCAGAGAAGGGGGCGTCATAAGGGTGGTGGGGGGCGTCCGTGTGCCTAAGGCAGGACGGACACGAGGCGATTGTGTCTCTATACCTGGGCGCCGTGTCCTATGATTCTACGAGAACGCCACCGAATCCTGCCGCTGCAACGTATCGAGGTCGTGCGCCGTCACACCCAGCGGACTCACGGCGTACACGGAGACGGGCCCGGTCTGGGGGTAGCCCAGAAAGTAGCTGCGCTCGATTTCCTGGGCCCACGTGCCTGCATCCACCAGGTGGTCTTGGTCCACTTCGCCGCGCAAGCTGAGGTCGAGCTTCGCGCGGTCCACGTCGATGAGTTGCAGCGTGATGTGGAAGTCCTCGTGGTACATGCCTCCCGCGTTCGAGCTTGTGGACGAAGTGAGTGGCAACGCGAGCACGCCCAAGGCGTCCCAGTACGTGAATGCCTTGTGCTCCTGCACCGCCGAACTCCACGTGCCGGTGCCGCCCGGCGTCAAATCGAGCACGTCGGCGCGCCGGGGATTGGCGAGGTCGGAGATGTCGAAGAGACTCACTTGGATGCGGCTCCAATCCATGCCAAGGTCCCCGTCAAGGGGTCCGTAGCCCATGGCGAGGATCGTGTCATCATCGAGCGGGTGCAGGTACGTGGAGACGCCGGGAATCTCGAGTTCGCCGAGGACCTTCGGGATGTCCGTCAGGTCCACGACCCAGAGCGGGTCCATGTCGCGGAACGTGACGATGTAGGCGCGGTCGTCCGTGAAGCGGGCACTCCAGATGCGTTCGCCGGGCGCGATGCCGCCCGCGATGCCGCGCAGCACGAGTTGTCCCGCCACGACGTCGAAGACGGCGACGTGGTTGAGCATGGGGACCGGTTGCTCGGTCCACCAGCGCGCCCAACTGCCGGTCGTGGTCGCGACGCGCAACGCGTCGTCATGCACGTCGATGCCGAACGAGTCGCGCACGGTCCCGATGACGCGGCCGCTTGCGATGGGGGTGACGGCGAGGCCGTCGAGCTTGAACCATTGCAGGTCAGTGGCTTCGTCGAGTTCCGGTTGCGCCCAGAACCACCAGGCGTCCTGTGTCGGGGCAGCGAGGACCAGGGCGTCCATGGAGGCGTAGACGATGGGGCTGCCTCCCAGGACTTGCGTCGTCGACGTTGAAATTGCCTGGTCGTCGACTGCGACGGCCAGGATGGTGCTGAAGCCGCGGCCCGTCGAACCAGGTGTCGCGAGGACGCGGTCGCATGCGGGCTCGTTGACGGGTTCTGGGATGATGAGGCCGTGCACGGAGCGCAAGACGCGCGGCAGGTGGTCGCGCAATTCGACTTCTTGCAGGACCTCAAGGTTCCTGGCGTCAGCCTGCAAGGCGATCTTCTCGCGTAGAGCAGCTTGGCGGAATTCGGGCAGCGCCGAGTAAGTTTCCCAGGTCAAACCCTCGGCGTTGAGGAACTGCTCATCAGGGTAGGCCCAACTCTGCAGTCCAAGGCCGCGTTCGTAGCGGTGGACCACGACGTACACGGTGCCCTCGACGAGGCGTGCGCCCTTGAGGTCACCTTCAATCCAGGCCTCATCCTCGATGGTAGGGTGAATTCGGTCGCGCAAGGACAGCGTGACGATGCGGGTCATGCCGCCGTAGTAGCCAGGGTAGGAGGACGACGAGGCGGTGTCGTCGGCGAGCAGGATGGCCGCGTCGCCTTGCGGGTACGTGTTGGGCAGGATGACGATGAGGCGGTCGTCGAACGGGTCGCCCGCGTCGCGCGCTTCCAGCAGGAGAACCCCGCCCCAGCTGGAGCCGAACTCCATGCGCGACTGCTCGGCGATGTCGCCCACGTTTTCGCTGTGCAGGATGCGTAGCACGCCGTTATGGATGACGTACGTCCATTCGCCGTCGGTCTTCACGAGGTCAGCTTCATCGACGCCGGCTTCCTGGTTGTTGGTCCCTGTCACTTCGGCTCCACCAGCGCTGTGCGCGGCCCCGTCCGAGGCAGCCGACATCTCCACTACGTCTTCGACCACCATGCCGCGTCCGCTCCAGAGGTGGCCGTAGGTCTGCTGGGCGGCACTTTGCTCCAGGCCGACGCGGGCTTGCAGCAGCGCGCGGTCGTTTAGGGTCGTCAGAAGGTCCACGCAATCTCCTATTGGAAGGGGCGTCGGGTCTCCGCGCTCGGCGGGGGCAAAGGCGAAGAGACCGATGCGTGCGGGGGCGGCGTCGTCGATGCAGCCGGCCCACGGTAGGAACAGTACGAGAGCGGTGGCGACCATCAAGCGCATAGGCGGGGCTAGGGCACCTGGGAGTCATAAGACGGCCCGGCACGTCGGGAAAAAGCCAAACGAAGCCTGGCACGCCGACCACGACACGCGGAACGCACGGAACCGACCACGTCCGTCGTTTCCGTGGGTTCCGCGGCCTCCGCGTGTCGGCGCCACGCGCTGCCGAGCGCTGAACCACGAATGCATTGCGGCCCGGTTCGGCTTGTCTTCCCTAGGCGCGCACGGCCTGCCGCAGGTCCGCCGCGAGGTCCGCGACGTCCTCGATGCCAACGGAAATGCGCACCAGGCCGTCCGTGATGCCTGCCGCCTTGCGCTTCGCCGGGGTGGCATACGCGTGACTCGTCTCGACGGGGAGGCTGACGAGGGATTCCACGCTGCCGAGGCTGGCCGCGGGCGTGATGATGCGGACCTTGCGCCGGAACGCCTGCGCGTTGGCCTTGCTGCCGAGGTCGAGAGTGACGACGCCCCCGAATCCACCCGTCAGCAATCGGCGCGCGATTTTGTGGTCCGGGTGCGACGGCAGGCCAGGGTAATGGACGGCCTTGACGCCCGCGATGGCTTCGCAATCTTGCGCAAGGGACCACGCGTTGCCGCACTGGCGCTCCAGGCGCAGGGCGAGCGTCTTCATACCGCGACCCAGCAGGTATGCCGCATGCGGGTCCAGCGTCGAGCCCAGGTTGCGGCGGCGCGTCCACAGTTTTTCACGCAAGGCTTTTCGGCACGACACGACGCCCGCTGTGACGTCCGTGTGGCCGCCGAGGAATTTCGTCGCCGAATGCATGGCGTAATCGGCTCCGAGTGCAAGCGGTTGCTGCAGTAGTGGCGTCGCGAACGTGGCATCGACTCCGAGCCGGGCCCCTGCCGCATGAGCGGCCTTGGCCCAAGTCGTCACGTCGGCGACGCGCAGGAGGGGATTCGTGATGGCTTCCATCCACACGAGCTTCGTGCCGGTCGGGAGGCGGGGGGTCGCCTGGGCGTCGAATTCGTGCACCTTGACGCCGGCCGCCGCCAACTCATTGTTGAGGTATGCGGATGTGCCGCCGTAGACGCCGCGCTGCACGGCAATCGTGTCGCCGGCCTGCAGCGTTGCGGCGCAGACGGCCTGGATGGCGCCCATTCCGGACGCGAACAGCAGCGACGAGTCGGCACGCTCAAGGGCCGCGACTTTCCGTTCGACGGCCTCGAGGCTGGGATTGTCGTAGCGGCTGTAGATGTAGGGGGCTGTGCGGGTCTTGCCGTCGGCACCCTTCATTTCCGGGTAGAGGAACGTCGTGGAGAGATGAACCGGGACGTTGACTGCGCCTGACGTCGGGTCGGGCTTTTCGCCGGCGTGGACGGATGTGGTAGAGGGGCCCAAGGTGTTGGGCGAGGAGGCGGCCAGTGAAGTGGCGGGAACAAAGGAGGTGGCCGACTTGGTGGAAGGCAAGTGAGCGGTCCGACGTTTGGCCATGGCTGAGCAAGGCCGTGTGGGATATATCCGCCCGGGTGAGCCAACGCCCCCGTGGGTCGTCTTCTAGGAAATCCTGACAAATCCTAAGCGCCCCACCTCGCCGAGTCATTTCACTCACCCCAACGCCTGTTCCATGACCCTCTTATGCTTCGCTAGGGCTGCATGCACGCGATGAGCCTGGTGGAGGAAGCCCTCGGTGGCCCGACAGTGTTCCGGGACCTTGCCAAACTGGACTTCGACTACGTCCCAGAGTCCCTGCCGCACCGGGATGACGCTGTACGATTCCTCACCCGGACCTTCAAGGGTCTGACCCAGGGCGGCAGTCGGGAACATGCCCTCCTGTGGGGCCCCGTCGGTACCGGCAAGACCGTCGTCGCGAAGCACTTCACCCGCCTCTTCAAGGCCGCCCTCACGAAGCAGGCCAAGCACGTCGAAATCGCTTACATCAACTGCCGCAGCCGCAAGTCCGCCGGGCTCGCCATGCTGGGCATCCTATCCCATTTCGACCCGCATTACCCTGAACGTGGCTTCTCGGTCGGCGAGATGCTGCAGGACCTCAAGCGTCAGCTTGAGCGGAAGGATTGCCATCTCCTCGTAATCCTGGACGAAGTCGACTCTCTCCTGAAGACGGACGGCTCCGACCTAATCTATGACCTGACGCGCTTCAGCATGGAATCCGGCCCCACTTGGAACGGCGTCAGCCTGCTCATGGTGAGCCAGGAGAACGTGTTGCCGATGCTGGACGCGGCGGCACTCTCCACGTTTAAGGCAACGAACACCTACAAGATGGAACCCTACGCCGCCAATGCGCTCGAAGGCATCGTGCAACAACGCGTCGATTTGGCCTTCCACCCCGGCGCAGTCGACGGCGACACCGTCTGCCTTGTTGCCGACATCGCATCCAGCGAAGGCAACGCGCGTCTAGCCATCGAGATCCTACAGAAGGCCGGCCGCCTCGCCGACGACGAAGGCAAGGGGACCGTCAGCCCGGAAGAGGTGCGCGCCGCCAAGGCGTTCGCCTCGAGCTACATCACGACGCCGAAGCTACTGCAGATGCCGAAGCACCCGCTCCTCGTGCTCCTCGCACTCGCCCGCCGCCTCCGTAAGGGCGACGCGTACGCGACGACGGGCTCCGTCGAGGAATCGTACAAACTCGTGTGCGAAGAGTTCGGGGAGACGGCGCGCGCCCACACCCAGTTCTGGAAGTACCTCAACCAGTTGCGTGACGGCGGCTTCATCCTGTCCCGCATCTCGGGAAAGGGCCACGCAGGCACGACGCAACTCATCTCGATCCCGGACATGCCCGCCCACGCCGTCGAACCGAAGGTCATTGAGATCCTCGCCCGCCCCCGTGAGTGGCCGGCGGGCACGTAGGCCCCGGTCGCCGTCGTCAAGCCGGCCGCGGCAGAACTGGAGGCCTGGGATTTCACGGAAATTCACAGATTGTGTTCTCGCACGCAATGCACTACCCTTCACGCGGAGAACGCGGAGGTCGCGGAAGCGATTCCGCGGGGTTCCGCGACCTCCGCGTGAAGGGCGAAGCCACTGAGGACCAAAATCTGTGTGAATCTGTGAAATCCCAGGCCGCCCACCCTACGGCCGCCGTAACAACGCCCGCCATTTCGACAATGTACGTGTGTGGTCAGCCAAGCATCTGCGTTGCCCCACAGCGCAGAAGGTCGTCTCCCTGGCCTTTCACGCCTAGCCAAGGACTGGACTGAAGGATACGCGAAGGTCGGCACCACCTGACCGATTTCACAACCTTTTACAGCCTGAGGAAGGATTTAGGCCATGCCCATGCAGGAACCGCTCTCGGAAAGGACTCCCGAACGGGAGAAGCTCCTCGCCGAGCTCGAGACGGGCGGCTACCTCACCGACCCGCGCTTGGAGGAGGCGATGCTCGGCGTGCCACGGCACCTCTTCGTGCCAAAGGACTTGCGTGACGCCGCCTACGAGGACCGCCCCCTCCCCATCGGCTTCGGCCAGACCGTTTCCGCTCCTCATATGGTCGCCATGATGTGCGGCGCCCTGCAAGTGCAACCCGGCGACAAGGTCCTCGAAGTCGGCACCGGTGTCGGGTACCACGCCGCCGTCGTGCGCCACATGGTCGGTGACAAGGGCCGCGTCATCTCCGTTGAATTCTTGCCCGAACTAGTCGAACTTGCCCGCAGGAACCTCAAGGCCGCCAAGTCCAAGGTCGAGGTCAAGGAAGGCGACGGGTTCAACGGCTGGCCAGACGAGGCCCCTTACGACGCCGTTTACGTCACCTGCGCGATTCCGGACATCCCGGATGCCCTCGTGGACCAACTCAAGGAAGGCGGCCATTTCGTCGCTCCCATCGGCGTCACACGCTGCCAACTCTTCGCCGGACGCAAGATCGGCGGCGACCTCGACCTCGAAGACCTTGGGCCCTGCCTCTTCGTCAACGCCCAGGGCGAACTCGGAGCCGACGACGGCAAGGGCGACGACGATCCGGACGACTTGACGCCGACGCGCTAATGAGCATAGGCCTCGGCCGTAGGGTGGGAGGCCTGGATTCCACAGAAATTCACAGAATCTTGACCTCGACGTGCGGGGCAAGGTGACTTTCACGCGGAGTGCGCGGAAACCCGCGGAGTCTCGTTCCGCGTTGTTCCGCGCCCTCCGCGTGAACGCCGACGCCGGCCGAGGCAACAGTTCTGTGTGAATCTGTGCAATCCCAGGCCTCCAAACGCTGGCCGCGAAAGGTCTACCCTTCGCAGATTGCCATTAAGCCCCCTTTCCGCCTCCCGCCCGCGTGGCGGCGCTGCTGAACCTCTCCAACACGCACCTGTTCTGGCAGGGGCGTGAACCGGAACCCATCGAACAGCACCACCGTCCCTTCTTCCTCGCCTTCCCCCGGAATTCCAATGAGACGACCGCGCACGCGCACGACCGCCTGCGCCGGCTCGTCGAATCCGCCCAGGGCGCCGACCCCGAATCCGAACCCCTCGCAAAGGCACTCGAGGTCCACGAGCCCATACGCTACAAGTCGTTCTGGAACCGCGGCGGCCACCGCGAAGCAATCCCCGTCGTCGCGAAGCGCAGTTTCTGGGTGCCGGAAATCTCGGATGCACTGTTCTTCAACCACGGCTTCTACACGTGCGAGCACGACATCCCCTACACGGAACGCGCCAACGCCGACCTCGTGGCGGAGAAGGGCTGGTGGCTGCTCGACACGAAAGGCCATCCGAACAAGCTCTCCGTGTTGACCTACGACATCGAGACTACGCAATACGGCAAGACGAAGCCAGGAGGCGGCGCAGGCAGCGCTGGGCAAGGCCGGGCCGCCACCGCACCTACCGGAGTCGGTGGGAACGCCGGCCCGTCCGGGTCGTTGCCCATCGACATCATTGGGTACGCCGACTTCCCCATCGAGTATTCCGCCCACAAAGACCTCGACACGGAGCAATTCGATTTCCAGTTCCGCCACATCCCGAGCAATTGGGCCGACCTCGAAGTGCGTCAACTTGTTGCCGAGACGCATGACAAGGAACTCGACAACCTCATGGAGTTCACTCAGCACGTCCTACGGCACGACATCGTGGCCGGCCACAACATCCTCGGCTTTGATAACAAGCAAATTCATGACCGCATCATCGAAGTACTGCGTGCCGACCAACGCAAACAAACGTTATCGCCGCAGATGCGGAACCACTTCCACCGCTTCACGCAGGTCCACTCGCGTCCCGACCGCTCCTTCCACTTCGGCACGAGCCAAGACATCGCTGTGTGGTACCCGATTAGCTTGGACACCTTCCACGCGGCGCGCAAGTTCTACTTCTTCCACGACGACTTCACGCTGAAGGGCCTTGCACCGTGGCTCGGCATCGAAGTCCCGGACCGTGTCTACATGGAGGCGCACGAGATGGACCTCGGCGCCAAGACGCTGCTCTACAACAAGCACGACATCCAGGAGCAGATTGGCATTACGCAGAACCTCCTCGCCCAAGCGCTGCCGTTGTGCTTCACGGTCAACCTTCCTCTCGAAGAACTGTTGACCGGCGGCAACACGCGCATGTGGGATCACATGGCTCTCATCCGCGCCCGCCGTATGCGCAAGATCATGCCCGCGACGTGCCGCGCGCAGGCCATCGCGAGGGGAATCCAACGGGTGCTTCCCGGCAAGCCATTCCCGACCCGGGAGGAAGTCTCGCGCGCCGTCCAGGAATTGCCGCCCGAGGAACGCGTTAATTCCGTCAACAAGGAACTCGTGCGCGTCGCAAAGCAAGGCCCCGAGATGCCGTTCTGGTGCGAGCACCCCGGCGTCATCATCAAGGCGAACGCCCCCGACCCTGAGACAGGCGAGACGGCAGCAGCATCGGACGATCCATACGGTTACGCCATCCCGGGCGGAATGACGTTGAAACCCGACACGGAACTCAAGTCGCACTTCGTGCCGTGGTTCCACGTCGTCGCGGCGGACGTCGGCGCGATGTACCCGACAATCCTCAAGGCGCGCAACCTCACCGCGGACACCGTTCGACCCTGCCGCAAAGGCGAACCGATCGATGACTGGATCTGGCTCTTCGAACTCGACCCAGCCTTCGTCGCTTCCGGTCTCTACGAGGTTCGCAAGGCCGACGCGGAACGCGACCGCTTCACGAAGGGCCGCGGCTGGATGATCGGCGTCCAAAACGACCCGGACGCGGGCATGGTTAACCTCGCCATGACGGGAATCCTCAGCACCATCCAGAAGGTGAAGACCGCGCGTGCCGAAGCGAAGCGGCACAAGAAGCCGAAGGACGAGATTCGCATCCTCGACATGACGTACGCGTCGCTCAAAGCGGCCCGCAACGCGGGAACGCACGGCATCCTCGTGGCGGTCAACGTCTCCTGCCGCCAATTCAACGTCTGGGGCGGCGCCAACATCACGACCATCGGCCAACGCATCCTGCACGAGACGCTGCAAGAATGGGAAGCGAAGGGCATCCGATGCGTCTACGGTGACACCGACGCAGTCTACATGGGCTGCAGCAAGTCCGCCGGCAACATCCCGCATTTCGCGGCCGCCTTGGGCGTCGACCTTCTGCCCGAGCAGGATAAGTGGATCACGATGCCCGACGTCGCCCTCGCCGCCGTCGCCGAAGCCAACCGTAAATGGCGTGACGAACTCAAGTACGAGGGCTTCGAGTTGGAGGCCGAGACGCATGACTGCATGGTCTTCGTCGTGCACAAGAATTACCTGATCTTCGACGCGAACGCGAAGGGCGACGGCATCAACCTCGAAACCAAAGGCAACAATTTCAAGGCCAGCGACAAGGCGCCGCTGACGCACGACGTGCTACGCAACATCATGGCGAAGGCCCTCAAGGACGTCGCGAGTTGGACGAAGGAGGACGACGCGAGAGAGGCGATCAAGGTGGCAATCAAGCGAGCCACCAAGGACGTCATGGCGACGGTGCAGGTTGCGAAGACCGACCGCGATGACCTCATCCTCCGACAATCGGTCTCCGCAATCAAGTCATACGAGCCGAACCCCGACGGGACCTTACGCAGCCAAGCGGTCCGCACGGCAGCCCTCGAAGACCTCCTCGGCGAGCAAATCACGGCGACGCGCAAATTCAAGTTCATCGTGTGCCGAGAACCGCTACCGCTCTACAAGGAAAAGGATCGGCAAGAGCGCAAGATGACTGAGTTGAAGCGCAGCGGCCACCAGCTCATCGTGAAGGATCCGAAGAACCGTGGCCTCAAGCCCATCGAGTACATGTGGCCCATTGAGAAGGTCACGCCCGCCATGATTGACTGGCAGTGGTACAAGAGCATGGTCGAGGACTACGTCAAGGGAGCGTTCGGGTTCGACAGTCTCGAACTAGCGACACAGCGCGACCTTAGTTCCTGGTTTTGAGAAGCCGTCCAGGATTCCCCGAAGCGCGTGGTGGACCACCTCGGCCACGAACGGTCTTGCTCACTCCTCGGAACAGAACCGAAGCCTCAAGAAGCTTGGTTTGGGTTTCTGCTTATGCGCTACGCCTCATGGGGCCTAGGAATCGCGGGCGTCCTGCAGTACACGATCATCGTCGCGATGGATGCCACCGACTACGTGTCGTTGGACATGTCGTACCTCGTCATGTGGTTGGCCGTCATCGCTGCGCTCGCGCTCTGTTACGCTTCATGCTGCGGGTACGGCTCCGGTGACGATTGCGGTTGCTGCGGCGACAACTGCAACTGCGGCGACTGCGGAGCTTGCGGGCCCGGCGCTGGCAAGCATGACGCCGGCCACGCCGAACACTCTCACGAAGGTCACTCGCACTAGGGCGACTGCCCTCCTGGACGGCCGCACGCCACAGTCACAATGCTTACATGCGCCAAAGACTGGTTTTTCAGCGTGCAACTGCGCTTGGTCCTGCCGTTCGCGGTCCTGCTTTTGGCCCCGACGGCCTCGGCTTGCCTGGGCGTTGGCGCCGCGGTCTACCCGTCCTTGGAAATTATCGTCCCCGAGAAGCAGACCTGCCGCAACGTCGAGGACTGCGACCCCGTCGGGGCATTGAATGAATCACGCCGATACGAGGGCGTCATCCGCTGGTCCTGGCCGGTCGACCTGATCTGCATGGGCGACTACGCACCCCCTACTGGCGACATGGTCATCACAATCGAAGCGTCGGACAAGACTCCGTCCTGGATGAACATCACGCCCGACCCAAGGCAGTACACCGTGAGCCCAGCCGACCAAGTCGACCTTAGCGACGACGAATTCGACCAAGCCAGCGGCACATGGACCGTGGTTTGGCAACGCCCCGTCAACTTCACCATCACGCGCACCGGCGTTCCCGTCGGTCATGAACTCATGACCCTGTTCAACCAGGACGGCGTCGTCAAGGTCACTGCCAAAGCGCAGAGCACCGTCTCCGGGGGAGTCCAGGCGGCATACACGAAGGAGGAATTCAAGTACGATGCGAGGGAACTCCTCGTACCGACCGACGACGGAACCGACCAAGGTTCTCCGCCGGTGCCCCTTGGATTGCTCCTCATTGGGTTGACGTGCGTGGTTGTGGCGATGCGGCGAAGGTCGTAGGTTGGACCCCCGTCTAGCCGCTGCAGGCGTGCTGTGGCGCTATTGAAATCTGAGGAAAAGCAATCCCACTACGAGCGTCACGGCCGCCATGGCGGCGTACGTCCAATGGCAGATGCGAAGCTCATCGAATCGGCGTATAGTGTTCATGACCACCCTACTTGCCCCCAGATTCCTTAACCTTTTTCACGTCGGCGACCAGCGCTAGCTGGGTCCATCTTCGGACGTTTGTGCCATCGGCCCTATATCTTCGGCCCGAGCGTGGGCATCCATGGCTCCAAACCTTGGCCCACTCCTCGCTTGCCTGCTGGCCGCAACCTCCATTGCCGGTTGCTCGACGAGCACCCTGGATGTCTCCGCGCCGGATGAGGGAATCATCGAATCCACTGGACCAGTAACGGAACCGCCGCCAGAGGTTTCTCCGACCGAGCCGACGGGGACCACGACGCCCGGTAGTACTGCGCCTCCGGTTCGCCAAAAGCCCATCGTCTTCTCGGGCCACATCGACGCCCCCGACCCGACCGTGTATGACTACGGCAACTGCGGCGCCAACCTCGCCAGGGACACCCTGAGGGGCGTCACGTGGCAGCAGTTCGTGTGGGACGAGGATCTCACCGGATGGTCATTCGCCTTCGACGTCGATGGCATGGTGGCCTACTTCCCGGGCACGCCCGGCGGGTCGATGCCGCCGTCCTCCGGAATGGTTCCTCCGGGGTCGCGTGCCGTCTCTGTTTGCAGCCCCGACGAGTTCGACCTCGACTACAACCTAACCCTTACGCCGCCTGGGTCCGTCGTGTTCTCGGGGCATGCCTACCTGCCCGGCGCGGCCACCCTGCGTTCCCACTGTCACGGGTCCTATGTGCTGGCCTTGGACGCGCTCGTGCGCCCGTTGACTGGGGCGTCCTTCGCGTTGGCCCAAGACTACAGCAACTGGACGTACACCATCAACGTCCCGGACGTCTTCGCGAACTTCCACGCCCCGGGCTACGACGATTTCGGCTCCTCCCACGCAAACACCGTTCCGCCGGGTGCCTACGAGGTCTTCGTCTGCCTTCGCGCCGGGGCCGACACCGATTTCCAACTGATGCTGACGCCGCCGGTGGTTTAACATGAACCGGCTCGTGCCCCTCGGACTCCTGGTTGCCCTCACGCTTTCTGGGTGCGCATCGACATCCCAAGACTCCACTCCAATCGAGGTCGGAAACGAGTCTCCCGCGCGCGAGTCGACAAACTCGGCCGCCAGCCCCCCAGACGGCGAGCAAGAACTTGCCTACGTGGAAGTCTACGAATTCACGGGCGCCCTGACCGGCACCAGTCTCCCGAACCGAAGCGGAATGGGGCCAGAAGTTGACCAAATGGAACCGACGAAGCGGGACTCGTTCGAGGCGCCAGCCGGCACCACCGGACTGGTGTTCGACACGGCGTGGCCCGACGGCACCGGCTCCATGCGCATCGAAGTCTTGACCCCCGATGGAAAACTCGTCTACAACAGCCACACCTGGACGCAAGTCGGGTGGGCCGGCTTCACGGTTAGCGACATTCGGATGAACGAACGCAGCGAGGGCGGACTCGGTGCGGCAACGTACACCGTGCTGTTCTACGTTGCCGGCGCAATGGACGTGAGCATCAGCGTCACAGCGATGGTTCCCGCAGTCGAACCCCAAACTGTGGCTGGCCAAACCTGAATTCGGCCTCCAGCAATGAAGCGAAGGAGCGCGGCTTGCTGCCCTTCTGGTCACCTTGACCCCCTCGACGTCGCGGGGCCGGGGGCCTACACGGTCCGCTATTACCTCGCAGGAGCCTTCGACGTCAAGGTCAAGGCATCCCTGGCGACGGGTTGACGCTCGGACGATTGTGCCAGCCAAGCTTTACCATGTCCAAGGAATCGTCGGGTTGCCTTGCGTGAGTCCATACTCGCCGCGTTAACGGGCCTCCTGCTGGCACTGGCCGGATGCGCCGCCGAGCGCCAACCTGGCGAATCCGACACGGCTGCGACGTTGCGCATCGTGCAGGAGGTCGGGTGGCCCCTGCAAACCGAACTCCACCTTGCCGGCGGCGACCCCACCTCGACAGACGTGTCGTGGATCCTTGACGTCGACGACGTGATCGTGCAGGAAGGCACGGCATTGCCCGCGACAATCCCCTACGTGTTCTCCCAGGCCAAGACCTACAACGTCACCTTCGCCCTGACCGACGGCGCCAGCTTCTCGGCGGAGAAGGCCGTGGTCGATGCAAAGCTGGCCGCGGCAGCGAGCGGGTTAGGCCAGGACCAGGCCGTGTTCTGGCTGTTGGGGCCATTGGATCCCTGTCCGGTCGACCAGCCCCTGCCGCTTTCCCAAGGCGATGGACTCACCTACGACCAGTTCGACCTCGACCCCAGCACCGTGGGCCTGCCGTTTCGCGTCCAAGTCGAGTTCGCCCAGACCATCGTCCTCAGCGGACACGAGATCAAGTTCCTTGACGCGGCCGGGACGGCCCTGGACTACGGCTTTGCCGATTGGGAAAGGTCTTGGGAAGGCGACGTCGGCATCATCGAAGGCCTCATCCCGGACCAAAGCGCCTCGGCCGTGGTTTGGGCGTGCGAGCAATCGATGCTCGAAGGCTCGTTCGTCTCGGGGGTGCTGCCTTGAGGCGGGCATCCCGGGCCGCCGTCGCCTTTGGCATCGCGGCCGTGGTTTCCTCGGTGGCCGTCGCCGCCGGCGGCGCCCTGGCGACGGATTCAGACGGAGGCGCGGACGCCCTGTTCTTCGTGCCTGGTGTGGCGCCCGGGGACGAAGGCAAATACACGTCCGGCGAGCACGAGTTGCGTTTCCGTTTCGCGGCTGAGCCTTGGGTGACGCCGCAGGGCATCCCGCAACAGGCCCTCGTCTTGTGGCAGGAGCGCACCGACCCCTGGGACAGCGCAGTACATGGCGCCTTCCCCTTGAAGCTGTGGCTCGTCGATGGGCAGGTCGTGGCCTGGATGGCCCTGGACCAAAGCGGCGGAGGATTCCTCGCGGCCAGCCTGGGGCCCCGGGGGGAGCACGGCCTCGAGGGAGCTTACAACCGCTACGAAACTGCTTACCGGGGAGGTGCAGCGCCCTTGTGCGGCCTCGTGCACTCCTTGCAGGGCACGAGCGCCTCCAAGGGGTCGGCCCTCCTCGCCCTCGGGTGTCCCGCTGCCCTTCGGTTCATGGGCGCGGCAGCCGTCCTCGCTCCGGGTCTCAATGATTCGATGGATGGCGCGGCTTTCGCCGGTCCCGGCGTACGCATCATGCTTGATCCCCACTTCCCGTTGCCGACGTCGATTGCCGTCGAAGGGCGTGTGTGGAACTTGGCGGCGTTCACGCGGACCGGGGATGATGCCTTGTCCAGCGCGCAAGGGCCACCGCATGAAATCGTATACGCGAACTCCACCCTTCCGGACGAGGCAGGCGTCGAGCACCCGTTTCCCCTGAGCCTCGCCGTGCAGGACGCCCGCGATGCTTCGCAACCAAACGTGTTGCAGGAGTTCCTGCGTGCCGCCCCGGATGCCTACATCGCCGAGGCAGGGTTCCTGGAGGCCATCCAGGACGGCCGCCGCGAATCCAGGTGGACCGTCACCGCTTCCAACGGCCCCGACGCCGTATCGGTCCGGATCTCTAGGTTTGGACCGCAGGCCGACGCGTCGCCGCGTCCGGACCTTGGTTTCCCGGTCCTGCCCACGGCCCCGGTCTCCGTCGTCGAGGAAGCGACCCGGCCCGCGCGAGAGTTTCCGGCACCCTCCGGAGCGCCGCGCCTGGCGACGCTCGCTTCTCTGGCTGCGCGTTGGGATGCCGTCGCCTCCAATTCTTCGCGTGAACAGGGGTGGAATGCGTGGGGCTTCGCCGTCCTCTGCGGCGCCACCTGCGATCAACCGACCACGCAGACCTGGCTGGGAATCGAGCAGACCCGGGAATACCACACGCCGGGAAGCGTCGGGACATTGGGCTTCTACGTCATCCCCGTCCAGGAGACCTTGACCGTGGACGACCAGGGGACGTCCCTGCTGCGGACCCACACGGACTGGTGGGTCGCTGAACGAGCCGGCCCTCTCGTGATTGTGGAGAACAGCCCGCAGCCGGAGCCGGCAATGCAGGTCGCGGCCCCTGCGGCGCCATCAGGTTGGCAGTTCCCGGGCGCAGAGGCCGCAGCAGGTCTGACGTTCATCGGCATCCTCGCTGGCATCGGGTACTACCTGTGGCCGGGCCTGAAGTCCGGATTGCTGGCCATCCTGCGCACGGCTCCCCCGCCGCCCGAGAACCCAATCCGCCTGGTGCTCCGCCAGGCCATCGAGGCGGCCCCTGGTGTCCACTTCCAGGAACTGCGCCGACGCACCGGCAAGGCGGGCGGAACGCTGCGACACCACCTTCGCGTGCTGGAAAGCCGAGGCGAAATCTTGGCCCAAGACCAAGGTGGCTACAAATGCTATTTCATGGCACGCGGCACGGATCGCCATCTGACGGCGAGCGCCGGCGCACTCAAAGCTCCCTCCGCGCGCCGCATGCTGCACGGCATCCTTGAGGCCGGCATCTTGAGCATGGGCGACGCCGCCGTCTACGCAGGATTGACCCCAAGCACGGCGACTCACCATGCACTTCGTCTGGAGGAGGCTGGCCTCGTCACGCGCTCCAAGGCCGGGCGACGTATCGAGCTGCGGCCCACGAGTTTGGCGACCATGGCGTTGGATGCCGCGGCCCCTGCCTCGGAGTCCTAGGCGAACCAGATTCCGAGATTGGCTCGTAGGCCCTACCGAAACGGCAGGTCCCGTCGAGATGAGGCCGCGACCCCACTGTTCGGTGCCGGCAATTCGAGCGAGTTCGAAGCAGAACTAGAATGCACGAGGCAGGATTCGAGCCCACGGCCCTGCGGGCCGCGGGCATCCCTCGGCGAATCCTGTCTCGTGGCACGTTCGGCCTCGCGCCGCGAAGCGGGCGCGCGCCGGACGACGACCACGACTTTCTCGCCGCTCGCTGCGGCTCGCGGCTTGCGAATCCTGTCCCGTGGCACTCGCCGCCTGCGCGCCGCGCTTCGCGCGGCCGCGCGCGGCTATGAGTGCACGAGACAGGATTCGAGCCCACGGCGCTTCGCGCCGCGGGCATACCTCGCGCCTCGCGCGGCTCGGCGTTCGGCAAATCCTGTCCTGGGCAGACTGCCGGCGGTGCACCGCGCGCAGCGCGCGTGCTCGTCGTTGCAGTGCCCAGGACAGGATTCGAACCTGCGAATCACGAAGAAGAAGGCCCTGAACCTTCCGTCGTTGGCCGCTTGACTACCTGGGCGTGGGGGGAAGGGGCACCGCGTCACCGCGGCGGACTACGGGAGAAAAAGCGGGAGAAAAACGCTACGGGCTGCGCGAAAGCATCACAGTTCAGCGACTGCGTCGCCGAAGCGCGTGATGCGTTCCTTCAGCAGGTCAAGGGCCTTCATGAGGGCGTCCCCGGCCTTGAGGGAACCATCAGTTTCGAAGCGGAAGATGAACTTCCTGTCGTCGTAGCCGATGCTGAAGCCATCCCCGCAAATGCGTTCGGCTTCGTCGGCGCGGTTGACTTCCTCGGGCTGCAGGATGACGAGCTTGCCGCCTTCGACCGCGAGGATTCCTAGGGGCGTCTTGGCGACGGCCTCCTTGGCTTGCTCGGGCTTAATCTTGCGGTTGTCGACCGTGGCGTGCGGGAAATACTTGTAACCCGCGACCGTGCAGACCTGCCACTTGGCGTGCTGCGTTCCGTCGCCGAGGATGGCTTCGCATTCCATGATGAGGCGTTGGCCGGCCAGGAGTTCGACGATGGGGACCTTGGGGTCCACGATGGCGAACGCCTTGTCCTCGGGTTCAAGGTCGCCCGAGTAGACGGTGCACGGGCCTTCCTTCGTCAAGGTGTAGCGCACCAGGTACGTTGGCTTCCCTTCGGCGTCGACCTCGCCCTTGCGGTTCAAGGTGCTGGGGTCCGTCGGGATGGGGAGCAGGCCGACTCGGTGCGAGATGATCTCGTCGAAGAGTGCACTCGTGTTGTCGTAGAACGTCACCTTGTCGATGGCGAGCTTCGGCACTTCGGCCATGAGCACGCGGCGCAGGGCATTGACGAAATACGGGTGGACGCCCTCGATGATGAGTTTCGCCTTGTGGTCGCTGACCTCGCGGATCTCGATTTTCATGTGCACACCTCAGACACGTCGGCCGCGGCGGCCGCCCTTCTTACGGCAGCCATCGTGCGGGATGGGGGTCACGTCTTCGATGCGTCCCACCATGATGCCGTTGCGGGCCAAGCCACGGATGGCGGCTTGCGCGCCTGGTCCCGGGCTGCGGGCCTTGTTGCCGCCGTAGCCGCGCACGCGGATATCGACGGTCGTGAAGCCGCGTTCCTTGAGGGCTTCGGCGATGCGTTGGGCGACCGACATGGCGGCGAACGGGCCGCCTTTGTCTTTGTCGGACTTGACCATCATGCCGCCGGAGCACTTCGCAATCGTCTCGGCGCCGGTGGCGTCCGTGACGGTGATGAGCACGTTGTTGTAGCTCGCGAAGATGTGCGCGATGCCACGCTTGCCTTCGCTCACTGTGCGGCCTCCTGGGCGGGTGCCACTTCAGCGGGTGCTTGGCTTTCGCTCGGCGCGGGCGCGCTCTCGAATCCGGCCGCCTTCGGGCGCACGGGGTGCGCTTCGTCGGCGATGGCCTTCTTCGGGTCGATGACGATGGCTTCCTCTTCGCCGCGGCGCACGACGTAGCTCGGCACCGTGACGCGGCGCTCGCCAATCAAGATGCAGCCGTGGCTCACGAACTGGCGCGCCTGGCTGGGCGTGCGGGCGAGGCCCTTCAGGTAAACCTGCGTCTGGAGGCGGCGGTTCAAAACGCGCTCCAAGTCGAGGCCCAACACGTCGTTGAGGCCGGCGTTGTCGGCGACGTAGCCGAGGCGGAACAGGCGGGAGAGCAGGAGTTTCGACTCGTGCGCGGCCTGCTCGTCCGACGGGTTGCGCGTGCGGGCGACGAGTTCACGGGCTTGGCCACGGAACTCGCGCAGGCGCGTCTGCGCCTTCCAGATCTCGGTCTTGTTCTTGAGGCCGTACTTGGCCTTGACCTCGTTCTCCACCTTGATGCGGTCGCCTTGCCACGGGTGGCTCGGCGTGTCGTAGTGCTTGCGCTGGAATTTTGGTTGGCCCATTTACTTCTTGCCTCCTGCGAGCGGCTTGGCGCCGCCACCGGCGACACTAGGCTTGGCGGGTGCGGCGGCAGCCTTGGCCTGGGCGCCTTGCGCGGCGCTCTGGGCTTTCGGTGCGGCTGCGGCGGGCTTGCCACCGGCTGCGGCGGGTGCAGCAGCGGCGTCGCCTGCGGGTTGGCCTTCGGCCTTGCGCTGGACGCCGACGGCTCCGCCGAAGCGGCCATTGTTCTTCGTGCGCTGGCCGCGCGTGGGGAGCTTCTTCTCGTGGCGGTGACCGCGCCAGGAACGGATCTTCTTGAGGCGGTTGAGGTCCTCGCGGAGCATGATGGTGATTTCGGCGCCGACCATGTGGCGGTCTTCGCCGGACTCGACGTCGTTGCGGCGGTTCTGCATCCAGACGGGGACGAACTGGTCGATGGCCTCAAGGGTTTCGACGAGGGTCGCAAGTTGGGCGTCGTTCAGGGTACCGATGCGCGCGTTGGGGTCCAGCTCGGCCTCGCGGGCGACGATGCCGGCCATGCGGTGGCTGACTCCGGGCACGTAGGTGAGGGCCGCCGTGAGCGGCTTCTTGCCGTCCAAGTCAGTGTTGACGATGCGGACGAGGTAACGGAAGTCCGGACCGAAGTCCATCTTCTTCGCGTCGGAGGCGGGCTGGCGTTTCTCGCTTTTCTCGCCCTTCGCCTCCTTGGCGCCCTTCTCGCTCTTGTGTTCTTTCGTATCGGCCTTGTCGGCCTTCGGATGGTCTGCCATGGTGACTCCCCCTGGCCGGAGGCCAAGGATCGATGCCGAGCCCGTCCCTGGAGGGATAGGGCTTCTGCAAACTCCGGCGACATGGGGGGTATAGATAAGCGTTAGGCCCGCTCAACAGGGGCAGCCCAGCCAAACTAGAGTGGATACAACGGCACGTTGCACTTCGTCGCCGGCCCGGTCGCGGCAGGGCACGGCAGGTCCACGACGTCAACGACCTTGATGTAGAACACTAGGGCGTCTCCGTAGAGCGGATGGGCTTCGTTGCCTGGCCTCGTGTATGCCTGTTCCGGGGTGAGGCGAGCCACGCGGACGGTGTTCACGGATAGGTCCTTGAGCGCCTCGTTGAAGCCAGGGATCGTCGGGAAGAAGCCGATTCCGTACTCCGCCTCCGCGTCAGAGAGCGCGCCCTGCACCATCGAATCAACCGGAGAACCCGTCGCGGGCGCTTGGCTGCTTGGCGACTTCCAGTACGCCGGCTGCTCGCTGTGGTGTTTGTCGTAGACGTAGACGGGCAGCGGCTCGGCGTTCTCCCATTCATACCAACCCGCGCGTGGCCATTCAGGGTCATCGTGGATTGCTTCGATGTTGGTGTAGAAGAGCGTCCCGTTCTCCCAAAAGCCCGCCGTGTAGACGTGGACGCCTTGGCCGGGCGCAGCCGACGCGCCGTCGCGGGGTTCCATGAGGCTCCAAGTCATTGACCCGCCTTTGCCGGAACTGCAATTGTTGCCTTTGACCTGCGCCCACCAGGAGAGTTCCAAGTCGCCAACGGTGGCGTTGGGTTCGACGCGCAAGAGGCTCAGGCTTGGCCACTGGCCGGCGGGAGTGATGGGCGTGCGGGCCACGGGCGAGTCGGACGCGGTGAGGTTGATCCAGTGGTCGCCGTCGGTCGTGTTCTGCTGCAGGACCAGGGTGTCCCACGCCTCGTCGGGGTCCGTGGCAAGGTAGGCGCCCTCGACCCTGGGGATTGCGAATTCGATGGCGGTGGGACTGGAGCAACCGCCGGAGCCGCTGCCGATGTCGAGGCAGCCGCCGAGGCTCGCTAAGGCGACGAGCAGGGGGAGGGACGTTCGCATGATGGCATTTCCAGGTTGGCGGCCCCTCTTCAGTCTTCTGGCAGATGGCCATCGCTTGCCCCCGCCGGGTCGAGGCAAAGAATCTGTGGGGTTCCGTGCAATCCCCGGCCGCCCACCCCCCGCACGTGATGACAACCCAGGCGCGTGAGCGAACGCCAACGCCGTCATATCCTCGCCGCTGGTCGCGGGAATCGTGGCTGAGTCGCGCACCGTCACCGTCGTCGGCGCGGGCGCGCTGGGCGCCGCCTCCGCCCTCGCATTGGCAGGTCGCGGCCACCAAGTGACGCTCCTCGACCGCGGCAGCGTCGGGAGCGGCAACTCCTCCAAGGCCGCAGGCATCCTCTCGACGCTCTGCCACCATGACGAGGAGTACAAACTCATCGCGGAGACGCGGGCCCTCATCGGCGAGACCATCGCCCTCGCGATGGCGGCCGGGGAACGCAACGCCCGCGGCGCATGGCGGCCCCACCCCTCGATCGCCATCGCAAAGGGTACCGAGGGCCTAGCGTCCCTCGGCCGGATGCAAGACCGAGTGGAACGCTTCACGGAGGAGGCCGAGCGCTTGGACCACCGCGCCGCCGCTCGCGAATTCCCAGGGGTCCTCTTCCAGCCTGGCGAGGAGGCGCTCGTCGCGCAGGAGGACGGCGTCATCGCTGCGGGCGACCTGTTCGCGGCCCTCCGCGCGCGCTTGGCATCAGAGGGCGTCACGGTGCGCGAGAACCATCCCGTGTCCGACCTAATCCACGTCCACGCCGACGCCGTCGTGGTGGCGGGCGGAGCCTGGACCAAGGGCTTGTTCGACGCCATTGGCGTCCACATTCCCGTTCAGATGTATCGGACGCAACTTGCAGCGCTTGCCATCCCCGGCGCCGAGCAATTGCCCATCGTGCACGACCTCGTTCACCACTTCTACGCGCGCCCCGAATCGGAAAGCTCGATGCTGGCGGGAAATGGCACGCAACTCAAACCGTTCGACGCCGACGACTACAATGAGGCGGCAGACCCGGAATTCATTCACTCCATTGCCGAACGTGTGGTGGCTCGCTTCGAGGATGGCGCGGATGCGCAGGTCCGCACGGGTTGGGCAGGCTTGTGTGTCGCGACGCCAGACCGGAGGCCGTTATGCGGACCCGTGCCAGGGATGCCGGGCATGTTTGTCGTGACGGGAGACAACGGTTTCGGCTTGATGCGTAGCCTAGCATTGGGGGAACGACTCGCCGACGCCGTGGACGGCCGACAGGTCGACGCTGGCCTGGACCCGGGAAGGTTCGGAGCTGATCCGCCGCGCGCGTTTGCGATGCGGGAAGGATACGGGACCGGTTGAATCCGGCGGGGCGCGTTTCTTTGTCGGCGCCGCCACGGAACGCCCGGTCGCAGAACGCGCAGAAACCGCAGAAATCGCGTTCGACGCGATGTGCGTCGTCTTCGGGCAGTCACGGCATCGTGCGCCACGCGTCAAGTGTGCTCTGGGTCCGGACCTGTTGTAGCAATTGCGCGTGCCGTTGCCACGGCTTGTGGATGGCGTGGCGGTCGACGTGCCGTAGCGCCGAATCCAGGTCTTCGAATTGCAATCCCTTCTGCTCCAACGCGAACTTGCACGTCTCGCGCACGACCCAGACGCCGAGCGGCGTCGTGTAGGCGTCCGTGATCTCGCGCAACACTATGGCTGTCGCTTGACGACCGATGCGAAGCAGATGCTCCAACACTCCAAGCCGTGTCGCGTAGTATCCCCCCGCCGTGGCCGCGTAGTTGGTTCGGCCAGTGTGGTCCTCCCAATCCTCCTCCGTGATGGCCGCGGCATCTCGGCCCCAGAAGTTGCCTTTCAGCCAAACCTCGATGGAGTCGAACCCCCAGACCCTCGGCACGAGCAAGACGTGGAAGCGGTTCCCAAACCTCTCCCCGAAGTGCACCGTAGGTTTGTCGATTGTCGGGAGATCCATCACGCGGGGGATGAGGTCTTTGCCGACCTGGTCGTCGGTGGCGGTGATGGCCCACCGTGTCGGCACGAGTTTGCGGCCACGCTCCAAACCCACGAGACCGGCGGAGAAGATGCGCTCTAATTGGTAGAGGTCGGTCCCCCCGTGGTACAATTGAAGAATCCCTTCGCCGGCGCGCAGGTCCGTGTCCGTCGTCACGCGTTCAATCGGTCGCTCGATGCGGACGTTCTCCGTGAGTTGCGCACGTTCTACGGGTACGGTTGGTCCGTGTGGGGCGGTGAACTCACCAACGGTCGGCACATCGAATTTGGGGATTCGCGACAAGCGCACCTCCGTATCCACGGGGCGCGCAGCCATCGCGAGCTCCTGGCTCAGCCGAGTGATTCTGTCGGGGGCGCGGGCGGCATCGGCGACCTTGACTTTGTGCGTGGTGCGAACCAAGCTTGAGCGCATGCCGACGATGTCAGGGATGCTCATTCCCAGCCAGGCGCGCGGAGAATCAAACAGGCGTGCCTTGTCCTCCTCGCGATGTTCGGGCGGCAGCATGGGGCCGATCGAGACGTTCGGGTAGCCGTGGCGACCCACGAACAGGCTCGGGGGGCTCGATCCCATGAGGTCGCGCCCAGCGACTTGGACGCGAGGCATGTGGTGCTTGATCTTGCGCAACAACGGGCAAGGGTCGATGCCGCACAAACCGCGCGAGCCCTTGCATTGGACGCACAGCCGCGGGTCGATGCGCGCCAGGATTGCGTCCAGGTCCTCCATGGTTTGCCCCAGGACCGCGCCGGGTTTGAATCGACCTAACCAGCTATGCTGACCACAGTCTTTATATCGCTGAATCCAGAGGTGGAATCTGATGCGAGCGACCGCCATCCTGGTCATCTTGGCGGCTTCCGCCGTGGCCGGTTGTTTGGGCGGCGGGAGCCCCGGCGCCGGCGCAACGGCACCCCCAGGCCTGCTTGGACCGGAGCAAATCCAGGCGGGGGGTTTCTTTGCGTTCTGGCACGCTGGTGGGGATTTGACGTTCGCGATGGATGGAGCCGGCGACGCGTCGTTGGTCCTCTACGACGCGCAGGACTTCCGCGTCCAGGACATAGAAATTCGTTCCTCATTGAACGAGACCGGATCTGCGCAAGTCTCAGGCGTGGAAGCTGGCGACCTGGTGCTAGCAGTCTCAATCTTGAACGGCTCTCTGAAAGTTACTTCGGCGCGGACCATCGTCACGGCCTATTGGCCGCTGGGGTTGCATGTCGAGCGCCACACGCTCGTCAACCGCTCGCCAGCGTTGCTGCGGGATCCGTTCGGGTTGCCCCTCGGCGTTTTCGACCAGCCGGTCCCGGACACGACAATCCACCTGAGGTTGCTGCGCACGCCGACCAACATGGAACTCCTTGCCTCGGGTTCGTATCGTGAGGTCGATGTCTCGGTGCAGGGGGCTGGCGGGTCCATTTTCGCGGTTATCAAACGATCCAGCAGCCCGGGCACTTTCCAACCCGGGATGCGCTTCAACGCGATTGACAGCAACTACTTCTGGCCCGAGAATGCACGTGGCCCTGACGTCACGGCGCGCGTTGAAGCGGCATCCCTCGACGGCGCCTTGGTCTTGCAATCGTGGAGCTTCAGTCGAGCCCTGCCCCCAGCGGGCGCCGCAAGCATCGCGGAACGAGGGCCAGTCGACGCGCCGGCCTCCGATGATTCGCTCCCGGCATCCGTCAGGGACGGAGTCGCGTTCACGTACGGCCTCATCCCCGGTCAACCCGTCAGTTTCCAAGTCCACTCCGATGCAACGAACCTGTACTTGTGGAGCGAGGCGGCCGACAACGCGACATCCTGGGCGACGATCTTCGGACCCGACGACCTCCGGTTGGCCACCGTTCCCGTGACGGCCGGCGCCCGGGTCCAAGTCCCGGTCCCCGCATCCGGCGAACACGTTATCGTCCTGCTCGAAGGCAACCTGACGCTGGGCGCCGACCGAGCCCCTGCGGACTTCCAATTCCATCCGCTCGACGTCAGAACGGCCCAAGCACCAGCATCTCCAGCTGGCTCCGGCGGCACCTATGGCACGGAAAACCAGACCATCACACCGGTGGGCGTGCCCTTCCGCATCCGCTACGTTCCCGCCATGGGCGGCTCGATGGGCTTCCCGGGCTTGGCTGAGTGCGGCGGCGAAACGACGCTCATCGTCCGGCAGGAAAACGAGACCATCTTCCTGTGGAAAGATGGCTACGACGTCCAGGGCTGGTGGGCTGCTTACGACGTTGCAGGGGCCTCAGCACGCCTCATGCGAGACGACCCATTGCACTTGGTCCACGATGGGTTCGGCGGCGGAACCGAATGCAGCCACGCGGGCGTCGCAGTCGACGGATACGTTCGGGCTGCGACGTAGCCGCAAGGCCTCCCTTTGTTCGACTTCGGCCTCCTTATGACCCACGAGGCCCTCGACCCCGCGTGGACCTCGTCTGCCCCCTGGATTTCCGCTACGGCCGCGACGAGATGAAGGCGATTTGGACCGAAGAAGCCCGGCTGCGCTACTTGCTCAAGGTCGAGGCCGCCCTCGCCTGGGCCCATGCCGGTACCGGGACGATTCCCAAGCGCGCCGCGGAGGTCCTGCAGCAAGTCGCGGACGGCAACAAGGTCACGACGAAGCGCGTCAAGCAAATCGAGGCGGAGATCAAGCACGACCTCATGGCCGTCGTGAAGGCCATGTCGGAGGCCGCCGACGCCCTCGAGCGCGGCAAGAAGTCGGCCGTGGGCGCCAGCCGGTTCGTCCACCTCGGCGCAACGAGCTACGACACCATCGACACCGCCAACTCCCTGCAGTTCCGGGACTCCATCGCCCTGCTGCGCGGCGGCTTGCGCCGATTGCGCGATGCGCTTCTGCAGCAGGCGGACAAGCACCGCGCGACGACGATGCTCGGCCGCACGCATGGGCAAGCCGCCGTGCCCATCACGTTCGGCCTGAAGATGGCGGTGTACGCCTCCGAAGTCGGACGGCACCTCGAGCGGTTGGCGGAGACTGAGAAACGCGTCGCCGTCGGCATGATGTCGGGCGCCACTGGGTCGATGGCGGCCTTCAGGGGAAAGGGTCTGCAGGTCCAGACGCTCGTGTGCCGTCGGCTCGGGCTGAAGCCCGTCACCGCATCGACCCAGATTATCCAACGCGACCGCTACATCGAACTCTTCAGCCTCCTTGCCAACATCGCGACGAGCCTGGAGAAGTTCAGCACGGAAGTGCGCACGCTGCAGCGCACGGAGATCGGCGAGGTCGCCGAGGGCTTCGACGCGAAGAAGCAGGTCGGCTCCTCCACGATGCCGCACAAGCAGAACCCCATCACGTCCGAGCAGGTCTCCGGTCTGGCCCGGTTGGTACGCAGTTTCCTCCTCCCCACGTGGGAGAACGCCGTCCAATGGAACGAACGCGACCTTGCCAACTCCGCGCCGGAACGGTTCCTCCATCCGCACGGGTTCATCCTCCTCGACCACATCGTGCACCAGATGGCGAAGGTGTTCGAGGAGCTGCGAGTGTTCCCTGACCGCATGGCCGAGAACATGGACCGCGCGCATGGCCTCATGATGGCCGAATCCGTCATGATTGCGCTCACCGAGAAGGGCATGGGCCGGCAGGAGGCGCACGAAGTCGCACGGCAAGCCGCGATGGCAACCATTGCCAAGGGTGGACACTACCGCGACGCCTTGCTTGCCGACAAAGCGGTCGTGAAGGCTCTCGGCAAGAAGGGGATCCACGACGCGTGCGACCCCGCCAAGTACACCGGCCCGGTCGCCGACATCATCGACCAGGTCATCCGGGAGACCAAGGCCCTGTGAGCCCTCCGTCCAAGGACACGGCCGACGATGACGCGTTGGGCGCAGAGGGCTTCGAGATGGAGCGTGACCCGCCACGACCGCCGACCAACCCCGTCACCGCGCGCCGTTGGGCGTTCGCATGGTGCGCCTTCATCCTGCTATTCGTCGCCGTCTGGGCGATGCGCGGCCACCGTCTCCTCGTGCGCCCCGAGTGGGTCGATGCGCTGCTCTACCTTCTGACCTCGCTCTGCACGCTGGTGGCGCTGCTGTGCGTCAGCATGGCGATCTTTCGGCGTTGGTCACGCCGCATCGCCGCGACGTGCGGCGTCTACCTCCTCGTGGGGTTCCTGGTCTTTGCGGTCGGCACCCGCGGCTACGATGCCTTCAGCCAACCTGGGCTCATCGTGTTCTGGCCAAGTGAGATTCTCCTCTACTACGGCCACGTCCTGAAACTGTGGCCTAAATATGATGCGTGACCGTGATGCTCGGCCTGGACGGGCGGGACGGCCTTGCAGCCCAGGAACGCGACGCTGGGGCGCCAAACCAACAAATGAGCCACTAAGTTCATCATCCCCAACTGGTCCTGAGCACGCGGTGGAGTAGTAATGGAGCCTATCGTTGTCGCGCGGTTAGCCGGTGCCGGCGTCGTGCTTGCCGAGTTCACGGCGAGCCACCCCGACGTCAAAGTGGATGCCGTCCTAGAGCAGCGTGTGCAGAGCGCCAAGCGCGGCGATGTCTTCGTGAGCCTCGTCGAGGTCACGGGCGCAACCCCGGAAGCCTTCCTCGACCTCCTCAAGGACCTCGAGGCCCGACACGGCCGCATCGAGGTCGTCGCCGGAACGCCGGCCCGCCGCGTCCTACGCATCCGCATGGACCGCAGCGCCGTCCAATCGAGTGGCCTGCGCTACCTACTCGGCCTGCAAGACGCCTTCAGCAACGCCCGCATCCACATGGCAGGCGGACGCATCGAGGTCGTCGCGACCTCCGCTACCGCCGACGCAGCCGGCCAGCCCGACAGCAAACAGGCCGCCTTGGCCCGCGCGTTCCTCCACAAGTCCGGCGGCGCCCCCAAGGCGAACGCCCCGACGCGCGCCGCGTGGAAACCGCTCGATGCGGCGCGGAACGGGCAGTAGGCAAGCTGCAGCACGAGTGGACCTCTATCTGGTAGACCGATGGTTCGTTTCGTCGATTGTAGGAACAGGTTTCCTCCAATCCGTCGAGAGGACGCCCGGTTTCGTGGTTGCGGTGGAGTACATGAGAGCCAGTTTCGTCGGCACGGCGTCCTCTGGATGCCATGTAATCTCCATGACGCAGGTTCCCGTGCCCGGCGGGACAATGCTGAGGAACGGGCCGCCACGGGCGGGGTACGCCGGCTAGGCGAACGCGAGTGCGAGGGGGAGCGCCGCCCAGGACCGCATCAACGTTGCAGGGGCGCAACACCGTGAAAGCCCTCCGGTCAGAGCCGCCGGCTCGACTCGCAACGACTATGTGCCGCGGTGTGGCTTTCGCGGCAGGTCTGGTCGGCCATGGCAAGCAAGACGATCCCGCAGAAAACCATCATGAAGGAATCTGAAACGGTGCCGCCGCCCGCAAAAGCAGCGACGGCCAAGCACCCGGCCAAGGGGGCAGCCCACGACGACGGCCCCCAAGGCAGCGAAAAGGTCCCCGCCGTGGTCACGCACGTTCTCGGACTCCTCACGCTCTTCGTCGGCCCCCTCATTATGTACTTCATCTTCAAGGGTAAGGCTAGTCCCTGGCTGCGCGCCCACCTCGACGAGGCCGTGAACTACCATATCCTCGTGGTCGTCGCCGTGGTTGCGTTCATCGCCGGCGCCTTGTTTCTCAACGGCACGAATCTCTCCCTTATCCTGTTCGGCTTAGCCATCCTCGTTGTCGTCATGAACGTGGTCTTCAGCATCATCGCCATCATCTGGGCCGGCCGCGGCAAGTCGTTCCACTTCCCGCTCGATATCAAGATGATCCGGTAAGCCGGCGCCGCCGCAGCACGATTCCGACAGCCAAGAGCATTCCAAGCGCCGCAGCGGTTGGCGCCGGGGTCTCGTGTTGCGGCGTGCTGGTCGACGATGGGGGGTCAGTGGCGTCTCCATTTGGAGGGACCGGCGTTGCACCGCCGGGCGGCGGCGCCGATGCGTTGGTCCCTGAATCGTTGTTCGGCGTCCAGAAATAGTCCCGACCAAAGCCTGAGTCCGGAGCACGGTCGATTTGCGTGGGCCCTGAGTTCGGGTCATCCCAGATGGATTCCACCCACGTCTCCTGTATGAACACCGTGCCGTTTGCGCTAGTCACGTTTGCCACATCGAACGGGAACGTGTAGTAGGGTGGAAATGAAGCCTTGACGTAACTCGGAGCCAAAGCGAATTCGCGTCCGGCCGCTTTGAAGTGGAGAACGATGTCCGGCTCACCAACGGGCGGCGATTCGTACGGATCCTTGACGTAGTGGCCCATTGCGACTTCGATTCCCCACGGCGGTTCCCCTGGGGGGCCATCTACGTGGTACGCGGCGCGCAGGTCGTAGCTCCCGTAGGCCGGCCAACCCTGCTGGTCTCCTTCTGCGTCAGCGACCTCGGGGTCGCTCGGGACCTGGCCGGTGCATGGCCCAGCCAAGCTGACGGTTGCAAGCACTGCCAGCGTCCAACGTCGAACGCCCATTGGCCCGTCACCGCGACCACGGCCAGATAAGCCCGTTGACCGCTTCCTGGAAGCGCCGAATGCTTGCGCTACGGCTAAGCCGGAGGGCGGAGTGCGGGAGGCGTGGCTGACCCTCTGCAGCGCCCCATCGGCACCCGGGACTTTGCTCCCGACGAGATGGCGGTGCGCAACCGGCTCGCGGCGACGATGAAGGGCGTCTTCCGCACGTACGGCTACCGCGAGGTGGGCACCCCGACGTTTGAGGACCTGGCGCTCTTCACTGCGAAATCCGGCGAGGGCATCAAGGACGAACTGTACGCCTTCAAGGACAAGGGCGACCGCGACGTGACGCTGCGGCCCGAACTCACTGCACCCGCCATGCGCATGTACTTCCAGGACCACTTCAACGACCCCAAGCCCATCAAGTGGTTCTACTACGGCGCCTGCTACCGCTACGACCGCCCACAAGCCGGCCGATACCGCGAGTTCTGGCAATTCGGTTGCGAACAGATTGGAGCGGGGACGCCCCTGGCCTACGCTGAGCTCCTTGCACTCGCCGACGCAGTCATGGCGTCAGCCGGACTCCAGGCGCGCGAATTCTTTGTGGGAAACGTCAAGATCCTCAAGCACTGCGTCGAGGCCTTTGGGTTCGATGCTGACCTACGCGGCAAATTAATGCGCGCCATTGACAAGGACGACCGCGCGGAAGTCAAGAAACTCGCCGCCACCAAACGCGGATGCGAAGACGCCGTTGACCGGTTGTTCCTCGTCATGGACGCCCCGACCGTGGCAGCCGCCCGCCACGCCCTGCTCCGCGACGAGACAAGCAACCCGCCCGAGGAAGAGGCGGAATTGTTGGCCGACCTCAAGGACCTAGAAGCCTGCCTCGGCCACTTGCGCGACTTCGGCGTCAAGGACGTCAAACTCAACCTCGGCATCGCACGCGGCCTCGACTACTACACGGGAATTGTCTTCGAGATGCATTGCCCAATCCTCGGCGCGCAGAAGCAACTCCTCGGCGGAGGCGGCTACGACCTCTCCGGCGTCTTCGGTGGACAGCCGACCCCCACGATGGGATTCGGCCTCGGCTTCGACCGCACCATCGTCGCGCTGGAGAAGGAAGCCGAACTTGCTGGATTGAGCGCCGCGTTCCCGAAGGAGCCAGGGCCCGTCGTGTACCTCGCGGCCCTCGGCGATGCGGCGACGAAGATGGTCCTCGGCATCGCGGCACAACTCCGCGCGAACGGGATTGCTTGCGACCTCGACTTGATGGGACGCAAGCCCGGGGCGGCAGCGAAACACGCCGACGCAGTGGGAGCGAAGCACCTCGTCATCGTGGGCGACCGCGACCTTACGGCGGGCACGGTGCAGGTCAAGGAGTTGGCAAGCGGCGCGGTGCATCCGGTGGCGCTTGGCGAACTCGTCGCGTGGCTCACCAAACACGCGTAGGTCTCGCGGGCCTAACACGTCGCAGGGACTACCGCCGTACCACCGGGTCGCAGAACGCGCAGAACGCACAGAACCTAGTTCGGCGGGTTCTGCGATTTCTGTGACCGGTCGGAATGGGCGTCGGCTCCTACTTGCGTTTCTGCAGACGGAAATCGAGTTCGATATCGCGCCCAACCCAACTGGACGGCGCGGGCTGGCGCCGTTCCTTGACTTGGCTTTCGTGAATCTCGCCGCGCCAACTGCCGGTCGCGACGCGGCGCCCTTCGATGAATTCCTTGAAGCGCTGCAGGTCGGCTGAGATGCGGGCCGACAGTACACCAAGCAAGTCGCCGAGCTTCTCCTTGGCGCCTTCGGGCTCGTACGTGACGATCAACGTGACCCTGCACTTGTCCGAGGCAAGCGGCGTGAAGGTCACGGACCCGTTGTTGAGGGCCCCTGACGTCGAACGCCAAGAGATGACCTCGTTGGGCTTCTGCTCGACGATCTCGGCGTTCCAATCCTTGCGTTCGCCGCCGACTTCGGCGACCCAGCGCAGCGTCTTGTCAGTCAATTGTTGGACTGCGATGACGCCTGCCATGAATGAAGGGAAAGACTCGAACTGCGTCCACTGGTCGTAGCAGGTCCGGACCGGGACATTGACCTCGATGTTCTTCTCAATCCTGTGCATGCGTTCCATGCTGAAATATTAGCCTTCGGCGCACATGACGGCTCGGTTGGGGGCAAGCCGCCCCGGACCGAAAATGGGGTCGTCTAGCGCCTGCGCTGCACACGCCTATGCGGGACAGCGTCCTCTCACCATCCGTGCACCGATCCCGTGCCGAGGAGGGTCTTGACGATTGCCGGTTCGGGGCTGCGCAATGTCGCGAAGGCCGCGTTCGCCTTTGCATGTTCTGGCCTACCCATTCCGACAAGCGCTGTCGTGATTCCTGGGACGCTGCGCGTGAATTGCATCGCCGTCTCAGCATCATTGGAGGTCCCAAACGCCTGACGATACTCCGCGGGGATCCGGCCAGCCATCCGCATCTGCAGCATGCTCGCCGACGACAAGACGAGGAGGCCGAGGTCACGGGCGCATTCGAGGACCGTCGATTGCCCAAACTTCCACCCTTGGGTGGCCTTCAGTGCAGCCTCGGTCATTCCTAGATTGACGGGCAGCTGAAGGGCTTTGAAGTGGTGGTCACCGGCTTTCCCCCCGACCTTCATCCGCGCCTGGCCGGCGTGGTGGACGAGTTTGACGAGCGACAAGTGCCCAAGCTGGTCGGGTGGAGTGCGAAGTCCATCCCATGTGGCAACCCCGTACATCTGGATGTGGCCGGCGTCGGTGGCGCGTTCTAGGACCTCGAAGGCGGCTTCGACCTTGGCGTAGAATTCCGGTTCAGGAACGCCGGCGGACAATTGCCCCTCTGGATTGTGCAGGAAATAGATGTCAATGCAGTCGAGGCCAAGGTTGCGGCGGCTGCGCGCAAGTTGATGGGCAACAAAGCGCGGAGCGAGCGAATGGCTGGAGACGACGTCGCCTTTGCGCAACACGGGGTTGGCGCCGGACTGATACTCCGTTCTGAACCACGCGTTGGAATCCATTTCGTGGACGTCGCCGTGGAGGAACCCAGCCTTCGACGCGACGAGGAACTCATCCCGCGCTCCGCCGCTTGACATGAATCGAGCGATGCCACGGCCGAGGTCACGCTCACTCGCCTGGTCCCGGTAGTTGGCGGCCGTGTCGAGGACGTTGATCCCCGAATTCAGCGCGACGAGTGCTGCCTCCTCGTAGGCCTGCTCCGCGGCCGGCCCCGTTTCGCCAAGATAGGAGCCGAGCCCGATGCTGGACAAGGTCAAACCCTGCGGAGAGCGATAGTGTCCCTTCACGGCCGGATGTTTGGCCGCGTAGTCAGCGGTCCCCGCAACCGTAGCGTGACCCGCGACCAACTGTGTCATCAGCCACCGCTGAACGCCGACAACACGAGCAAGGACTCGCCATCCCGCACGACTTCCGTCTCCGCGATGGGCTCCGACCCGCGCACGACGACGACCGTGTCGGCCGGCTGGCCAACGATTGCGCACAAGTCGCGCACGGTCGCCCCGGATGGAACCTCGAACCACGCGGCTTCGCGGCGCCGGGGGCGGAATTCAACGAGCACGCGCACGAAACCGGCAAATAGCCCCGCCATTTGGCCGCATCGGCGCCGGGCCTCCTGGCGGTCACCTCTGCCGAGGTCGCATAACCCGGTATTGCGCTGGTCTCGAAAACCAGTGTCCCCTGGATTTGCAGGTTCAAATCCTGCCCTCGGCGTTTTTCGGGCCGCGCGAAGCGCTGGCCCAAAAACTGCCGAGGGCTAGGCTGCGCCTCGAAAGGTCCGCTGCGGCGGCCCTTCCAAGGCTATCCTGCCCTCGGCGCCTTCCACGTTTGCGCTCGCGTGGATTCGAACTTTTTTAGGAGCCATGACTGGGGGCCGCCGGCGCCGGACTGCGGTAAGCCATGTGGCAGAGGGTTCGAACATGAAGGAAACCGCGAACCTGGAGGCAAGATGTGGTAGACCACAGGTTACTGTGGTAACCCACATGTCGGGGCAATTCCACCCATCAAACCGCTTTTCCGTGGCCCTGGCCTCCCAGGGTTGTGCGCGCGGCGCTCCTGCTCGGTCTCGTGCTACTGCTTGTGCCCGTCCCCGTGGGCGCGCAGGCCGCATACTCGGGCGAAGGCGTGACGGTCGCCGTCCTTGACACGGGCGTCGACGGTGGGCATGCCGAACTTTCCGGGCGCGTGACGCGGGTGTCCTTTGCATCTTCGTTACCGCTTCCCCTGCCTGGCGGTGGTGACGCCACTGCGATTCAGCCTGACCCCGATGGCCAGGGCACTGCCGTCGCGTCCGTCGTCGCCGGCTCCACGCTGGGCGTTGCGCCCAACGCGCGCATCCTGGACCTGCAAGTGTCAGCTCGATACTCCGGGACCGCGCTTGACCCCGCCGCCGAAGAAGCCGCAATCCGCGCGCTTGACTACTTGCTCCAGGACCCGAGCCGCGCGCAAGTCGCAGTCCTATCCTTTGCGCAACAAGGCTTGAGCCCGACTGGCGCCGCGACCATCGCAGAACAAGCACGCGGTTTGTGGGACGCTGGCATCGTCGTCGTCGTGCCGAATGGCCCCGCTGCGAACGCCCTCTCGGATTCGCCGTACGTCCTCACAATCGCCGGCATCGAGACGTGCCCTGTCGCGACGCAGTCGCCTTACCTCAAACCGGATGCCGTTGGCAAGAGTCAGGGTGTGCGAGCCGCGGCGCCCGGGACCGCCGCGCAACCCGGCGGCGAAGTGACCGTCTCCGGCACGGCTTATGCTGCGGCCTTCGCGGCGGGCGTCGCGGCACTCATGCAGGAGGCCCGCGACGACCTGCCCATCGACGCGCGACACGCCATCATACGCAGCACAGCCCTGGATCAAGGCGACGCCGGCCCGGATGCATGCTCGGGCTTCGGAGCCGTAGACGGCGTTGCGGCGCCTGCGGCCGCCGCCGCATGGGAGGACCCGTTCGCGGGCCGGCCGTCTCAGGGCAGCCCGGGGTTGGGCGTGCTTTCACTCATTGCAGTATGCGCGGTTCTCGCCTTGCGGAGACGGACCTGATGGAACTCGAATACAAGGAATCCTGCGAACGCTGTATGGCGAGCCTGACGTGGGTCGATCGCGCGTTCGTGTGCGGCTCGGAATGCACGTTCTGCGGCGACTGCACGGGCGACCTCGGCCACGTCTGCCCAAACTGCTCCGACGCGCTTTCGCTGCGACCGGCGCGGACGCAGAAGATTAGCCCGACTCGCCGGGCCTGAGCGCGGCGTTTCAGGCCGATGCCGGGACCGACGGCTTCGTCGATCCGCAGCGTAGGCAAAATCCGATGGCGTGTTCCGTCGGCCAGACCGGGGACTTGCAATCGACGCACATGTGCGCAGACTCGACGCGGCCGTTTGCCAGGCGCTTGCCGTTGAAGAAAGGCCAAATCGTCAGCATCCCAGTCAGGAGTAGGCCCGTGGAGAGGAACAGCAGCGAGATGGAGCCGTCGCGGAAGTAGGAGACGCCCTGGTAGGCCCAGACGGCCACCGTGGCTAGGATGAGCAACCCGAGCGTCTCGCGGAATCCGATGCGTAGCACAAGGACTCGTTTGGCGTTGCGCGGTACCTAAGCAGCGCCCCGCATGCTTACATGCAGCCCGCTCCGGAATTTTCTCCCTAAGAGGGTTGCCTTAGGGGTACAACGCGGAGGGCAACGGGGGAATCTTGGGCACCAAGTTGCTTCAATCCGGGTATTGGAGGCGCTCGATTCCGACCAAGCGACCGGGGGCGACGTCGTCATCCTGCAGGTAGAGGTCGATGACTTCGCGGATGTTACGCATTGCCTCGTCCTTGGTTCTGCCTTGTGTGTGGCAGCCGGGGAGTTGCGGGACATCCGCGATGATCTCTCCTGTTTCCGTGTCCTGTTCGAGGACGACGAGGAGTTCCATGTGGTTCGTACTGGGTGGCGTCGTTGATAACACCTCGCAGTCTCCAAGGCGCAGGCCATTTTCAGCGCTCGGGGGAGTGCGGTGAAATCGCGCACACGTTGGCCTTGGTTCGGAGTTTTGTCGCCGCGTAGTTAAGGAGTAGGGAGCGGGAAGAGAAGGAAGAGAAACAAGAGGAGAAGGAGTAAGGAGAAGGAGAGGGAGAAGTGGCCCTACGATTGGAAACGCAGGCTAGTGCGTCGCCGCATCGTTACTTTCGCTTGTTGGCTTGCGGGTTCGAGGCTGGGCTGCGTCCCGGAGTGTCGGAGCCAGTACCGCCTCGCGCCACGTGCGGCTTTTCTTCTTCGGCGTCGTCCTCTTCGTCCTCATCTGCCTCATCTTCTTCCGCGCCGGTCTTGCCCTTGGTGCCGAAGATCCTCACGGTGCTCTTCTTGCTGCCGCTGCCTCCGGCTTGTTCGTCCTTTTCATAGTCGGGCGTGCGGGCCTTGTTCTCGCCTTGGTTGGCCATGCCGGTGCCGCCTTCGCGCCAGCCTCCCTTTGGCTCCTGTTGGACGGCCTTCTTCTGCGTCGTCTGAGTCCCCGGGGAACCCACAGCCGCGTTCTCATCCTCCTTGAAGTCCCGGTCCTCCTGGACGTTGCGCGGGCGGTCGGGGCGGTTTGGTTCCTTGCCCGGGTGATCCCGGCGTTCATCCTTCTCCTCCTTCTTCTCGTTGCGGTTGGTCTGTTGTGCTTCCTGTTTACGGTCGTTCGTCATGTGCATTTCACCCAGATACCGTGAGTCGAACTTCGGCTAAACCGTGATGAAGGAGGCAAGACTCCTACTCCCGCATCAGTAGCTTCATGGTTGGCCTACCCGGCGCGCCGCATCCAAATTCCCCCTGACGCGCCCCGGCGATTGCTTTAAATGGGAGACCACCTCGCCCGGTTCAAGCGACTTCACCAGAAGCCGTCGGGCACTGCCTTGAGCATCCCGGTGCGACCCTCCGCCCCTTCGGAGGAGTTGCAGGCTTCACGGAGGAGTGGCACAGCAGTCTTGGGCGATAGGGGCGCGCCTTCGGGCCCTCCCGTTGGTGTACCACCCGCCCAATCCGGTTGACGGCGACGCATAGGGGCGACGCCCGACATCAAGACACACAAGGTGCATCACACATGGGAAAACGCTCTCACCCGCGCCAAGGCTCCATGGGGTTTTACCCCCGCAAGCGCGCTCGCTCCATCGTCCCCCACGTCAAGGCGTGGGCCGATGATTCCAGCGGCACGCCGAAACTGCAGGGCTTTGCCGGCTACAAGGCGGGCATGACGCACGCCCTCATCGTCGACTACCGCCCCGCCTCCACCACGACGGGACAGGAAGTCCGCATGCCGTGCACCGTCATCGAGACGCCCCCGATGGCCATCGCCGCGGTCCGCGTCTACGAACGCACCCCGTATGGCCTCAAGACGCTCACTGAGATCTGGTCCGACAAGTCCGACGAACGACTCGGCGACCGCCTGCCGCTTCCCAAGAAGCAGGATGCCCCGGCGAAGTGGAAGCTTGCCTCCGAAGCAGCCATCGCCGATGTCCGCGTCCTCGCGCACACGCAACCGGTCGAAGTCACCGGCGTCGACCACAAGATCCCCGAAATCATGGAGATCCGCGTCGGCGGCGGCGCCATCAAGGCCCGCCTCGACTACGCGAAATCCATCCTCGGCAAGACCCTCAACGTCGCGGACGCCCTCAAGTCCGGGCAAATGATGGACGCCCTCGCCGTCACGAAGGGTTTCGGCTTCGAATCCCGTGTCGTGCGCTTCCACACCAAGCTGCTCTCGCACAAGAACAGCAAGCACCGCCGCATGATTGGTACGCAAGGCGCCTGGCACCCGAACTGGGTCCAGTCGACGGTCCCGAACGACGGCCAACGCGGCTTCCACCAGCGCACCGAGTACAACAAGCGCGTCCTCAAGATCGGCGAGAACGGCGCCGAGATCACGCCCGCCGGCGGCTTCCCGCACTACGGCGTCGTGCGCAACCACTACCTCCTCGTGCACGGCTCCATCCCGGGCCCCGCCAAGCGCTTGATTCGCCTGCGCGATGCCGTCCGCTACACGCGCGGCATCGAAATCCAGCAGCCTGACGTCCGCTACATCAGCACCGCCAGTAAACAGGGGGCCTAACGATGAGCAAAGTCAACATCTACAGTAAAGACGGCAAATCCACGGGAACCGTCGACCTCCCCCCGGTCTTCGCGACCCCTCTCAGGCCCGACTTGATCCGCAAGGCCGTCAACGTCGCGCGCGCCAACCGCCGCCAACGCTACGGTGCCAGCCCAGTCGCAGGCGAACGCCACTCGACCATGTCCGTCGGCAAAGGCAAGGGCGCCTCGCGTGTCCCCCGCTTGAAGCAAGGCAGCGCAGCAGCGTTGGCCCCGAACAACGTCGGCGGCCGCCGCGCCCACCCGCCGGAATCCCGCCATTTCTGGAACGAGAAGATCAACACGCAGGAACGCCGCCTCGCGATCGCCTCGGCCCTCGCCGCGACGACCCAAGTGGACGTCGTGAAGGCGCGCGGACACAAGTTCGACGCCAAGATGCACTTGCCCGTCATCGTGAGCGACGACCTCGCACACGCCGAGAGCACCTCCGACCTTGCCGACGCCTTCGGCAAGCTCGGCCTCGCCCTCGACTTGGCACGCGCCAAGGACGGCGTGCACGTACGCGCCGGCATGGGCAAACTGCGCGGCCGCCGCTACAGGACGCCGAAGTCGGTCCTCTTCGTGACGGCGGACGGAAAAGCCCCGGCCGCGAAGAACCTAGCCGGCGTTGACGTCGTTGCTGCCCGCAACCTCTCCGCCGAGCACCTTGCTCCCGGTGGCGACGCGGGCCGCCTCACGGTCTACACTCAAGGGGCCATCGCGGCCCTGAAGGAGGCCTACGCATGAGCGCCGACCCCCACGCAACGCTGTTGCACCCCGTCGTCACGGAAAAGACGATGCGCCTCATGGACGAGAACAACTGCCTCGAGTTCCTCGTGCGCCGCAACTCGTCCAAGCCGGAGATTAAAGCGGCCGTCGAGCAACTCTTCAGCTGCGAGGTCGCAACCGTCAACACCCGCATCACGAAGGATGGCAAGCGCGCCATCGTCAAGTTCGGCGGCGAGACGTCCGCTGAAGACATCGGCATGCGCATCGGGGTGTTCTAATGGGAAAACGCATCCTGTCCCGCCGCCGCGGTGCCGCACCGCCCCGCATGATTAGCCCGTCACACTTGCACAAGGGCGACGTCAGCTACCCGGTGAAGTACATGGGCACCGGCATCGTCGTGTCGCTCGAACACATGCCCGGCCGGACGCAGATCCTCGCCAAGGTGAAGTTCGCCGACCGCGACGAGCTCCTTCTACACATCGCGGCTGAGGGTATGGCCATCGGCCAGACCATCGTGTTCACGGACACGACGCAGATCCAACCCGGCAACGTCACCATCGTGTCGAAGATTCCGGAAGGCACCCCGGTCTACAACCTTGAAGCCCGCCCCAACGACGGCGGCAAGTTCGTCAAGACCGCCGGCAACGCCGCCGAAATCGTCTCGCACGGCGAGAAGCGCACCATCATCCGCATGCCGTCCGGCAAGTTCCGCGAGTTCCACCCGCTTGCCCGCGCCACCATCGGCCTGGTCGCAGGCGGCGGCCGCGGCGACAAGCCGTTCATGAAGGCCGGCAAGAAATTCCATCACATGAAGGCCCGCGCGGCGCGCTGGCCTCGCGTGCGTGGTGTCGCCATGAACCCGGTCGACCACCCGCACGGTGGCGGTTCCCACAACTTCAAAGGTGCTCCCACGAGCCACCGGCGCGGTACGCCGCCTGGTGCCATGGTGGGCAAGATTGCCCCGAAGCGAACGGGCATGCGGAGGTAATTGAATGGCCAAACGTGTAATTGTCAACCAAGGCGCCGCCCGGCGCAAGATGCGCAAGGCGAAGGCCGTCATCGAGACGCGCCAGAAGAAGGAGTTCACCTACCGCGGCAAGACGCTTGCCGAGTTGCAGGCCCTACCGCTCTCTGACGTCCTCCCGCTGCTGCCCAGCAGGACGCGCCGCCTCTACACCCGCGGTGTCAAGGCCGAGGAAATGAAGTTCCTCGACAACGTCGACGAGGCCAAGCCGGGCCAAGCGGTCCGCACGCACTTCCGCCATCTCGGCGTGCTGCCCCGCTTCGTCGGCAAGACCATCGCCATCCACAACGGCAAGGACTTCCTGCTGGTCACGATTCAGCCTGAAATGATTGGCCACCGCCTCGGCGAGTTCGCCATCACCACGAAGGCCTGCGTCCACACCGGAGTCGGTGTCGGTGCGACCCGTTCGTCCAAGCACGTCCCGTTGAAGTGAGGTCGAAGAACATGGCTACCTACTACACCACCACCTCCGACCCCTCCACGACGGCCCGCGCCTACGGACGCGACCTGCCCTGCTCCCCGAAGTCCGGACGCAACGTCGCCCGCGCCATCAAGGGCATGCCGGTTGCCCGCGCCAAGTTGTTCTTGACGCAGGTCAAGGCCCTCAAGGTGCCCGTTCCGTTCACGGTTCGCCACCGCAAGATCCACCACCGCCGCGGCACCGGCTTTGGCCCGGGACGCTACCCGGTCCAGACCGTCAAGTGCTTCCTCAAGGTCTTGGAGTCCGCCGAAGCGAACGCTGAGTACAAGGGCCTCGACAAGGAACGCCTCGTCATCACCCACTCGACGGCTTACCAAGGCACGGTCATCCAAGCCTACACGCCCCGCGCGCAAGGCCGAGCGACGCCCCACTACAACCGCTTGTGCAACTTCGAGGTCATCGTCGGCGTCGTCGAGGACGAAGAGCCGAAGCGCGGCCGCGCCGCACGCGGCGAGAAGTCCACGAAGGGCGAATCCAAATCCGCGAAGGGCGAGTCTAAGGCCGCGCAGTCGGAGAAATCCGACAAGCCAAGCAAATCCGAAAAGTCCGCGCAAGGCGAGAAGGCCACGGACGAGTCTGAGAAGGAGGCCTAAACTTGGCCGTCGAACGCAAATTCATCAAAGAAGCCGTCAACCGCGTCCTGGTCAAGGACTTCGTCCAACATGAGACCGCCCGCGCCGGCTACGGCGGCCTGGACATCCAGCGCACCCCGCTCGGCACGCGCGTGAACATCACCGCGGAACGCCCCGGCATGGTCATCGGTCGCCGCGGCGCGACCATCAACGAGCTCACGACGAAGCTGCAGAAGCACTTCGGCATCGAGAACCCGCAGATTTCCGTCGAAGAGCCGAACTACAACCCCGGCCTCAACGCCCAGATTATGGCGTACAAGATGGCCGAGTCCCTGGAACGCGGCTGGCACTTCCGCCGCGTCGGCCACTCCACCGTCCAGCGCGTCATGGCTTCCGGCGCCCAAGGCGTCATCGCCGAAATCGCCGGCAAGTTGTCGGGCGCCAAGAAGCGCCGCGAGAAATTCATCGCCGGCCACGTCAAGTACTCCGGCGAGACCGCCTACAGCTTGATGGACATCGGCTACGCCCAGTGCAAGAAGAAGCTCGGCATCATCGGCTGCACCGTCCGCATCATGAAGAAGGACGCAGTCTTGCCAAGCGACGTCACGATCTTCGCCCCCGGCGAGAAGGATGCCGCGCAAGCCGCCGCCAAGGCGCGCGCCGCAGCCCAGCAAGCCGGCGTGCAGACCGTTGAGCAAGGCGCGCCCCGCGAGGCCGCCCTCAAAGACGCGCTCCGCTCGCTCAATGCCCGCGCCCGCCACGCTGGTCCTGAGCGCGACGTCTT
>CAZXUC010000021.1:26458-60400 GCA_964643795.1 uncultured Halobacteriales archaeon | reverse complement strand
GGGGGGGGTCGGGCCGTGTCGTGCGGCAGGCCGGGCGTGGGCATCAGGGCGCCGACGACGGGGCTGAAGACCAAAGCCGCGATGACGATGAAACGCAGGGCGCCCGCCAAGCTGGGGCAACGGTACGGAGCAGCCAAATCACCGGTCGAGGTCCGCCGGCACCCTTAACCTTTCCCGCTGTGGCATGCGCGCTTCGTTTCTCCTGGAAATCGAGGGGCTGGCCGGCCCGCGCGGGCATGCAAAATCCTGGCCAAAATAACGTTCTTATAGAAGCGCCAACAATCTTCGCGACAATGGCAGCGCCACCCAAGAAGCCCGACAATCCGCCCGACCCGTGGGCCAACTTCCCCGGTGGCAACCCGTTCGGCTCCGGCGGCCCCTTCGGCCGCGGCGGGCCGTTCCCTGGCGACCTCGGCGACCCAGCGAACATGGACGCATGGTTTCGCACCATGGGCATCGATCCAAGCGACTTCCGCAAACTCGTCGACGAGATGCAGCGCAACATGCAAGACGCGTTTCGCACCATGGGCGCCGATCCCACGAAGACGTTTGTCTCCGGGTTCAACGTCCGCATCGGTCCCGACGGCAAGCCGCACTTCAGTTCCTTCGGCAGTAAGCCGCAAGTGCAGCCCGCGCCCGGTGGAAAGGGAATCCCTTCCGTCGTCTCCGACGAACGCGAACCCCTCACCGACATCATCGAAGACGCCCGCCAAGTCGCCATCACCATGGAATTGCCAGGCGTCGAGAAGAGCGACGTCAACGTCCACATGGCTGAAGACGAACTCGAGATCTCCGTTGACACGGAGCGCCGCAAGTACCACAAGCGCGTCAAGCTGCCAGCGAAGGTCGACCCCAAGACGACCAACGCCACGTACAACAACGGCATCCTGGACGTCACGGTGCAGAAGCTCGGACCCGACAAGTCAGGCGTCAAGGTCCAAGTGCACTAGGCCCAGCCCATTCCCACGACCACCCCGCCACGGCTCCCTCCTCCACCGCAAGGGTCATAGCGTAGCGTCAGGGTCCGGTGCCCGCCTAACGGCCCGGAGCCCCAAGCCAACAATGGGAGAAGAATTCGAAGAGGCAGAAGACACCGGGGAGGAACTCTTCAACGAGGACCCCGACGACACGGCTACGACGTTGCGCCCTGGCGTGAAGAAGCACGTGTGCCCGAAGGACAACATTAGCCTCGAGTACCGCGTCGAGGGACGCTTCGTCATGCGCTACTGCAAGAAGTGCGGGTACGAGGAAGAGGACTGAAGGCGCATCTTGTCCCCGCACGACACGCGGAACGCGCGGAACGCACGGAACTGACGAAGTCCGTCTTCCGCGCCCTCCGCGTTTTCGATTCATCTTTCGGGAGCTTACCGAAGTCCGCCGACGGCGGCGGCGTCCACTTTTGTGGCTGAAACAAGTTGGAGCGCCAAAACGAGGTCGTAGGCCGTAGTGTGGGGGGCCTGGGATTGCACGGATTCACACAGAACCATTTCCTCGTCTGGCCAACGACGGGTAAAATCTGTGAATCTCTGTGAAATCCCAAGCCTCCCACACTGGACGCGCGACACCAAACCTCCCGCACTTCGCGGCTCGAGAACCGGAGGCCTGGGATTTCACAGAACCACACAGATTCGCAGCCTCGCCGCAAACGCCCGGCCACGAGGAGCTAGGAGCGAATCAGCGAAATCTGAGCCATCTGCGGAAACGTGGGTACCTGCTTAACCCGACGGTTTCGTCGTCACTTCGCACCCATCTTCAGTGATGATAATCGTCGCCTCGGTCTGCGCGACCATTCCGCCCGACGCCTCCGCCAGCGCTGGGTAGTGCTTGATGAGGGCTTCCTTCTGCAACTGCATGAGGTTGAATCCGAGTTTCTGCGGTTCGATTGCCTTCGTCATCCAGCGCTCCGCGAAGGGCAACTTCGGATGAGCAGTCTCGATTGCTGCCAGCAAGCGCTTGGCCGCGGGAAGGCGCAGGGGGCGGCTGCGTTGATAATGGTAAATGTTGCCCGGCCCCGAATTCTCGACTCGGCCCGCTTGACCGTCGGTGACGAAGGGTTCGCAGGCAAGCACGTCGCCGATGCGCGGACGCCTCGCAATCTTCATCGTGACGTTAGGGACCGTGAGGCCAGCGTGCAGATTGAACGATTCCAGGCTGTGGCCCGTCAGGTTCTGGATGGGCTTGACGCCGAAGTCCTTGGCCGTGAGCTCAATGGCCGCTCCGACGTCGCCGAGGTTGACGTTGGGTCCGAGGATTCCGATGGCTTCCTTTAGGCATGCCTCGCTCGCTTCGATGAGGCGCTTGAACCGCGTCCCGCCGCCGACTTCGACGGTGCAGGCATTGTCCGAAAGGGCGCCGCCAAGTTCAGCGCCGCAGTCAATCTTGACGAGGTCGCCGTCTTTGAACACAGTCGCATCATCGTGAGTGGGGGTGTAGTGGGCCGCGACGTGGTTGTTGCTGACCGTGCAGGGGAAGGCAAGTCCGAGCCCCTGGGCGCGGATGTAATCCTCCACGCCGGTCACGACGTCGACCAATCGGGCGCCCGGGACGGCAAGCTTGCGTCCCAGGAGGAGGGCGTCCGCGGCGACCTGGCCGGCGCGCTGCCACTGCGCGAACGACTCCTTGGTCTCGACGACGGCCACGACGAGGCCACTGGGAGCAAGGCGATAACCCTTGTCGGACAATGATTGGCCCGAATCCAAGCGCCGGCCAGGAATTCACGCGGTCCTGGCGAGGTCGGACGAGAGCCCGGTCGCAGAAATCGCAGAACGCACAGAATCGAGAAACGTGTTTCTGCGATTTCTGCGTATTCTGCGACCGGGGCCCACTGCCGCTTCTGCGACTGGTCGCGCGTGGGCCGCTACTTCTTGGCCTTAGTCTTGGCGTCCTTCAGCAGGTCGCCGATTGTGAGGCCAGCACCGCTTGCCTGTTTCTGGCTGGTGAGCTGCGTCCTGCCTTCGACTTTCTCGCGCAGGGTGATGTTCAGTTCCTTCTCGAGCTTCGCGATGAGGTTGTCGCCGGGGCGAAGCTTGCCCGCTTCAATCTGGCGGAGTTCCGGGACGCGGGCGGAGACCTTGTTGCCGAGTTGGTCATGCGTCAGGCCCTTGGCTTCGCGGGCTTTGTGGACGAGCGGCCCAAAATTGTCGACGAGGGTCCACGCGTCCGCCTCGCTGCTGTAGACGGAACCTGAAGTCATGGTGCGGGCCCGCTTCTCGAGTCCCTGCTGCATCGACGCGACCGTGCCCACGGCGGCCGGTTGGTCCATAGGAGTGCCATATTTCGCGCATTCCAGGCCCAGGTTCATGACTGTGCCTTCGACGACGTATCGCCTGGTGCCCACTTGTTTCCCGCACATTTCGCAATCCATAGAGAGTCACCTCGGGGCGACGACCCCGCACGGCAAGTCCTAAAGCACCCCTAGATATGAACACGCCTGGAGACGCCTTTGGCCAGCCGAGCCCCCATTGAGCCCGAAGCGCCCGAAGCGCCTCCAGCCGCGCCCAGCGAGGACCGCGTGACGCACCTCGAAGCCCGTAACGCGGAGCTGCGCGACGATAAGCGCAAGGCAGCGACGGAAGTCAAGCACCTGCGCGAGGAAGTGCGCAGCATGACGCGCGAAGTGCAACGCTTGACGGTCGAATTGGAGAAGGTCAAGCACCCCCCCTTGGTCGTCGGATCGGTCCTCGATGTCCTCGTCGACGGCCGCGTCGTCATCAAGTCCTCCACGGGCCCCAATTTCGTCGTCCCGGTCGCCGATTTCGTTAACCGCACGGAACTCAGCCCGGGAACGCGAGTCAGCCTGAGCCAAGCCAATCTCACGGTCGTCGGAATCCTGCCCAGCAGCAAGGACGCCCTGGTGCTGAGCACGGAGATCACGAAGAAGCCGGACGTCTCCTACGCCGACATCGGCGGCTTGCAATCCGTCATTCAGGAACTGCGCGAGACCGTCGAATACCCGCTCACCCGCCCCGAGGTGTTTCGCAAACTCGGCGTCAAGCCGCCGAAGGGCGTCCTGCTGCGCGGCCTGCCCGGGACCGGCAAGACCCTCCTCGCGAAGGCCGTCGCCAACGCGACCAACGCGACCTTCATCCGCCTCGTTGCCAGCGAACTCGTGCAGAAGTTCATCGGCGAAGGGGCCCGGCGCGTCCACGAGGTCTTCCAACTGGCAAAGGAGAAGGCGCCCAGCATCATTTTCATCGACGAGATCGACGCCGTAGGTGCCAAGCGAACGGATGACGGCACGAGCAGCAACCGCGAAGTCGAACGCACCCTCATGCAGCTGCTCGCGGAACTCGACGGCTTCGAGCCGCGCGGTGATGTCCGCATCGTGGCCGCCACGAACCGCGCTGACATCTTGGACCCTGCCCTCCTGAGGCCCGGCCGCTTCGACCGCGTCATCGACGTCCCCCTCCCTACGCCAGAGGCGATGCAGGAGATCTTCCGCATCCACACCAAGGGCATGACGCTCGCCAAGGAAGTCGACCTCAAGGCCATCGTGGACCGTATGGGGCCAGCCTCGGGCGCGGACCTTTGGGCCCTATGCACGGAAGCCGGCATGCGCGCAATCCGCAACGAAAGGGAGTCGATTGAACAAGGGGACTTCCTGCACGCCCTCAAGAAGTACGAGAAGGGCGAGTTGCGCGTTGGAACGCATGCGACGGGCGCAGAATTGTACGCCTGAAGCGGCTGAGTTGTACGCTTGAATCGGCAGAATTGTACGCCTGAGACGCCGGGCCGCGCCGTTCGCTTTATCCGCTTGAGCTCGCTCGCATCGGCGTCATGGAAGTTCTCGCGACCGACGAGGCCAACCGGCAGGCTGAGGCCCACATCAACAACGCGAAGGAACTCGCGGGCCGTCCCGTGGGGAAAGAGGAACTCATGTACATGTGGGACAACCAGATCACGGCTCTCGACAACTTCCTTGCCGACACCGAGACGGTGAGCGACCCCAAGTTCAAGGAGCACCGGGGGACCCTGCGCGGCATCAAGAAGCAACTCACCGACGCCGTCATCGCATTCGAAGCCGCAGCCGCAGGCGAGGAAGTCGGAAAGGACGAACCGTCCAAGGACGAATGGGTCGCATCCTACACGGAAATGGCCGGTGAGATGGTTTCCCTTGCGCGCGAAGCAATCGAGGACAAGGTCAAGGACGTCAAGGACCTCGTCAAGTGGGAAGAACCCCTGGCCGTCATCAATGGCTACCTTGCCGACTCAGAACCTTACCAAGAGATGTCGAAGGATCTGCGACGTGCCCGCAGCATGGTGCGCATGGCCCGCAAGGACCTCAAGGCCCGCATCGAGGACGTCTTCACGGCGTGGCGCCGCGCCGACGTGGCAGGTGGACGCGAAGAGGACGAGGACGAAGAGAAAGAAGTGGAAGAGAAGTAACGGGCGGCAGGCGTTACGCGCCGATGGGAATCCGGCGCGGTCCCTCCGTGGGGTTTGACTTCGGGACGTTGATGGTCAAGATGCCGTCCCGCAGCGTCGCCTTGGCTCCGCTCGGCTCGACTTCGCCGGGTAGGTTGATGGCGCGCCGGTACGCAATCGTCGCTCCACGCTCTGACTGCACGAGGGCGCCGACGTCGACGTCGGGTTCAGCCTGGGCCGTCACGAGGATGGAACGCTCGAAGCAGGCGACGTTGGCGTTCTCACGCTTCACGCCGGGGAGTTCGAGTTGGCACACGTACTCCGCCCCCTCGTCAACGATGTCGCACAAGGGCAGACGCGTCGTTGGGTTGGTCAGGGTGGGCCCGCCCGCCCCGAACCGCTGCGGGGACAGCGCGTTCGTTGGCCAAGGTTGCGCCGCCGTCGGGTATTGCGCCGCCTGCATGCCGAACTGCGAGGGCGGTGCGAACGGGGCGTACTGCGGGAATGGGCTGAACTGCGGTGCCGGGGGCAACCCGTACGATGGCTGCGCAATCAGGATGGCCTGATTGGGGTAGGGCCACGACCCCGCCGTCGCCGCTGCCAAGTTTGACGCGGCGAACAAATCCGTCGGGGGCGCGCCTCCGCCCGCTTGCCGCGCCGCAAGGTGGGCAGCGTCAACGAACTGCACGGGTCCCGCCTCGGACTTCATCCGGATTTCCTCGTCCTTCTTTTGTGTGGTCTGCATGGCATCTCCTCAACCGGCAAGGCCGGCCAGCGCGGACCGGTCCGAGGTTTTTGAAAATCGGTCATCGCGGCAACCGGAAGCGGCAAGCGGTGACGCCTTTTTTTGTGCGCTGCGAACCGATTCGCGCAGCGCGTCTACTTTGCCTCGCAAAACCCCGGGCGGCCGAAGACACCCTTATATCAGGTCCCTTTGTCGGCCGTTTCGCCGGCAGTCCGGCATCGCCCACGGGTCCGTGGTCTAGCGGTTATGACGTCACCTTGACATGGTGAATATCACCAGTTCAAATCTGGTCGGACCCACTTCACAGCAAGCCGGGCGCTTCGCGCCCGCTTGCGAAGTCGGGGCCGACCAGTTTGCGATGCGGCGCCCCGCAGGGCCGCCGCGAGAACGTCGTAGAGTGGGGGGTCCGCCGCGCGCTTCGCGCGCCGGCGGCAGTTGGGGGCGACCGGATTTGCCGAGCGGGCCCGGTGGTCCCGCGAGGAATGCCCGAGCCCGCGCAGCGGGCTTGGGCTCGAATCTGGTCGAGCCCACCTTTAAGTTTCTACTAGTCTAATAGTAGTGACTCCATTGACCTTCGGATAGGAGAGACTGGTCCTACCAGCAGGGGCTGTCGGGGCAGGTCGGACAGCCACTGCTTCGTGGCGCCCGCAATAGGGCTGGTATGTACTGGGTTTCGACCCGTTTTCAACTACCAGTAGTTGAACCTTGATGAGCAAACTACCGGGGCGCACACCATGGGCGAAGCCCGTGTTTGTCCTCATGGGGCGGTCGCTGCAGTCGTTGTCAAGGGCTCGCTCATTTCCTTGAGCAGCGTCAAGCGCATGTCCTTGACGAGGAAACTGAACGGTTTCTGCGCGCTGACGTGTTCGTCCAGCCAAGAAGATGCGACATCGCCAACCAAGGGCACAATTTTTGTCGCATCGAAACGAAGCTCAATTTCCTCGCGCACGAGGTCGTTGCGCCACGGCCGGGGCGCCATGGAGCGGTCCTGCGGGACGACGTGTTCCAGCATGGCGCTCCAAGTCGGGAAAGCAAGCCGCCAAGCGCCTGTTTTACGGTCAGCTTCGTGGAGGCGGCCCCTGATGTTCGGTCCAGTCCCGCCCGCCGGGTCGATGGCCAGACGCCACGTGGCCGTAGCGGTTTCGCGCATGAATCCACCTTTGGCCATGACATGCATGGAAGCGGTGTCCGACGCGGCGCGGCCTAGGACGGCGACCAAGGCGTTGTCGCACGTGTTGGCAAGGAAATAGACGCCCCGAGTCCCAGTCCGCGGATTCACGACGTAGAGGCGCCAGTTGCTTTGCACCGGCGACGGGAACACCTTGCGCAATCGCGGGAGGCCCGCAGGTCCGAAGTGGCCATGCCTGAAGGCCAGCATTGACAGGACCGCTTGGTCACCGACCAGTTGAAGGTCAAGTCCGGCTGGAATCAGTTTGCGTGCTGCCGCAGCGGGAACGAGCCAGTTGACATAGATGACGTCGCCGACGTCGCTTCGCAAGCGTGGCATGCGAAACGCGGAGACGACGAAACGGACGAGCCGCAGGCGTCCAAGAAACCGCAGGGGCCAGGCTGCACACCTCGTCCGCCACGGGGCCCAACGCCCGTAAGGCGTCGCCGGCTGGCGTTCGTGCAACACACGCTCCAGGGTCCAACCGAACCAGACCATCATCCCTACGAAGGCGAAGGCATTGGCGACCAGGATGACTCCCACACCCTTTGGCAACAACAGCAACGTCCCAAAACCAAAGGCCAGGAAAACGCCCCACAGCCCCATGCTGCAAACAAGCCAGGGCCGATGGTCTCGGCTGCGCCAAAGGACAAGCGTCAGGAGGATGAACGCCGGTGCGTAGGCAAGCGACGCGAAGCCGGCCGCCCCGACCAGGAAGCGGGCCTCGGCTGCTTGGAAGGCGGCAAAGTCCGCCTCGGCACCGTGCACGAGTTCTGCTGCATGAGGGAATTCCAGGGAGATGTCGTAGCTGGCCGCCACGACCATCGACATGACGGCAAAGAGGCGCAAGAGGCCTGGGGCGTCGCGCCGCAGCGCGACCACGACCGCCAAGACGACGTTGCCGACGTCCGCCAAAGCCCAGACAATCCACACCCCGGCCAATGCCCAGCCTGGCGTCGCAAGCGCCTTGGCATGGCGCGCATGGGCGTCCAGCATGTCGAGCCCGAAGCCTGGCATCAGGACCGCAGTGAACAACAGGGCCGCTACGTGGGCTAGGACCGCCACCATGATGGCGTGCTCAATCCGCAATCCCGCCTCACGCATAGTCGTCCACCTAGTTCTATGAATTGAACTTTGACCCTCACCGGACCGGTTGAATGTCTTCATTGGTAGCGCTGAAGACGAAGTGCGTCGCCCTCGACGCTGAGATTGGACTTCAGCGACCTCGCCGACGGCACGGCCGTCGCATGCAACCCGACGACCCCGGAGGCCCGCTACACCGGCCCCGCTTTGGCCAGACTGCGTCTTTCCGAGGGAAACCAGCGCACAGGGAGCCGCGAAACTGTACTTCGCCGTCAGCAACGCGGCCTCGGGGCTGACCAAGGCGTCGGCGACGTTCGCGCAGCAATCCTTCGAGGCCACGACGCCCGGGTCCGGGGAAGTTCGGTCACGTCCGAGCCGTCCTCCACGCCCGTGAAGTCGTCGTCGATCCTCAGCGCCGCATTGCGCATCCAGGACAACGCCAACTCGATCCTGCTGCACGCCAACAACGCCGTCCAAGTCAAGGGCCGGATTGCGGGGCGACGCGAGTGAACCCTCGCACAGCCCCCCACAACCAGCATTTTCATCCTTTCACCCGCAGCATGAACCGGTTCGACTCGCCTCCCTAAATACGATGGAGTCCGATAGGAGAGTTGGTGTTCCTCGATGCACGTTGAACCACGCGACCTTTTGCGGGTCCATGCCTGTGCCTTCAATGCGAGGGACGTCGAGACTTTGGCTGGCCAAGCCACGGCGGAATGCCGCTGTTTCCGCGACGGGGAACTTGTCGGAGAAGGGCCGGAGGGCCTGCGTCACCTGCTTGCCTTGGAGTACGCCGCCAACGAGGAGATGGTCGGCCGCGTCATGACGTTGGATGGGGAACCAATCTTGTGTGAATGGATGGGTCAGGAAGGGCGCCGCGTCCCAGGCGGAGCCGTCCGCATCACCTCCGAAGAGTCCCGCATCGCGGAACTTCACATCGACCACGATGAGCATACCGTCAGCCGCCTGGTCCGTCGGGCCGCGATTCCTAGCGTCTAAGTCGCGCTAAGCCGCCTTGGGCGCCACGCCCGACCGAGTCGCAGAAAACGCAGAAGCTACCCTTCTGTGCGTTCTGTGAATTCTGCGACTGGGCGGAGGTCGAGTGGATTCTGCGACTGGGCGGGCGTCACGTCGATTCCCGGCGCATGACGTCGCCCTGGCTGGGCCGCTCCATCGTGAAGTGCCGGTCGGTGTCGACGTAGTTGTGGCCACCCATGCGCGCCACGAACGTCAGTTTTTCGGGGTCGACGTTGCCGCGCCCGTCAAGTACGGCGTCATCGGCCGCGATGTGGACGACTTCGCCAAGGACCAAGCTGACCTTGCCGCCGTTCCCGAGCGGGATCAACTGGGAGAGGCGGCATTCCAGATGCACCGGTGAATCGGCCAACCGGGGCGGCGTGACCAGGCGGCTCGGCTGTGTGGCCAGGCCTAGCAGTTCGACTTCCGAGACGTCCGCGGGATAATCCCCGGAACTTGCGACCATCCTCGCGGCGGCCTGCTTCGTGGCGATGTTGACCACGAATTCCCTGGTGGCCCGGATGTTGCGCAACGTGTCCTTAGGAACGCCACCGGGGCGTTCGATGATGGATAACATGACCATGGGCGGGTCGGCGCAGACGGCGTTGAACCAGGAGAACGGCGCCGCGTTGACGATGCGCGTGTCCGCGTCGATGGTCGTCACCCAGGCGATGGGGCGAGGGGCCACGGCGCTCGTCATAAAGTGGTAGTTGGCCGCCAAGGTCCGGGTCGCGGGGTCGATCTCCACGGTGCCCGCAAGCCGGAGAGGGGTCCAAGCCTTTGCGGGTTCCAAAGTCCCGAGCTCCTGGCGGTGTTCACAGGGCCGACGGCCGCGCGAGCCGCGGAATCAAGGAATCCCGGGAGCGGTTTCCCTGGATTCCGCGGATTCCGCGGCCTCGGGTGGCGCGCACAGTATTCATAGCCGGCCCCTATTCGCCTGATGCCTTGCCCGAACTCGCCGTCATGCCGCCCCGCCCCGCCACCGACGCCACGCCCGCCACGCTGTCGGAACTGTTCTGGAATTCCGTCCGCGCGTATGGGAAACTGCCGGCACAGGAATGGCACGAGGATGGCAAGTGGGTCTCCCGGACCTACGGCCAATTCGGCGCAGCCGTGCGCGACCTTGCCAATGGCTTGCTCGCCGACGGCTGCAAGAAGGGCGACCGCGTGGCGTTGTGGAGCAAGAACAGTCCGCAGTGGGCTGAGGTCGACATGGCGAACCAGAGCGTCGGCTTCGTCACCGTCCCGATTTACGACACGTTGACCGCGGAGAAGGCAGCGTATATCCTGAACAACTCCGAGTCGCGGGTCCTCTTCGTGCAGGACCCCAAGATGCTGCAGCAGGCCCTCGAAGTCCGCTCCACGCTCAAGACCGTGAAACTCATCGTCGCCATGACCGGCCCAGCCTCGGGAACGGGCACCACCGCGTACGCTGACTTCGTCGCTCAGGGCCGCGTGTGGGGAGCAGAGAATTCCGGCAAGTTCGATGCCCTCGCCGCCAAGGTCGCCCCCGAGGACCTCGCGAGCATCGTGTACACGTCGGGCACGACGGGCGACCCGAAGGGCGCCATGCTGAGCCACCGCAACTTCGCCTCCAACACGGACGCCAAGCAACAGGTGGGCGTAAGCACGACCGACGTGTACCTCTCGTTTTTGCCCCTCTCGCATGTCTTCGAGCGCTTGGGTGGCCACTTCGGCGCCTACCGCTTCGGGGCTAAGGTGGTCTTCGCGCGCAGCATCGATACCCTGACCGACGACATGGCTGCCTCGCATCCGACGCTCATGATGTCGGTCCCGCGGCTGTACGAGAAGATGTACAGTCGCATCCAGGACAGCATCCGGAAATCGAGTTTCATCAAGCGCAAGATCTTCGAGTGGGCCATCGCCCAGGGGCGAGCAGCAAACGTGTATCGTGCCCGCAACGAGCCGCTGCCAAAGGGATTGGCCTCCAAGGTCGCCCGTGCGGACAAACTGGTCTTCCACAAGCTCAAGGACCGCGTCGGCGGACGCTTACGCTACTTCGTCTCCGGCGGGGCAGCGCTGAGCCGCGAAATCGAGGAATTCTTCTGGGCGGCGGGGATTCAGATCCTGCAAGGCTACGGACTCACTGAGACGAGCCCCGTCTGCTGCGTGAACCTTCCACATCAACTCCGCTTCGGCTCCGTGGGCAAGACCATCCCCGGCGTGCAATGTAAGATCGACACGACGGAATGGGAATCCACGCGCGCCAACTACAAGGAAGGGGAGATTTGCTTCAAGGGACCCAACATCTTCGCCGGCTACTGGAAGAACGAGAAAGCCACTAAGGAATGCTTCGACAAGAATGGTTGGTTCCACACGGGCGACATCGGCTACTTGGACGAGGACGGCTTCCTCTTCATCACGGACCGCAAGAAGGAGATCATCGTGATGTCGAACGGGAAGAAGGTCGCGCCGCAACCCATCGAGAACCAACTCAAGATCCGGGAGTACATTTCGCAGGCCATGGTCATCGGCGACGACCGCAACTACATCGCCGCCCTCCTCGTGCCGAACTGGGAGAACCTGGAGCGGTTTGCCCTCGCCAATGGCATCGCGAAGGACGACAAGCTCCGCCTCGTTGCCGATTCGCGCGTCGTAAGCCTCATCGAGCGCGAGGTGGAGGCCGTCAACAGCACGCTGTCGCGCTTCGAGCAGATCAAGAAGTTCTGGATTGTCCCCCAGGACTGGACTGTCGAGGGCGGCGAATTGACGCCCAGCATGAAGCTCAAGCGCCGCATCGTGACGAAACAGCATGACGGGTTGATTGCGAAACTGTACCAGGCGCACGAATAGCGCCGGTCGGTTCCGTAATCCAGCTTCGCGTCACGTGTGTCGTCCTTGCAGTGTGGGCGGCCTGGGATTTCACAGACACTTACAGATTTGTGATGCCGCAGTGGCGTGAGGAATTGGTTCTGTTTGAATTCGTGCAATCCCAGGTCTCCGGTTCTGTGGCGCGAAGTGTGGGAGGCCTGGGATTTCACAGAGACCCACAGAGTCTGTATCTCGAGCGCAATTTCTGTGTTAATCCGTGCAATCCCAAGCCTCCCGCACTACGGCGCAAGCTCACCGTGCGTGCCTTGAGTCGTTGGATTCGTCCTCCAAGGGTGGGAGGCCTGGGATTTCACAGAGATTCAGAGATTTTTGACCTCGTGCGCCGTGGCTAGCACCACGTTTGACGTTGCCGCGGGAATCATGTCGTCACTGTGCAGCTGGTCGAGCCGCCCGGGCGCGACGGCGCGCTCGACCTGAAGGCTCTCCGCGCCGAAGTTGATGAGGAGCCGCCGGCAGAAGCCCGACGAAGTCAGATAGTGGATGAGCTGGCGGCGCTCGCTCCTTCCGACTGCCGGCAGAGCCTTCAGTTCCACCATGACGTCACCAAAGCAGACGAAGTCGACGCGGAACGGAACGCCCAATGGTCGCCCCCGGTAGCAAAGAGGGACGTCTACCTCACGTTCGAAGGCAATGCCACGCCCCTCGAATTCCATTACCAAGGCGCGAGCATAGGCGAGTTCGAGAAAGCCAGGACCGAGTTCCGAATGGACGGCCATCGCTGCTCCGATGATATCGTACGTCTGCGGGTCCACGTCGCGGCTCCAGCCAGCCATGGCCATGAATGGCCAGGAAACGCTTCGTGTCTTTTGGCGAGGTGAATGAAAGTTCTGTGGAAATCCGTGCAATCCCAAGCCTCCGGTTCTGGTGCCGCGATGTGTGAGAGGCTTGGGATTCCACTGAGATCAACGGATTTGTGATGCCTGGCTGGACGAGGGCTTGGTTCTGTGTGAATCCGTGCAATCCCAAGCCTCCCACACTACGGCGCAAGCCAACCGTGGCATGGCGGAAGCCCCCAACCCTTTCAAGTCGGACTAGGTCCCCACGGCCGTGGCCAAGGTGGCGAAGAAGGCACGCAGAACCGTGAAGGCCAAGCCGTCGAAGAAGGCGGCCAAGCGTCCCTCCCCCGCCCCCGCCGGCGTCGTCGTCAAGCGCCCGGTTGTCCACCGGCCGGCGGAAGCTGCCTCGTCTGGCCCAGCCTTCGAAGTGCGGCTTGACGCGTCCAAGCAAGCGCAAGAGTCCTCGCCCATGGCGCAAGCGGCGAAGGTAGCCACCGCCGCGTCCGCCAGTTCCGCGAAACCCGTCAGCCTCACCTACGCCGGCACGGGCGTCGACATCCACAAAGAAGACCGCGCAATCGAGGCCCTCGCGGGAATGGTGAGTTTCCAGCGGACGGGATTCGGCCGCCCGATGGGTCGCATCGGCCACTTTGCCGGGCTCATCGACTTCGGCGCGAACGATGCGCTCGTCCTGTGCACGGACGGCGTTGGTTCCAAGGTCGAAATCGCCAACGCCATCAAGAAATGGGACACCGTCGGCATCGACTGCGTGGCGATGAACGTCAACGATTGCATCTGCGTCGGCGCCGAGCCCCTTGCCTTCGTCGATTATTTGGCCGTGCAGGACCCCGACCCCGAACTCACTCGCCAGATTGGCGTCGGGTTGAACGAAGGGTGCCGGCAATCCGAGTGCAGCCTCATTGGCGGCGAGACGGCAAGCCTGCCGGGAATCATCAAGGGCTTCGACCTCGCCGGCACCTGCCTCGGCCACGTCAAGAAGGCCGCAATCGTTGATGGCAAGAACATTACGCCCGGGGACGTCCTCATCGGACTCGCCTCCACCGGAATCCACTCCAACGGCTACTCCCTCGCCCGCCGCGCCTTCGAGGCGAAGGGCCACAAGTACACCGACCCGTGGCCGTGGGCGGCGGACAAGGCGTACGCCGGCAAAAGCATCGGCGAAGTCTTACTGATCCCCACTCGCATCTACGTCAAGGAAATCATCTCCCTCCTGCGCGCCGGCATCCCCGTGCACGGCCTGTCCCACGTCACCGGTTCGGGCCTACGCAAGATTCGCCGCGGCAACCAGGACGTCAAGTACGACATCACCGACCCTCTCCCCGTCCCCGCGGTCTTCAAGCGCGTCAAGGAACTCGGCGGCGTCGCGGACGCGGAAATGTACAAGACATTCAACATGGGCCTGGGATTCGTCGTCGTCGTGCCGTCCAGCCACGCGAAGAAGGCCGTCGCCCACTTGCAAAGCCTTGTTGATTACAAAGTGCAAGTCGTCGGCAAAGTGGCGAAGGGAACGGGCGTCCACCACCCGGTCGGCGGCGTGCACTGAAACGGCAGTGAAACGGCACATAGAACAACGTTGATAGCGCAGCGACCCCGACGAACGGACATGAGACGAGGCGCTGCGGTCATCTGCATCGTCTTGGTCGCGTTGAGCGGGTGCATGGCTGCCCCCGGGAGCAACTCCCCGCCGGGTGGAACCGATAACGCGTCGGCCGACACGACCATGGGGACCGGCGGAGGGCCGGACGGCGTGACGACTTCGTCCCAAACCCGTTCGTCCACAAGCCAGCCCCACTTGGGCCCGCCCGCCAGCGACGCGCAAGCGAACCTGACCGCGAACGTTACGACGGGATACGCTCCGCTCGCCGTTCAATTCACCATTGTTGACTTAATCGAACCTACGACCGGCGTGACCTGGGCGCTGGACTTTGGCGACGGCGGCTCGACCTCGGGCGACGCCTTCCCTGCGTCTCTTGGCTATTCCTATTTCGGCCATGGCACGTTCGTCGCGACGTTGACGCTCACCACGGCCAGCGGCGGGACGTCGTCCGACAACGTCACGATACGGACCGACCGGAAGTCGATTCCCTTCGAGCCCGAAGAACCGGTCGGGGATGGTGACTGCGACGGCCTCACGCCAAGGTACACGGGTGCGGCGCCGAGCGGTCTCGTAGATGTCGCCGACTGGCCCCTGCTCGAACTCGACGTCGTGATGATCGCCGACCCAACCTTCTACGACGCGGACCCCCAGAACTGGACCATCCTGCTGCGCGACCTTCTGGCCGACCAGTCTGCCCTCTTCGAGGAACAACTTGGCCTGCGGCTGAACCTGACGATCCTCGACCGGCTCCCTGCGGGGTCACTCGCTCCTGAACCGTCCTCGACGACGACGCTTCCGACGACGGGCCAAGACAACATGCGCGCCACCGCGAGGGGCTTCATGCATGCCAACTACCCAGACGCGGACTTCGACATCGTCCAGGTCATCCTAGGCGCCGATTACGCGGGCAGCGTGGCGGGCCAAGTGGAATGCGTGGGTGGCGCGGCCGACAAGGAGTATGCCTACCTGTGGTCTGAATACGACCGGGACCGCAACGGCATCGACAACTACGCGGGGACGCCGCTCGGAGCTTTACGCGACATCCCACTGAAGGTCCTGGCGCACGAGACGGCGCACCTGCTCGATGCACACCACCACTACAGCGACTGCGCCCCTGGCACGGCGAGTTGGGATGGCACGGACTTGACTGGCGCCTGTGACATCATGATCAACGACATCGGCCTCGCGAGCTTCTACTTCGGCAACGCCAACCGGTTCGCCATCCGGTCGTTCGTCGAAGCCGCCGGTATCGGTGAGCCCGTCACGAATCCTTGACGCGCCCGATTAAGGTTTAACTCGCAGGGTCGATGCGCCGCGCCTTGGACGCAATAGGATCGGCGCCAACATCAGCGTCAACCCGTATGCGTACACCGCGCCCAGCGCCGTGAGGATGGCGAGGTTCTTGCTCTGCAGGAAGTAGAGGCCCGCCAGCGGTGCGAAGGCCGCAAACGTCGTCAATGCCGTTCCAGTGACAGAGCGGCCGGCGCCTCGCATCGCGGCGACGACGTTCCCCTCACGCCAAGTCCGCTGCGCGAACTGGATGTAGCCGTCCACACCGACGCACACGGTCACCGCGAGGGCAAGAAGGAACATGTCAGTGAGGGCCGCAGAATTGTGGGCGCCGCCATGCGCCGCCCGCCACGCGTAGAATCCGTCGAGTAGTGGAATCGAGGCAACCAACATCAGGGCTGCGGCGAGGGCGATTCCTGCCGCGCCCAGCGCATGCCGAAAACCTCTCGGCCGTTTGCGCCACGCGACGGTCAGACAGGCCGCGACGACGGCGGCGACTCCGACGGTGGCGGCCACGACATCCACCGGCGTCTGCTCCACGACGGCTGCCCGGTTGACCGGCGCGCCGGCTGCGTGGACCTGAAAGTCTGGCCCCAGATCCGCGCGTAGCGTATCGGCCTGGCCGCGCAATGCATCACGGACATCAGTCAGCTCCTGTTGGTCCTGCCACGGGTCGATTTGGACGGCCACGACGGCCAACCGATAGTCGCGCGTCACAGTGAACGGCGCGAGCGCCCGCCACAGGGGATCCGCGAAGAGGCTGTCGAGTGCGGTCCGTGCCTCCGCGTCATTGCTCGGCAGCCCTTGCTGCTGTCCCGCAGTGCCCAAGATGATGTCGAGTGCTCCGTCGTCGGTCGCCGCGTCCGCCCGAATTAGTGCCGTCACGGCGCTGGCTGAGCGATGCAACGGCAAGGCGCCGGCGCGGGCCACGGCGGCATCGAGCGCCCGCAACGTCTCGGCGCGGTCGATAGGCCCCTCGACGACGATGTAGGCGCGTTGGAACGCGCCGTACTCCCTCTCCACGCGGTGCTGCAAGAGGATCACCGGGTCGTCTTGCGGGAATTCGTTCTCTGCTGAGCCGGCTTCGATGCGGCTCTGCGTCACGGCTACCGTGCCGGCGCTTAGCAGGAGCAGCGCGACGCCAGTGAAGACCACCGCGCGGCGCCGGATTGCCCACGCCCCGACAGCCGCAACCGCGTCGCCGATGCGGTCCCTTGGCGCGGCAGCCGTGCGTCGGAACGGCAGCACGGCGCGCAGGGCTGGAGCCAACGTCAAGCTCGTCGCGAAGCCGAGGGCTACACCGACTGCACCGACGAGGCCAATCTGTGCGAAGAGCGGTGCGGGAAGGAATGCCAGCACCAGGAGCCCCAAGACGGTCGTGGCCGCGCTTGCGGCAATGCCTGGGCCGACCTCACGCAGGGCCTGGGCCAGGCCCGCCCTGCCGTTTCCAGTGAGCTGCTCGCTGCGATGCAGGATGTGCACCGCGTAGTCGAGCCCGATCCCGGTCACGAGGGGCGCGAGGAACACGGTGAGGAAGTTGATGGGGATGCCGAGCCAACCCACGAGCCCGAACGTGGCGCCCGTCGCCGCGGCGAGGCTCACGGTGGCCACGAGTACGTTGCCGGGCCGGCGCACGATAAGCAGAAGGGTCACGCCGACGCAGAGGGTGGCGAGCAACGCCCACGGTGCAAGGTCGTCCTTGTTGCGTTCGTCGGTCGCATGGCTTGTTGCAAGCAAGCCCGTGGCAAGAGGGTCCGCCGTGGCCGGGTGGGGGTGGCTCTGCGCCCACGCCGTCGCCTCTTCCCCTACGCGGCCCGCAAGCTCGCGTGCTGCGCCCGGGTCCGTCGTGGCGAGGAAGACCAGCATGATTGCGCTCGAACCGTCCTGCGCTAGGAGGTCGTCCACGTCGTTGGCGCGCACTCGGTCGCGCACTAGTGCATAGGTGGCCGGGTCCGAGGGGACAGCGTAGGATGACTCGGGCGGGTTTCCCGCAGTTGCCATCTTCGCGAACATGTAGGAGCCGGAACGCATCGCCTCGTGCACGGATAGCGTGTGGCTGAAGGTGCCAGCGGGGAACCTCGCCTGCAAGTGCTGCACAAGTGACCCCTGCTCGCGGACCAACGCGTCAAAGCCTTCGTCGCTGCGCAATTGCGGCACACCGTGGGACTGATTATGCGCCATGTAGAGCGCGACGAACCGCACGCCGTCGAGCCGGTCAAGCAGGTGACGGTAGGCGTCCACCTCTGGTCCGGCTGGGACCGTATCAATGAAATCCACGTGCGGGTCAAGGCGCACGATGCCCAAGCCGAGAACTGAGGTGGCAAGCAGCGCGGCGGCGAGGACGAGGGCGGGGCGGCGCGCCGCCAGGTCCCCGGCCATGCATCACTCCGTGAGGAAGGACCAGCCCGGGTCGGCGGGCTTGACGTAGAACGTGGTGACGTACAGGTCGAACTCGACGTTGATGCCGGCACCCACGCCGAGTAGGCAGGTTCGGGGGTCTTCCGGGAAGGGGGGCTGACAGATGGTATGCCAACCCCGGCCCTGGGCGTACATATCCGCCTGGAACGCGGTCATGTTGACCGGGACGGGGTGGGTTCCGTCCGGGTAGGCGGTGTTGGGCGTGATGTGCGCCGAGAACGGCGTCTTGCCGCTGAACCGCCCATACTGCTCGTAGCCGGTCAGGGCGTCGCGGTCGAGGGTGCCGCGCAGGGTGATGCGCATGCCTTCGAAGCCGGGTTGGCCGACGGCATCGAAGTCGAGGTCGAGGACGATTGTCTGCCAGCCGGATTCGACTTGGAAGAGGTATGACGTCGTGTCGTTGAATAGGGACGGACCGCCGACTCGGGGGTCCTCAATGAGCGTGTCACAGGAGGGCCCGATGATGAGCGTCTCCATGGCGCAGTCGATGAAGCCGTGGAAGTGCTGCGTGAAGTTGCGCGGCTCCGGGTCCGGGATGCGTTGCAGGATGAAGTCGAGTCCCGCCGCCCCCGCCTTGGGTTCCGCCGTGAGCGTCGCTGGAAGGAAGCCCGCTGCGCTGACGTCGACGACGTAGGGGGCGATTGCCAGGCCGGGGAACGCGAAGCGGCCGGAGGAGTCGGTCGTCTCGTTCAATTCCTGGAATCGTAGCGAGACGTTGGCTCCCATGATTGGCGCGAACGTGGCGTCCTGCACGATGCCGGCGACTGCCATGGTTTTGGGCTCGCCGGTACCCGTGGGTGCTGAATCGTCGGTGGCTGGCGCCGCGCAGCCGGAGAAGGCGAGGAGGATGACGAGGGCGGCCACGGCCCGCACGGAACCCGCTTTGTTCACACCCGTGGCGACCTGTTGAGCTACAAAATCCCTTCCCGCGGGTGGACTGGATGGGTCAACGCCAGACCAGCCAAAGCGCGTCATGGTCGTTGACATAGCAACCCGGGAGGCCTTCCTGTCCACTTTTTAGGCTGGATGGGCTCCTCGCGCGCGTGGCAGGCCTGACGGAGTTTGCGTTCAAGATTCGCAGCGACGACAACCTACTCTGCCAGTTCACGAGAGACCACCCCGGCGTTCGCATCGTCATGTCCCTACTGCGGCCAAGTTCTAAGGCCCCGGTCGAGCGTGCCATCGTGACCATCCTCGCTGACAAGCAGACGCGCACGAGGTTCCTGACGGGCCAATTCGCCAAGCGGTACGGCACTTTCGAAGTGCTCTCCGAATCCGAGGACTACGCCTCCGTCGAAATCAGCACGACCGTGCTCACGTACTACCAGAAGCATGACCCCATCCAACTCACCATCCGCATGCTGGGGCCGGAGACCCTGTTCCAACCGGTCATCGTGGAGGGCGGCTACATCCTCATTGCGGTGCTTAGCCCGAATCCCGCCGGCATCGCGGCATTCAACGAATTCACGAAACACATGCGCCAGGTAGTGCCCGCCGACGACTTCAAACTCTTGCACGTGGGAGACTACCAACCCGACGTCCGCCTGCGAGGTGCCACCAAGTCCCTCACCCCGAGGCAGACCGAGGTGCTCAAGATGGCCATCGCGATGGGCTACTATTCCGATCCACGCGCCTGCAACCTCGAGGACCTCGCAGAGGCCTTCGGCGTCTCCAAGGCCGCCGTCCACAAGAGGCTCCAGATGGCAGAGAACGCCTTGATCCGCAGCCACGTCGAGGGTTGACCCGGCGTGACGTTCGCCTTACGCATGGTAGGGGTCACGAAACGCTTCGGGCACCACGACGTCCTACGCGGCGCCGATTTGGACTTGCGGCGCGACGAGACCCTCGCCATCCTGGGCGCTAACGGTGCAGGCAAGAGCACGCTGCTGAGATTGGCCGCGACCCTCGGGCGCCCGACTTCCGGCGTGATTGAGATTTTGGGCCACGATTCCCAGCGCGAGCCCGAAGCCGCGCGACGCCGGCTTGCCTGGGTGGGCCAGGACGCAGCCGTCTACGATGAACTAACCCCAATGCAACACCTGGCCTGGTGGGGCCGCCTGCACCGGCTCAACTATCCCGAGAAGGACCGGTTGGAAGACCTCGAAGACGCGGGCCTCGAACGCGTGGCTTACGAACCGGCACGCCACTTGAGTCGCGGGCAGCGCCAGCGCCTCGCCCTTGCCATCGGATTCCACGCGGATCCTGCCCTATTGATTCTCGACGAGCCGTCGAACGGCTTGGACAAACAGGGCACCGCGTGGCTCGACCACAAACTGGAGTGGCGCTGGGAACGCACGGCCACAATCGTCGCCACGCACGACGAATCCCACGCCCGCAAACTCGCGGACCGGGTCTTGCGCCTTGCCAACGGGCGGTTGGAGACCATGGTTGGAGACCCTGGATTGACATGATCCGCATCCTGCTGTGGAAGGACGCGCGGCGCGAGTGGCGCAGCAAGGAGGCCCTGCAGGCAGGACTTGCGCTTGTCGCGCTGTTCTTCCTCCTCGACCTTTACGCATTCCCGACGCTCGAGGGGCAGCCCCGCGCGACGGCGGTAATCCTCTGGACGCCCCTGTTGTACGCCACCGTCGCCCTCGTCGCTCGCGGGTTCGCAACAGAGGCCGACCGAGGCACGCTTGACCTCTTGCGCACGACGCCCGCTCCTCTCGCCGAGCACGGCTGGGCGCGCACCCTCCTCCACTTCGGCCTGGCCTTGCTCGTCGCTGCCGTGACCTTGCTGCTGGCAGTCTTACTGTTCGCTGTCGACTCGAGCGCTGCCCTGGTCTTGACGATGTTCCTAGGCTGCCTCGGGTTCGCCATCGTTGGAACCCTTGCCTCCGCCATCTCGTCCCAAGCGCGCAGCCGCGAACTTCTGCTGCCGATCCTGGCGGTCCCCGTCCTGGCCCCGCTCCTGCAAGCTGGCATCCACGCGACCTTGCAAGCCTTGACGGGCGCATCGGTCGTCGAGCTCAGTGCTCCACTGCTCCTGATGCTGGGCTACGATCTCATCGCGTTCGGTGCTGCCTGGTTCCTCTGGCCAATCGTCTTGGAGGCGGAATGAAGCCATCCACCGCGCCGGAACGCATTTCTGAAGCAGGACCTCACGGTGGCACATGAAGCGTCAGACCGTCGCCCGCGTCCGGCGCTTCTCCCTCGCGGCGTTCCTCATCGCGTGGCCCGTCCTCCTCTGGCTTGCATGGTACTCCGCCCCCGACTGGTCCCTCGAACCAGACGTCTCGGCACCCCTCACGCGAAAACTCCTCTTCTTCCACCCCGCAAGCGCCTGGGCAGCCTTCGCCGCCTACTTCGTGGTGTTCGCTTGCAGCATCGCGGTACTGAACGAGCGCGCCCTGCGCTACGACGCGCCCGCCCGCGCCGCCGCCGAGGTCGGCTTCACAATGAACACGATTGCACTCGTCACGGGCACGTTGTGGGGCATCCAGGAATGGAGCCGCTCCGGTTCCAGCGCCCTTGCCACGGTCTACACGGAACCGAAAACCGTGGTCGTGGTCGTCATGTGGTTGACGTTCCTCGCGTACCTTCTCTTGCGTCAATGGGTCGATGGCCCTGAGCGCCAAGCCCGCTTGGCTGCGGCCTTCGGCGTCCTTGGTTTCCTCGGCGTCCCCCTCAGCTTCGCCACCAGTCGGATCGTGCAGACGAGCCTTCACCCCGACATCGCTGGTCCCGCAAAGAACCCTGACGCCGACATCGGAACGGGCGTCGGGCTTATCCTCGTCTGGAGTCTCGTTACGTTCTTCTCATTGTTCGTCTACCTTTGGCTGGCGCGGCTGCGCCTGGCCCGCCAAGGCGAACGCATCGACGAATTGGAACGCCTCGACGAGGCACGACGAGACGCGACGACAAGCTTGGAGACGACTCATGCCTAGTGACTACGGGACTTTCATCGCAGCATTCGCCGCAATCTATGGCGGCATCGCCCTCTACATGCTGCACTTGGAACGCCGCGCCAAGCTCCTCGAGAAGCGCCTTGCCGCGCTCGAGGCCGCAGCCGCGAGCGCGGCAGGATCGGCCGCACCAGTCCCGACGGGCACAGCCGGCGCGTCGGCCACCACCGCAAACCGTAAGGCCCCCGACCCCAAGGCGCCGCCGTCGCCATGAACCGGCGCAGTCAACTCATCATCGGCCTCATGGTCGTCGCGCTGGGCATTGGCGCCATCGTGCTTGCGACCCTCGAGGGGAACACCACGGTGCGCAACGTCGAAGCGATTCTCGCCGACCCGGACGCCCACACCCGGGGAACATACACCCTTCTCGCTGTCCCGCAACCGCCGCAGGTCCCGGTGACGAGCGCGAACGGCCTAGAATTCCGCGCGAATCCCGATTATTCCGCGGAGATACGCTCGACGATCTCGTGGAGCCGCGACGGACAAACTTACTACAGCACCAGAATCACGCGGGTCGAGCCGCTGGGCGAGCACGTGGCGTGGAACTTCCGCAATGAGACGCGCCGTCTCCCCAGCGACCCCGACACCGTGTTCCCCGTAGATGAGCGCACGTGGACGACGACGGGAAGCCTGGCATTTCCAGTGCAAGCCTTCGACGACGGCGACGGCGACACGCCGCGGCTGTGGGCCATCTATGACGGACCCGTCAAGGACCCTATGCAACCGAAACCAAGCCAATTCACGGGGAGGTTGTTGACGACTTTGCCGGATGGGAAGGCGGTCCCTGCTGGAGCCTACATCTACCAAGTGGAGGAGTACAAGGCCGGCTGTTCGAGCAAGTTCCTCCCGCCCGAGGAGCGTCAGAGGCTGGAAGATTCGGGGCTGGCGTAGGGCCTTCGCCGCTCGTGTGCGGACCGGATGGAATCGCGACGCTCGGGGTGTGGGATTTCACAGACAATCACAGATTTTTCCCTTCGCGACGAGCAGGTGCGTTCTGTCCGATGGCGTCGAGGTAACGAATCTGTGCTGGTCTGTGCAATCCCAGGCCTCCGGTACCTCTGCGCCAGCCCACCACGGTGGGAGGCTTAGTCCTCGGCCGTAGTGTGGGAGGCCTGGGATTTCACGGATAATCACAGAATTTTTCCCTCGCCGTGAGGGAGCACGCCTGGTCCGTTGGCGTCGAGGTGACGAATTTGTGTAGATCTGTGAAATCCCAGGCCTCCGGTTCAACGGCACGCAAGAGCAACGCGAGGCCGGCGTCGCCCTTTTCATGAGGATGCTCTTGGCGGACGCCATGCGCAAGGTACTGCCGTCGCTCCTGTTCATTCTCCTCCTTGTCCCGTCGACCGACGCGCAGGCGCCGACTTTCACCGAGACGTACCAGGTGCGAGCCGGCATCGGCGACATTCCGACGACGCCCTTCGTCGAGTCGAGCGGCGATTGGAACGTCGAGCAGCGTCTGACGGTCCAGTTCGACAACCGCGCCGAAGGGCGCTACACCTTCGCGATCCAATCGGGCGCGCAAGTCGTCAACTCAAGCTGTGCCTGCAACCCGAGTCACCTCGAGATCTCCGCCGACTCCGCCACCTTCGTCTTGGAGCGCGCCCTGCCGAGCGGAACCTACACGCTCTCAGTGACGACTCGTCATGCCTCAGGCCAAACCAACGCCGTCGAAGCGTGGCGACCTGGCGGTACCGGCGACTCGGTCGTCATCCTCTTCGTCCCCTGGGGCTCCGACTTCACGGCTCCAGTAGAACCCAGCCGCAAACTCCCGACCACCGACGGCACGGCCACGATCGTGGAGTTCCGCGGCTCGACCGAGGACCCATTGCCTAACCCGTTCTGGGCTTCCGTCCACCCGGAGGTCACGTCCGTGCAGACCTCGTCAGCGCCGGCAGGATTCTCCTGGGTAGCGCTCGCTGTCGGCGTCGTTGTGGGAATCGCCTTGTGGGCCGTCCTCGTGCAACGTGGCCTAGTGCAGAGCCGCGCGCGCCGGCAAGTCGCAGGAGTCGCCGCGCACGAGACGCAGGGTTTGGAATCGACGCCCGTCCTCGAGGGGAAGAAGCGCGCTCTACTCGCAGCGCTCAAGGAGATCGAAGTCGCCCGACAGGCAAACGAGATTCCCGTCGACGTTTACGACGCAATCAAGGCCGAATACAAGAAGCAGGCCGTGGCCGTCATGCGGGCGCTGGATGCCGTGGGCGACGCGGGCGAAGTCAAGACTTGAGTCGCTCGAACCTCGTGCCGTAGTGTGGGAGGCTTGGGATTTCACAGAATTGCACAGATGACTTTTCCCTCATCGGAGTGCAAGGGGCGCGAAGACGGAGTTCTGTGATTATCCGTGCAATCCCAGGCCTCCGGTACCTCTGCAACAGTACCCCCAGGTGGGAGGCTTAGATCCTCGGCCATAGTGTGGGAGGCCTGGGATTTCACAGAAACCCACAGATTTTTCCCCTCGCGATGAGGAAGCGCGTCCAGTCCGCTGGCGTCGAGGCAACGAATCTGTGTTGGTCTGTGCAATCCCAGGCCTCCAGTTCCCCGCGATGCCCGAACAACCTTTGTCAAAGGACGACGTTCTGCACGACTTCGATGGCCGTGACCTTCGCGCTCGGGTAGTTGCCCGCCGCGTCCTGCTCCATCGACTTCACGGCATCCCACAATGCGAGCAGTGCCGCCGAGCATCCCGCCAGCGCATGCGCCTCCAATGTGGCGCGCGCAACGGCTTGTACCGTCATGGTACACACGACGCCGTCGGACTCGACCGACAAATCGCAGAAGGCGTCCGTTAGAAGGACTTGCAATGCCGTTGGCACCGTTCGCCCCGCGTCCTTTGCGGCCAGGATGGCGGCGACCTTTCCCGCAGCCAATAACTCCCCGCTGTCGCCGCGCAAGACTTTGCACGTGGCCGCGGCAAGCTGCAGTCGTCCGCGCACGACACTCATCCGTCGCAGCGGTGTCGCTTCCGATGCGTCAGGGATGCGTGACATCACACGCTCCGCTTTGCCCCGCTTGCGAGCGCCTTGTCCATGGCTGAAGACGCACGGCGCGCCTGGGCGATGGCTTCGATGATGCTGGAAGGGCCAAGCGCAATGTCGCCGGCCGCGTAGATGCGTGGATCACTCGTGCGGCAATCCGAGTCGACCAGAACGTCCCCCCATTTTGAAAGGCCGACGCGGTCCTTGACGGCGTCATGGATGTCGCTGGGTGCTTGGCCTACGGCGAGGACGACTTGGTCGGCGCCCAGGAGGAACTCTGAGCCCTCGAGGGCGACGGGGCTGCGGCGTCCTGATGCGTCCGGGGCGCCCATTTCCATCTGGATGCATTCGACGGCCTTCACGAGGCCTGCCTTGGGGCCGTCGGTGTACGTCAGGAACTGCAGCGGGTTGGCGAGCATGAGGAACTTGATGTTCTCGTCGCGCGCCTGCACGACCTCCTCGGGACTCGCCGTCATCTCACCGCGGCCGCGGCGGTAAACGATATGGACCGACCTGGCGCCGCAGCGCAGTGAGTTGCGCGCGACATCCATGGCCGTTGAGCCGCCGCCGACGATGACGATGCGTTGGCCCGTGAGCACGGGCTTCTGCGTGAGCTCGAGCTCGCGCAGCCATTCTACGGCATGGTGGACGTTCTTGGCGCCCTCGCCCGGGATGCGGATGGCTTTTGGGTTGTGGCAGCCGACGGCGAGGAAGACGACGTCGAAGCCGCCGAGGAGCGCGTCGATGGTGTTCTTGTCCTCGCCGAGTCGCCAACCGACTTCGAACTTGACGCCCCACTCCGTGAGTTTCTCTAGTTCGCGGTCGAGGACGTCGCGCGGCAGTCGGTAGGCTGGAATCCCGACTTGCAGCATGCCGCCGAGTTTCGCGAGGGCCTCGAACACCGTGACAGCGTGCCCTTGGCGGGCAAGGTCGTATGCGACCTGGAGGCCAGCTGGACCCGAACCGACCACGGCGACGGACCGGCCGCTGGCGGCGGGTCGCTTGATCTCGGGCCACTGCCCATAGTCGAAGGCTGCCCTCTTGAGGCTACAGATGGCGACGGGTTCCCCCTTGAATCCGACGACGCACGAGTCTTCGCAGGGGTGGAAGCAGGTGCGGCCAAGTGTGCCGGGGATGGGATAAGTCTCGAGGGCGATAGCAAGCGACGTGTCGAAGTCGCCTTTCGCGATGGCTTGGATGTATTCCGGCGCCCGGGTCAATGCAGGACACGCGAATGTGCACGGTTTCGTCTTGCAGTCGATGCAGCGCAAGGCCTCCGCGACGGCAAGTTTGCGGGTGTAGCCGAGGACCGCCTCGTCGTAGGAACGGACACGCACGTCGGGTGCCACTTCCGGGATTTTGATGCGGTCGAGCTGGACGGCCATGCGCTTGTCGATTCCCTGCAGGTTCCCCCCACAAAAAGGGTGTCGGAGTGCGCGTAGTTAGATTTCCGCTCCAGTATGGGAGGCTTGGGATTGCACAGAACATCACAGATTTTCGTCCGTGCCGAACAAGCGACTTGTCAAGGGTCGGGCGGCGAGGATAAGGAATCCTGGGGCCTCTGTGAAATCCCCGGCCTCCGGTACCCGCAGCTCGACGGCCTCCGGAAATTGCCCCACGCAACAAGGAGCCGCCGCCGTGCACGGCTGACACGCGGAACCCGCGCAACGCACGACCCGACGGACGACACGCGGAACGCGCGGAAGCCGCGCAACGCACGACCCGCCGCGGAATCCGCGGAATCAAGGGAAACAGGTTCCTTGGATTCCTCGATTCCGCGGCTCGCGCCGTGGCCGCGCACGGAATTGACACAGTCAGTTTCCGCGGGTTCCGCGTTCTCCGCGTGTTGCAGTGGTCAGAATCCGCCGACGATGCGGGGCCCCAGGATTTGCAAGACGAGAGCGGTCAGGATGATGAGGCTCATCGAGCCGGCCGTCCACCCGACGACCTTCTCGCGGCGCAGCGCATCCATTCCAGGCCTGAGCTTCTCCAATACGCCGCTTGCCGCGTCGCGGAAGATGTGGCCGCCATCGAGGGGGAGCATGGGAAGGATGTTGGTGAGACCGACCATGAGGTTGATCCAGAACACCCAGAAGAGGAGGTTCACCATGGGCCAATACACGTCCGGGTTGAAGGGCGCCTCATGGAACGCCGGGAAGTAGGTGGAAAGGTAGGGAATGCCACGCACTTCGCCGATGGGTGCAGAGATGAGGACGAGGAAATTGATTCCCCCTTCACCAAAGGGGTGGGCCAGGAACGTGAGGCGCTCCGGGAACAGCGGCGAGACGCCGAGGTATGCCGCCCGCTGATACTCCTCCGCCAGCGTCGCGTTTTCCGCCACGAGGGCCTCCTGTTGCGACGCGCTCAGGGAATCCCAGCGGCTGCCCAGCGTGACCACGCGATTCTCGCCGTCGCCCATCGCGAATTCGATCGCGTCCCCGGGGTTCTTGGCCTGCATGAAATCCTGGAACACGGCCCATTCGCCGAACGTCTCGCCATTGCCAGCAAGCAGAATGTCGCCGCCGGCCATGCCGGCCGTTTCGGCGGGCGAATCCTGGCCGATCGAGGCGAGGTAGATTCCGGGCCGTTCCTCGAGCTGACCTGCAAGGCCAGCCATTCCTCCCAGGCACAGGAAGGCGACCGCGATGTTGATGGCCGGTCCCGCGCCGAACACGGCAAGTCTGCGTCGCCGCGGGGCGGCCTTCAGGTCTTCTTCGTCAGGCTCGACGAAGGCTCCGATGGGGACGACGGCGATCAGTAGCCCGAGGCTCTTGAGGCGCATGCCGTTGGCGCGCGCCAGGATGCCGTGACCGCCTTCATGGACGACGAGGGTGACGATGAGGGCGATGAGCCCGTACCATAGCGGAACGAAGGGATTGACGCCCGGGATGACGAGAATCTCGCTTGCACCAAGGGCCGGGACTCCACTTGCTGGGTTCAGGCTCACGAGGACCGTCGCGAGCATCAGGACCGTCATGGCGACGAGGCCGAGGAGGGTGAGGATGGTGCCGAGGTCCCCGAAGAAGTTCCAGAACCGCTTGGGGCGGGCAATCCAGTCGATGAGTTTCTTGCCGCGTTGCGTGCGGACCATGAGGACGATGCCCAGCATCAGCGACAGGTTCCACTTGGCAAGCCGGTTCGTCTGGATGAGCCAGAAAATGAACAGGATGTAGAGGACTAGGAGCCCGAGTGCGATGAGCCAGCCTGTGGACAACAAGAAATCCCACGGCCGTCGTGGGCATAATGTTTCTTGTCCGGGGTCCATGGCGGGGCATGCGCGATGCCATGGCCCTGGTGCGGACGACGGTAGGCTCGGAGGAGGCGGCGCGGACGCTGGCGCATGGCCTCGTGGAAGCCAGGAACGCGGCCTGCGTCCACATTACCCCCGCGAAGTCGGTTTATCGCTGGAAAGGGCAGCAGGAGGAAGCCGACGAGTTCCTCGTTGAAGCGCGCTGCCTGCCCGAGAAGGTGCAAGCCGTCCGTTCGGCGATGTTGAAGGAGCATCCGTACGAGTTGCCCCTCATCGAGGTCGTGCAGGTGACCGGATTCACTCCGGCGTACCTTGAGTGGGCGCGTCGCGGCTGACACACCACCTTTTCCGCAGATGCCGCAGATACGGTAGGCCAACGTGTTCTCGCAGCACGCATCCGCAGATTTCGCCGATTGCGCAGAACGACCCTCGTCGGCCTACCGAGGATTCCGGGAATTACGGGGAACGGATTGCAACCTCATGTCCCCGAAATCTCCGTAATCCCCGGTCGGTTGGTCGCAAAGCTCGCGTCGTCACTCGTTTTCGAAGCTTCTGTCACATGGCTTACCGCAGTCCGCCGACGGCGTGGGCGTCGTGGGCGTCCTGGTCGTCGTGCGCGGCCTGGTCGTCGTAGGCGTCGTGGGCGTCATCTCCCTGCTTGCGGCCACCTTACGGCACCCAGTGTTGGATGACCATCCGGCCGCGTTGATGAGCGGCATCGATGATGCGACGCGCCCAGGCTAGTTTCGCGGGCTTCGTCTGTGGGTCCCAACGGTGCGAGTAGGGTCCAGGCGACGCGTCGAAATCGAAGCCGACGAGCGTCGCTTGGCGGGCGCCGAATTCTTCGCAGAGAAGGACCGCCCGATCCCCATCCGTGAAGCCGCCGGGATTCTCCAGCGGCTTCAGGCCGGCATTTGGCTCCACTTGGTGCGTGCCGTAGAGGATGGGGCCGAGTCGCGGCACAAGCGTGCGGAGGGCGGGCCGGTTGTCGCCGTGCGCGTGCACGACCATGCGGGCGCCGGCTTGCGCGGCCCATTCCAGTGCTTTGGGGTCCCCGTCGAGGTCGGTAACGACGACGTTGGGCACGACGCCCAATTCCTGCAAGCGCTGCGTCGCCCCATCCGCTGCGACGGTAATCTTGCCGACGAAAAGGGATGGCGGTGCTTGCTCGAGGCTAGGTCCGCACCCCGCGACGACGATGTTGCGGCGGTTGCGCAGGTCGGCGCCGAGGTCGCGGAACCGGCTGGCGGCGCCGACGAGGGCCTGCAGGTCGCGTGCGGCCGCTAGGTCATCCGTCTCCTGGTAACCGAATTCGGCTCGGATGGCCGCCACGGTCGGGGCCCACGCGGCCCATTCCACGTCAGCGGGCCTCGAAACGGGGTTTCCTGTTGAAGCTGCGGATGTAGCGGGCGACTAGCGTCCCGCCCGTGGCAATCGCGACGCCGGCGACTACCTGCGCGACGCGGGCGAAGCTCACGATGTCCCGCACGGGGTCGTGGTCGAGGTAGCCGATCCAAATCCCGATGACTGCGCCTAACACCAGGTACAGGGCGATGATGCTGAACGCCGCGCTCCAGTCCGCGATGCGCGTCCGGCCGGTGCGGGCCCACGAATCGAAGAGCACTCCGGCGCTGCGCAAAAGCAGGCCGCTTACGAGGTAGGGCAGGAACGCCTCCGTGAAGAGCAGGATCTCGAAGGATTGGGTGGGCGTGCCTTTCCCCAGGTTTTCTTCGGCCTCCGGCCACGCCTGCATAGCGCCCCACGCTTGGATGGCGCCAAAGCCCGCAAGTACTAACATCGCAAGTGTGGCGACCAGTACGACCTTGCCGGAGCGCATGCCATGGCTGAAGTCGCGGAAGAACTGCCCGACCTTCTCCTCCCACTTCATGGCTTGGACGACGAGCCAGAACCCGGCAACGGCCAACGTCGCTCCCCACGCGTAGTCTTGCACGCCCAGAAGGTACGCAAGACCCCAGATGAGCAGGATGATGCCAAACGGCAGCACGAAGCGCTTGGCTTGCTTCTCGTCGTCGAGGATGCGCGTGAGGACGTAGTAGAACCCCTCCAGGCGTGGGGCTTGCTTCACGACGCAGCGATGGACGTGCGCGATGCGTACGCGGCCCTGCAGGATGGGCATGATCTGCTCGTCCTCCGCGCCGTCGGAGACCAGGATGCATTCGTCAGGCCGGACAAGTGCAAGGACCTCGTCCAACTCTTTCGCGAACTTGCGGTCAGCCTGCATGCCGAGGCTGTGGTGCCCCGCGATGACTGCCACCTCGACTTGGTCCCCGGTGCCTTCGGCGGCCTTGAGTTCGCGGTCGTATAGGTGAATCGCTGAGAGCAGCGCGTTGACGTCGGAGTCTTCCGGGTCGGCAACACCCAAAGCCATCGCTCCGTCGAGGTTGCGGCGGCGCCCGACGATGGGGGTCTGCAAACCGCCTTTTCTGCCTAGGTCGTCGTCGCGGTCGACGCACAGGATGAGGGTCTTCATCGGGTGCCCTGTGGTTCGTTTGCCGATATTTAAGGAGTATCAAGAAGGACATGGATTGCGACGAGGTTTCGCGGCCTGGGAATCGGTGGACGACGTAATTCGGTCGACGACGTCAATCGTGCAGCGCGTCGGCTTCCGCGTCCGGTCGCAGAACCCGCCGGACGCGCCCAGTCGCAGAACCCGCAGAACGCGCAGAAGCGCGCTACGGTGTGGGCGCATTGTCATTCGCAGTGTCTGCGTCCCGGTCCGGCTTGACGTGGATCCGCACGGGTCGGTGGTGCGCCTTGACGTTGACTACGGCGTTGAGGTCGCCCCATGAAAGCTCCTTCGGGGTCGGCAATTCCATCGTGCCAGGTTGACGCGCGGATGGCGCCTCACGTCCGGTCGCATCGCCGGCATCATGCTCCGCCAGGGCTGCCGCCAAGGCGCCGGCCAGGAATTCTATGTCGGCGCTGGACAGCCTGTCATCGCCCTCTGCTTGCGTCGTGGCGGCGTCGGGGAGGATGGGCTGCGTCGTGTCAATCGTCGCCGGTTCGTGCGGCTCGACCGGCACCGGCTCGTCGGCCGGGCGTGCCACCGGCATGGACGCGACGACGACGGGCGGTTGCACGGACGCAATCTCAGGGGCATCGGTGTCCTCCTTCAATTCACGCACAAGCGCCCAGAAGCCGCGCAGCCAGATGATCGGCGTTTCCACGGGTCGGAGCTTACGTTCGGCGTGCTTCGCCACGGCCAGGCCTGAACGCCCCAGTCGCCGAACGGCGAGCGCGGACCCAGTTGCGACCGCCGCGCTCGTTTTCTTGATGCGCACGACGCCCGCTGCGCCAGTTATCTGGATGCGCCGGGCGCCGGCCAGGGCAGAATCCTTGGTTGAAACGACCGTGCCAACGACGGCCCGTCGTGCGGCCAGCATGATGCGCCGCCACGTTCCCAGGAGTGCGATGATGGCGCGGCGCAGGCGTTGGCGACCGCGATGCCCCACGCCTACGACTTGGTTAGCGCGGCTGGCGGCTGCGCGACGCGCCCGGCGCGCCGCCGTCACGGCTTTCCGACGGGTACGGCCCGCTCGCTGTGAGATATTCGTCGCGGCCGTGGTGTACGAGACTCGGGCGGCGTGCGTGACGCTCTGGGCCGTAGCCGCCGTCCTGCTCAGCCCGAGCCGGATAGGTTGACGGGCAGCGGCGCCGAGTCCGATGAGGAGGAGAAGGCTCGCCGCAACCAGCACGGCGGTCCGCATGGCGTGGCTCACGGAGGGCAGCCGGCCGCGCGTGTCCCCCTCGTTCGATTGTGGTTCGCCCGCTCCAGGCTGCACTTCGTCGACGGGGAGCGCCGCGCTTGGCTCCGCAGGTTCGGCCGGCGCCGGGACGGCCGGCTCGGGAGGTGCGCCTCCGCCGCCTCCTCCGCCGCCTCCGCCGCCGCCGCCTCCGCCGGGCGGGGGCGCGGGTGCCGTGAAGGTGAAGAACGTGGTCATGTGCAGGCTCCACACGACGAGGTCGCCGCTCACGTCGATCCTGCATTCGCCGCCCGCCGGGATGTTCGTGGGCGCCGTCGCCGAGTCGCACACGACCGTAATCTCGGTGGGGACGCCGCCGGGGACCTGGAAACCGACGCGGTGGCCGGCCTCGCCGGGGAAGAGGATGCGCACGGGCTGGCTGAAGGCGAGCGTGGAACCGGAGCGCCCCACTTCCATGACGATGATGGGCGTGCCGCCCGCAGGCGGGTCGATCGTCGACGCAGGGACGACCATAGGCACGGTGAAGTCGCCGTTCCAGGCCGCGTCGTCGCTCGTGATCTCCGTGCCGGCGGGAATCATGACCTCGAAGGCGTGAGAGGGAGTGTCCGAGTTACGCTCGATTACGAGCTGTTTGGCAACGACGACCACGGGGGCTACGCCCGGTTCCCGGAGGAGGGCACCGAACTCGAGGGTGAGCTCCGCCTCATCGGGAATCGAGGCGTCGATTTCGACGTTTGAAAGGATCGCGGTCCCAGTCGCCGGGCTGCCGCAAACCAGGATCGAGCGCACCGCGCCGGCGGCCGTCGTGTTCCGCGTCGTGTTCGCGTCGACGGCCGGGCGGTCGTCGGCATCGCACCCTGTGGTGCCTGGCAGGGCGTCGGGGTCTGGCGCGGGCTCTTCCGCTTCGAGGACGAGGATTTCAATCTCGATCGTCGTCGTGTCGTGGCCGTCGTCCGCCGTGAAGGAGACCACGTAGGTCTCTTCGCGTGCGTCGTCGAACGTCGGCTGCCAGCGCAAGACGCCGGACGAGTCCCGGAACGACGCATCGCCGGGCAAGGAGTCAATATCGGCCGTTAGGGTCACCTCGTCGCCATCAGGGTCAGACGCCTCGATTCCCAAGAACAGGGGGTAGCCCTCCTGAATCACAAGCGACCGGGGGTAGGCGGCGAAAACCGGCGGATTGTTCACGGGAACGTCGCCTGCTTCGACCGCGGTCACGTCCAGGTTGTCACTCAGGACGCGGTCAATCGTGCACGAGGCCGAGGCGGGGCCAGCCAGGGTGGGTGCCGTCCACACACACGTCGACTCAGAGAGGTCAACGCTGTTGCCGTATTGATCGAAGCCAGCAGCATCGTACGTGTTGGTTGAGCCAACCACCGGGCTCTCCTCACCAGAGATTGTGATGGAGTCGAGGATGTCGGCTTCAACGGTGAGGTCGGCCGTGTCGCTGAAGTCGCCATTCGTTCCCGTGACGACGTAGTCGCCAACATCATCGCTGCCACAAACGGCTACCAAGCAGGAGCCGGTGCCCGAGATGGTGAATGTCGTGTCGTCCGTGAAGTCGCCCAGGGAGTTACCGAATTCATCGAAGCCCGCAGCCGTGAAGGCCTGCGTGGCGCCTGCGGCAATCGAGTTACCATCCGGACTCACGACAATGGAAGCGAGATTGGCGGCGATGACCGTGAGGTCGGCGCCATCCGTGAAGTCGCCATTCGTTCCCGTGACGACGTAGTCGCCAACATCATCGCTGCCACA
>CAZXUC010000021.1:0-26358 GCA_964643795.1 uncultured Halobacteriales archaeon | reverse complement strand
GAGTTACCATCCGGACTCACGACAATGGAAGCGAGATTGGCGGCGATGACCGTGATCGTGCCGGAATCGCCGGCGGTCAGGCCGGCCTTCGTCACGTGGATGACGGCCGTTCCGACGGAGCCACCCGTCAAGGTGGCGCTCATGCCGCCGCCGGCAGCGACCAAATCAGTGTCCAAGACGCCACCGGTCCTGCCCGTGAGGCTCCAAGCGGTCGCGGCGACGTTGGCGACGAAGTTGTTGGCGGCATCACGCGTGATGGCAAACACTTGAAGGGTGCTGCCGGACGCCACGTTCGTGGCGCCAACGACCGTGCCGGCACCATTGGCCAGCGTCTCGACGCGCACCTTGTCGGCAGCGCCCGCAATGACGTTGAAGGCCAAGCCGTCCGTGTCAAGCGTGGAATCGTCGCCGTTGAGGGCAGTCGCCGTAATGGAGACGGCACCAGCAAGGACACCCGTGATTTCGCAAGTCTTGACGCCGGCGGTTGCTGCAGCGGCTGCGCACAAACCCGAGACACTGCCGCCGCCATTGGCCTCCGTGAAGCCGACGCGCAGCGTGGAACTGACTGGATTGCCAGCGGCGTCCGTGATGGTCGCCGTCACGGTGCGCGTGGCCCCGGAGACGAGGTTACTCGTATCCTGCGTCAGCACCACTTGGGAGGCAGCGCCCGCCCCGAGCGTAATCGTGTTGGAGTCGATTGCCGTGAGGGTGCCGCTCGTGAAGCGGAGCGTGTGGGCGCCTGCTGGGCCGGTGATTTTGAGGTTAGTGAACGTCGCTAAACCGTCCGCATCCGTTGTTGCGGTGAGGATTCCGCCGAGGGTGCCTGAGCCGGTTTCAATGGCGGCGGTAATCGTGACGCCGCTCGTGGTGACGGCGTTGTTGTTGGTGTCGCGTAGTTGAATGGCGGGTTGCGTCGCGAAGGCAGCGTCATTCGTGGCGGAGGAACTGGGCTGCGTCGTGACGCTCAACTGGGTGGCGCCCACGGTCGCAAAAATTACATCCGCGGTGCCGAGAATCGTGACAAATCCGCTGGTGGCCGTGTAGGTGGACGTACCGGCCGTGGAGCTCTTCGTGGTGAAGGTGGCAACGCCCGTGGGGCCGGTGGAGCCGCTGCCCCCCGGGTAGGTCGGCCCGATAATCGTGTCGCTGCCGGCCCGGCTCGAAGTGAGGGTGATGGTTTGGCCAGTAAGGGCTGCGCCGGTGGCTCCCTTGATCGTGACGGTGACGGTGCTCGTCGTGCTCCCGTCTGCCGGCACGCTGGCCGGGCTGGCGCCAACTGTGGACTTGCTGGCGTCCGCTTGGGCAACCACGCAAGCATTGTTGTTGCCATCCTCGATGTTGACCGTCGAGGCGACCCAGTTCGTCCCGGCACCTGCCGTCGCCGCGTCGCGCGTGGGCGATGGGCTGGCAGTCGCGCTGCCTTCCTGGACGGAGGCCGAGGCGCCGACGCCGTTGGCCGCGTGGCTTGCGATTCCCTTGAGGCCAGTGACGTAGCCTGGTGCGGTTGCAGCCGCCTGGCCGAAGAAAACGATGTTGCTGGCCTTGTCGCCCGCCCCTGCGGTCCTAATCGTCGCCCCCGGTGCAGTTGCCGTGGCGCCCGTTCCTTGTGCGCTGGCAGACCCCGTGGGAGTGTCGTCATTGACACAAACGAACGTCGTCACGACGAGAATGGCGCCGGTCGACGTAGCTGGCAGGGTCCAGCTCAAGCCACTCGGCGCGGTCGTGGGTGAACTGTAGATGGCTTGCCGGAGGCCTCCGCCGTTCAGCACCGTGGACGTGACGGCCGTCCAGCCGGTTGGCGCCGTGGGCACAATCGCGCTAGAATCGCTTACCCGCCAGACGAGTTGGGCCAGGACGAGCTCATCCGTGTCGGTGGTGTCGGTCACGGCCCCAATGATGCTCGTCCCGCTGGTTGCCGAGATGTTCGTGGTAGCCGACCGGGGGATGGCCCCCACCAGTGGCGCAAAGGTTGTTGTAAGCAAGGCCACGGCCAGGATGGCCACGACAAAGGCCATGACGCGCTGCGAGTTGCCCCGGCGCTGGCCGGCGGGCGCAATCAGGCTCGCCCTGAGCTTCTCCCGTCGAGCTACGTGATTTGTAGCTCGCGTCATCGCCAGTTGCCTCCTTGTGTGCGCCTTGCCGCAGCTGGCTCGGGGGGGAGGAGCAAGGGCGACGGTTCGGCCACGGAGCGGCCTCGTCCGGTGGCATCCCCAGCGCGTGCCGGTTGCGGCCTGGCCTGTGCTACGCCTTGTGCCCTGCCATCGCGAACCCGCTTTGCAGGGCCCGGCCACGGGGCCGCGCTCTCGCCTTGGGTGATCGCGTCTGCGCGGCGCTGCACGGGCGCCGCTACGTTTTTCGCTTCCACCTGGTCTCCCAGAATTCCCCGGGGGGCAACCCCGGTTAGCCAATCCAGAAACGGCAAGCTTAAGAATCTTATTGGACGCTTTTCCGCAACCAACAGGAGAGCGGGCTGTGCGGTTGGTGGATTTGCCGTGCACTACGTTTGCACATTCCGCCGGGGTCATGGATTCCGCAATCCGCGCGGCCGCGAGCCGGGTCGGAACTCCTATGGCATGAATTCGAGTGGCGAACGCATGGCCCGCCCGCCCGTCGCGAACCCTAAGACGCCGTTGCGGTGCAAGTCGTGGCGCACCGAGGCCATCTTGCGCATGTTGGAGAACAACCTCTACAATGCTGAGGAGCCGGACAAGCTCATCGTCTACGGCGGCACGGGCAAGGCGGCCCGCAATCCCGCCGCACTCGCAGGAATCAAGAAGGCCCTCAAGGAACTCGGCGACGACGAGACCCTCCTCGTCCAATCCGGAAAGCCTGTCGCGGTCTTTCGCACGTGGCCCCAGGCTCCACGCGTCCTCATCGCAAACAGCCATCTGGTCCCCCATTGGTCGAATTGGACGGAGTTCAACAAACTCGAAGCCGCCGGACTCACGATGTACGGCCAGATGACGGCTGGCTCCTGGTGCTACATCGGGACGCAAGGCATCATCCAGGGGACCTACGAGACGTTCGCGGCCGCGGCGCAAGCGCACTTCGGTTCCGACCTTAGGGGCCGCATCATCCTTACTGGTGGCCTCGGCGGAATGGGTGGTGCGCAGCCTCGCGCGGTCACGATGAACGGCGGGGCAGTCCTCGTCGTTGAGGTGGACGAAAAGCGAGCCAAGCGGCGCCTCGAGGCGGGATTCCTCGACCGGATTGTGCATGATGCCTCCGAAGCCAGGCGCCTCGTCGAGGAGGCGGCCCGCAAGAAGAAAACCATCAGTGTCGGCCTCATCGCGAATTGCGCCGACGCTTTCCCCGCTCTGCTCGCGGCCGGATTCAAGCCCGACCTCGTAACAGACCAAACGAGCGCCCATGACCCCTTGAACGGCTACATCCCTCACGGCTTTACTCTCACCCAGGCGGCTGCCCTGCGCAAGAAGGACCCGGCGGCCTACCAGAAGCGGGCCTGCCAGAGCATGGCGCGCCAGGTCAAGGCCATGGTCGGCTTCGCGAAAGCAGGTTCACACGTGTTCGATTATGGCAATAACGTCAGGGAAGGAGCACGGCTCGGCGGCCTAAAACGCGACATCGCCTTCAGCATCCCGGGGTTCGTCCCGGCCTACATCCGCCCAATGTTCTGCGAAGGCCGCGGCCCGTTCCGTTGGCTGAGTCTCCGCGGCGACCCGAAGGACATCCGAACGACGGAGAACCTCGTGCTCAAGATGTTCCCAAAGAACCGCACTCTCACGAATTGGATCAAACTCGCCCGCAAACACCTACCATGGGAAGGGCTTCCCGCGAGAGTCTGTTGGCTCGGCATGGGGGAACGCGACAAGTTCGCCCTCGCCATGAATGAACTCGTCAAGGCCGGCAAGATCGGCCCCATCGCCGTCACGCGCGACCACCTGGATTGCGGAAGTGTCGCAAGCCCCTACCGGGAAACCGAGGGCATGAAGGACGGCTCCGACGCCATCGCGGATTGGCCCATCCTCAACGCCATGCTCAACATCGCCGCCGGGGCGGACTCGGTGCATTTGCACAACGGGGGCGGAGTTGGAATCGGCTATTCCACGCATGCGGGACAAGTCGTCGTGTTGGACGGAAGCGACCTAGCGCGCGAGAAGGCGAGTCGAGTGTTCGTCACGGACCCCGGGATGGGAATCGTGAGGCATGTGGATGCTGGGTATGATCAGGCGCGAAAGGTGGCGGCGAGAGCCAGGATTCGTACGCCCCTCGTGTGACCTCAGGGGAAAACCGGCAGCTCCTGCACAGCAACCCCCGGGAAGGCGGCGATGAGGGCCTTGTCGCGCGTCCAGAAAAAGTCGGCGCCGCTCGCGACGAAGGCCGCCACATAGGCCTCGTCGTCCGGGTCGACCGCCCGGGCCTTCCGGACGCGCGTATTGTTCAGAACCGTGCGCAGCTTCGAGACCGGCACGACGTCGCATAACGTCAGGAAGCGCGTGAACCGCCGGGTCAGCACCGCTCGCGACACCTCGGCTCGGTCGGCGAATTCTTGCAGATAGCCGAGAATCTCGTCCTCGATGGTCGCCGGGACGATGACGCTGATACCCCTTCGAGCGAGGTGCAGGGCGGTGCGGCCGTCGGGAGAAATCAACGCGGCGGCCACGATGTTGGCGTCAACCACCACGCGCACGTCGCCACCGCTCCCCAGCGCCCTTCTTGAGTGCCGCGGCAAACGCCTGGACCCTCGGGTCGTCCATTTCTTGTTGAATCTGACGGGCTATCTCCGCCTGTCTCGCGTGGCGCTGGATGGAAATCCGGAACACGGCGCTCCAGTTGACCTCCGGGTTCTTGTCCATGAGGGCGCGGAGGCTGGGCGTGATGTCAAACGTCACTTTCGGCATGATACGGGTATTCACAGGTAAACCCATATAGAGATATCTGAAGTGCCAGCCGTAGATGGCCTTTCGGTGGGGTGGAGTGAATTCGGGCACTGGTTGGTGTCGAGGCCCCTCAAGGTTCCTCAAGGGTCCTCAAGGGTCCTGCAGGGCCCTCACGGTTCCTTGGGGTTCCTATGGCGGCATCTCGCAAGTCAACACTTGACGCACCGTGCCGCCAGGCCCGCTCCCCTTAACTCGCCCGTCTGCCTCGACGACTCGTGGCTCCCGCCAAGCCCGCGTCCGTCGTCATCGACGGCTCCTCGCTCACAATCGCTGACGTCGTCGCCGTCGCCCGCGCGGGGGCTCTTGTTCGCGTCGCCCCTTCCGCGTGGAAAGCCGTAGACTCGTCCCGCAAGGTAGTCGACGCCATCGTCGCCCGCGGCGAAGTCGCGTACGGCATTACCACTGGCTTCGGCGAGTTTGCCCACGTCACCATCAAGCCGCAACAGGTCCGCGAACTGCAACGCAACCTGCTGATGAGCCATGCCGTCGGCGTCGGTGCGCCCCTCCCCCGAGAAGTCGTCCGCGCCATGATGGTCATCCGTGCCAATACTCTGCTCAAGGGTTACTCAGGTGTTCGGCGCGTCGTCGTCGAGAGGCTCGTCGAAATGCTGAACAAGGACATGGTCCCCAGCGTCCCGTCGCGTGGCTCCGTGGGTTCCTCCGGCGACCTTGCGCCGCTTGCGCATATGGCGTTGCCCCTCATTGGGATGGGAAAACTGGACGTCGCGGGCAAAACACTCGGGGCGGCCAAGGCGCTCGCAGCCGCAGGATTGCAACCCATCGTCCTCGAAGCAAAGGAAGGCCTCGCCCTCATCAACGGGACGCAGATGATGTCGGCCATTGGCTGCCTCGCGGTCCACGATGGACTTGGCCTTCTCGTCGACGCGCAAATCGTTGCCGGCATGAGCCTCGAAGCTCTCCTCGGTTCCGTCGCGCCCTTCGACGCCCGCATCCACGACTTGCGCCGCCACGCTGGCCAAGCGGCCGTCGCCGCGAACATGCGAGGCCTCACCGCGAAATCGGGCATCGTCAAGAGCCACGAAGGGTGCGACCGCGTGCAGGACGCCTACTCGCTGCGCTGCATTCCCCAGGTCCTCGGCCCGTGCCACGACGTACTCCACGCAGCCGCCGACGCGCTTGCCATCGAGATCAATTCCGTCACAGACAACCCGTTGGTCTTCCCCGACGGCACCATCGTAAGCGGCGGCAACTTCCACGGCGAAGTCCTGGCCTTCCACCTGGACTTCCTCGCCATCGCCCTCGCGGAGGTCGCAAGCATCTCGGAGCGGCGCACGGAGCGCCTCGTCAACCCCGACCTTTCAGAGGGCCTGAAGCCCTTCCTCGTCGACTCCGGCGGCCTCAACTCCGGCTTCATGATTGCCCAGTACGTCGCCGCCGCCCTCGTGTCCGAGAACAAGATCCACGCCCACCCGGCAAGCGTCGATTCCATCCCGACGAGCGCCAACCAAGAGGACCACAACTCCATGGGCTCCATCTCGGCCTTGAAGCTCGCCCAGGTCCTGGAGAACGCCCGAAACGTCGTCGCCATCGAAGTCCTCTGCGCCGCGCAAGCGCTCGACTTCAAGGCCCCGCTCAAGCCGGGGGTCGGTTCGGCGGCAGGTCACAAAGCCGTCCGTGCCAGCGTGAAACGGCTCGACAAGGACCGGATCCTCAGCGACGACGTCGCGAAACTCTCGTCGCTGCTTGCTGCGGGCACGTTGCGGCACGCCGTCGGAGTCGCCGGCTTGCACCTTGCCTGAAGTCGGCCGGCATGAGCCTCAGTAGCGCCGCGGTCGAGGAGCAGGATTCGGCGCGCGGTGTACTCGGCGATGCCCGTCATGTCAAGGTCTTCGAATCGCCAGTACACCGCTTTGTTGGTCGGGATGGCGTCCTCGATGGACGTTAGCTTCCATGCTTGACGTGGCGCTCTTGAGGTGGTCGGGGCCGATTTGGCGGGCGGTTGCGGGGAGTGCTGAGTACTGCCACATCTACTGGTCTGCCCTTGTGCTGTCGGTTGATTCGGCAAGACGGCGGCGGTGATGGATAACGACTCCTCGGCTCAAACCGAGTGCCTGTGCCACCATTGTATTGGAGGCCAGGCTGCACCTCTCTCAACCAGGGACATTCCTCAAAGCCCAGGGCGGGTAGGCATACCCATCCGCGCGCGCCGTTTTCTGGATCGGTCCACGGCCGCGCCTATCATGAGGAGGCTCAGGGAACTAGCCAGGAACGGGAGGACGAGAATGCCGGCGGCGAGTCCTGCGACGCCGACGATGATGCGGGGTCCGCGCGCCAGGTGTTTGCTCGGATAGACGGCATACGGCAGCGTCAAGGCGAAGGTCGCAAGGAGGACGCCGGCGGCGGCCACGCCGACCCCGCTGAACTCCTTGGATGCGACGGCGTACAACGGCAGTGGGAAGCCGTATAGGGACAGCAGGGAAAACCACGCAAGCACGGTGCGGGTCGTTGGGCTCGGCCGCCGGAAGACGACGGGCAACCAGGACGCGGGCATGCGGGCCACGGCGACGGCGATGAGCAAGGTGACCCAGACGGGCCAGGTGAAGGTGAACGCTCGCCACGACGCGACGGCGACGCCAGCCGAGAGCACGACGGGGACGGGCCAGGGGAGGTGCCGGGCGGGAATGAGGGCGAGGGGCAAGAGCAGGAGGGCCGAGAGCGCCGCGGCTCCGAGGCGCCAGCCCACGTCGGCGCTGGCGAAGCCGACCCACACGACGGCACCGGTCAGGAGGTAGAGGGGGAGGTAGAGGAGGGAGAGCCAGGGGCGACGGACCGCGGGCATCCAGGGCCGGGCCTGGAAGGTGTTCGCCGAGGGGTCCGTCCGGTCCGTCGCTTGCATGGGCTTACTCCTTCGCAGTCACATCGGACACGAAAAAGCCCCACTCCTTGCCCTCGGAGTCGACGTTGAACTGGAACACGATGGTGTCCCCGGGCACGACGACGCGAGTGGTGTTCTGCTTGCTCGTGTGGGCCCCGAAGGTCATGTGCGTGTTGCCGGACCCGTCGTCGATGCGGAGGGAGTCACCGGAACCGAGTTCGACACGGGGCAGGGTCACCTCCAGGTTCGAGGCACCGGGAACCGTCCAGGTGTACGTGTAGTCGCGGCTGTTCTGGTACTTGTGGAACGACTCCCACACGCCGCCGGTGGACCGGTAGGCATAGACGCCGTCGTAGTCGGCGTTTCCGAAGAAGGTGTCCATCAATTCGGCGGGGTGCTCGAACCAGGTGCCGTAGAGGTCCTGGTCGGTCCACTCGGCGTCCCACGTGTCACGTTGTTCCCAGTTGTGCATGGCCCAGGGAGCGGCGGCGGCGTTGCTGGCGCAACCGTCGTGCGACCAACGGTTCCAGCCGCAGCCGTCGTTGTCGTCGCCCTTGAAAACGCCGTAGCCGGCCCACATGTCCGCGTAGCCGTCGCCGTAGCGTTTGCTCCACAGGTCGGACAGGGGAACCAGGGCGTAACCGACGTTCCGGTCGTTGCCGTCGGCAGGTTCCTCGGCTTGGCCGGTGGGGTAGTACGTGGTGCCGTAGTCGCCCAGGTACTTCTTCTTCCCGTAGTCGTACGGGTCGGGGTTCCACCACATGTCGTCGTGGGCCGCGTACATGCCGTGGCCGTGTGCCTCGATCTCCAGTTCGGGGTGGTGGCCGTTCCAGAACGTCACCGTACCGCCCTCGTCCGATGGGCCGTCGGAATGGTGGCGCGACAGGCGGGCGCTGGTGGGGTTGGTGGGGTCCGTGTACGACATGAACCAGTTGTGCGCCATGGTGATGAGGGACTCGAAGACGCCTTCCTCCGTGCCGTCCTTGACTATGGCGAGGATGGCACCCTCCATGTCGTTCTCGTGCTCCACGCCTGCCCAGCAGGCCTCGCACTCGGACCAGTCACGCGGGTGGAACACCATGTAACTGATGAAGTATCGGTCCTCGGTCTCGTGGATGCTGTAGTAGACCTCGCCCGGGTGGGCGTACTTGGGTTCGTTGCCCCAGTTGTTGGTGCCAATCCAGTCGCCGTCGAACTCGAAGCGGGTGAACTGGTCCGCGCGAGGGTTCGTGGAGTCCGTGTCGTGGTAGAACACGGGAGCCCAGTGCATGGCGAGCTCCTCGTCCGTCATGCCGACCTGGACCTCGCGGCTGAAGGTGGCCTCGCCGACGCCGTCGTCCACGGTCAGCGTCACCGTGAAGGTGCCGCCGGCCACGGCCGACCGGTAGTCGTAGCGGTGGTTGCTCGGCTTCCTGCCGGCGTCTATGTTGCCGTCGCCCAGGCTCCAGCGGTACTCCAGGATGTCTCCCGTGGAGCAGGAGGCGTCGCGGGCGATGGCCATCTCGGCGACCGTGTGGTCGAAGCACGCGGTGGGCTTGGGGATCACCTCCACATTAGAGCAGTCGGACCAGGCGGAGGGGAAGCCATTGCCGTCGATGGCCTGGGCCCGGACGCAGTAGGTTCCAGCGGCGGCCCAGGCATGGGACTTCTTGCCACCGACGCCGGAGTCGCGCAACGTGGTGGTATCCTGGGAGCCGTCGTCCCAGTCGAAGACGTACCGGATCTGGTCGCCGTCGGGGTCGAGGGCACTGGTCTGGTAGGCATAGGACTCGCCGACGTGGACGCGGCCGGGGCCGATGGGGGCGGCGGGCGTCTCAGTGGGGGCCTGCACCTCGATGGTGCGGCACCCGGTCCAGGGGCTCTTGTTGCCGTCCTCGTCGGTGGCCTGGGCCTTGACGCAGTACGAGCCGGGGGCGTTGTAGGTCTTGGTCGCCTCCATGTGCGTGCCCATCGGGTACCAGTACGTGCCGGGGGAGGTGCCGTACTTCGCCTGGGCCTGGGGCGTCGTGGTCGTTGTGCCGTCGTTCCAGTCGAAGGTGACGGACACGAGGTCGGTGCCGGGGTCCAGCACGGAGACGTGGAAGTCGCCCTCCGTCCCCTGTAGCATGGGCGTGCCGCCTTCGGGGCGGTCCTCCTTGACGATGGGGGCGCCGTCCACGACGAACGTCACATCGGCGAGGGTGGTGCTACCCTCGGGGTTGGTCACGCGGACGTGGGCGACCCGCTTGCCGGTGCTGCTGAAGCTCTTGGCGATGGGGTCGAAGCCGCCGTCGACGATTTCGAAGGCGCCGTCACCGTTCAGGTCGTAGTCTGCCTGGAGGCTGGACTGGGGCCACAGGTCGTCGCTGGCGGTCGCGTCGAAGGTGAATGCCTTCTCCACGTCCTGCTCGCCGGGGGAGACGGTCAGGATTACGCTGGGGGTGGAGACGACGCGGACCATGGTCTCGGCGGAACTGGCGAGGCCCTTGCGGTCGCGGACCTCGGCGTGGACGGTGTATGTGCCGTAGGCGTCGAACGTGTGCGTCACGGACTTGCTGGCGGTGCTGTATTCGTCCCAGGTGCCGTCGCCGTCCCAGTCCCATGACACGTGCAGATCCCCATTCGAAGTGAAGTCGTCCTGGGTGCACGCTGCGCTGAAGCTGGCGGCGACGCCCTTGCGGACCTTGGTGGGGCCCTCGATGCAAGCGGTCGGCGGATCGTCGATGAGGACGGACTTGCTGGCGGACGACTGCAAGCCGTAGGCGTTCCGGACCTCCAGGGTGACTTCCTTGTAGCCGGACGTGGCGTAGGCGTGTTCGGCCAGTTCGCTGGCGCTGAAACCTTGGTCCCATGCGCCATCCGTCTCCCAGTCCCAGCGGTACTCGAGCAGGTCTGCGGCTTGCAGGGAGTCCTCGGAACAGGACGCGTCGAACAGGATGGAGTCGCCGGTGCTGGCCCACTCCGGGTCGTGCTCGAAGCAGGCCTTGGGGGCCAGGGCGCCGTAGACGTCGCAGGCGACGCGGCCGTTGAAGACGTTGTCGCAGATGGTCTCCAGGCAGGCTTGGTAGGAACCGCCGGCGCGGGCGGCGCAGTCGAGGGCCTCCCGTGCAAGCCGCTCGGCCTCATCGATGAGGTCGCCGCCAACGTCGTGGGGCACGGGGTTGTTGCGGTCGCCGTCGTCCGTGTCGATGCGACCGTAGCTGGAACTGCTTCCGACCGGACTGAGGCGTCCGTCGCTCTCGATGCGGTACTGGGTCTGCTCGACGAAGAAGCCGACGGGGAAGCCGTCGCCGTCGTTGTCGGGGCCGAGGGTAAGGCCGGTGGGGACGGCGGGCAGGTCCAAAGGCAGGAGGCCGGATTCGACGCGGCCGGTCTCGTAGCGGCAGACGCGGGTGCCCATGTGCTCGTAGCACAGGCCGACGTCGTAGCATACTGCGTCCGCGTCGTCGTCGCAGGCGCCGGCGTCGGCGCGCACGGAGTCCCGGTCCGGGTCCGGCACGGGGTTGGTGGGGTCCGTGTCGTCAGGGTCGCCGATGCCGGTGCGGGCGAGTTGGGGGCCCCCCTGGTCCGTGCTGGTGCTCTTGGCGCGCGGGTCGAAGGTGTACGTCTTGGCGCACACGTCGGCACGGGGCACGAGGTCGCTGTCGGCGTCCTGGACGTTGCAGGCCTCCAGCAGCGTGACGCTGCGCGGCTGACCGAAGTCCTCGCAGTCTGGCTGGACGTACATCACTTCGGTCATGCCGGTCGCGGCGGTCGCGGACTGGGCGTAGAACTCCTCGGCGCCGATGCCGGTGGCGTCGCCCGCGCACTGGGCGACGTAGCTGGCGACGCCGAAGAGCGTGGCGTAGAGATCTGCGATGGCTTGGCCGCAGGCGAGGAGCGGCTCGCCGGTCTCGTTCTGCGTGGCGAGGACGCTGGCGAGGTTGTTCTGACCCGCGCAGTCGCCGGCGGTGGCGACGACGTCACCGAGGAGACCGAAAACGGGGTGGACGGCGTCCCAGGTCATGGCGCAGGGGTCGCCGCCGTCGGCGCGGACGGCCTCCTCGTTGGGAACGGGCATCGGCTGGCCGCCGTCGCTGGCGCAGGACTCTAGGTAATCGATGAGTTGCGGGGCGTAGTCGAGGACAAAGGCGAGCCACTGGTCGACGAGGTCGACGGCGGTCCGCTTCAGATCCTGGCAGTTCAGGATGCCGCCGTGATCGCCGTAGCTGCCGGCCATGGCCTTGGCGCAGTCGGCTGCGTCGTCGACGTGAGGTTGCACGATGGCGAGGGCCCAGGCGACGAGGGCGTGGGCGGCGTCGGCGACGGCGGCGCAGTCAACGGCCGTGAACTCGCTCTCACTGTCGCCGGTGACAGGGGTACTGGCGTTAGCGTGGATGGCCTCGTCGGCGCGCACGACATCGTTGGTGCACTCTGCGGCGAAGGCTGTGAGGCCGGTGGCGGTGTCGGCGACCTCGCGCAGGGCGTCGCCGCAGGCCACGAGAGACTCGCCCTGACCGGGGTCGGCGCGGAAGGCCGGGTTGCCGGTGGCACCGAAGGCGCTGTTGCAGTCATTGACGGTGGCGAGGACGCTGCCGAGGGCGCTGGTGGCGACGTCGACGCCGCTCCAGACGGTGGCGCAGGGGTCGCCGGCCTGGACCTCGCCGTCGACGGCGGGGGCGGTGGGGTTCCACGCACCGCCGCCACTGGCGCAGTCGCTGAGGAAGGTGACGAGGCCAGTGCCGAACTGGATGGCCCAGGCGCTGGTCTCGGTGACGGTGTCGTCGAGGAGGCCGCGGGCTTGACCGCAATCAACGCCAGCGACGCGGCCCTCGGAGGAGGAACTGGCCTCGACTGCGCGCGTGTTGGCGAAGTCGCTGAGGCAGGCGGCGACCTGGCCGACGGCGGGGACGACGAGGTTGAGGACGTAGTTCACCATCTGGTTGGCGAGGATCTTGACCTCGCTGCAACTGACGGCCGCGTTGGACGAGGACGCGGCGTCGAACTGGACGGAGGAGACGCCGCCGCCGGTGCAGTCGCCGACGACGCCGAGCCACTGAGCCAGCAAGGCCGTGACTTGGTCGCGGGCGTTGTCGATAATGGCCTGGCAGTCCACGGAGACGGCGGCGCGGTAGTTGCCGTCGCAGACGTCGGCCTGGTCCTTGGCGTTCTGGATGACTTGGTTGATGTCGATGCCAGGGTCGTAGCGCAGGATGTCCTGTACGGCGGCGACGGCGGTGGCGACCACGGCGTCGGTGTCGATGCCGGGGTCGGCGGTGATGGCATCTCGAATCGTATCGACGACTCCAGACGTGTCGATGCTGGGGGCCTTGTCCGTCCCACCGCCAACGTAGGCGATGATGGTGGCGAGGGTCGGCGCGTCGAGCTCAGGACAGTTCAGCTCGCGACTGGAGTCCATCGTGGTGCCGTTGGAGAGCTGGAATGCGCTGAGGTCTGCGGCGCAGGGGTCGAGGGCCGCCGCCGCCGTGGGCTGGAAGGCGAATCCAAGGGTAACTTGCGCGAGGACGAGGAGAATACCCAGGAACTTGGTCCCGTTCCAGGAGCTCCGAGAAGGTGCGTTGTTTGCAAATGAACGGTTGTGGTCGCCGACCATGGACTGCGGCGACCGGCCAGGTAAGATAACCCTTGTGTCACACCGGGCCTTGGGACAAAATTCAGGCCGGGCCCCTTCGGCCGGGCAGGTTCGTGGGCGAGCTTCGGACGCGGTACGCTGGCACGTTTCCAGAAGGCGAAATGGACATTCCGAGCCTTCGGGTGGGCGAGAAGCACCAACGGCTCGGGGCCCCGGTTCAGTATCCGACTACATACCCGTCACGGTTTGGCCGGCATCTTCGAAACGAGTTTTGTCCCAAGGCCGTCACACCGTAAGACGTCATCTCTATTGATGAGGTGCGTCCCGCGCGGCGGACCTCGAACGCGTCCCACAACTCCTGCTTTTCGGAATCTGGAGAAAGTTCCAACGCCATGAGTAGCAGCGAGTCAGGCGCCCAGGATAACCTCGCGTGATTACCAATCGCCCTCGACGAAGGCCCCCTTTGGACGAAAAGCGGCGCTTACCATCGAAGACATGGCCCTGGCGCGACGCATCCGTTTGGCGCGCTGCCCGCCCAAAACGACGGTTCACGTGGCGCGAGCTTCAGTTGGCTGACCTCTTACGTCACACCATGACTAAATTACCCCACGTTAGATTTTCCTCGGGTCGGCCTACCGCCTCAGCCGCCGTAGTACGTGCTTCGGAAAGCGTAGACGGCGTCCATGTACGCCTGCGCCTCGGGCGGCTTGGCTGGCGCGTCTGCCCCCGCGAGCAGGTCGAGGGTCCCGTCGGCGACGGCTGCGTCGTAGAAGCCCCAGCCCCACTGGAGCCACGGCGCCTGGGGGTTGAGTGGCACGGGGTGCTTGCCGGGCGTGCCGTACTGGTCGTCGGGTGCGTAGGTGGCGGTGCGGTTCATGGCGTCGCGCAGGCCGGCGGCCGTGAGCCCGGCCACGGGGTCCAGCACGCCGCCATCGTACCCGCCCACGTAGCCGGTGGCGCGACGCGTCTGCAGAACGACCTTGGCCAGGGCGCCAGCGACAGTGGGGGCGGCGAAGCTGGTCCCGCACGCCTCGGTCATGGCGGTGGCGTGGTGCCCGTCGGCGACGGGGCGGCAATAGTAGCTCACCACGTCGACCACCTTCTGGGACTCGGCCTCCTCGCCCTCCGTGGGCGCGGCACCTCCCACCAGGATGGCGCTCGGGCGGGCATCCTGACCGGACAGCGTGGTTGGATAGGCGAAGTTCCCGGCGGCCTCCACGTCCACGAAGTCGAAGCGGGGCCCCTGCACGACGCCCGCGTAAGTCACCGGCAACGGCACCAGTGGCCCGGTGGAGGACCACTGGATATCGATGGGGATTCCCTCGTCGTTGAAGAAGTCGGGATAGCCGCTCGTGCTGAACGCGACGTTGGCCTCCGGCTCCTCCATCAGCAGCGAACTGACCGTGTGCGTGCCGTGTTCCCGATTGGCTCCGGGCACGAGGCAGTCGGCGGCGAGGGCTTCTTCATCGCAGCGGACGGCCACGAACGCCGTGCCGGGAATCCAGTACCACACATCCGGCTCCATCGCGGCAAGCAGGTCCGCGTCCGCCGAGCGCATGGCATACACGTCGTCGCCGCCGACGCTCAAGGGCAGTTCCCGAACCGTACAGGGGAAGTCCTGGAGGTACGTGCAGGGATGCACCGTGCGGTTCGGGCGGTAGAAGAGTTGGTGGTAGACGTTGAGGCCGTGATCTATGGTCGCCACAAGGACGTGGGGCTCCAAGCGGGACTCCGTGCCGTTGCTGGAGGCGTTGCGGAACTCGGGTACTGAGGGCGTGACGGCCGGGGGTGGCTGCTGGGAACCACCGATAGCCGGGGGTGCATCCCCCCGCGGCTCCTGGACCCCGGCATCATCTGGAACAGGCCCCACGCGTTCCTCCGGCGCTCCGCAGCCCGCGAGCACGAGCGCAGATGCAACGAGGAGCGCCAAGGCACGCACGGCGCCTCCTCGGCCCGCAACGGGTTAAGTGTTGCTGTACAGCCGCCGGGGGAATTCCTGCCTGTGGTACGTAGCCCCCTAGCATGACCCGCAACACGCTCTGAGCCTGTAGATCTGCCAGATGTCTCGCATGCCCCGGCTTCGACCGAAGCCGACTACGTTCCGGGGGCGGTCGCGCCCGCGTTCCCGGCGCCCTCGTGCAGGCGCAGCCGGATGCGCGCAAAGGCGGACCACATGGCATCTTGGCTGCACTGCATGGTCCCTTCGGGGGATACACAGCGCGGGCAGTCCGGCCAACAGTGCCGGCGCCGGTACTCGCCCAAGGCGGCGGAGATGAGCGCGCTCGGCACCCAATGAAGCGCCGCAGCCATCCAGCCTACGAGCGCGACGACTACCCCCGGTTCTGGATAGGTCCAGGTTCGGGGGCCATTTCCGGAATTCGGGAACGAGGGCTTCTCCTTAGGAGGGAAACCAATCGGCCCCAGGAGGCAGGAAGTTCACGGCCATGAATCAGGTCACCGCAGCCTTTAACGGGGATGCCCATGGCGTCGTCATGACGCTCGCAGACTCGCACGTCAAGGCCCTGCTCAAAGAAGGAACCAGCCGCGCCGGCGCGCCGCCCAGCGGCGCAGAGTGGCGCGTATCGCCTGACGCCATCGAGGCGGCGAAGGCGAAGGCCGAGGAGTACATGCGCTCCATTGGCGAAGCCGCTGCCCGCGCCTGCGCCGCTGCCAAGCGCAGCACCCTCAAGCCCGAAGACTTCAACGCGCCGGCCGCGTCGCCAGAACCGCCGGCGTCGCCAATGATGGGCTAAGCAATTCGAAGTCGGCCGAGTAACTTGCACGGAGCTGCGCTCCCTGCGTCAGTCCGGCGTTCCCCGTGCCTGCCGCTTGGCTCCTCGTGGGGGCTGCCGGGCGTAGCGGTCGGCGTCGCCTGTCGTTGAACCGCGTTCCGGTTTGGGTCTGGCTCTGGCTCTGTGACTGCCCCCAGCCGCACGCCGACGGGTTCTGCTGACAGTATTGGTTGCATTGGTTGCCGTCGTAATTGTATTGGCGGCAGGCTTGCGGGATGCCGTCGCATTCCGGGCTGGGGTAGCCGTTCGAACCGCCGCATGAGCCGGAGGTCCCTTGCTGGTTCGTGCTGGTCCCGGACTGGCTTCCGCTTTGGGTACCGCAGTTCGGCCCGCTGCAGCCACCGGTTCCGTCGCTGTTTTGTGAGCAACCTGACGCCGACGGGTTCTGAGAACAGTATTGCTGGCACTCGTTGCCGTCCAGGTCTTGGTCTTTGCAGGCCTGGGCGATGCCGTCGCAGGTCGGGCTCGGGTAGCCGTTCCCGTTGCCGCAGCCCCCGGAGGTGCCTTGCTGGTGTGTGCTCGACCCTGAGTAGGTGCCGCTCTGGGTGCCGCAGTTCGCGCCTGTGCAGCCTCCGCTTCCCGACTGTGAGCAGCCAGAAGCCGACGGGTTCTGGGTGCAGTACTGCTGGCATTGGTTGCCGTCCATCTGCTGGTCCTTGCATGCCTGCGGGATGCCGTCGCACTGCGGGCTGGGGTAGCCGCTCGTTCCGCCGCATCCACCGGTCTGGGCCTCCGTCGAGGATTGGCTGCCACCACAACCCGCACTCGGGTTGGACGTGCAGTACGAGTTGCACTGGTCGCCGTCGAAGCCCTGCTCTTGGCACGCCGGCGGAATGTCGCTGCAGCCCGGGTTGGTGTAGCCTGAACTGCCGCCGCACGATTGGCCATCTGGCCCCGCGCCGTCGGCGCCGCCGCAAGCCGCTTGATCCGAGTCGCAGTACGTCTGGCACGCTAACATGTCGAAGCCTTGCGCCTTGCATACTTCGGGGATCTGCGCACACATCGGCGCGTCGTATCCATCGGTGCCGCCGCATTGCGGTCCGCCCATCATGGCGCCGAAGAAGGATTGGCACTCGGCCATGTTCGCTTGTTGGCCGCAATACGCATTGCACGTCACTTCCGAGTTGCAGCCGCCCGGTCCTTCCCCGGCCAGGACGCGCTGGATTACCTCGTACTCCTCGTCCGTGAACTCGCCCATGTCATGCAGGAATGCCATGCACGACGCCTGGTTCTCCGGGCGCTCGCAGACCTGCCGGCACGAATCGCCATCAGTGCAGCCGCCCGGCCCCTGGCCGCCCATCTCGGCGAAGCGACGAGCCCGTTCGGCTTCTTCTTGGGGGACAAGGCCGTGCTGGATAGCAAACTCGACGCACGTGAGTGAATGCTCGGGGGTCGAGCAGAAGGTCTCGCAGGAGAATTGGTCGCGGCAGCCTCCTGGGCCGACGCCTCCCATCCCCTTGGCGCGCTCATACTCCTCGTCGGTCATGCCCCCAATCTTGTGCGCGAACTCAAGGCACTCCGCGACGTGGGCCAAGTCGCGGCAGTAGACGTTGCATTCCGGTTCGGTCGCGCAGCCGCCCGGCGTTGCGCCTTGCGCCAACTGCTCCAAGGCCCGGCGTGCGGTCTCCGCTTCGTGGGCCGAAAGCCAGCCTTGGCCGAGGGCGTAATCCACGCAAACGGCGCGATTGGCGGCGGCCTCGCAATAGGACCGGCAAGCTTCGAGCGACGCGCAAGCGCCCAGCTCGGCGACGGGATACGCTGCATCCGGTGCTGCCGGATTCATGTCGTGCTCGTCGGCGTAGGAGCCACACACCGCCCAATTCACGGCGCCATCGCAGAAGTCCGCGCACGCCTCGACTGACATGCAATCGCCGAGTTCGCGGATTGGGAATCCGTGCGTATTCGCTTCCTGGGCCTGCACGGGCGGAACAAGCATCGGCGCCGCCGCCAGAAGGAAGACGACGGCGCTGGAGCGGATGATCATGATTACTGCCTCCATGGATTGCGGTAGCCGAACGGATTCGCGTCCGGGAACTCCGCGGCGCTGGCTGCTGCGCTGACTGCGCTCGTGACTGCCTCGCTCGAAGCCGCGAGCGCCGCTACCTCGTCGGGGTCAGCGGCGGGCAGCGTCAGCGCGCCGGCTGCGCCGTCCTGGTTCGACTGTTTGTACTCGTCCATGCAGCCGGGCAAAACCACGACAGCGACGAGGCACAGCACGGGCAACGACCGGCGGAATCGAGTAACGACCACCATGGGCGGTGACCGCCCCTCGGGAGGTTTAAAGTTTGGGGGACACGCGACTTTTGCCCCAAAGCAGGGACACGCCGAGGGCGCCCACAGGGGAGGAGCGGTGGCGGTCGACGACGGTGGCGGGCCATTGGCCAGGGTGACGACTGGCCGTGCTACGCCGCTTTCGGCACAAGTTTCCCGTTGAGAACGACGTGAGTTGCGGTGTTTCGCCCCAACTCGTACACCCAACGTTCGAGCGTCGGCACGTCATGCAGCACGAGGTTCGCGACCTTGCCGACTTGCAGGCCACCGACGTGGTTCTCAACGCCGAGGGCGTGGGCCGCGTTCCAGGTGATTGCCGTGAGCGCCTGCGCTGGCGTGAGGCCGAGAGCGTAACAGCCCAACTGAGCGACGAGCTGCATGTCACACACGGGGTTGTTGGGGTTGTGGTCGGAGGCGAGTCCGATGGGAATTCCGGCGGCCAACATCTTGCGCGCTGGGGCCCAGTGCGGCTTCATGAGGGTCAGTGGAACCGTCGGCAACAGCGTGGCAATCGTCCCGGCTGAGGCCATCGCGGCCAGTCCGGATTCCGAGACTTGCAGGAGGTGGTCGGCCGACAGGCACCCCATCTTGGCAGCCAACTCTGCGCCCTTCGTGTTGGTAATCTCGTCCGCATGAACGCGGGGCTCGAAACCCAATTCCTTGGCTTTGGCGAGGATCCGTTCCCCTTGCTCCGCCGTGAAGGCTCCATCCTCAACGAACACGTCGCAGAAGCGCGCGATTTCCTGTTTGCCGACCGCGGGGAGCATTTCGCCGATGATGAGGTCTACGTACGCATCCGCGCGGCCCCGGTATTCGTCGGGCACGGCATGCGCGCCCAGGAAACTGGACACAATTGCTACGCCTGTCCGCTTCGCTAGGCGTGGATGGATCTCCAACATGCGCATCTCGGTCTTCGTGTCCAGGCCGTAGCCCGACTTTGCCTCCACGGTCGTCGTGCCGTTGTGCACCATCCGTCGCAACCGGCCGAGGGCTTGTTCCTCCAGTTCGTTGCTCGTCGCTTCGCGCGTGGCGCGCACGGTGCTCATGATGCCTCCGCCCGCCGCGAGGATTTCCAGGTACGATTTTCCCGCAAGCTTGTCGCGCAGTTCCTTCGACCGGTCCCCTGCATAGACGAGGTGAGTGTGTGAATCGACGTAGCCGGGGGTCACGAGCCGCCGTTTGGCGTCCAACGTCGTGACGGCGGTCCCCGACCAGTCGGGGTCCGGCCCAATCCAAGAAATTCGGCCACCTTTGACGGCGATGGTCCATCCTGCTTCGAGGGCGGCATCGTTGGCCAGGATTCCATCGCGAGCGCCGTCGGGCCCGTCCAGGGTCGCGACCGTAGCTTTCCGGATGAGCAGGTCGCAATCGGGGGTATCCTTGGCCACGAACCGTTCAAAGGGAGGGTGCGCATAAGCGGAGCGATGGCCTTCCAGCCCAGCCCCGCGCAATATCCCGAGCGCAAGCCGACGCCGGACGACCCGCGCTTCCTCGACCTCTTCACGACGGATGCCAAGGCAGCGGACCTCCTGCTGTGCGGGATTCCCTACGACGGAGCCGTCATCGGGCGCAAAGGTTGCCGCGACGGCCCCACCGGCATCCGTGAAGCGTTCAGGTTCCTGGCCACCTGGCATCCGGGCACCCACACGGGAATGCCGCTTGCCATCCACGACCTCGGCGACACGCCGATTCGTGAGACGGACACGCTCGCGACGCACAAGATCGTCGAAGAGCACCTGGCCCCTGTCCTGGACGCAAAGAAGCCAATCATCGTCCTGGGCGGCGACAACTCACTAAGCTTCCCCACGTTCAAGGCCCTGCACCAGGCGTACGGCGGCTCCTGGGGCGTCGTCGTCATCGATGCCCACTACGACCTCCGACCCTACGAAGGGCAACCTACGAGCGGGACACCGTATCGGCGCATCCTCACCGAGGTGCCAGGAAATCCCGTTCAAGGCGCGAACCTCGTGGAAGTCGGCATCCGACCCTACGCCAACGCGCCGGCGCTTGCAAAGTTCGCGAAGGAGAACAAGGTGCAAGTCATTCCCATCAGCGCAATCCGCCGCAAGGGAATGGAGATCATCGCGAAGGAGGCCGTCGCGAAGGCAGGCAAGGGAGTGGACCACTTGTTCCTCAGCGTCGATATCGATGGGCTCGACCAATCCATTGCCTCAGGATGCTCGGCGCCGGGAGCCGGCGGCCTCACGTTCGAGGAAGCGGCACTCCTGGTCGAGACGCTGGCAACGGACCCAAGATGCCGCGCCATGGACCTCGTCGAAGTCGCACCCAGTCTAGATCCAACGGGCAACACGGCGCGAGTCGCAGCGCAACTGGTCGCGCATTTTGCGGCGGCAATCGCGAGCCGGCCGCGATAGGGAAAAGAATCCCTTGAATCCGTGCAATCCCAGGCCTCCCACACTACGGCCGCAGTTGTAACCTTACAGATGGAACTGGAGGCTTGGGATTTCACAGAAGCACACAGAATTGGCACCTCGGCGGGTCCAAGACCAAAAGAGCCCCGTCACTTCCCTCGGAAATACAGGCGCATTCCAGCATTGATCCAAGCGTCCGGCAACAAACGCTTCGCGAGGCTGGCAGCCTTCGCATCAAGCGGGGCGAAGTAGTGGAAATTGGGACTTGCCGCCGCGCAGGCGTGGACGATTTTGCGGGCGATGACGCGTGGGTGCGCGCCCCGGCCGGCCGCGCGTCGGCGCTTCCAGGCGCGGTACATGGACGCATAGGGACTTGCCTCGTGGTCGACCTTGCTCGACTCGGCGAGGCTCCTCGCGCCGAATTCCGTCTTGATGACGCCCGGCTCGATTAGTAGAGCGCGCACGCCGAAGCGCCGCACCTCGTTGTCGAGGGCTTGCGTCAACGCTCGCAAGGCGAATTTCGTGGCGCAGTATGCTCCCAGGAGGGGGACTGATACGTGGCCCGCGATGCTGGAGACGTTGACGATGCGGCCGGCGCCTTGCTTGCGCATCGTGGGTAAGACGAGTCGTGTGAGTTCGTGCAGGGCGAAGAAGTTCACGTCAAACATGCGGTGCATGGCGGCTGCGTCCGTGTCCTCGACGGCGAGGATGGCTCCGTAGCCGGCGTTGTTGACGAGCGCCTCGATGCGACCATGCTGCGCCAACACTTCCTCGACGAGGGCGGCGCGTTGCGCTTCGTTCGTGACGTCCAACTGCATGCAATAGATTTGGCCGGGCGCCTCGAGGTCCGCGATGTCCCCGACCTTGCGGGCCGTCGCAATGACGTAGAAACCAGCCTTGGCGAGGTGTGTGGCCGCTTCGCGCCCGATGCCGCTTGATGTCCCCGTCACGATTGCGACCGGCTTGCCATTCATGCCGGGTTCGTCGACGCCGGTTCACCCATTTGGCGGTGCCGATATTCCGTCAGTCAGGTTCCCTGGCGGGGTCGGTCGCGCTGCTCGCTGGAAACCGGATGAGTCGTGCCTGGGCGATGCGCATGGCGTCGTAGGCGGCCCACAGGATGCCGATGACGCCGGGAACGACGAGCGGCCACGAGCCGAACAGGACCAAGGTCAACTGGAGGATGCCGTTGCGGCGCAGGTTCGTGTGCGCATTCCTCCAGCCGAGAAGTAGGGCACCGACTCCAGGCAGGGGCACGACGTTCAAGGTGGCGTACACGACGCGCATGCGCGGCGTCACCATGAGACGAAGCAGCCCGCTCCCCGGTAGGGGGTTGCGGCGGGCCTTCGTCATGGGTCAGATGACCGAGGGGGGAAAGAAAAGGGTTGGCAGATGCGGCGAAACGCGTTCCACGTGTCGTGGTCAGGCACATGCGCCGCCTACACGCGGAGAACGCGGAAGCCCGCGGAAGACTTACGGCGTCAGTGCCGTGCGTTCCGCGCGTTCCGCGTGTCGTGGTCGGACGGGCCGTCGGCCATCCCCGCCCCGTTTGTTGCCATCCCCACCCTTTTATCAGAGGCCTTTCTCGCCGCACCCGAGGCGCCGGATTGAACCTGTTCGAGTACCAGGGACGCGAATTGTACGAGAAGCACGGCATCCCGTGCGCGAAGGGTTTCGTCGTCGAATCCATGGCGGACCTCGAATCCAAACTCGCTGGGGCGGCCTTCCCCGTCGTCGTGAAGGCGCAAGTCCTCGTGGGTGGCCGCGGCAAGGCGGGCGGCGTCAAGTTCGCTGAGAGCGTCAACGAGCTCCGCGTCGTCACGAAGTCCATCCTGGGCCTCAACATTAAGGGCCACATCACGAAGAAAGTCATGGTCGCACAGAAACTCGACTTCGCCCGCGAATACTACCTCAGTTTCCTCGTCGACCGCGCAAGCCGTCGGCACATGATGATCTTCAGCCCCGACGGCGGCGTCGAAATCGAGTCCGTCGCGGAGGACCGCATCTTCAAGGTCACCATCGACCCCCTCACCGGTTTCCAGCCCTTCCACTCCCGCGCTGTCCTACTCAAGTCCGGCCTGGACGCCGACACCCAGAAACAGATCGCCTCCTTGATGGGCAAGCTCTACGGCATGTTCGTCAAAATGGATGCGGAACTCTGCGAAGTCAACCCCCTCGCGAGCCTGCGCGACGGGAAAGTCGTGGCCGGCGACGCAAAGGTCGTCCTGAACGACTCGGCGATTTTCCGCCACCCCGAATTCAAGCAACGCGACGAAGAACTCACGGACTTGGAACAAGAAGCCCGCGAGAAGGGAGTCGCCCTAGTCCAACTCGACGGCAACATCGGCGTCATGGCAAACGGCGCCGGCCTCACGATGGCGACCCTCGACGCCCTCAGCCACTTCGGGGGCAAGGCAAAGGTCTTCCTCGACCTCAGCGGCACCGACAACCCCGAGAAAGTCGCGGAAGCCGTCCGCCTCATGAAGAAAGCGCAGCCAGCCGTCATGTTCCTCAACCTCTTCGGCGGCATCACGAAGTGCGACACCGTCGCCAACGGCCTCGTCTCCATCCTCAACCAGGAAGGCGTCGACTTCCCCATCATCACCCGCATCAAGGGAACGAACGCGAAGGAAGCCAACGAGATTCTGCACTCCTTTGGACTTGAGACGGCCAACACGTTGCAAGAGGCCGCGAAGAAGGCTAGTGAGATGGCCGCGAACCCCGGGAAGTACAAGATCATCCGGGCAAGCCACGGCTAGGCCCGTCCTCGTCAGCAATCAGTGCCAACGTCCATCTAGTCTTCCAAGGCTGTTGCTGGCATGGACTCGTTCCGTTCACTGGATACCTGGCTCCGTGCGTTCGTCGTCATCGGCGTCATCCTCGTCATCGCCGAGGCCGCTGATGGCTTCCGCATCGATTTCCCTGTGGCAGCGTGGGCGTTCGCTGCGGTCATGGCGGGCGCCGTTTGGTGGACCTGGTCCGGCAAGGCCGGTGGCCGGATTGGTGGCCCGATCTTGGCCATCCTCCTGCAGCTCATGGAGCTCTCGGGCGTGGCCTTCACCTACGCCCGCCCGGTGGATGCCTTCGAGACCGCCATTTACTGGTTCTTCGGCGTCATGACCGTCCTCTGCATCGTTGCTGCCTCGGGAGTCTTGGTCACGAGCCTGCAGGCTCGGCGGCGGGCGCCCGCGGTTCGCACCGCCTAGGGCTCGTTTTTCACCCGCTCGCTCAGGCCGCGCGTCACGAACATCGTTGCGCCGGCCAAGGTGTCCAAGGGCGCCAGAGCGCGCTTAGGACTTCGACTTCTTCCGCCACTTGATGTCCTCGTCGGCGGGTTTGCCGAGCCGCACGTAGTCCACCCAGTCGTAGCCCTCGCTGCGGTGGAAGATGCGCAGCACCCGGATTCGGTCCTTGGCGATGGTGAACGCGGCGCGCCACTCTCCGACTCGTAAACGGTACATGGGTAGCTCGCCGTACCCCTCGAGTGCCTTGACGTCCAACTTCGCCGTCCGCCCTGATGGGTCGGAGCCCAAGAGAGCCAGGGCCTTGCGCATCGAGCGCTTTGGCTCGGGAGGCATGGTTCGCAGAGCGGGAATCGCTTTGATGGAGTCCAGCTCGACCCGCATCAAATGTCCTCGAGATCCACCCAAGCGTCCTCGGGTGTCTCAAGGTATTGCTTGCGCAGCTCCGCCACAAACGCCTCCCGGTCCAAGCGGTCCATCAGGGAGGTCAAGATCTCGGGGTACGTCATGCCTGCGTGCCCGAACGTCTTGAGCCGGTCGCGCACGCGCTCGGGGACCGCGATGGTTGCAGTCATGCGCCATCATGCGCTATCATGCTTTATCAAGGTTCCGGACCGCCGATCCGCCGATGGTTGGAAGAACCGACTCAAGCCTTGGGCAGCGCGGCCTTGGCCCGTGCAATGAGGGCTCTGGTCACGAACAGGGACGAGTCCTCCAGGAGGACGTCCAACGCGGAATGGCCCTCGTCGACCGTCATCCGCCCAGCAAGGGCAGCTTGCAGGACAAGCCCGATGGAGCCGACCACCTCGACGCCGAGGCTGCGGGCCATGTCGCGGACATCGAGGTCGTCCGTGAGCAGAGGTGCGTCGCGGGCTTGCGCCATCACGATGACAACCCGGTCCGTGCTGCTGAGCCGGCGCGCGGGTAACGCATCCGCCGCCGTCTGCTCGTCACGGGATGGTCGCGTAACGTGGACATTCCGCTGTCGCAGGAGTCGCGTGCCGGGCCCGCGCGGCTGCATGCGGACCTCGTCGGCCACCGGCGATGGCACGACAATCCTTCGGAAGGCATGCAAGGCGTCCACGGCGTTGGCCTCGTCAAGGTGGATGAGCGGGCCGGCGTCGGCCACCGCCTCGAGTTCAGTCACGGGAGAGACCTCGCTACGAATGCCGCTTGGCCCACGCAATGTCTTCGTCGACGGCCTGCTCCAGGCGTTGCAGGCGACGCTGGTCGACCATGTCACGCACGGCCGCCCGCACGGCATCGGAGCGATTGGCGAACCAGCCCTGCTTGACCAGGAGGTCGAGCTCGCTGGCTAGACGCCCGGGAAGCTTCGCGGTCACCGTTTCCATGGTATACCATTGTATTCCTGGGTACATCAGTCTTGGCATGGGCGTCAAAAGCCACATAACTTACCCCGGGGTCGGCGAAACCACCATGTCCGTCGTCCTCTCCAAGGATTCCCGCATCGTCGTCCAGGGTGCCACGGGTTACCAGGGCCAGTTCCACATCGGGCAGATGAAGCAGTTCGGCACCAACGTCGTCGCCGGCGTCACTCCAGGCAAGGCGGGCGAGAAAGTCCATGACGTCCCCGTTTTCGACACCGTTGCCGACGCCGTCAAGCATGCCCAGGCGAACGTCTCCCTCGTCTTCGTCCCTGCCGCGTTCGCGAAGGATGCTGTCATCGAGGCGGTCGATGCAGGCGTCAAGGTCGTCATCGTCATCACTGAGCACATTCCCGTGCACGACGCCGCCGTGTTCGTCAACTACGCGAAGGCCAAGGGCGTCACGCTCATCGGGCCCAACTGCCCCGGCGCATGCAGCCCCGGCGGCAAGTCCAAGGTCGGAATCCTGCCAGGCGTCATCTTCAAACCCGGCAACGTCGCGGTCGCCAGCAAGTCGGGCACGCTCACGTACGAAATCGTGGCGGCGCTTTCTGAGAATGGGATCGGACAATCCACGATTCTAGGCCTCGGAGGCGACCCCATCCCCGGCACGACCCTGCTCGATGCCGTCAAGTTGTTCGAGAACGACCCGGAGACGAAGGCCATCGTCCTCGTCGGCGAGATCGGCGGCGGCCACGAGGAAGAGGCAGCCGAATACATCCAACGCACGGGCCTCGTCAAGCGCAAACCCGTCTACGCCTACGTCGCCGGACGGACAGCACCCGAGGGCAAGAAGATGGGCCACGCAGGGGCACTCGTCGAGAAGGGCAAGGGCACGGCGGACAGTAAGCTCAAGGCGTTCGCAGCGGCCGGAGTCAAGGTCGCGACGTTCCCGACGGACATCGCGACGTTCGTCAAGGCGGACCTGAAGCTGTAGGCGGACGCTTCGGCCGAACCGCGGAGCCTGTCCGGGAAATGCCTTTTTGACCATTTTCCACAGGAAACCAA
>CAZXUC010000020.1:0-61188 GCA_964643795.1 uncultured Halobacteriales archaeon | reverse complement strand
GGCCATGGAGAGTCATTCATGGTGGGCCTCGACGGAGGTGGGCGTTGGCGTCATGGCGCGGTCCTCGTTGGAGGCATGGACGGTTGAGTTCGTCCACGCCTGCCAAGCAGTTGCCGGATAAGACTTGGGTGCCCAGGAGGTTGTCCGGGTTGCCCGACGCCGATGGGGACGCATACTCGGCCTCGACGCCAATGGGTTTCGATCGAAGACCACCTTGAATGGTGACAAGCGCGGTCACCCCTGGCGGCGTCTGCGCGCGAGGACCACCACTCCTGCCAGAGCCAGAAGCATATAGCCAAGCCCGAATGGTGCATCTTCGGATGCCTCGGAGTCTGCGGTTCCTGTATTTTTTGGGCTCTCGCCGGCTTCGGGATTGTCGATGTTATCCAGTTCTGCTGACCCGCTCCGGTCTTCCTCGTCAGTCGACGTGTTGCCTTGAGGTGCAGAACCGTTTCCTTGTTCGTCAGGATACGTTGGTTCCTCCTGCGTATCATTACGGTTTCCGCCTTCCGAGGAACTTGATGGTTCATTTTGGACTTCACTGTCTGCGCTTGATTCCTCGGATGGGCCGTGATTCGAGGTGGTCCCGTTATTGTCGTTACCAGTTTGCTCCTCGGCCGCGGGTTCGTGAGGCGGGGCCCAATCCGGGATTGTGGCTGCCGCCGAAGTTCCGTTGAGCCCCCCAAAGTCATACGTAACAACCCGGACGTATGCGTCGCCAGCCACGTGAGGAATAGGGTAGTATCCGCCATAAGGGGCCCGGAATGGTTCCCCTTCCCCGGAGCGAGAAGCTCCAGTGACCCGATACGAGGAATTGGTTACCACGAAGTCCGCTCCGGCTCCTGCATGGAACTCCCAACGCTGGGCATCGTGCGGGGTATCGCCGCCCAACTTGACATCATAGGTCGTGTTCTCGCTGCGGCGGACATCTTCAACCGCGAACGGTGGCGGAGGGGCATTTTCAGTCGTAAAGCGTTGCACGGGACCTGCCACCACCCAAGGATCCATGGTGTGAAACCAGCGCAGAGAATAGGCGGAATTATCCCTTAAGCCCTCCACCCAATGAGTCCCGTCTTCGATAGGTACTGACTCGCTGGGGGCTGCAAACCATCCAAGCGAATACATCGTCGCGGCGCCCGAAGAGTTGTCGCCAGGCACCCAATCGATTTCCGCGTGATGGTGGCGGGGACGTAGATCTATGATTTCAGGCGGGCTAGGCATTTCTGTCCCCACTACGACAGTGGCCTCTGCTGATCGCGTTGCATTGCCCCTGGTGACCACTTCCTGCACACCTTCGCTCCACACGAAGGAATGCCGAGTACCATCGCCGTTGTGGGCGTCGCACTCCACCCAAGACGTTCCCGTCCCAAAGAAGCCGCCCGGCTCTGCCTCCTCAATCTGAATGCTCAGCTTGGCTGGCGGCGTGACTTGACGCAGCACAGTAGCTTGGGCAAAGTGTGGATTATCCATATCACTCGCTTTTGCTGTCTGGAAGACCTTTGCATCGTCCAAATAAATCGTGATGCGCAGGTCCGCGAAGGGTCCAAACCAACTTCCGTGGTCGTTCGTGCAGCCCATGTCGCGGGCCATAACCACATTGATGCCCAAATCGACGGGCTCCGGAGCAGGTTCCTCCGCTTCAGCGATTATTTGTCCTGAGGTTGCAAGCGAGGCAAGAAGCAGCATCACGCCGGCAGTTCCCATCTTGTGCAACAGGTGCGCCATGGCAGGCCATGTGGGAGGAGGCCGTCATTGTGGATGAACTTGCCTTCAATGCGTTCTAGGCAAGCATCAAGTTCCCGCGCAGGAACGGCCCATCGGGCTCCCAGTATGCGTGGCAGTCGTGCATATGCACCGCGTAGTAGTCGTCGAGGTCGGTGGCTTGGCTGCAGGCGAATTCCATGCTTTCTCGGTCACCCCACTCCGGGAGCCGTAGTCGGTGCATCCGGCCAACGTGGTCCCAACGGTAACTGCCCCCACAGCCAGAACCGCGTCACGCCTCAACGCTTGCAGCACTCCGTTTCTACCATAGTCGTTTGGGGAAAACAGGCAGGCCTTGAAACGATGGCTGCATCTGGCTTGCATGCAATTACGGGCCATTAAAGGGGACGAAATGGGGATATAGTGGGGGCGCCTATCCTGTAATCATGCCAGAACTGAAGATTCGCATTAGCGACAAGCTTGAGAGCGACTTGAGGCTCCTTCAGAAACAGTTTGGAACGCAGACAATGGCAGAAACGATTCGGCGCGCCGTTGCCCGAGAGGTCGTCCTACAACGGGCCGTTGAGGAGAACCGCGAAGTCACAATCCAAGGGTCACGCGCAGACGGAAAGAAGGTCCACTTCGTCGCCTAGGTGACGCGTGCCAAGCGAAGCCTCCGAACCCATTAGCCTGAGTGAGGAGGCGGCCGAGCAAGAAGTCGGCTACGATGCGGTCGAGGACATGAATCGCACGCGTCGTTGGGTTGCCTTCACCGCGCTCATCGTTTACGCCGCTATTGTCCTGGCCTACAGCATCGCCGTCATCATTGGTTTCTTCTACGGCAAGCCGGGCCGCGATTTGGTGGACGCTGGCCTGGCGATGACTGGCCCGTTGGGCGCCATCGTTGGCGGCGTGGTGGGGTTCTACTTTGCACGCCCCAGCGATCCAAGCTAAAACCAACCTGTGACCCTCTGTCAAGCATGCCTTGAAACAGCCGACCCGGCTTCATGACCGACCATGGAGAAACGGTGGAGTTCGCGAAGGGCAAGCGAACCCAGTGGCTGGACGACCTCGGCTCAGGCCTGCGCAACGCAACACCACGCGTAGGTATGCTCAGCAATGGGCTCCCAGGAACCATGAACGGTTTGGGCCCATAGCGCGAGAGCGACCACGGACGACCGAGTCAGCGGCCGGTAGGTGTCCAGTGGAACGCCCATCGATTGAGATCCACTCGGCTCGGCGTGCGAGGGTCGGCTGAGGTCGGCCGACGGACCCCACCAGCGGGGAGGTCACCCATCAGGATCGCCACGTAATTGGTATTGGCGGATCCACACTGCCATGGTGCCAAAAAACGCAAGTGGAAAAACGACATTGTATCCGTAGGTAAAATTTGTGTGGAGATTGTCCAGTTTGATGTAGAATCCAAGCATCAAGCCTAAGCCCGCGGCGGCGAATAGGAGGTTTGCCAAAATAGTTTGACGAATCCATTGATACGGTTTCGCCCGGGCTTGCGCGGCCACCCATCCGGAAATGACCACGAAGAACGAGACATAGAATATTGCCCAGGCCATGCCCCGTGCCAGTCCAATCATGTGGGGGGCGTCCCAGTCGAATGGAGTCTCATGCGCGAGGGTAGCAAGCAGCAATGCATCAATCGTCAGGCTTCCCGAGTTCATCGGGACTCGTCCGTATGGAAAAAGGGGTGCCAGCAAGAGGCCGGTCGCACTGATCGTGGCTGCCGCGGCTGCAAGCCGCCAGGTTTTCTCTTGCGGGGCTAGTCTCAGGGCGTACGTGATGGAGATTGCCATAAGGAGGGCCCCCGTGCAGAGATGGAAGATTGGTGCGGGCCCGAGCTCAAATGGCGCCTGGCCTTCGGCACGACGGGCCAGGTAGAAGCCGACCCAACGCGTGCCGGTCACGGCGAGCAGGAGCGCGGTGTATCCGATGAGCCACGGGGCGGGCCAGGCCATCCAGTGATACAGTCTTGGCCGACTCGTCCAGATGACGGACCGCAACATGAGCAGGATGCCTGCCACAGCGAGGATCGCGTAGCCGATGGCGGGCCAATAGAGCAATTGTTGTTCATACGGAGCCGCACTGGAGTCCAGGAGGTCGGATCGGTATACCACGGAGCGGCCATGGTCGAGCTGGAAGGGGAATCGCAGCACGGCGGCATAGCGGTCAACGAGAAATCCGCATGCCGATATTGCCAGGAGGAAATACCCGGCCACCAAAGACGCAACGCGATGGGCGCCCAGCCTATCGATGATGCCTAACCGCATGTGTCCAGCGGCTCCTTCCAAGATTGGTGACTGGCTTGGCCACTCAACGAGTTATCTCCTGGTTTTACTCATAGCGAAGCGTTTTTTCCAAGCAAGACCAAATGCCGTAGCCAGCACGAGAGCGATGGGAAGGCCTGGGCTCTCCTTCTTGCCAACTTCATCGAGGTTTAATGCGTTATTTCCCTCGTCAAGTTCGATTACTTGGTCGGCGAGGTCTAACACCAACGTTGCGGGGCCGACATCGCCACTGGGCAACAGCAGGGTCACATTGCGGGTGGTACCCTCTTCGATCTCTGCAAGGCTCAGTTGGTCCACGACCTTGCCGCCACGCATCAGGTAGACGTCGATGCCTTGCGCTGGACGCATCCCGCCGTTCTCGATGACCGCATGGATGATGCGGCCGGCAGGGCCCTCAAAGGCGTTGACTTCCTTGATGCGTAGGTCCGGGCGCTGCACATCGACCTCAATCCTTGCGATGTGTTGCACAGCGGCGTCGTCTTGGCTGCTCCCGTGCGCAAGGATCTTGACTTCGTGCATCGACTTGCCGTCGGCGGCGGTCGTCGGTACGAGCCAGCCCATACGAAGACGGATCGTTTCGCCTGGGAGAGCCGTGAATTCCTCCGTTGCTTCGGTCGTCCATGCCTCTGCCGTCAGCGCCTGGACCTGGATGCGCAAGGGTGTATTGCCGGCATTGGTGGCGTTCGCAGTCACGACAACGGTTCGGCCGGGTTGGCCTGCGACGACGGTCGGCATTTCAATCTGCAGGTCCGAGTGCTTTCCAATGATGATGGGGATGGTGAACTCTGTCACGTCGCCATCTTGCGCGACCAAGCGAACGCGGACGTTGTAGGTGCCGTCCATGGTGCCCGCGGGAATCTTGACGGCGATTTCCACAGGTTGCGTCACATTGCGCGGTAGATCGATCACGGGCGTCGGGAAATCGACGGACCAGCCGCCGGGTCTCTCGGCGACCAAGATCTGGAACGTCTCATTCAGGTTGCCCTTGTTCTCTATCCTGACATCGGCTCGTATATCGCGGGTGCCGGCGGAGACCTTGATCGGGGAATCAACGACCTGAGTCGTCACGTTGTGGAATGCATCAACAATAGCGTATAGAAAAAGTTCTCGACTTTCGCTGGCCAGGTCCGTCGCCGCGTGGAGGCGCGTTGTGCTCCGTTCACCCGCGTCGCCATAGGTCGGGGTTGCGACGTGGACGGCCAACGGGGCGGATTGGCCTGGGAACAATGACAGTTGGTCGACCGGGGTGAGTTCGCCGGTGCCAGTGTTGCGTAGGTAGATTTCGGGGTGCCCCCAACCGGGTAGGTTGTCGTGCTGGGTTTCCAGGAAGATCGATGACACACCCGTTCCGTCGTTGCGCGCCGTGATGTTGAAGATGGCGTGTTGTCCAGGTTGCACGCGCGCGACATCATTCTCTGCGAGGATTGAGATCTGGGATGGCGCTTCCACCCTGGTGAACGCTGTGATCCGGTCGAGGACAGAGGGCACCGAACTTTGCGCTGTCAGCGTGGTGAGCATAGAACCCTGGGCGATCCCGTCTGGGGGGTCCACTTCCAAGATGAACGTGGCGACTTCCTTCGGCCCCAGTGTCACTTGGAGCATGACCTCATCATCGAGCAGGGCACTCCATCCGCTTTCGGGTTCCGACATCGTCAACGTGATCGTGTCTTCGACAGATCCGTCGTTCCTCAGAACGACCTTGTACTCCACCGACGCGTTCTCTACGGACGGGTTGCCGATTTTTTTCTTGAGGCCGGTCTGTCCCGCGAAGTCGAACCATAGGCCGACTGCATAGGATTTCTTGACGTGTGTCACGGTGCCGATGGAATCCGCGACGGCAGGATTGTTGAGACTGGTGGCGAGCACCCCCAATACAATGTCACCGACCGCAGCGTCATCTGGCGGCGTGACTTTCATCTTGATCGTCTGCCAAGCCCCACTGGCGAGGGTGATGGCGGAAGGGGAGTCGCAACTTGTTGATCCTGCCACGTCAACCGTCCAGCCTGGCGGGAGCGATTCCGCTCCAGTCGGACAGAGTTCGATCGTGTCGGTCAATGTGGCGGAGCCGATGGCCCGACCTTTGTTCGTGACGACGAACTCGTATTGCACCGGTTCACCGGGGACGGTCGAGGCGGTCACTGGGTTCAATCCGGTCTTTGACGCGATGTCAACGAGGTAACCCCGGTATTCCGCCGCATCCTCATGCGTTTCGGCCTTCAGCACTGAAGGGACTCCGGCAAGGAATCCAGAGTCATCGGTGGTCGGGTTGACGATGACGGGGCGGTTCGAGGCGATCTCATACCATTGGCCTCGCACGTCGATGTCGGTTGCATCTGACAGATCGATGGCGCGGCCCTTGGCGATGGGGATGATCTGTGCATCCCCGGATGCGCCGATCGTGACCTGGATGCGCGTGTCCTCGTATGGGGCGTAGACGAACGATTCACCGAAGCCACGGAATTCGCGGGCGCCTTGGTGGCCGCCAAGGGGGCCATGCAGATTAACGGCTCCCATTGTTTGCGCTGAAGTTCGTCCCGCCATCAACCATAACGGCCCGGTTGCTTTTGTGACCAACGGTCGGTCGGCGTATGGCCCGGGGTCGATGGTGAGGAAATCTGCCGTTTGGCCGATTGGGCCAATTGGCATCAGATCGCATGGCTCCTCGTTGCATGTGGGAAAGAGTCTGTCTGGGGTGTCAAGGCTCCAGACGCCGACTCCGACTCCTTGGTCCGCCGTTGCGAACACGTTGTAGGCTTCGATGATCTGGTTGGGACAGTTTCCGGTCTCGGGTTGTTGGGGATGATTTTTCCGGGCCAAGACGGGCAGGAATTGGGTGCCTGTGGGTCCCTGGTCGAGATCGGGCACCTGGATGATGCCGTTGACGGCGTCGAACTGGATGGCCACGGGCCCTCCTTTGGTGACGCGGGCCCGATACGTGGTCGGCTGCGAACTGATGGTAGGGCTGTACGGCGTCTCGGCGAAGGAGCAGGTGGCCGTGCTGGTTGGGCGGTCATGGCGGTAGCCGAGCGTGTAATGGAACGGGTTGTCTCCGTCGCTGACATGGATCTGCTTCGCAGGACCGGCCGGCTGTCCGTCGGCTTGAAGGGCTTGCAGTTCAACGATCGTCGCGACTTGGTCTGGCCGGCTCAGCAGGTCAGGGTGTTGGTTGATGATGAACAGGCTATCCTGCTGGTCGGCAGCTGCATACGTCGTGGCGAAGAGGAACTCGCTTCCAGTGAATCGTCCGGCCTTGGATGGCGCGAACCCTTCACTATCGACCAGCGCCAGGATGGGCCGATTGGCGGTGAGACGGAAGGTTGCGGGTTGGTTCCCGAAGATGACTTTGACGGTTTTCTCGTCTCCAATCGTGAATGGGTTGCTGTGTACGTTGGCGGGTGGGACCTGTTGGATGAAGCTGCCGCCGGCGTCTGCGATCTCGACGCGGACCGCGGTATCGGGGTGCAACCCGAGGACGGTCACTTGAGCTGGACCGTTGTCACGTGGTTTGGCGTGGCCCACCAGTTCGGTCGCCGCTCCAGCCCAAAAGGCGTTGTACAGGCTGTCACCGCCCAATGCACCGCGGTAATCGCGAGGCAGATGCTCGTTGTTGGTCAAGCTGTCAACATATACGACGAAATACCGTTCATCCCCGGGGTCAAGGGAATCCTGGATCCGCCACATGACGGTGAGGATCGGGTTGGTCTTGTTGTCGAATGCCCGATCTGAGCGCTGTTGCACGAACCCCTCGAAGTGGGTGCTCGGCACTTCGAAACGTGTAGGGTCGTTGTTGCTGATGGACGGGTCGTAGGCTGCGATCTTGCCGTGCTTGGATCCCCCTTCTGGCGCTTGCAGGTCGAACATCTCGACGACCCGTACGCTGTTGGGATCCAGTTCGAACGAGGACAAGCGGGGATTCACGCCCCGGACTTCGTGCACCCACCCCGCATCGACGAGGGCCTCAGTGAGGTCGATCTCGGCGAGGACGAGTCCGTTCTCAATGGCGTAGTCGTGCGGATTCAAGACCGTCACCGGAACCCGGATGTGGTACCCCTGGCCGATTGCTTCCGGCCCCCACCATTCGAGGGGTTCCTGGCTGGTTCCCTCAGTGGCATGGCCAGATATGGGAATCAGGAGGCACATCAGGACGGCCGCCGCAAGCCGTATCCCGCATCCAGACGCTCTTCGCATGTTATGGATCTCCCCGACGCCGCCGGGCGAGCAAGCCGACAGCCAACGCTGCGAGCAAGAGGACAATCGAGGACCCCGGCACCTCCTTCAATTTGCGCGCTGCCTCTTGGCCCTTGGTTTGTTCTACGTCCACGAGTCCGCTGACTCCATTGTTGTCCGTGTACATCTCGTCGATCTCTTGCCTCCCATTGCTTAGCAGATAGATCAAGTGCTGACCGGGCTCCTGGAAGGACCAAGTCATGTTGATGGCGATTTCTTCGTTCGGTTCGAGGGCCGGGACGCTGTACGCATTGACGAGTTCTCCGTCCACGAATGCATGGAGTTCAGATTCTGGACTCGCAACGATCCCTGCGTTGGATATGGTCACGAACAGCCGCGCCGGTTCTCCGACGGTAAGGCCGTTGGCGGGGGTCACGCGCAGGTGGGTCGCCTCCAGGTCCGGCATCGTAAGCGATGGAACGGACAGTTCATCGACCAGTTGGCGCTGAGGGACCTCCGAGGCTTCCGCCCAGATCCGGAATGCTCCTTGGATTGCATCGATGTGGGCGGCACGGGTCGCGATGAACACGGGCATGATCGAGGTCTGCCCGGGCTGCAAAAGCATCGTCGCGTTGGGTGACAGATGCCTGGAGTAATCCAGCAATCCCCGAGATTCAAGGGTGGTGTTGATGGCTACGTTGCCGTTGTTCGTCAGGCTCAGGCTGTAACGGTACGTGCGCCACGACGGGTCGTGTCCGTCGACCCAGCTGCCGGGTTCCCACTGCGCCGTTGCATTGATGTGCGCGTCGACGAGCACGATGGTCTGCGTTTCTGCGCGGACGAGGCCACCTGCGCCGACCGCATGGAGCGTGACGTTCGTCGCGCCAGGCGGACTGGTCACGGGGGCTCTGATTGTGACGAGCGCGTTGGCTTCCCCGTGGGGCAGCAATTCGACCGTGATGGGATCGATCTCCCAGGAAGTGGGCTCCACGAGATGCAACGCCAGGTGCTCGGCGACATTGCTGCTGCTCTTCAGATGGATGGCTAGGCCGTCCTCCGCGCTCTGGTTTCCAGGGATCGTCATTGTGACCGCGCCGGATCTGGTGGCCACGTCCAAAGGTACCAAGACCGTCGATGTCCAGTCGGGCCGGCTCTGTGGCGCAGCAAGGATCCGAAGTTGCTGTTGGCCAGCGCCTTGGTCGACGGGCGCTTGTAGCGTGATCGTGGTCAATCCGGCCGATCCAGGTGCGACCGTGACTGGGTTCGGGGATGCCGCGAAGCCCCATCCAACATGCGTTTCGTCGAGCGTGACGAGGATCTGCTCGACGACGTTCCCGTCGTTGCCGACCGACAAGCGGAAGGAGGAAGTTCCACCCGGGGAGATCTGTTGTGCTGCTGCATCGCTGCGCGTGATGTTGAGGTCGATTCCACGGATGCGCAGGAAACGGCTGAGCTCATTGTTGTCCGGGTCGGTCTCTTCCGGACTTGGGATCACGACCACTTTGACCAGTCGTTCACCACGCATGGCAAGGTGCGCTGCGTAGACCTGCTTGGTCTCCCCGGGCAGGACAATGTCCAGGTTGACTGGTGCGAGCTCCGCGGACCCTGAGAAGATCAGGACATCGACGTCCGTTGCCGGCGCGACGCCCAGGTTGGTGACGTTGGCGACGATGCGGAGCAGTCCACCTTCGGTGCCGTAGCCGTCCTCCGATAATCCCTCGAATTCCAGGCTGGTGATGCTGAGGTCGGGGCGGTGCAGCGGCACGACCTCCACAAGCATGGAAGCGTTGTTCTGGGATTTTGAGCTCTCGACGAGCCGCCCCTCTGGATCGACTTCCACACGCAGCACATAGGTCCCGACTTCATGGGGCACGAGCCACTCGTAGGTGAGGGTCTCTCGCGACGTCCCCTCGCCATCCCCGCACTCGACTGCTGGACAAAGGCTCCCGACGAGCATCTCCGTGACCGGGACTTGGCTCCCGTTTTGCCGGAGTTCTGCTCGGATCGGCACCTCCTCGGAGTCCTTGAAGCCGATGTTACTGACCGTCATCGAGATGGTCGCGATCGTGTCCTGCTCGAGCTTCACGATGGGACCTGGTGCATCGGTGGCCAGTTGGACCGTCAGGTCGGGCAACGGCTGATCAGCCAGGTCGACATCCATTTTGATGGTGTCCCGGAGACTGGGGTCGTTGACGGCGAAGACGTCGAACGAGGCCTGGTAGAGGCCTCGCGGAGGCGCCGGCTCCTGGGGCACGGTGATGTTGAAGAAGACCGTCTTGCTTTGGCCGCCAGCTAGGACGACCTCGGTTTCCGGGAAGTGGAACCAGGATTCGCTGAGACCAGGAGAACTCCTCTGGGCATCGTATTCCACGCGGAAGACCTCGGGAACGGTCCCGTCGTTGGTGACCCTGAAGCTGTACGTCTTGCTATAACCATCAAGGATCGGCAATTCTCGTCGATCGGGCTGCACGTCGACCTGGACCGAGTTCGCCGAGATGGCGTTGATGTGCCACCCCATGCCGCCGAGTCGTCCGCGGCCTGGACCGGACGGACCATTATGTAAGCAATAGGAGTCCGCCCCTTGGGTCCTTCCGAGGTCGTCTGGTAGACCATTTGTGGTGGGTCCCTTTCGTTCGCATTGCCAGGTCAATCCTGGAAGCGTGCCGGTACTCAACCGGAGTTGCAGGGTATAATTGATCAGGGAATCCGGCGCGGGTATGTCATTCTCTAGGATAAGGTAGTCCGGCTGGTAGCCTAGAGGGCAGTACGGGATGGGGGCCCCACCCAAGTCGTAGGTTACAATCTCGTCTTGGGCGGAGGGGCCGCCGAAAGCGGGAAGGAGGCTGAGCACCTCTTCAGTGGTCCGTGTACCGCTCCCCGTCCAATGGGTATTGCTTACGGTACTTATCTCGTTGATCGGGTTGCGTCGTTCCGGCGTGTCCTGGTCTGGCGGGGGCGGAGTGCCGCCGGGATTGGTGTAGCCGTTCAAGGACAGGATCTTGCCATTGAACTGGTGCGCGTCGACCGGTTGGGGAATGAACCACAGAGGGACGCTGTTGGCGCCGTTGACGCATTGGAAGGCAGGATTGGGCGTCCCGGTCTTGGGCACGGGAAGCCTCAGTGGCATGACCTCCAGTCTGGCGCCATCCAGATCCTCGAAACGATGGGAGTGGGCAAGCGTCAATCGGGCCTGGTCGCTTGGAACCTTTCCCAGGTCGAGGTACACGCCGCTATCAGCGTAGCCGTTGAGGCCGTACATGGGCGGCCCCCTGCTGTTGCGGCCGTTGCCGTCGCATGCGCCGAAAGAACAGTAGTCTTGTCCTTGCGAGAATTGGTTCGTGGAGACGCCCCAGATGAACGCGTCGCCCTCCTGCCGGAATTGGAGATTCTCTGGTGTGCCGCCTTGGGGGCTGCCGACGGCAGGGGACCCGTCGCGCCATCCCAGGTCGCTTGCGTTGTCCTGGGAGAAGTCGGCCCGATAGTAGGGCTGGGGGTTGCCGACGTAGAATTCGAGGACTTCGGTGAACGTCGTCCCGCTTGCGGTTCGGGCATCGATGGTGGCTTCGTAGAGTCCCCCCGAAGGAAGGGTGAATGTGTGGGACAGTTCTCTTGCATCCCCTCGCGGCAGCACCCCCTGCGACTCGGCATAATTTGCAATGTGCCTGCTTTCCTTGGCTTTCAGCCCGGCTTGCTTCGATGGGTCGCCCTTCCGGATGATCTCTGAGAGCGTCCAATGGACCGTGACATCCGGTTCGATGATCCCTTCGTTCCTGATCTTGGCGAGCAGGGTCACGTCGCCGCCAGGTCGAAGGATGGGTTCCGTGGTCAGGACTAGACGGTCTGAGTCCTGGCGAGGCGCCTCGAATCCGATGTCAAGTTTGTCTTCCACGTGGATCCTGACGAGGGTCTGTGCAGCCCCGCCTTCTTCGTTCCGGGCAATCTCGTAGTCGCAGGTCGGACATGGTTGCTCGAGCACACGCAGAAACAGGTTGAAGTCCCATGTGCCCTCGGGCAGATCCAGGCTCACACCGAACGGCGCTTCATGGTGGCCCTGACCCCCGGCCTTGAGGCCGAACGGTCCGACGGCCTGCGATATCCCTTCCGGCAAGAGCGCCGGATCGACGTTGGCATATGGCAACCCGGTCACTTGCACAGGGAGCTGCGCAGGACTGTTGTCAAAGTATGCGACCGCTTGCACGGCCAGGCCGGTGCGCTCGTTGATGCCGAGGTTCTCCATCGTGATGTTCAGGTCCAGCTTGGTGCCCGGCTCGGCCAGGACTTCCGGGCGATCCACGTTGAACACGATGTTCCGGGCATAGCGCGAACCGACGACGGAGATGTCATCGACACTCCATTCACCCTTCGTGAAGCTACCATCGGTGGCCAGCCGGAGTCGAAGGTCTGCAGGGACGCCTTGGAAGTCTTTCCCTGCGACCTCGATGTTTGCAATCTTCCAGCCGCCTTCCGGGGCTGGCAGGACACCGTGCAACCAAAGATGAGGGCCTCCCCCCCCACCAGGCGCCTTGTCCTTGAACGAGGTATCATAGACCCCGGGGCACTGGCGTGGAAGATGGAACGCAGGGGCATAAGAAAATTCGTATCCGTTCTTCGACGATTCTGTGCTACAGAGGCTCGACGGGGTTGTCCAGACATGGAACCCGAAGCGAACTTGGCTGCCAATGAGGTGGCTGATGTCCCATTCAGCCTTGAGCCACCCGTCTTGGCCGGGGGGTGCCAGGCGTTCGCTCTCACCTGTGAAGGCAGGCGCGTAGGGCCTGACCTGCCACGGTTTCGACGGGAAGTTGGTTCCCCCACCATCCTTGTACATGTGGCTGAGCTGCTCGAGGGAGCTTCCGAATTGCAGCGATTGAGCCATGTATCCCATCCTTTCGATGTTCTGGCCGTAGGGCGACTCGGAAAGATCGTAACGATCGTGGGGCGGCACGTAATGCGGGAAAGAGGCCACAGTGAGGTCCGGGAGGCGGTCGGGCCCCGTGAGGGGAATCCAATCACTGTAAGTCTCCATGTTCTCATCGTATACCTGGTACACGACGGTTCCGCCATCGCCTGCCTCCGCGACTACCGGGTCGAGAAGTCTGAGGTTGAAGCGCCCCGTCTCGACGTCGTATAGGCTTTCGTCATTGTCGTCAACTGAATTGCGGATGTAGTGGATCTCTGAGCCCTCGAAGCCGAATTTATGGTCAAAGCGGAAGCTCGCTTTTTCAGCCCCATAGTTCCGAAGGTCCACCATTGGAGTGACCACGACGCTGTCGGCATTGGGCGGATACCCTTCAGGGTAGGCGTCGGAGGAGAATGCCCAAGCCTTCGTGGGTCCGGTTCCGGGCAAGTTGACTTTGGTGATGTTCCATCCGGATTCGGTTGCGGCGGCGCCCCGACTGACCAAGCCCCAACCGATTCCTGGTTCATGACCGGGCAAGACCGTGGCGTCCCATGTTTGGGAGGATGGAATGTCCAAAGCGTCCAGGTTCCGGAGGTCCTGTAGTCGCCATTGGTCGCGGAGCCCGGATCTCGGGTCCGGCGCGGAAATGCCAAGGACCTCAACGCCGTCAATAAACCAGCCCCGGTTGTTCTCCCACCGCGCCGGGTAGATGTAATGATATTGTTGATAGGCATACTGAGACGTCAACACGGGGGCCCCAGGCGCTTCTCCCGAGTGGTACGTGAACTGGATCGAGGCATCACCTGAGCCTGGCGGCAGGAGGAGTTCGCGTCGGGTCCAGCCGGAGGGCAGAGCTTCCACTATACGGACCTCCGAGCCTTCTGGACCCTTGACTTCGAACGTTGCCCCGGTGCCCTCTCGATTGGATGTGCGCCAGCCAGCGCGCCATTCCCACCAAGAGAGGACGATTTCGTCCTCGCTGCCGGTTATGGGCCAATCGTCTGCTGCAAGGTCAATCTGGAGGCGGCTTCCGACCTTGGGAAGGCTGCCGTCCGGGGCTGGAATGCCGGCGGTGCCGCTCCACCACATCGTCTGGCCGAACTGGGGCGCGGGCTCGGAGTAGCTGCGATTGTCGATCCACCAGTATTGATGGTTCTCGAACCATCCCACGTCATCAATCCCCCAGTACGGAGGCCCAGCCTGGCCCGAGGGGTCGAGGTAAGTCCACTGGACGTCCTCCGGCGCTCCGTCGTTTTGGACGCGATAGATGGGCGTGGCACGGGCCTCGGGGGCCAGACCGTCGAGGTTGAATTCGGTGATGCTTGCATCGACCAGGAACTGGGGTTGGCTCGTCAGGTCGAATTCGGTCGTGATCCAACCATCCGTGTTCTGCGGCAGGTCGCCGCTGTCGCCCGTGAAGGCGCACGCGGTGCATTCAAAGTCGTTGCCGAGGATGGCATTTGCCCCGATGAGTGATTGGGTCGAATAGCCGTCGGGTAGTCCGGGCTGAGGGCGCGGCCGGATGGCTGACCAGGTTTTGCCATCGTCTAGCGAGACTTCGACGCGGGCGGCGTCGAACCGGTCCTCCAGGTCGTATCGTTGCTTGAAGGCCAGAGTCGCATCCTTCACTGCGCTGAGGTCGATGGTGGGAAGCTGAATGGTAGCATCCGTGTTCGCTGGGATCTCCCCCTGATCGAGGTTGCCGACTGCAAGGCGACCGGATCCATCGACGCTGTTGCTGGCCGCATGCCAGACCCCGGTTTCGTCGAGGGCCAGTTCGCCTTCCACAACGCCCTCGATGGCGATTGGTGCGTCGCCGTCCAGCTCGTTGCGGTAGAGAATCTGCTGCGCCTTGGCTTCGACGATGTTGAAGTTGTCGCTGGGCTCTTCGTCGCCCGGGACAATCAACCGTGTCCTGACGGCATACGTGCCTGGCAGCTCCGGTGTGAAGGTCAGTGCCGTTTTGGTCGCGTTGCTATTGCCGGGCGTCAGGAGCACCGAACCCGAAATCGGCAACGGCTCCAGGAGACCCCATTGTCGCAGGTTACCAATCGGGATGGGGCCATCGTCGGTCATACGGGAGACACCCGCTTCGACGCGGACGTCCGGCAATGGCACGTTGCCCCGGTTCGTGACCGTGATCGCCAACTGCCGCAACGTCCCCTCGATGTCTGCGACGGGCGTCACGGAAGTCGTGATCGAAGCATCAGGGCGCGCAACCACATCGTACAAACCCGGGACGCGTTGGAAATTGTTTCCGGGGATCGAGTCCTTTTCCGTCCCGACGAGGGTGGCGATCGCCAGGAACGCCATCTTGGCGAATTCGTGCTCGCTCCCGATCGTGCATTCGAGCCGGACGTTACGCGTGGCGCCGTCAAGGACATTGATGTTGCCGCTGCGCGATTCGCAGACGATCTGCCCCGTCTTGACATCCTGCCCGAAGACGTCGATGACCGCTGTGGCACCAAGCATTCCACGGTTTTGGACTTCGACCTCGATGGGAACGGTCGTTCCAGGGCCGAGGCCCAACTCGTTTGCGTCCCACGACACGTTGAGCGAGGCGGATGAGACGGTGATGTCACGCTCAAACTCCGGACCTTCCGTGACCGCGATGCCGCCCAGGCGCCATCCCAAGTCTTGCGTCACATTCACGTGGGTCATGTCACCGTTGAGCACCCGTGCGGGCAGGAAGACCAAGTCGTGGTTGCCATTGACGTCAGTATGGGTTACCGTTGGGACCTGCCCCCCGCTGATGCCGGCTACGGTCTGCGCATCCCAGTCTCCGTCGAAGTTGCGGTCCACCCAGAGAAGGTCCCGGGCCGTGGCAACCATGGCCGTCGGCCTGCATTCCATCGTGGTCCCGCAGTACGTTTCCCCGATGGGAACGTTGCCACGCAGCGGGATGTCTCTGGGCTCGACCTGGTTGCCTCCTCCGATGTTCAGGAACAATCCGTCCCCATCGCCAAATGAGTGGTCATCGTTGGCATCGACCCAGTCGAAGACCGTCCCAACTCCTAGCGGTTCCAGTGGTTTTCCTTGGATCGGGACGGCTGCTGGCTTGGTTCCACCGGGACCGGTTGAGGCCCCGAACTGATCATAATGTTGGACCGATTCATAATGCTGGGCGGTCCCCAAATAGCTGTTCACGTCGCGCGGCCCGGGCAGGATGATGTCGTAAAATTGTGCCACGCCGCCGCAGCCGGCAGGATCCTGGGTCATCAGGTAGACCTTCGACCCACCGAACACGCCTTGCGTGCGGCATACGTCCACGAAGACTCGACCACTTCCCCCTCGTTCTCCGGCGTCAGATGCAAAAAAGATACCCGACTGCGGCGTCGCCACGCGTTGCGCCTCGCTCACTTCAGCGTTGCTGTTGCTGCGCCCGTTCATGTAAACGTCACTGACCTCGGGGGCATTGTGGAATGGATGGTCCAAGGAGATCTGGACAATCTTGCCTTGCAGCGCCAGCTCGTTCCCGAAGTGGTCCCCGTAGAGTGGGATGACATCGGTCTTCCAGGGAGACGACCCAGCGAAGCTTCCCCCGTGCGGCAGGCCGTCAGTGGGTGTTTGATACAAGGGGAATTCGCCTTGCGGCCACCACCATCCGGAACTCTCGAGCCGGTCCACGAGCGTGACCGGGGCCCGGAATTGCCGCGCAAACCTCGGGTCGTCGATGCCCGTTTCCGCCTCCGTGGTGTAGCCGCCTTCGGGACGCAGGCGGAAGAACTGGTCGAAAACGCCACTCGCCGGGTTCCAAACCTCGACCCAGATCTGCGGCAAAGTCTCGCTGTAGATGAGGTGGAGGTTGTCATCCAGGAGGATTTCTGTACCGTACTGGTGCGCGATCGTGATTGTCGGCTTTTCCGCGCCGGCGGGAATCTCGAAGGGCGGACTAAGGAGTTGCCGGTAACCGGGGGCCATGGCGTATTGCCCGCATTCCCCCGGACATGGGCTGTTTGGACCGTTGTGGTCGGGGTTGATGCCTTGGTAGACCATGGCCTGGTGCGCATCGCCGGCATAGGGCCCGCAGTTCCACTTGTCCTGCATGCCATCATAGTCCCCCGTGCGGGGAATCCATCCGAAGAAGGACGAATCGTGGCAGGCCGTGAAGTCTTCATACAGGAGTGGGGGACGTGGAACATTGACGCCCAAGTCGCCACCCACGACGCGCTCGAACACGGGAATCTCCGGCGCCAGGGCCGAGAGCATCAGGACATCCCACGTGGCTATCTCCTGTTCGATGGTGCCGTCTTTTGGGTGGATGCCTTCGCCATCGAACATGGGCGCTTCGGCGGGATGGTTGCTGCAGACAGCCCGGGTCGCCGGGTCCCTGCATGTCCGGACCAAGAACGGCAAGGATTCACCGGGCTTCGCCGTGATCCCGCCCTGCGCGGGGGCTACTCCGATGGGAATCCTTAGTTCGAACGTGTTGCCGCCAGGCTGGGCCGTTACCTTGCCCGCTCCCGTGCCCGAAGGACTGCCTGTGGGGACCCACCCGGCAGCAGGCCCTGTGTACACCATGTCATAAATCCCGGCGGAATTGATGATGTATCCCGTGGTCACCGATGTCCTGGGAGCCTTGCCATGGGGTTCGCCAAAGAAAATCTCCAGTTGCGGATCCGAGACCTTCTCAAAGAGCATGTACAATTGGTCGCCGGTGCCATCATTGGTGTTGCCGATGCGGTAGGTGATCGGTGCCCGAACGATCTGTTCTTTCGCCGTGTTCTCGAACCACGGGACATCGTCCACGATTCCGTCCACGGTGATGCCGTCTTCGACGGCCCAGCTTCGCCACGGCTTGAACAGCGCCTGGAGGTCCCGAACGTGGAAGGGACGTACGCCTCCGCCAATGGACGTGATGTCGACCATGAGCTTGTATTGCCCTGCCTCGACCGCTCGGACGTCCCAAGAGAGCTCCGTGGTGCTGCCAGGCTCCAAATTGACCTGGACGGGCGTCAGCTGCTCATCACTGTTGTTGGCTCGCAACAGCATGCGTTGGTCATTGTCTGAAGCGGACTTGCCCGTGATGGTGATGATCCGTGGTCGGATCTCCAAGTCCTGCCCGAGGTTTCCCTCATTGCGAAGCGTGAGGGCCATGGGCGTGCTGTCACCGACTTGGACCTCGTGGTCCTGGGCCTGGATGCTGCTGATGTCCCAATGCACGACGGGTTCGACGTTGAAGCGGTGGAGGGTGACTTCATCACAGACGTCCGCGTCGAGGGGGTCCAGGCTGCATTGCCCAGCACTGGGTGGTTCCTGGCAGAAGTCCTTGTCGCCGGCTGTGTCCCCCTCGCCGAGGCGGTTTGCGCAGACCTGGACGACGTAGTCCACGTCGGTGGTGAGGTTCTGGAACCATGCGCGGATGTCGAGGATGTCCCCCGGTTCAAGCGTCACCGGCCCGGGAATGATCATCTCAAGCGGCCCGTCTTCGTTCTGGGCGGGTGTCAGCGACCCGTCCGTCTGGTGAAGGATGCGCAAGGCTGCAGCGACTTCGATGGTGGTGCTGCCGTGGTTGACGACCTGTCCGTGGGCCTCGAAGGGCAGGTCCGGCGGGATGGTGGGAATGCCAATTGCTTGGTATTCGGCCAAGAGCGGGATAAACTCCGGTGCGATCGCGGTGCGGGCCTTGAGGTTGTATGGCGCCGCAGGCGCCTGGATCGCGAGCTCATCCAGGTGGAACCCGAAGTATCCCGCATGCGGATCGAAGCGCGACGTGGAGTCGAAGTACGCTCCTGGTGGGAACGAGGAGGAGGCAAAGAGGAAGCCAATCCACACCGATTGGCCTTCCCAGGGACCGAGATTGACGGTGTCGCTCATCCAACCCTCCGTCTGGCCCGAATAGCCGGCGTACGTCGGCCCATAGCCTTGGACATCCAGGAAGCTGGTTGCGCGGCCGCGGTAAGCAGGCATGCTGCGGATTTCCGAGACAGGGTAACCGCCGGTGGGCGTAGCGACGGTGCACTGGCTCGCGACCCCTATATTCAGGGTCGTTCCCTGCCCGTTCGATAGGGCAGGGGCGGCCGAACAACCTTGGGCGTCCGTCAAGTCGTCGGGCTCTGACGTGAAGACGAGGACAGTGACACCGTCGAGTCCCGTAGTCGAGTCCTGCAGGGCCAGGTTGTGGCGCAGTGCGTAACGGAACGAGTAGACGGGGTCACCAAGAAGGGCGCTATAGGAATCACAGGATGTGCCCGGGGCGATGCTGAATGAGCCCGTGCCGAGAGAGGGGTTGCTGTAGCTGTATTGCGTTTTTGCGAGTTCGCAGGCGTCCGCGATGGTGCTGAGGAGTGTGGATCCGGGAACGTTGTTCTCGAGCACGTTGCCCTCGGATGGTTGCCTTCCCGCGCGAGTGGCTGCAGACCGCATCGTATCGCTGTTGGTGGCAAAGAAGTTCGTGTCGAGATCGATCTCCGGTGAGACGAACAGGCTGAGCGCAGAGGAAGCGTACCGCCCTCCCGGTTCAGTGGCTTGGGTGTATCCTAGGTTCCCGCTCTTGGCTGCATTGGTTGAATGGGCCCAAGCATTGTCGCCGATGGTTTTCCAATCGCCGAAGCCGCGCGCACGAACATCGAGCGGGTCAGGCGCGTTACTGCCCCCAGCCCCGTCGCGGAACAAGTCGAGCGGGGCGCCCTGAAGGTCATCGGTCGCTTCACCTCGAGCATCATTTACGGAATTCCGTAGAATCTGGTAGGAACTTTCCATGTCCTGGTTGGCGGCTGTGACCCGGTCCTGGGCGTCATGGACGGGCCGGTCGACAAAAGTCATGTCTGTGTCTTCCCACACGTCGTCCGGCGCTTGAGGGGCTCCTTCCTGCAAGGGTTCCTCCTCGGCCAGATGCCAGGCGTGGGCGACCGGCGTGGCGGCGATCGGGCTCATGAGCGCCACCAGCATCATCGCGTAGCATCGGTGTCTTTGTGTCGGGGTCATGGGTCGCGCCTCCGGGAGACGATTCTTTGTTTGGCCAGAAGAATCGAGATGAGCAGGATCGTCCATAGAGGCAGGCCGGGGGATTCGTGTCCAGCCTTGCCCCCAAGATCTTGGACGCCGGAGCGCAGCACGAGCGGCAGTTCCTCGAGGTCGTATTGGATCTGGGAGCGGCCATCATCGGCGACAACGCTGATGCGTCCGCGGTCACCGAGATGGGAGGTGGGCTCCAACCGCATCTCGGCCGCGTATGCGCAGCCCAAGTGGCATTCCTTGGTGCCCGGCACTGGAGTCATCGGGATCGTTTGATCCGGGGTCTTGAGGTGGATGGCGTGCGGCGGCTGCCCACTCGGGTGCGTGTACGTGATGGTCACGGTAAACGGTTGGCTCGCGGGTCCTCGTTCTGGCGTGATCGTCGCGTTGCCCAGATGAGGCAGCGCCAGCACGTCGATGGTCAAGGGGCGTTCTGGTCCTTGGTTCCCGCCGACATCGACGGCCGAGACGGAATACGTGACGGCGCGTCCTGCGGGGGCGTCCTCGTCCATGAAGCGCGGTGCTGTGACGTTGGCGGTCATGGCGGGCGCGCGGATGGTTTGGGCTCGGTGGATCATGTAGTGCTGGATTCCCGCATTGTCGGTGGCTTCGTTCCACGTGAGTTCGACGATGCCCTGTCCCGGGGAGGCCCCGGAGAGGTTGGTGATGGGGCCGGGTCGCTCGAAATCGTTTCTCGTCGTGACATTCAAGCGCAGCATGGATGTCCAACCGGCGGCGTCGACGATATCGATCTCTACGACCTGCTCGATTCCCGGCTTGAGGGACGAGACTGTGATCTCATGTGCCGTGTCCCATGCGGTCCATAAAGTGGTCTTCGCGGCTCGCACTTGGGTCGGTTCGTTGGTCGTGACACGAATCTCGGCATCAACGTAGTCGATGTTCTTGACGCCGGATTGCACGACTTGCGCCCGTCGCGCGTCGACAGTGACCGGGAGGGTCGTCTCTGCCGTGTTCCCGACGGCGTCTGTGGCACGGAGTGGAAGCATGTAGGTGCCGTCGGCAACGTTCTCGGGGATGGCGACCGTTGCCTTCCATTGATGCCCACCAATTTTGAGCAGGGAAATGGTGGACGCGCGGACAGCACTCGCGCCCATTTCGACCGAAGCGACCTCGGAGTCGTCATCAACGTGGACCATGATCTCCACGGTGCCACCGGGGCGGGCATTGACGGGACCCGGCGAGGGAGTGATGTTCATCTTCGATAACACCGGTAGCCGCAGGTCGACGAACAGGTCCATGTTGACCTTCCCGACGTTCTGGCTCGCATCCTTGATGCTGATCTCGATCTGGTGGAGCCCATGGGTCATCGGCTGGGCAGCGACGACCCGATACCTCGTGCTGTCAGCAAAGAGCACCTCGTTTTCCTCGAGTGTAATCGGGTGCGTCACATTGTCCACCTTCATTCGGATGGAATCCGCCAACGCCTGCCCGCCCCCTGGATCAAGAACGACGAATTCGAGCGCAGGCGTGGAATCGCCTGTCCTGGCGCCTGCGCCGGCAGTGGCCAACATCACGATTGGACGCGTATTGTCGATCCAGAAGCGAGGCGATGTGTACCTTGCTGGATCGCCGAGGCGGTCGAAGTCTGCGTGGATGATGTATTCCCCATCGGGGACCTGGGTGGTGTTGACAACGAGCGAGCCGGTTCCTTCGGGTTGTTGGAAGGGATCCGCCAATCGTCGCGGGGATGCTTCTTGAGCCGCGTCCTGGATCTGGAATTCGACGGTGACCGGTTTCGTTCCTCCGCGGAAGCCGATGTTGAAGCCAATCGGCAGTTCTCCTTGGTGGTGGGACCCCGAGAGAGGGCCCGTGACGTCGAACGTGTAGGAATGGAGTGTCGTCACGGATGGGCAGAAGGCGGGGGTGCAAGTGGAATTGCTGCGGACGCCGTCGTCGTTTTCCGAGAGGGCTTGGAAATAGTAGGTGGTCGACGGGGACAGGCCGGTGAGCGTGAGCTCGTGTTCCGTCCTGAAGCCTGGGGGGCCTTCCATGATGTTGGAAGGTTGACCACCGGCCGCGGGCGGCGCCCGCCCGTAGGCGATGGCCGAATCGGAGGCGAGCTTCGTCGTCCAGGTGACTTTGAATCCCTCATGCGTGGTGTCGATGACTTGGAGGTCGTTGATCGGGAGGGGCTTGGCGCTGACGACCACGTGGGCCTCTTGCGTGAGGTTCTGGTTGCCTGCTTTGTCCGTCGCGATGATCGGCAATCCGTGGATTTCATCGATCACGTTCGAGGCGAATTCGAAGGTGCAGGTCCAGTCGCCTTCGAGCCGGGTGGATAAGTTCGGTTGGCATGCTTCCAGATGGGGTTCCGAGCTGCCATTGAGAGGCGAGGTGTCGATGAGGACGGATTCGATGGATTCTTGGATCGGGTAGCCGGGGGCATCTTGCAAGTGGAGTTTGACGCGGACGTGCTGGCCGGGAGCGCCTGCCGATCTGGGGTCCTCGTAGTCGGTGCCGATGATCTTGAAGTAATCGGTTCCGGTCACGCTGACCCGTGGGGCCCGGTCGTCCAGAACCGCCACGTCACGGTGCGATGCGACGTTGTCGGCCGCATCCCGCGCCACGATTTCATAGATGAGCTGCGTCTCTGCGTCGGTTGATTCTGTGGGGAACACCCGGTTCGCGGCGTAATTGCCTCCCGGGCTGGATGTCATGTCGACCTCGTAGGTGGGATTGCCGTTGGCGTCCAGGAACCGGAGCCGAACAGCTTCCACACCACTGTCTGAGTCTTCGGCTTCGGCAGCGTAATCGATGATGCCGCCCGGTCGGACGAACCGACGGGTTGCGCTCACGTCACCAAGGACCGGGAGCGCGAAGTCGGCGCCTACCGTGGACAGGCCCTGTCCAACAGCCTTTGTGGCGTAGCAGGTCTTGCCGAAATTGGGCGTCTGGCCGGCCGCACAAGGGGATTCAGTGTTTCCGGCATCGTCGATGGCGATGGTGAGAAGCTTGAACTCGTCTCCATGCTGTGCCAGCACCTCGATGACGGGGGAATCCGAGAAGCTGTGCTGGATACTGTCGAGGTTCCCGGCTTGGTCGTAAAGGAGGATGATGACGCGTTCGATCCCGGCGCCATCGCCATCGTCGGCCCGGATCGGGATCTTGATGTTCGACCCGTTGCGAAGCGAGATGCCGGAATAATCGACTTCAACCTGGGACGTCGGGGCTTCGGTGTCGACCCGTACTGCGGCCAGTAGTTTCGTGGTGGTGACTTGGCCTGCGGCATCAGTCAGGCGGATTTCCAGGTCGTAAACCCCATCCTCCCAGGCGCCGGCTTGGGCCAAGGCGATGGATTGCAACGGGATATCGACGGCCCCTGCCGGGCAATAGCCGTTGAACGCTGGATACGTGGTGGAGGTTCCGATGGCGGTGACGACGATGCGGGCCCCCGGCGGCTTCGCGGCGTCAGCGCAACCTGCCCAGGCCTGGGTACCGGCAGGTACCGCCCGATCGGCTGAGATCTCAAGGCCCAGGACCGCGTCACGTCCTGGGGAGATGATGCCACCGAGGACTTCGATGGGGGAAAGCGACACAGGTGCGTTGTCGATCTTGAGGGTCTTGGTCGGGCTTTCGCGCCCCGGCGATTCCGGAGTCCCGACGAGGTTCCCGTCGTTGGGCGTCGGCTCCCCGTGAGCGACGGCCTGGAAGTCGTAGTCCCCGTCAGGGAACTGAGCCGCCGGGAACACGAATTTGTGGTCGTATGCCAAGTTGTTGGAACCGCTGGCAGCAGGATTATAGGTCCCGGTGGCAAGGACTTCGTCCTCCAAGAAGAACGTGACGCGGCGGATGTTGCTTGGATTCGACCCCTGAATGGTGGCGCGGAGCGTGAGCTGGGTCTTGCCTGCAGTCGTGGTGAGGTCGCCCAGCGGCGCGTTGCCCGAGATGAACGCCAGCTGGACCGTGTCGGTGATCTGGGTCAGGCGGAGCATCGCGGCTTGAAGATTGGAATCATCGACCCCGAGCGCGGTGCTGCAGCCGGTCTGGCCCCAGATCCAGTTGTTGCCCGCGGCATCGGGGGACCCTTTTACTGGCGTCCGATCTCGCACGGCAGTCGGGTAGGCATCATTGCCGGCAGTGTCCAGGAGCAAGGCGATGCCGCAGCCGGATTCCATCCAACCTTGACCCGCCCCCTCGCTGTCGTATCGGTCATCGCCGTGGAGGTCGAACAAGGCGCCCGTGCTGGTGGCTCCACTGACGTGGCCTTGCGCCATGGCGACTGCCTCGTACCGGTCGTAACCACCCAGGTCCACCAACCAGCCCGTACCCCCGGAGGAGCCGCCAGTCCCGCCGGAGACGCCGCTGCCTTGGGCCTGTTGATTGGCTTTGTGGGTATCGTCGCCACCAGTGTCCAGGAGGATTCCGGCGCCGCCGACCCGACCGCTTCCTTGGCTTCCGGATCCAGCGATGTATCGGTCGTTGCCGTCGCCGCTCCATAGCATAGCAAAGCTGCCTTGGAGGTTGCCGGCTCCCTGGGAGCCTGCGGCATCGAGTGCCGTGAACGTGTTGTCTCCGCCGCCGTCGATTAGGATGGCCTGGCCCGCGCCAGAGGCGGCTCCTTGCGCAATCCCGGTGCCAGTCATGAGATATTCGTCTTGGCCCCCGCCGAAGTTGGCAAGGACGGCGTAGCCGCCTCCATTGGCGGCCCCTTGGGCCACGTTGCTCGCACTGGCGTTGAACTTGTTCGTCCCGTTGTAGGTTACGAGGATTCCAACTTCCCCGAGCAACGCGGCGCCCTGAGTCTTGGCGCCTGAACTGGTGAAGCGATTGCTCCCACCATCATCGGCCAAAACAGCGATACCGAGTGCAGGTGCTCCGAGGTTCGGCCCGGCACCGGTCGGTTCGTAGCGGTCGTCGCCACCGCCGACATCGTACTGGAATATGCCGCTGCCCGTCAACGGGTTCGTATAGTGCTCGTCGCCCCCGAGGTCCACCAGGAAATCGTACGCCCCGGCGGTGTACTCGCCGTCGGCTTGGCCGCCGATGAAGAACCCGCCTTTGCCCGTCCCCAGGATGCTGCGGATGTGGAACCACGGTTCGTTGCCGTCCAAGCCGATGGGGTCGTGCCATACGGTTCCGGCATGGTCTCCGGAGCTGCCTACGTCGGTCCCCGCAAGTGTCTCGTGGAGGTTGGATGCACCATCCCCGTCCTCGTCGTCGCTACTGTAGCCACGGGTCAGGCCGTCAATGAAATTCCCTTTGGCGGGGACTTTCCTTGGGACCCCAGGGTATTCAGTCATCGGACCTGCGGGGTCCCCACTGTTTACCGGTGCCGCATCGGCATCTTGGCTCGTGAGGTCCTCGCGGACCCGATTATTCTTGATGGCGCTGATGTTCTTGTAGGTCACGGGATTATCGTTCACCAATCGAAGGTACGAGTCTCCGTGTGACCCCTCATCGATGAACGCGGCCAGCGGGCGACCCAAGCCCAACCAGGCCTTGGGATTCAGCCATCCCTGGTCGACATACCATTGATCGTCATCAGGTCCAAGCGTCTCCGGATCCGATTCCAGCAACTGGTTGCTTCGATACGTATCCCTGCCGTCCCGGTCATAGAGGAGCCCAGTAGGGGTGATATGCAGATATTGCTGCCGCTGCTGACTAAATGATGTGCCCTCGGAGTCAAAGACGACCCGGGCTTGGCTGCCGAATTCGTATTCATCGTCGCCCCCGAGGTCCACGAGGGCACCAACGAACTGGGAACCACCGACGAAACCCTGCGAATCCGCTTCCGAGAAATACTGGTCATCGCCGGACACGTCGATAAGCCACGCAGCCGATTGAGTGGCGCCGAGCGCACCGTACCCTCCCCCAAACGCCATCGCCGCCCCTTGACTCCGCTCCGCAGCCTCATAGGTGTCGTTTCCCTGCAACTCGAAGAGCAGCGAAACGGAGTGACCGTTCACCGCAGAAGGCAAGTCGCGGTCGACAACCTGACGCGGACGGACCGCTCCCTGCGTATCGCTCATGCTCGGCGTATCGTAATGGTCGGCCCCACCCAGTTCGATCAGGAGGCTCCCGTCAGACACGACCTCGGCAGGGTCCTGCCGGGCGAGTAGAAAGCCTTCAACAACGCTAACCTGAACGTCGCTGCAGAACGCTCCCGGTCCAGCGACTTCGGCCGTGTAAGTATCGTCCCCACCCAGATCGATCATGATGTGCGCCTCGTCATCGATGACCGATCCGCCCGGGCCGCTGAGGTAAAGCAGCCTGTACGGTTCCATGTCGGCTTGAGCAATCACGCATTCTGCATTGTCGTCCGTCGTCTGCCGATCGGCCTTGTAGAGCGTGATGGCGCCGTCGACATTATCACCGGGAAGCGGGAAGACCGTGTCGAGAACCTCCTCGGGCTTCAGCAGGTCCTCAGGCTTCGGGGCGTTCTCGATGATCTCAAGGACCCTGCCCACGGACACGTCCCCAAACGCGTCGGCCGTGTCCGGGAAACTGTCGCCGTTCTCGTCGTCCATCGTCGTGTCGACCCCAAGGGCGATCGATACGTAGGGATCACTCGTTTCAGACGGGTTGGACCCGAAAAGCATCCAGAAGCTGTTGTCTTGCCGACGCGGATCCGCCGCGTCCGTCGTCGCGATGGTCCCCGGGCGGTTTCCGAGCCCTGAAAGCTGCCCCGGCGGCGGGAGATCCTGGCTGGAATAGGTGGTCCCCTCTCCGCCGAGATCCAGCAGCGTAGCCAAGGCGGCAGTCGTGGCCGGGCCGACGCCGCCTTGGAACCATGGATTCGTCAGCTGGGTGCGATAGGTCGAGACGCCCTTCTCATTGACGAGGATCGCGCGCGCGTAGTCTGTCCCAGCGTAGCCCTGCCCCATAGCGGCCCAGAACTCATCATCGCCGACCCCAAGGTCGAGGAGCATGCCGGCACCGACGATGTCGGGTGAGGGGTAGGCCTCCCACACTATGATTCCGTCACCAGGAAGGCCGGGGCCTTCGATCCCCGCCGATCCGTGGGCCGTCGCCCGGGACGCGTGGTACGTGTCGGTCCCGTCGCCATCCACGAGCACACCGATGCCGCCGTCGGCCCCGAAGCCCTGCGCGCCATTCGTGGTCGTCGCATCGGGCAAGTGATGGTACGTGTCATCCCCGCGAAGATCCCACAGGACACCCAGCGTTCCCATCCCGCGGGCTGCGCCGTGGTCCAGGGGGCGGTCCGAATCGTACCGGTCGTCCCCGTCCACGTCGAGCAATACGCCCAACCGTGCCGACTCGATGCCGGTCCCAACCGAAATCTCGTAAGTGTCGTCGCCGCCCAGGTCGATGACGATGCGCGGTGCGGGGTCAGGGCTGAACATCTGGTTCGTGAGCGTGGAAGCACCCTCTCCAGTGACGAGGATGCCGGGGGCTCCTCCCGCGGCGGGGACGTAGAGAAGGATGTCATTCGCGCAGTCGCTCAGGGGGGATTGGGTACACGGCACCGTGCTGGACGCGGATGCGATGTTGGGGCCTGCGCCGGGGACCAAGCCGACAACGTCATCGACGGGCTGGGGGGTCGCATCCTGTGACGAAGCGGTGGTCTCCTCCGTGAGCTGCGCTGTCTTGAGTATCGTTGCGGCCGCCTCGATGCTCGCCAGGGCGACGGCCTGGGCCAGCTGGATCGCCCGCAATGCCGCAAGGTCGTGCTCCTGCTCTGCCCAGGCCTGGATGCGGCGCGCCTCCGCGTCCGTCCAATGGGAGGCTTCCAGGAGCCCCTGCATCTCCTCGGCCTCCCGTAACTCGGCCTGCGCCTCCGCCCCATGTTCAGTCAGGGCACCGTCCAACGCTTGCGAGGCGGTGAGGATCAGGGCCAGGGCCATCGTGGCCTCCGGCGGAAGGCGGATCGACGCGGCGAAGGCATCCCGCTCGGGCACGCCGCGCCGGACGAGTAGACCTTGCAGGGTGGCCGGCGTGACCGGAGCGACCCCTTGCCCTCTGGCCAAGTCCGCGCCGATGAGCGTCGACGGTGAAAACGCACCGGATCGAGCCGACTCAAGGACCCGCGACGCGGATTCAAACGAGTTCAACGACTCCGAGGCATCCATGGAGAGGATCGCGCCCCATGCGCGCAGCGCGGGCTCTGAGCGCCGGGTCGCGTCAACCAGCAACTGCGTGTGGAGCGTCGCGTCTCCGCTCTGGAGGCCCGTCCACCGGGCCGTGACGATTTCAGCAAGCGCGTAGTCGAGGCTGGGGGGAAGTTGAGGCATCGCCCAACTGCTGCTTAGTTGCCGCGGGATACCCAGCGTGTCAGCCAAATGCAGCAGTGCCTCCGAGAGGTTCTCATGCGCGAGCTCCGGCAACGGGCGTGCGGCTGCCGCGCCCTGCGGGAGCCGAACGAGTGCGTCGATGACCTCCCACGAATCCATCGCATGCCCAAGATCCCCTGCCAAGACCGTGTCCGGCCCGACGGCAACGTCCGGTTCAACCGGAGGGAGAGCCATGGCTGCCTTGGTGGCATCCACCGTGCGCACCAACAGGTCGGCCGCCTGCAGACGCTTGGTGACATCCGCGCGCCCGCGCAGTTCGTCGCGGTGAAGGCGCGCGTCTTCGTCCGTCCGCTCCGGGTGCTCCGCGCGCCACCTCGTCCAGGCAAGGGCGTCGCCATACAGCAGCGACCGTTCGATTTCAGTAAAGTCAGCCGTTGCTTCAGCCTCCAGACGCAAGGCCTGGCCGTAGGACAGCACGAGACGAGCCAAGGCGTCTTCCGTGGCAGGTGCAAGACGCAACGCCCCGATCTTGGCCCGCAGGACAGCGTCGGATGGCAAATCCGCCTGGTCGCCCAGGCTCGCAATGGCGTCCAGAAGCGGTTCCTGGGTCGCGGGCGCTTCCGGAATCGGAATCTGTTCGTCGGTGGCAAGGAAGCGCTTAGCAAGTTCGGTGCCATCCCGCGGGGCATCACGGATCGCCATACCATCGGGCGTTTGTGCAAAGAGGATGGATGCGGCATCGCCGAACGCGAGGTACGGGTCCATCTCCTCGGGCAATTGCGACCAGAGCTGGTTCAGATCGGCACGCAACTTGCTGGATTTGTCCGCCTCCGAGGCACCTTCGGTCGCCGACACGATGGGAACGCTCGGCGCAGGAGGGATCACCACGAGCAGCGTACCAGTGACGATGATCGCAGCAAGGGCGAGCGCAACCGCTGTGCGCTTGACCGCCCGTGTAAAGTGGCCACCTCGGGCCATGGCAATTCGGAACACGCCGACCATCCAAGAGAGCGAGGAAGCCTGCCAAAGACTACGTTGTTGGCCATTGCTGGTCCGGTGCTGCTGGTCTTTGCTGCGGCGATACGCGACGCTTGGGCCGAGTACGGCGACGAGGACGAGAAAGACACCGGGCAATGGCGCCTCTCGTTGACCTACGGTCCCGTTTCCGTTTAGCAATCCGCTTGTTCCATTGCGGACAGTCAAGTTCAGCCAGGCGTGACCCATGGAGCCGATATCGTTCGTGGCGACGACATGTATCCTGACCGGGCCTGGGGTCGTGTTGCCGACGTGGAAGGTGCCGTTTCCGGAGGCATCCAGGGGCACGTCAAGCGTCCGGGTCTGGTCTTGCCATTCGATGTGGGCCACCACAGTGACCGGGCGCTCATCGACGACCTGGATCGGAATCAGTTGATCCCTAGTGACGTTCATATCAGGTTCCATGGCGAGGAACTGTATCGAGGGTGGCTCGGGTTCTATGACGGTCACCTCGGGTAGGGTGACGTTCGCGTGGTTGCCGAAGTGATCTGTTGCATGGACGACAAACGCGTACGTGCCGTAATCTGGCAAGAGAAGGGTGTTGCTCCATGACCCATCCGCTTCAAAGAGCGTTGCTCTGCCTTCTCGTCCGTCGTCTATGTGGAGGTGCTCGACTTCGGCTGTGGCGACCGAGGAGGAATCATCGATGTACACGTCAAGGCGTAGCGGCGTGCCACGACTCCAGTCATCTGGCCACGACTTCCGCAGTGTTATCGAGGGCGGGCTTTCGTCGCTGATGCGTGTCGTCGCGTTGACCGTCCATCGCATGTCCGGCCGGCCGTCCACGGCGACGGTAAGGCCGACGGTCACGTTCTCGACCTGGTGCGTCTTTTCCGGCAGGGCCAGGTCGTAGGGTATCGATCTGCCTTCACCCGGCGCGATGCGGATAAGGTCGGAATCGAGCGCCAATTCGGGTTGCCCCACGGATGCCGTGAGGCTCACGCGGAAGTCTTCCAGTGCATTGCCCTGGTTGGTGACGTGGAACGTGTGGCCCGCTGCCCGTTGCGCCAGGGTCTGACCGGCGACGGCCTCTGTTTCCGGGGGTGCACCCAATAGCAAGCGGACGTCACGGACCTGGATGGTCTTCGTCATGGCTTGGCTGAAGACACCGGGTTCCGTGGTCTCGGTGGGTAGCCATTCGGCCCGCACTTCCGTGACGGACCCTGTGAGCGGGTGCGAACCGAGGTCGACGTCGATCGTCGCGCTCGACCCGGCAGGGATGGGTGCCATCGGCACAGACCTGGTCGTGGATCCGGTCGGTCCGTCTGCGGTGACGCTGACAGTGGCGCTGGGAGTCGCTGCGTCTCCTGTGTTCAGGAGCGTGATCGGGAGGCTGCGAGGGTCGTCGGTGTACGCGTGGGCCGGGAAATTAGGACCAGGGACGATGTGCACGGCAGGACCGTGAATCCGGAGCTTGACCGTCCTTTGGACCGGTTCGACCCCCAGGACTTGATCCCGGTTGGACTGGACCATGACGTCGAGGCGGGAGGTCGTCCCGAGCGGGAGTTCCTCTGGAAAGAGCGCCATGACGACGGCTTCCTGCGTTTCGCCTGGGTCCAACGCTAAGCGCGCAGGGGAGACCGTGGCGCTCCAGCCCGCATCCGGGGTCTGTGCTTCGATCGCATACGTATCTCGGCTGGTGCCTTCGTTTGTGACCGAGATTGTGGTGCTACGGCTGTTTCCCGGGTGCGCAGCGAGTTCTTGTGCTCCTTTGACGGAGACTGAGAACGGCGAACCTGGGATCATAGGCTCGTCAAGCAGGTAGAAGGTGGGCGTAGTGACGGCGACAACGGTCTCGTCATATGAACGGTGGAATTGCAGGTCATAGGATACAGCGAATGGACGGTCGTCGCCGCTTTGCGAGAATGGGAATCCTACGAGGAGCGTCGCGGCAGCACGCTTTCCGGCAGTGACAGTGAATCCCGTCGTCTCGAGTGCTGTGGGGCTCCACTCGGCATCGAGCCGTTCGTGATTGCCGGTGGCGTCCTGGATTTTCGGCTGGACGTGTTCTTCGACGTTTCCTTGATTGTCGATCCAGATCCGGACGAAGTCGATCTGGTCTGGCCGGAGCGGAATCGCGCCCTCTTCCACTGGCACGACAACCAAGCGATGGTCCTCGATGAACTGGAGCAGGCTTTCTCCCTGGTCGTTGGCGTCACCGGCGTCACGGCCCACGGGCGTGATGGTGACCCTGATGGTGCCGTGGCCTGCCTGCCCAGGTTGCAGTCGCCAGGCAATGTCGTGTTGCCGCTGGTCGCCGGGGTCCAGCGCTGATCCTTGCGTCGGCCCGTCGGCTCCGGTGGACACCGGAGCATGGAAGTCGATGGACTCCTCTTCTTCGCCATTGAGCCAGGAGACGTCGCCGTTCTTGACCCACTGATAGTCGATGCGGTAGCCATCTGTCGACCGTGCGTTTCCCTGATTTTCGATGGTGACCTGTACGCTCGAGTCGTGCGGGGCTCCGTCAATCCATTGCGGTTCCTGGCCTGTTATCTTGACCTCGATGACGCCGAGATCTGGTTCGTCAGCAGTCTGGGCAAGGATCGTAGTGGCGGACGACACAAGCAGGAGGACCAGCATGGCCCACGTGCGCAGGGACACCATCAAGGCGTGGCCTCCTTGTTGTCTGTTTCGGAGCTGGGTTGCATGGCGCTGGGTCGGAATCTGATCAATGCGCCGGCGGTCAGGGCTCCTGCGACGATGAGCAACGGCAGGATGGGGCGTGCTGCACCGTGAAGCTCGTACGTCGCGTAGAAACGCGCAGGAAGGACCCATTCATACAGCACGGGGATCACGATTACGGCCGCCGCGACAAGAGTGATCGGAATCCAGCGAGCGACCGATGTGCGCGTGGTGCGCCGGGCGTTCGCGAGGGATGGGGCGATGGAGGCCTGGTTCCGGCCTATGACGTGCATGGCAAGCAAGGCCAAGATGGCGATTGACCACGCGGGAAGCCGGACGGCGGGCTCATGCGCGATGGGGAGCAGAAGGATAACGAGGATGCCCGCAATCATTACGCGCCCGGTCGGGCGTGCGCTGTGGCGGAAACGATTCCAGGTGACCAAGAACAAGATGGCTCCGGCTATGGCGACTGCACTCCACCCGATGACAGGTTCGTGGTGCGGCACCCGTGTCGTGACCATGGCCGCGAGGGCGGCGGCGATGACGAGGAATCCCATGCTGTCGGTCTTCATCACGTCAACCCCACGCGCAGCGAGTGAGCCAACGGCATTCCTGGCTTCACCGGGACGGTCGGGATCGCAAGACCGCGCAGTCTCTCGATGGCCCGTTCATGCTCCATGTTGATCCTGTCGGCGTCCGGTTCGGCATCTTGGTCGCCGTCCGCGGCTTTTGTGCCCGGGGGTACGATGAGCACCGTCGGTAGGATGTCCCGTTGCCGCAGAAGGGCGATACCGTCGACGATGGTCTCGTCGTCTTCCAACCCAGAGATGAGAACGAACGGCGTACGCGGTTTCAGCGCTGGCAGCACGTTTTCCAGGGCTTGAGAGAACCGCATGTCGCCTCTGGCAGGTAACGCGGCCAGTGCCTGCGTCAATCGGTGGATCTGGTCGGCCCCCTTGCCGGGTGCGATGTCCTGGATCCCGTCGCCGTACGCGAAGATCTTGATGCGGTCACGGGCCTGCATGGCGCCTGTTGCGATGCTCAGGGCAGCCCTGCATGCTTCATTGATCGGTGAGGATTGTACGGATCCCGCTGCACTGATGGTTCGGGAATCGAGGAAAATGGTCAAGGTCGCCATGCTCTCGTGCACACGCTGGTTCACGACCAAATCCTTGGAGCGAGCGCTTGCCTTCCAGTTGATGCTACGGATGGAATCGCCGGTTTCGTAATTGCGCAGGGCATGGAACTCCGAACCGTCGCCAGCGCGATTGACGAGGTGCGGTCCGAGGGTCATCGCAGCGACTTTACTTCGGAAGGGGATTCGGCTGAGCGGGTCGTGCCTCGGATGGACCATTAGTTCCTGCGCTTGCGCGACGTTGGTGTGCACGCCCCGGATATGGAAGGGATCACTCGTCCTCGCGACGAGAGGGCCGATGATGTAGGGGCCTCGAACGGCTGGTCTGACTTCGTACCGCGCCCAAACGCTCGACCTTCGCGACAGGGTGGTCTGGAACCAAGATTCGCCATCGGTCAGCTTGAATTCGGTGGGTAGATGATCCCGGATCTCAAGGTAAGATGTGCTGCGTGCCCTGGTGTCGATCTGCAAGTCGATCTGCACGATGCCGTCTTCCTGCACACTGTTGGTCGACATGGCCCGGATTGCAGTAACGTACGTCGGCGTGTACCACAAGGCAAGAGCCGCGGCGCAGAGCATCAGGGCGCCGGTGAACGCGACCTGGGTGTTGCCTTGGCTGATGCCGATAAGGGCAAGGCTCACTCCACCGAAGATGCAGAAGCGGCCCCGCGTGGTCCATTCGCTTGCGTGCATTTTCGGGTGCGGCTGCGCGCTGATGACGTAGTTCGGGCCTTCGCGAAGGTCGGCTCTTGCCACGTAGCGATTTGGCTTGAACCTGTGGCGGGCCCAAGCATAGGGTGGCCCCGCGATCATCGTGACGACTGCGCCCAAGATCGCGACCGTGACGATGATGTATGGCCATGGCCCGCTGCGGAGAGCCTGTACGACGATGGCCGCAGAAGCAAGGATGGGGTCCTTGCTTCTGCTATGGCTTTCGTCGACGAGCAACTTGCCCTCGACGGGGAGGTAGGCATCGAGGAGGCCCTCGAGGAACGCTTCATTGTCTTGGTCCTCGCCACCCAGGAAGGGGCGCGTGTCCGAGACGGTGATTAGTCTGCCATTTGCAACGCCGATTTCGGTCACGGCGACCAACGGGAAAGGTCCGGGAGGGTCGCCGCTGTCGATGACGCCGGTCCCGTCACGATCGAGGAAACTATGGCCGGACGATGTTGCCATGACAACCGTGTCGCTCTCCTCGTCGATCTGGAGCGCAGTGGGTGCTTCGAGTGTTACGCGGTAGTCTCGTCCTTGCAGTCGGACCAGTTGTTGGTGCGCCAGGTCGGGTTCCACGAGGCGCACCCTCTCGAACGTGACGCCAAGGCGGCTGGTGAGGCTGTTGCCCTGCCCAAAGTCATCGGCCACCAGGAGCGTGCCGCCGTTTTGGAGAAACTCCTGCATTGCTTGCGCCTCCGCCTCAGAGTAAGGGTTCTGCGGTCCGATGACGGCAAGCAATGAATTCGACGGTGAAAAATGTGGGTCGAGGTCCAGAGCTGCTGGGCCGGCCAGAATGCGCTGCACCTCGGTTCCGCTTGATTCCGCAAGCCTGACGAGGGATGCACCAACACCGCCGGCGAACGCCGAATCACGTTCTTTCGCGGTGGCGGAGAACGCTGCCGCTGTGCAGATCAATGCCACAATGAATAGACCTCCGGCCGTGCGCAGAACATTCCGGCTCATGCCTGCGACCTCCCGACGGACATCCGTTGTCTCCATGCCACGCCCGCTTCGATGCGCAGGCCGGTGACGATTTCCTGCAGCGCATGCGTTGCTTGGTCGCGGTGCATCTCGGTCATGATGTGTTCACTGTAGCGCGCGATTTCGAACAAGGTAACGAGGCGTTCGAGGCTGGGAAACACGCGTGCCGGAAGGGCCCGTGCGAAGGCATCCTGTACCGTCCGGGGAGTCGCGCGGACATCGTTGAGTAAGCCTTGCCCGACGGCGACTTCTTCCAGCACCCGGTAAGCGAGAAGAATCTGCTCCTGGATGGGACCCCGGGCGCCTGCGATGCGTCGCGCCCGGCGGAATACGGGCTCCAGGTCGCTGCGTCGCAATCGGTACACGATCGGGACAGCTGCCGCCATGACCGCCGCAACGACGGCGGCCGCAATGGCTATGGCGTTATACCCTGTTGCGGCCGGGCTCGTAGCGTCGAGCGGCTGCAGCGCGTTAGACACCTGCGCGGAACTGTGCTGCAGTGAGCCGGCGTATCTCGCGTGGAGGATGAGCTCAACCTCTGCTTGTTCGAGCGTGAATATCGCTACGCCGTCGGCATCCGTGCTCCCCGTCAGTCCGCCGTCCACGCCTTCGACTTGAAGGTTCACCTGCACGAACGGGATGACTTCATCGCCGGCAGTCGCACGGACGCGGATTGTGATCAATTCCCCTGGTTTCGCCCCTTCGGCTTCGATGCTAAGAAGAACGGGGTGTTTGATGATGATCTCCGCCTGAAGACTGCTTGCGGCGTAATGCGGCGTGCCATGGAAGTTGATGCGGGCGGTGTTTGCGCCGATGGTCGCGTTTGCGGGCGCGTGGAGTGCGATGCGGACGTCTCCGTCCTTGATTTCGCCGTGCCCCAATTCCAGGCCATCGCTGAGTTCTACGTTGACGTGGCCGGCGGGGACCCTGTGGCCGTCTTGGCCCCGGATGCTCACGTCGATGATCTGGGGCTGACCAATGACAAGATGGCCGGGTGTCCGAGCCTCGATCATCGTCGGTGTCTGGATGTGCAGTGTCGTGTGGTTCGAGGTTGGGGGGTATATGCCCGTCCCGTTGAAATCGACGATGATGTCGAAGGTCTGCGGCCGCGCGGTCGCGGCGGTCGGATCGATCAGACGGAACGCGCCATCCTCATCGGTGGTGCGCTGAAGACTGGGTTGTCCATTGCTGCGGATCGCGACGTTGGTGTCGGCGAGAGGCGCGCCGCTGCCGGCGTCGATCAGCAGGCCGTCCGGGATGGGAGTGCCGGCTTGGTAGCTCCCCGATGCCAGCTTGATTTCTGCCCTGGCTTCGATGGTCCACGTGGTTTGGGCTTGTGCAGGCGCGCGCCCACTGTGCTGCGCTCCGGCGTACGCGGCGTGCACTTTGAACATCCCCAACGGCTCATCCGGGTCGCCACTCCTCGTGAACCTCGCGACGCCGAGTTGGTCGGTGATCTGTGTGCGCGGAGATTCGGTCCCCCAGGTCAATTGGACGGGAGCGCCCACGACTGGTGATCCATCGTCGAAGCGTAAGGTGACGGGGATCTCGGCATCGGCCCCCCGGGCGATGACCCCAGTGGGAATGGTCAAATGCGTATTGGAGAGCATCGTGCGCTCGATGGTCTTGGCGATGGGCGCGTGGCTGGCGTCGCCGCCGAAGGCCATGCTCTGTACGATTGGACGCATCGGAAAGCTGGAAGTGATGTTGGCCTCGAAGGTGCCCTGGGCATCTGATTCCACGTTCTCTTCGATCTCGTGCAGCCGGATCGTGATGATGGCGTTTGGAATCGGCGTTCCGTCCGGTTCGACGATGCGACCTCCCACGGTGGCTTCGTGGCCTCGATAGATTGGCCCTTGTGTGATATCCGTGAACTTCGGTAGGCTCCGGACGATCACTTGCCTCGACTCGATGAGGCGGGTCGTCTGCGTTGTAGCGTCCGCCGACGTCAGGAGGCTGTATTCCCCCGCCGGCACGCCAGGGGGAATCGCCAACCAGGCGTGGATCGTTCCGTCGTCCTTCGTGACTTCCACGATTCCCATGATGTCCTGGGCCGGTCCGGTCAGATTGAATCTGACTGTGACGTTGCCGACGCCTTTCCCTGAGGCGAGTTCGGCGATTTTCGCTTGGATCCCCAATCGCTGGCCGGCGTCGATGGTTGCGACGAGGTTCACAAAACTCGTTTGGATGGGATTGAGGAGGCGGACTTCGGTGGCGGCGGCGGCCGGCGTGACGAACTCTGCCATCGCCTCGGAAGGGATGCTCATGGCCGTCAGTTCCACATCGCCCCTGAGTTCATGGGGGGCAGCTAGGACGACCTTTCCCATGCCGTCACTGTTGGGAGTGCTGGCGACGTTGCCGCCGGCCCAGGAGAACAGGACCTGGTCTGCAAGGGGTGCTCCCGCGGAGTCCGTCAATCGATAATCGACCTTGAACGGGGTGCCCGTGCGGACTTCGGGAGGTGCAGTGATCTCAAGGATCGAGCCCGCCTCGACGCGGACGTTGATGAATGCGGAGCCGGAGCTCATGGCGGGCCGGTCCGCGGTGAATGGCAGTGTTCCGGGCGACGCGTAACTACGGACCTCCATGAAGCGCCCCTTGCCGGGCGGCACGAGCGCCGGATTCGCATCCCACGTCACTGGACCGGAGACCTGCCCCCGCAACACGATCGCCGCATCGACGGCCAGGGCATGCGCGTCGAGGTCAATCTCGTGTTCTCTGGTCAGGTTGACGGGGAAGTGGAATACTCCGTCTTGGTCCGTGAACGCGGCTCCAAAGGTATACGGGAGTCCATTGCTACTGAATCTTGCTTCGATCGTGACGCCGGCAAGTGCCACTGGTTGACTGGATTCGCAGTCGACGAGACGTCCGTGCAGCCAAGATGGCTGGGCCTTCTTGAGGACATTCGTCGTTGCCCCAGCGGAATCGACGAGGCGCAGGCTGTGTTCACCGTTCTTGGCATAGCATGGGAACGGAGGATTGTGGGGATCCGCGGGCTCGAAGCTGTAGGTTTGACTTCCTATGCCCCGCTCGTTGAGGTACGCCTGGGCCAGGATCCGCTGTGCAAGCGGATTGATGGCGGCGGTAGCCAACGCGCCCCCCTGTGGGGATGTGCCTGTCGGCAATCCCAAGCCCGGTGGGTAGTCATCCCATTGAATGGTCCGCCAAGCGTTGAGAAAGTTCGCGCCGGGCAGCGGATCTTCGAAGCCGCCGCCGCCGGTGGGCGATTGGTCTTGGAGGCCGTCGCCGTCGAGGTCGTTTCCCGTCGGGGGGGCATCAGAGGGGCCGACGCCGCCCCACCACTGGCCATGGGTCGCCTGGACCCACCATGTCGGCATGCGGCTCCTGTACTTGGCAACGTGGTCACCGGGTTCTTTGGTGGGCAGTCCGTAGGCGGCCAGCCAGCCGGCGGGGACTCCGGTCGCGCTATCATCAGGGACAATGGGGGATCCCTTGATTCCGTCGTCGGCTTCTCCCAGGAAGTGGTACCTGCCCCCCTGGCGGTAATAGGCGATCCCCATGTCGAGGAAGAGGCGCGTCCAAGGATCGTCCTCGAGAAGGCCGTTTCCGTCTTCGCCATGCAGCGTTGGTCCATCCAGGAGCCCATCGCCGTCGGTATCCGGATTGGATGCGTTGGTCCGGATGAAGCCGGACCCGAGGTACGGCCGTTGGACCCCAAAGATCTCTTCTCCATCCTTGACGCCGTCCCCGTCGACGTCGCCTTCGCTCTCGAGGAGGCCGGCGTCGCTTGGGTCCAACGGGTCGAGATTGACGGAGGCGACCTCGAACCAGTCGTCGACGGTGTCGAGGTCGGTGTCCTTGCAGAGCGGGTTGAGGCTATCGAGGCCACCCGTTGACGAGGGGGAAGGTCGAAATGCCTGCCGGATCGGCAAGGGGTTCCAAGGGAAATGTTCGTCGGCGGCGTAATGTTTCAAGGGGTCTAGGCGGCTGCCCAGGGGGCAATCGGCCGTCGCCGTAGGGGTGTTCTTGATGTGGTTCCGGTAGAGATGCGCCCACCAATCCTGGATTCCGTCGCCGGATGTGTCGTCGAGGTACGGATTCGTTCCTGCCGCGTGTATCTCTTTGAAGCCAAAATCGACTGTCCCCACCACCTCGAAGATATCGATCTTGGCGTTTGGGGCGGCCCCGTCACGTCGATCTGGGAGCTCGTCGTGGACGTCCGCGATCTCCTCGTTTTCGAGGACGTTGCCCGGGTCGAGCAGAAACCGTGTGTATGCGTGCGTTCCGATTACGACCTCGGCCTGGGGCGTATCCAGCGACGGCCGTGGTCGCTCAGAGGCAGGGGGGACGTCGAACCGCGCCGGGTCGCTCGTGAAGGGATAGAACAGACCGACTTCGTCTTGAGGGAGGCCTGGGTACACTTGACCCCAGAAGACCTTCCAGCCATCCCCCAAGCCGTCCTGTTGGCTGGAGAAGGCGTGGGGATCCAATTCGAATTGTTCGAATTGCTGTTCTCGCTCATTGGTGAATTCGAATGTGCAGCAGTCGGATACACGTTGGATCTTGCCCACGGAGTCCCTCTCATAGATGGGCCACGTGATGGAGTCCCCGTCGGGGTCCTCCTTCGCATCGGAGATTCCGTTTTTGTCGCTGTCCCATTTGGCGGGGTCGAGGCTGTAGCCGGACTTGCATGGGGCAGAACAGAAGATTTCGCGCGCATACCGGACCTCCCAGCCGTCGATGAGCCTGTCGGCGTCGGTGTCGGGATTGAGGGGATCCGTGGGGGAACGCTCCAATGTTCCACTGTCGAATTGCGAGAAGCGGTAAAGGTCCACCTCCAATTCCCATCCGTTGAGAAGGCCATCGTCGTCCATGTCGGGGTCGATGATGTTCGCTGTTCCGTCGCCGTCCGCGTCGCCGCCCGGCGCGACGGCAGCGATGACGTCTTGAATCGTAATCGTTGCAGCATCTTGGAATGCCGGCAGGCTGTCGGCCCAGTCGAAGACGGTCCGCGGGACACCGGGTTCGCCAGGATAGCCGTATTGCGGTGAGTCACCGTAGCCGGCGCTGGTCCGTTCCAGATACGCCAGCCGTACGCCGTCGCGGAGATAATCGCCAGCGGAGTCGGCGCGCGTTGGATTCAAGCCCAGTTCGTCCGCCAGTTCGATGTTGTCTGGGATTCCATCCATGTCCGTATCGCGTCGGCTCGGATCCGTGGAATGATCTTCGAGCTCGACGGCATCGCCCAGGCCGTCCCCATCCGTATCTGCGGACGTGGGGTCGCTGTCGGAATGTATCACGCGGGGGATGGCGCCCGGACCGACGTCGGTCGAGATTTCGAATAGATACCCGCGCATCTCCACGGCATCAGCAAGTCCGTCACCATCCGAATCTTCCTTGGTAGGGTCCGTGCCGCCTAGCCAGGGACCTTGCCTGGATTCATCCCAGCCCAGCGGCCGGCCGTACTGATACTCGAGCAAGACAGTGAGTGCGACGTGTTCACGTACGTCTTGCTCATTGTCTTCCGGCATGGAGGGTGACGGATCTGGATGATCGGACGACTGTTGCGTGACCTGATTCGGCAGAGTGGGGTCCAAGGGGTCGAGGCCAAAGCGGAGGAACCACCCATCAGGAATCGGCCCGTCGATCGTCGAGACCTTCGTGGGGTCCAAGCCTTTTCCGGACTTGCATGCACTGTCGCCGAACCGGTCACGGCTCCATTGATAGGCTTCGAGCGTTGTCGCGCCCGACGGGCCTAGATCCGAGTAGCCGACGGATCCATCGCTTGGATCCAGACCGTGTGCCACCAAGTAGCCATCGCAGACGCCGCTTCCGGCGGTCGAGGCCTCGCGTGGATTCGTGGGCGCAAAGCGCGGCTCTTGATCGCCTGACGCCTTCGGGTTGGTCGGGCCCCGGATTTCGTCAGCATCGCTGATGCCATCGCCGTCCGTGTCGATGACCTGGGGATCAGTATCATGATGGAACGCCTGTCGGACCGTGATTCCGTCCGGTCCGGCGAGTTTTGTTTCCACCAGTTCGTCGGCCAGCGGGTCAAGGCCATGGTGGATGGCCCAACCATCTGGGATCCCGTCGTCATTGCTGTCCCAGTCGTTGGGATCCAGGCCATTGTCGAAGGGGCCGTCCTCCGCTTCATTCCAGTCGGCCGGACGGTTGAAGGAATAGATGTTCCACAAGGTCGCTGTATATGATTCGGGCCATGCGTTGCCGTATGCTGGCCCCAACCTTTCGGTGGGGGGTCGGGCCGCCGGCACCGTTTCCGCATTGGCGTCGATTGGGTCGAAGCCATGTCGAATCAACCAGCCGTCCGGGATCCGCGTGGCAGAGCTGTTCCAGGTGAAGGGGTCCGATGTGCCCACAAAATTCTCGAGTGCGTCTGGTGCCCCGTCAAGGTCCGAGTCAAGGACCCCATGCTTCCCGTCCGAAAAACGCTGGTATGCGTCGGGCACTTCGAGGAGGCCACTTGGCCGCGATTCGCCATCCTCAGTCACTTCAGCGATGACGAAGGCCGCCACGGCCACGACAAGGAGGGCCGCGGCGCCTGCCATCAGGGGCATTGGTTTGAGTGTGCCAAGGAAGCGGGTGATGCGGCGCCTGAGCTGGTCTATCGGAGCTTGGGTTACACCACTCACGCTGTAATAGACGCAGGCCTAGTAAAAACAGTTGTAGCCGTTACGCGTCGGCGGCACGCCTCATCGGGCTGATTGACGGCATCGCGCCGACCACGCTGGCGTGGCCTCGCCCTCACACTTCCCCCGCCGCGGCCGTTCCGAGCCGACGCAGGACGGGCCTCAAGGCCCACGAGGCAGAGGCAAACGATCGCTTGGCCGCTGACACGTCATGACGACGAACCGAACGCAAATAATCCAAAGAGGAACTCAAGGCCGAGGATGAGCGCGGGCGCTTTGCGAAGGGGCCGCAGCCTCCTGAATCCGGCATCCTTGCAGTATAGCACCCAGGCGATGCGGAGATCGGGGTGGAACGTGGCGTCATAGGCGCCTCTTCGGTTCTTGACCTGATGGCATTCCAGGAGGCCTGCCTTCTCCAGGACCTTGAGGTTCCGGCGTACAGACCGCGCCGAGACGCCCAATGCATCGGCAAGGTCGGCCGTGCGCAGATGGTCGTCGGCGAGCGCCAACTCGACGAGCGCCCGGATGGTCGGGAGCCGCAAGAGGAAGACGGCCCGCCGTCGCATCACTGGCATGTTGGACGCGAAATGGAACCGGTTGTGGCCATGGCGGTGGGCCACGACGAGGCCCCGCTTGAGCAGGCGGCGCAGGTGGTACCGGGTGGACCCGCGGGAGATTTCCATGTCTTCAGCCAACTCGTTGATGTTGAGGCCGGGTGCTTCTTCGACGAGCCGATACAGCCGCTCCTGATGCGGATTGTCGAGCGCGGGGGGCGTGCGCGCGTCACCGTTCAAGGGACCGACGCCGCCGAGCTCGACGGCAATCGTTCCAAACGTAGACGGCCGTTGTCCCCGGGCCTCGCTTGCATGGCGAGCCACGGGCTGCCCCGCGGGCAGTGCCCTCGCTGAACGGCCCGGTAATCCATCAACCACAGGTACGAGGCCTTGCCAGGGGATGGCGGGGTATAAGTCGCTTGTGTAGCGTAGTCCCAGCAAGTGGCGCGGCCCATCGCCACGCGCGTGCCCCCGTCGCTGGCCTTCCCCTCGGGACGTCCTGCACCCGGCCCCGTTGACGATCCACGTGGGGCACGAGGCCGCGACGCGCTTGCGTTGCACGCCCGGCGGCGTGCGTTGGGTACGCTGTCGGCTTGAGCGATTTGTTCTGTGCCATTGCTGACCAGCAGATCATCTGCCACGGCCAACCATACGGAATCTACTAATACGTGGCACTACAGATATGTGGCTGATGGCAGAGCTTGTGTATCCGCCGCGCATCGAGGCTTCGCCTTCCCCGAGGATGGCTACGGTCCACGCCGTCGCGCGTATCTTGAAGGAAGCCGCTGCCTCGGATGAGGCGCCGCTTTCACTGGCAGAGGTGGGCCGCCGGTTGCCGGCCAAGCGTGTGCGCCACGAGACGCTTCGTGCCTGTGTGGACGAGCTCAAGATCTTGGGCTTCGTGACCGAAGGCTCCAAGGGCGCCCTGTGGACGCTCGCTTCGATTCAGGCCCGCAACGAGCCCGGCTACGACGAATTGTAGGAGCTCGCGTGGACGTCCCAAAGCGACTCACCGCCGATTCGAAACACGTCGCCGACCTGCCCGCAGAGGTCCAGGCCGCGTTGCGAAGCAAAGTGAAACCGGCACTGCTGGCCGACCCATTCTGGGGCGACCGCATCCGACGAAACCTCTGGCCCAAACAGTTTCGACACCTGCCCAACTTGTTCCGCTTCGAACTTCCAGACGCTCACCGCGGCGTCTGCAGCGTCCTCACCTACCCGGGTCAAGCACGCGAGATTCGAATCGTCTGGCTTGGAAACCACAAACGATACGACCGACTCTTCGGATACTCAACGTCCTAGCCAGGGCGCAGATCAGGAATTTGGTATTCAGGATTTGCTTATCCACGTCGAGTGCGCTTCGCAGTGCCGCCTCTGGTGGGGAGCCCGCGTCGGGCGGCGCGCCCCGGGCGCGATGCAGGGGCGAAGAACGCCGTGTTTGAGGCTCACGGATGCAGCGTCTCGCCATCCTGATTCGGTTCATGCTCGAGGATGATGGCGCGGTGGCCTGCCTTGGCCAAACGCTCGGCGAGCTGGACGCGCACATCCACCAGGGGCCGACCTTCGCGGTCTTGCTTCGGCCCAAGCAGCAGGACCTTCATGCGTGCGCCGAAAACACTTCACCAAATTCGGCGGCCACGCGAGCGCCCAGGTGCTGCTCAGCACTTGCTTGCAGATCCTGGACGACCTTGAAGGCACGCCGACCCTTTGGCGTCAACCCGTACGCAAGCGGCCGGCGGCTCCCTTCAGGAGGCAACCCCTTGGGCAGGACCAGTCCACTGTCCTTGAGCCGGCCGAGGGCACGCTGCACCTGTGGCGCATGGAGACCCGTGCGCCGCTGCAACTCATTGAACCGAGCGGAACCCTGGCCAAGCGCGACCAGCACATGGAGTTGGCTGTGGTCCCCAATCAAGCTCCCCAACATACTACTATTCTGTTAGTGAACATGGCACTTAACACCTGCGGCCGGTTGATGGTGCTGGGACCGACAGGATAACGGTTGAGTTCACCCGCCGCGACCGTGGGGAGCGGTCGGGTCGAGTGACTTGTTAGGTGTCGGCCCTCTATGCATTAACTATCTCGGGGGCATCCAGTATTCCGCGCCGCGTCGCTCTCCTCGCCTTCCTATAAGGTCAAGTTCCACTATTTTTGCCAGGTCCCGTTGCAGGCTGCGGGGCGCAATGTGTGGGAAGGCCGCGTGTATATCCGCGAACTTCACGCGGCGTTTTGGGTTCACTGCGGTCATGCGCCGAAACCATGCCACGACGTCCCGTTGCCGGTCGTTCAAAGCAGGGTGGTCGCGGTCGAGTTCCATGGCGTCCACGGCGTCCATGTACGCACGTTCCATGATGCCCGTGAGGTAGTAGATCCACGGCGTGTAGTCGTAGCCATTGGTCTCGACTTCGTGGAGCGTGCTGTAGTAAGGGGGGCGGTCGTTGTTGAAGGCAGCGTCGATGAGGGCGTAGCGGATGCCCCGGTAGCCTTCCTGGTGCAAGTACCAGGTGAAGAGCGCGCGCCCGGTGCGGCCGTTACCGTCACGAAACGGATGAATTCCCTGATATTCCATGAAGAACAGACTGGCCCGCAGGACGGGCTGAAGGGCGGAATTGTGCAGCCATTCGAGGGCAGCTGTCAATTCGGCGGGGACCGCTTCGGCGGGGCTGGTGATGAATACGACTTCGCCGGCGCGGCTGCCGATGAAATTCTGACCTTCCTTGAACTCCCCCACATCCGGGAGAACGCCTGCCATGAGGGTGGCGTGCAGGGCCTTGATTCCTTCCAGTTCGGTCGGAAACGCATGCTCGTCCAGTTCCTGCATGAAGGCGACCCAGTTGAGGATCTCCCGTTCATCGGCTTGCGTGTCAACCATGTTGGGAGCGAGTTCCAAGAGGCTCTGCACCTCTCCCAAAGACAACGGATTGCCTTCGATGCTGGCCGTTCCATGGCTATTGACGGCGAGAGCCTGCCGGAGGCGCAGGTGACTTGTCGTAAGCGCCCCTTCATAGATGGCCATTTGTTGGTCAAGACGCTCGATGCGGCGCAGGCGCTCCTGGAGTTCGCGGCTGTCCGTGAAGCGTGGCTGAAAACCGTCGGTGGGTCGGCGAGCCGTGTGTTCTGTGACCCGGTACGGGGCAAAATCGTCGGTTTGCGCCATGCTACAATGTGCATATGGCGCATAACTGACTTAAACGTGGCGCATAAAATGGCGCATAACGCCCCACTCCGGCCCAGCTTGGTCAGGAAATCGCCGCGGTGCAACCACGACACCTGACGTGCTGGCGGCCAAAGGGCTCGTCCACAAGCACCGGCGGGGCCGGACCGTCAGCATCCGAGCAGACGACCGACTGATCGTCTTGGCGTAGGGGGGCAGGCCAGTCGCCGCTGCACGCAGCCGCCGCCAGTCCCCGTTACACGCGGAACGCGCGGAATCTCGCGGAAACGGTTCCGCGTCCTCCGCGCATTCCGCGTGAAAGGGGGAACCGCTAGGGGGAGAGCTTGCGGGCGCAATCAGGCGCTGAAGCTCTTGCCGCAACCGCAGCCGCCCGTGGCGTTGGGGTTGCCAATCTTGAAGCCGCCGCCCATGAGTTCATCGATGAAGTCGACGGAGATGCCGTTGAGCATGTTTGCGTACTGGGGGTGGACGAAGATTTTCACGCCGTTGGCGACGAGGGTCTGCTCGCCGGCTTCAGGGGTCTCGGCGAATTCCATGCCGTAGGAGGCGCCGGAGCAGCCGCCCGCTTGCACCGAGATGCGGACACCGACCGAGGAGAGGGGCTTGTCGCCGAGGAATTCCTGGAGCTTTTGGCGCGCCATGTCGGTGACGGACATGGTGAGCGTCTGCTCAATCTTGATGGTGCCCTCGGGGGCGGTGGTCGAGACCTGATTGGCCATGTACGTGTTGAGTCCGTGGTTCTACTTGAAGGCGGTGGATGGGGGGCGAGCGGTTTGGATTGGGATTGACGGCTACGAGGTCGCAAAGCCATAGAGTTCGTCGTAGTCTTTGTGCGTCCCGAGAAACAGCACGGTGACGATTTCCGTGGCGCCGCCGGCCGCGTTTCGGATGGTCCATGACGCTCGCCACGCCGCAGGCAAGTCGGCGTGACGGTGGTTCGGGATGTCGCGGAAGGCCTGCCTCCAGATTCGCTTCTTGTCCGGAACCAGGAAGCGCGGATTGCGTTGCAATTGATCCTTGAGTTCGTTCCAGGCGATTTGGATTTCCGGTTTGAGGCCTTTCGCAATGCACTGGAGGACCGCTGGAGTGGCGCCCAGCTCAATCACCGGCTTGGATGTGGGCGAGGGAACTCGCGTCAGTCTTGCGGGTTTCCGGGTTGTCACAAGGGCACGTGGCCCAAACGTTGCGCGACTTCGGCGGACATGTACGAATACTCGACGCCGTCGGGCATCTCGGAGAGGCGACCCATGTAAACGAGCAGGTTCACCAAGTCGCGGACCTGTGCATGCCTCGGTGCTTGCTGGTGCATGCGCCGCTTGACCTCCGCCAGCGAGATTGGCGTTTCGCCTTCCCACGTGGCGTCGCGGACGATTCTTTCGACTTCGAGCATGAGGTCTGTCCCAGGTACCGGGCGCCGCATGACCGGCTGTTCCAACATAGTAGCATGTTTAGCACATGCCATATTTAGCACCTGCGACGGCAGGTTCGTGCGGACATTCCGCAGGCCAATCCGGCAATCCGGTAATACGGTGCCCAATCCGGAAAATCAGCCATTTCAGTTGGCGTTCTCGCGCAGCGCCTGCAGGAGTTGCCGGTCGGTGGCATTCTGCTCAAGAATCGTCAAGACGGCATGCAAGTCGTCGCGGGCGTCTTGGTCGCGCGGGTTGAGGAGCAAGACGGCGCGGAATTCCTCTTCGCCGCGGCGCAGCAGAGTCGCAATGGGCTGATTCGGGAGCGCGTGGATGCCGGGCCCGACGGGCAAGACGCCAGCCTTGGCGAGGGCGACGCAGAGGTACCCGAGGCCAGCTTCGTAGTGCATCTCCGGGTTCTTGTCGTCGAATCCGAGTGCATCCTGGGCGGCTGCCAAGGCTGCGACGTGGTTGCCGACATCGCGTTCGCGTCGACACTTTTCCATGAGGCGCTCAGCGCTCGGGCCGTGGCGCCGAATCTCCAGGTTGACTTTGCTTAGTCCCTGGAAGTTCTCAACATAATCCAGGTCCCTGGGGGCCTGTACGAGTTGCATGAGAAGTCGTTGTCGCATGTCCGTTCGCTTCGGACTCCTGATGTCCCCCCCGCACGTACTTAGGGGTTATGGAAAGGAAGCTTAATCGTCGCCCTCGGGAGCCTCCTGGAGGATAAGGGGAAACGACCCGGGCAAGGGGCAAAGCCTGGCCGCCCGACCTGATACGGTTTCGAAGCCGGCTGTCGCATGGCTTGCCGCAGTTCGCCGGCGGCGTCGTCCACAGGTTCGAGGTTCATACCGCGGCCGTGGTGTGGGAGGCCTGGGATTGCACGGATTTCCACAGAATCTTCACCTTGACCCTGCCGCGAGGACCATTTCGTATCCCTGATTTGTGTGAAATCCCCCGCCTCCCTTTCTTCGCGCGGAGCGCGCGGAAAACGCGGAAACGTGGTGCCACGTCAGTCCGCGACCTCCGCGTGAAGCGATGCACGGCGCCTACATCCTCGCCAACACGAGTGAACCTCTCGCGGCCGCCGACGCCCAGTCGCAGAACGCGCAGAAACCGCAGAACCACGGTTCTATGCGTTCTGCGATTTCTGCGACCGGTCGTTGCGCGAACCGCCGCGGCCTCCGACGTCGCAAGCGGAAGTCGGGTCCACTCGCCGGCACGTCAAGAGGCTGCAAGGCCCGACAGCAGCATGGGTGCGCATCCTCGAGCCGAAGGTCTCAGCGGGAACTTGACCAATAGTTGCGCCCGACGACCGGGGATTACGGGAATTACGGGGAACGACTTGACAGGTCATCCCCGGAATCTCCGGAATCCCTGGTCGGTTGGTCCTGCACGGTCCCGGCTACAACGAAATCGGCGAGTGCGCCGCGAACACCATGAAGATGAGCATGGGGATGCTGAGCCAGAAGTTGATGCGGCTCGCCAGTTTGGCCTTCTCGCCGCGGGGCTTGTTGGCGGCCTCCAGCGTCGCCTTCTCCTCGGGTGAGGCGCCGGCGGCAATCTTGATGTTGTTGCCGAGCACGACCTTCTGGTTTGGCCAAATGATGAACCAGACGTTGAACCACATGACGATGCCGAGAGTCATGCCGAGGAAGATGTTGAGGCCGGCGCCGTCGGACGTGAGGTATTCACCGTAACCCATGCCGGAGGCGTTGACGCGGTACGAGAGCAGCCAAAGTCCGAAGAGCAATGTCGCCATCGCGCTCCAGCGGAACCACCACAGGGCGCGGAACATCAGATTCGGGCCGGCCTTTTGCGCTGGGTCACCGTTGGCAATCTTGAAGGCGAAGACCGGGAGGTTCGTGAGGTTGAAGAAATACAAGTGCCCAATCCACACGACGCCGGCGGCGATGTGCAGCAAGCGGGCGACGGTCTCCATGTCAATTGCCATGGCGCACGCAACCGGGGAGCGATATTTCAACGTGGCCGTCGGATAATGGTGGCACGGCTGAGAAGGGCGCCCCCGCCCTGCAGCGACCCTGCTTCCTTGGACCGATTCAGTCATATGCGGGGACCGCCAGTCCGGGTGTATGGTGGAAGTGATGATTCAGGACGCAACCGGTGCGCAGAACGCCTGCCGGCGCCACTTGGACGCCCAGTACGGCGCCGACAAGATCCTTGGCGTCAAGTACAGCCGTTCGTGGTACACGGCCGGCACCAAGATGGATATCTGGGAAGTCGAAGGCGACGTGACGGTCAAGAGCGGCTTCCTGAGCAAGGTTCAGAAACATTTCAAGGCCCAAGTCCACCCGGAGACGGGCCGCGTCATCGCCTTCGACGGCTGAGCCTGGCTCCCATGTTCGGTGGCCTGAAGGAACCACCCAGGTCCCTTCGTCGTCCCTAGCCTTCAATCTGCGTCCTTGGTCGCGGTGCTCTGTGACCTCTTTGGTAGCCAGAATGAGAACGTGGAGCCTCGGCCTGCTCCCGGGCTCTGGCAAGTAATCCGTCCGCCGTGCAACTCGACGACGTTGCGGCAAATGTAGAGGCCCAAGCCCGTGCCGGTATGCTTGCCTTGGGTGATTGCCCCAAGCTGGGTGAAGGGCTCGAAAATCTTGTCCAAGTCCGTTGCTTCCAACCCAAGGCCTGTGTCGGTGACCGTTACGGTGACGCTGTCGCCGTTTTCCGCGACAGTGACGCCTACTAACCCACCCGGCGGCGTGAACTTGATTGCGTTGGAGAGCAGGTTCGTGAGGACCTGATCCAAGCGATGCACGTCTCCTACGACTTGGACCTGGTCCGGCGCCTGGACCTCAAGCTTGACGCCCTTCTCGGACGCGTGGGCGCCATGCGTGTCCGCGACCTCGCGCAGCGCGGCAATCAAGTCAAATTCCTTCATTGACAAAATGAGGTGGTCAGCTTGAATCCTGGCGACTTCCAGCAAGTCGGCAAGGAAACGAGCCAGATTCTTGGTGCCGGCCTTGACCCGATCCAAGGCCTTGCTCGCCGTGCCGCCGGAGGCCACGATCTGCTGTGGTATCACTGGCAGGCTGAGTATCATGCCGGTCAGGACATTGTTCAAGTCATGGGCGACCATGTTGAGGAATCTAGTCTTGAATGCGTTGAGGTTGCGCAGTTCTTGGTGTGCGGTCGCTAATGCGGACTCGGATTCTCTGCGGAGTGTGATGTCCTGCACGAATCCGTACATCTGATGCGCCTTGCCCGCTGAGTCGGGGATGATGTCCCCTTCGCCGGTTAGGTAGCGCACTTGCCCGTCTGGCCGGATGATGCGGTAGTCTTGGAGGAAGCGGCCGCCGCTCTGGAGGGCCTGCAGCATGGCGTCCTGCATTCTCAACCTGTCCTCGGGGTGGACGATTTGCAGGAAATTGTCATTCGTGTTCTCGAAAGTCCGAGGGTCGACGCCGAACAGGTGATACATCCCCTCGGACCACTGGGCTTGGTTGTCGGCTAGATTCCACATCCAGCTTCCTCGGCCGGTCACTCGTTCCGCGTGGTTCAGCCAATCAATGGGAAGGCTAAGCCGTCCCGCCGTGGTCGCCCGCGCCCCTGGCCCCACGTGAGCTTGGTCATCACGCGGCCGAACCACCATGCCCCAAGGACTAGCCTTCCACCGAGAAAAGGCCATTCGTGAGAAACGGGCATGCTACTCGAATCCTGGCCACCAAGGGCGTATGCACCTTTGACATTTCGGAAAGGTTCCGTTGTACAGCTTGGATTAGGGGAGTTTGGACGCCGCGGCAGCGAAAGCTCGCTCGGTTTGTTCGGGTTCGAGCTCGTCGAGCGTGAACCAGCCTTGCTCGCGCGCCTGGGGCGGTTGGGTTTCACCGCATGCCTGCCGGACTTTTCTTACGCCGTCCGCGAGGCTGGCTAGGCCGGCATCGAGGACGTTGAGGCCGATGAACAATGCGTCTTGGCCGTCGTGGGTCATACGGGTCTCCACGTGGTGCCACATGGCGTCCAGTCTGTGCGCTGTGAGTTCCAGGTTGGCTGCTATTGGCTTGGCTCCCTGCAAGTGGCCCAGTGCCAGGATAGCTCTGCGAAAGAACCGAATGGCGTGTGCCGTGCTTGCCAGGCCATCTCGGATTGGATCTTTGGCCGATTGCGGAATATTGACCATAGGGTCATCATGGTTTCATGATAGAACTAGCCTTTCGTGAGAAATGGGCATCAGACCTGGGCCTAAGTTCCCTGGAGCCACTCCGGAATCGTTTCACCGGCTGGAACGGATTCGTGGCCGTTCGTTTCAATCCACTTCCGGGCATCCGGTAAGCTGGGTTCGTATCTCGGCCTGAATTCTCCGCAGCGATCCACGAGACCGGCGTGTTCCAGGGTCCCGAGGCATCGACGAATGACTTTCTCCGACAAGCTGAGCGTGTCACTCAGGACAGGAACTACGTTGACGCCTTGGCCTTCGAGGATGGCGTGCATGACGCGAGTCGTCTCGGGGTCACGAAGTGCTGCTAGCCAAGGCCGGTGAACGGCCGGCACATCCGGCAGGAAGAGGTGCCTTTCACGTTCTGTATTCACGATTTGAATGTGTCCTCCCTTTGCAAGTCTTCGAATGTGGTACGACACCGTGCTCCAGGCCAGGCCGCAGCGCGTCCCAAGGTCCGCGATGTGAATGCCTGGATCATGGCGGACCGCATCCAGTAATCGTGCTCGAGTTGCTTCCCCGTCGCGCAGCCACCCCGCGAAGAAGAATGGGCTCAAGCGTAGCCTCCAACATCGGTGCCGTGCTTGGCGCGGGCGGCCTTCACGATGGGTGCCAGCACGGGGTCGGTCGCGGCGTCGATTGCGTAGGAGGGGGCGGCCACCAAGCACTCCGTCAACCACCGCTCGGCTTCTTGAATCCTACCTTGGGCTGCTGAAATGCGTGCCAGGAGGAAGTTGCGGCCAGGTTGTTGGCGACCGCGCCGCGGCGTGTCCAGGAGAAGTTGTAACGCCTCCTGGTCGCGTCCGAGTCGGATGAGCGAAACGCCTTCGGCGACGATTGCATCCTCAGCGAATCGATTGAAGCGCCGAAGGTCCTGCGCGACCGGGATGGCCGCGACATAGTCGCTCTTAGCCATCAAGTCATCGAGGCGATGGAAAAGTTTGCGGCGCCTGCGGCTCTGGAAAGCCAGGTAGCCCACAAGCAGAAGCACGAACCATGCACCCACGAACGCCCAACGCCAGCCTAGCGGAATTGGGTCGGGCAAGTGAACGAGTTGGCCGTCGACGACAATTTGGTTCGGCTTGCCTTCAATCGTGGCACTCAGCTTTCCATCAGCATTGGGGACTAAGCTCGCCTCGCCCCGCCCTCGAATGACTAAGTCGTCGTCGTCCAGGTCGAGGTCTACGCCCCGGATCCGCGCGAGTCCGGTGGCGCCACGTAGCTCGATTGAACTGGAATCGGTCAAACCGGCCACGTCGGCCATGGCTACGAACAATCGATTTGCCGGTTCGGCGGCAAATGAGAGGGTGCCGTTGGTAACGCTGAGGAACGCCTCGCGTGCTGTGGTCCTTTCCACGCCTCGTTGAACGCCAGGCGGTGGGGCGGCGATTTTTTCAGTCTCGAGGCCGGTTTGGATTGTAGTGCTGCTCGATGCGGTCTCGAATGTGACGGTAACGTCCCAGAAGGTGAGTTCAAAGTCTCCGGCAATGGAAACGATGCCGTCCGAAAGGGAAGCGGCGAGCGTGCCTTGTGTCGGCAGGACGATGGGTTCTCTTTGCGCGGAAGCATACGGATCAAATGAGAGGGGCGAAGTGGGTCCGCTCGTCACCGTCGAATCAATCGTGGGACTAGCGAGATGGGGAGGCGTGTGACCGGGGAGCGGGCGAATCAGGAGTCGCACGTTATCCTCAAACCAGAACGTGGTGCGAAGGACGCCTGCCAGGTCGACGGGCACGCGCGTGGTGTTGTCCGGTAGGGTTGAGACGCTGTTCACCACAAGGTCGCTCCGAGTCTCGTCGACGACACCACCAATCGTTTCCGCTGTCAGGCCGAACGTGGCCGCGGATGCCACCTGGATACCCTCGATGGCCAACGCGCTCAACTCGGCAACCAACATGGTCTCACGACCTTCTACTTTGGCGGCGAGTAAGCCGTTCGTGGCTGCCGGGGAAAGAGGGATGAGGAGCAAAGCCAAGGCTAGCGTCGGCCCCGTGTGCAACGCCCAGCGTGCCACGCAACTCGGCACGCGGCAGGCTGTTTATTCTCTTCCGTCACGGGGGGACGCGCATCAAGCACTCGGGATGCACGTAGAATCGGGGCGGGTCCAGGGAGTAGTGGAACGTGTTGCATGGCCCCGCGGCCGGTTCGGGTTCCCCTTCTTCCTCTGGGCATGCCTGGACGATTCCAGGTGCCAGGGCAATCAACAGAGCTACCGCTAGTGCGTACGTTGTGTGTTTCACTGCATCCCATCCTGACTGCCAGTAGACAGTCAGGAACGGCTAACGGTCAGGCATATTTGGTGAGTTTCGCGAAGAACGGGAACAAGTTCGTGAGGAACGGGCACGCGATGCCTTCGTGGTCCCCCCGCCCCGTAGTAGGCCCCATTGTCGCCGGGCGCGCCCGCAGGGCGCGGCCGGCGCCGAGGCACGCGCGAAGCGCGCACGAGCGAGGACCTCGCGGCCCCGTAGTAGGCCCCATTCTAGCCGAGCACGGCGGAACGCCGCGCTCGGCGCCAGAACTGGGGCAGTGACTCGGGCTGGAAGGGTCGCCCTGGGCGACCTCCCAGCCCCGAGTAGGCCCCATTCTGTTTCCCGCCGACCCTCGCGGATCGGCGGCAAGCGGCATTCGACTACGCGTCACGTGGACTTGCATCCCGCGGGGCCGTGGCCGTTTCAACAATTCCCCCGCCGACGTCTGGACCAACGTCCTTCATTCCATGGTGGGGGCTGTGTCGTTTCTGCGCCCGGCCCGGACCATCTCTAGTCCACCGCTTGTGCGGCCGCGTTCAACGCGAGGTTGGATGTGGGGACCTTCCTCAGCCGCCCTTGCGGGCTACCGTCAGCCGCTCTGGGGCGAGGGGGTCGGGTCGTCCTACGGCATCAGGGGTTTCAGGCTTGCGGCCGGAATCCTGAAGGCGCGCGTTGCTTGGCCGGGCCAAGTGAAGGACGCCCTCGCCGCTTTCTACCATCGGCACCGCGTGGTGCGGCCGCAGACTCCTCGCCCCGGCCCTGAGGTGCCCGTGGAGCTGGTCTGCTTCGACATGGATGGAGTGCTCATCGACGTGGGCTCGTCGTGGGTCATGGTGCACAAGGCGTTCGGCGTGTCGAACGACACGAGTCTGCGCGCCTACCTCAACGGTGAGTTCGATGACGCGGAATTCATCAAGCGCGATGCGGCTCTTTGGCTGAAGCTCAAGCCGCAGATCAAGCGCCGCGATTTCGAGGCCATCTTTCGGGAACCTCCGCTCATGGCGGGAGTCCAGCAGACGATGAAGACCCTGAAGGCGCAGGGCGTCGAAGTCGCGATCGTGTCGGGTGGCGTCGACGTCATGGCGGAGAACGTCGCGCGTCGGCTCGGCATCAAGCGCGTGGCGGCCAACGGATTCGTGTATGACCGTGCGGGGCACATCACGGGCGATGGCGTCGTGCGGACTCCGCTCAACGACAAGGCGGCTCCCGTCGTGCGCTTCGCGAAGGAATTGGAAGTGCCGTTGGAGCGCGTATTGGCCATCGGGAACTCGCTGCCGGACGTGAGCATGTTCGAGGTCGCGGGAAGGAGCATCGCGTTCCACCCCGAGGACGACTACACGCGGGACCACGCCACGTGGACCATCGAGGAAGGGCCACTGGATCAGATTCTGCCGCTGGCGCTGGAACGCGGAGAGAGTGCCCGCAGCGGAAGCCGGAACGAGAAGCCGCGGAACCGGCCGCCAACCTAGGCCTTCACCTTCAGGTCAGCACTCCCCATGCTACTTTCACATGGCTTACCGCAGTGCGCCGGCGGCGTCGTCCACGGGTTCCAGGTTGACACTGCGGCCGTGGTGTGGGAGGCTTGGGATTGCACGGATTTCCACAGAATTTTGACCTCGACCGTGGCATGAGGACCATTTCGTATCCCTGGTGTCTGTGAAATCACCCTGCTCCCTTTCTTCACGCGGAACGCGCGGAAAACGCGGAAACGTGGTGCCGCGAGTATTCGCGACCTCCGCGTGAAGCGATGCACGGCGCCTACATCCTCGCCGACACGATTGAACCTCTAGCGGCCGCCTACGCCCAGTCGCAGAACACGCAGAAACCGCAGAACCACGGTTCTGTGCGTTCTGCGATTTCTGCGACCGGTTGGGCCGGTTCTGCGACCGGTCGTTGCGTGAACCTCCGCGGCCGTTGACTTAGCCGGCGGAAGTCGGCTCCATTCGCAGTTTGACTCGAACGCGGCGCGCCCTTGGCTCGCCGCATTGCTCGAAGCAGCGGGACCGGTCACAGATTGCAAGCGCGAAAGGTGACCGCAACGCTCTGCGTCATCTGCGAAATCTGCGGAAAAGGTCGCGTGCGCAAGGTACGGAAAAAGCGGAGTGCTAAATCTGCGGAAAAGGCGGAGGCAGAGCGCCCTACGTCCCCGTGAACGTGGGGGGTTCATTCACCTTCGGCGCGAACTCGCGGCGGTACAGTTTGAGCAGCGTAACGAATACGGACAAGACCAGTGGGCCGAGGATGAAGCCGATGAACCCGAAGACTACGAGGCCGCCCAAGACGCCGAGGAGGACGATGACGGGGTGGATGTCCGCGACGGTTCCGATCAACTTCGGCCGAATGATGTGTTCGATTCCGTTCACGAGGATGGCGCTATACAACAGCAGTCCGACGCCGCGGAAGTTCTCGCCGATGTAGATCAAATAGAGGCCCCAAGGGACCCATACCATGGGTGCGCCGACGATCGGCAGGAGGGCGAGAATGAACGTGATGACGGCCCAGAACACGACGTTCGACACCCCGAAGATGGCGAAGCCGATGCCCGCGAGGACGGCTTGTACCAGGCTCATCAGGATGGTTCCGTACATGACGCCGCGGATGACGTGTCCGACTTCGCGAAACAGGATGTCGCGGTGGCCGGGTTGCATGGGCAAGGTTTCGCGCAGTGCGGCAAGGACGCGTTCCCCATCCGTGTAGGAATAGTAGAGCACGTAGATGAGGACGAAGACGCCAATGATGCCTTCAGCGATGTGCGAAGGAAGCTCGCGTGCGAAGAGTGTCAAGTTGTCCTGCAGCGAATCGTAGATGTCGTTGACGAGGCCCGAACGTGTGCCCGGCTCGGGCGGTGGGAGGCCGAAGAACTCATTGATGCGAAGCGACAGCGTGTCGAGAATCGCCTGGGGGTCGGCCGGTCCAAGTTTTGCGACTACGGCTTGGATCTCTTCGACGAGGCGCGCCACGAGGAACCCCAGCGGAACGAGGACGACCACGACCATGGCGAGGAGCATGAGCATGGCTGCCGTCGGCCCGTTCTTCACGCCGCGCAGCAGGCGCCGGTAGAGCGGATGAGTCAGGTAGGCCAGGAATAGGCCGAACAGGATGTAGGAGAGGAACACGCCAAGGACGCGAAAACTCACCCAAGCCAAGGCGACGAGGAGCACCAGGAGGAAATATGGGGAGACCTGGCGTTGGGACAGCATCGCGTCGAATGAGCAAGGCGACCGCCTCTATTTCCCTTTCCGGACGCGTTGTCGAATTGTCGGGTCGGTCTGCACCGTCCGACTTTTCCGCAGATGACGCAGATTTCGCAGAAGTTGGAGCCCCCAAACGTAGGTGCTGCCCTCTGTGACATCTGTGAAATCTGCGGAAACGGCGCTTTGGCGTTCCGAGGTCACCAGCAATGCACGGCTTTGCCGGCAATCTGGGACGGGACCCGCCAAACTCCGCCTACGCCGGCGAGCACTTGAAGGAACATCGCCCGGACTAAACTGGCGGCAGCGTGCGCCGCTCTTCGCATCTTGCTGAATCGGCGTCTCGGGGACGAGGCCGTCGGCGGACTGCGGTAATCCATGTGACAGGGGGATTCGAACGGGTAATCTTGCGAATCAAGCGACCAACCGATCGGGGATTACGGAGATTTCGGGGACATTGAGTCACAGTCGGTCCCTGTAATTCCCGGAATCCTCGGTAGGCGTCGGGCGCCGTCGTTGCAATCGTCGACGGACGCGTGGGATTGCGTGGGGCCAGTGGACCCAATCGGTCCGCGCAATCCGCGGTTGAGTCGGCGGTGGAAGCCACGCGTAGCCCTTCCACCGACGCACGCCAGCGCATCCGTGGCATCTGCGAAATCTGGCGGAAAAGAGGCGTCCTACTTTCTCCGCGCGCCGCGTTTCTTCTTCGCCGGCCCGCGCGCCGCCCGCTCCGCGAGCAGTTGCACGGCTTCGTCGATCGTGACCGCCTCGACGCCGACGCCCTTGGGCAGGGTTGCGTTCGTGTCGCCGTGCTTGAGGTATGCGCCGTATCGCCCCTCGAGGACTTTGATGGGCTTGCCATCGTCGGGGTGAGGTCCGACTTCACGCAATGCCGTCGGAGCTGAACCGCCGCCTCGTCCGCGCTTGGGTTGTGATAATAGGTCGAGGGCCCGCGTCAGGTCCATCGTGCGCAGTTCTGCGGGCGGGATGGAACGGTACTCCTTCACAGGGCCGTTCTCATGCAGGACGTATGGGCCAAAGCGGCCCAGTCCGACGAGCACCTTGCCGCCCGTCGGATGGGGGCCGAGGTCCTTCGGGAGGCTGAGGAGGAAGCGTGCCTCCTCCATGGTCGCATCGGCTGGCGTCTTGCCTTTCGGCAGGCTCGCGCGTTTCGGTTTGGCGGTCTTGTCGTCCGGGTCGCCGGCCTCGCCGAGCTGGTAGTAGGGGCCAAACCGGCCGTCCAGCACGAAAATCGGAAGTCCTGATTCCGGGTCTTCGCCCAGGCTCTGCGGTCCTTCCGCCTTCTGGCGCAGCAGGCGCTCGACGGTCTCCTCGTCCAGTTCGTCGGGAGTGATGGACTCCGGGATGCTCGCACTCAGCCGCTCGCCGCCGCGTTCGACTTCGAGGTACGCACCGAAGCGGCCGATCTTGACCTTGCACGGCAACTCGCCGCCGAGGTCCACTTCTCGGCCTTCACCAGGCGGGATGCTCTCCATGCGGCGCTTAATCTCCGCTTGCAGGCCATCGGGACCGAGGAAGAATTCGCGCAGGAACGGCACCCACTTCGCCTCCCCGGAGGCAATGAGGTCGAGCTTCTCTTCCATCTCGGCCGTGAATTGCAGGTCCACGAGTTTCGGGAAGTGTTTCTCCAGCAGCCCCACGACGGCGAACGCTGTGAATGTCGGAACGAGCGCCTTTCCTTTGAGTGCCACGTAGCCACGGTTCTGGATTGTGTCCAAGATGGCGGCGTACGTGCTCGGCCGGCCAATGCGCTCTTCGACGAGTGCCTTAACGAGCGTTGCTTCCGTGAACCGTGCTGGAGGTTTCGTCTGGTGCCCTTCAGCCGCCACGCGCTTGCACGTTGGCTTGTCGCCCTTCTGCAATTCGGGGAGGCTGCCTTCCTCATCTTCGGTGGCTCCGTATGCTGCACGGTAACCCGCGAAGTCGACGCGCTTCCCGCTCGCCGTGAAAGTGGCTTCTAGCGCGGCCAACGTCACCGTGGTGCTCGTGAACCGCTCGTTGGCCATCTGGGATGCCAGTGTGCGGGCCCAGATGAGGCGGTACAAGTTGAGGTCGGTTCCGCTGAGTCCGCTCTGGTCCGGGTGCTTGAATTCGGCGCCTGCAGGGCGGATGGCTTCGTGCGCCTCTTGCGCGCCCTTCTGCTGCTTGCCCTCGTACGTGCGCGGCGTCGGATTGAGGTATTCAGCGCCGAATTCTTGTCGCACGGCTGCGGCTGCGCCCTTGACGGCTTCCTCGCTCAAGGCTGTCGAGTCCGTGCGCATGTACGTGATGAACCCGTTCTCAAAGAGGCGCTGGGCGGCCTGCATCGTCTGCTTCGCGGACAAGTTGAGCCTGTTGTTGCCTTCCTGCTGCAGCGTCGAAGTGACGAAGGGCGCCTCCGGGCTCGATTGGCCGTTGCGCGTCGAGACGTCCGTGACGGTCCACGTGGTCTTCTCAAGGCGCGACTGCAGTTCCTTCGCTTGGGGCTCGTCAAGAAGCAGGACCTCCTTGCCGGCCGCCAGTTTGCCGGTCTCCTTGTCGAAGTCCTTGCCCGTTGCGATGCGTCGGCCCGACAAGGCGATGAGTTTCGCCTCAAAGTCGGCGGCTTGGTGCAGCAGCGCCGTCATTCCCCAGTACGTGCCGGTGCGGAAGGCGCGGCGTTCGCGTTCGCGGATGACGACGAGGCGGATGGCGGGGGATTGGACCCGGCCCGCGGAGAGGCCACCACCGACTTTCTTCCACAATAGCGGCGAAAGGGCGTAGCCGTAGAGCCGGTCGAGGATGCGGCGCGTCTCTTGCGCCTGCACGAGGTTCAAGTCCAATTCGCGTGGCGAGGCGAGGGCCTTGAGGATTGCTTCCTTCGTAATCTCGTTGAAGACCATCCGCCGCACGGGCACCTTCGGCTTCAGTGCCTCCACAAGGTGCCAGCTTATGCTCTCCCCTTCGCGGTCTTCATCAGTGGCCAGGAACAACTCGTCGGATTCCTTCAGTTTCGCCTTCAGGCCCGTGATGACCTTATGCTTGCCTGGGATGACGACGTAGTACGGTGCGAAGTCGTTGTCGAGGTCGACGCCGTAGTCCGCCCACGGTTTGCCCTTGATGGCGGCAGGGATGTCGGCTTTGCTCGACGGCAGGTCGCGGATGTGCCCGACACAGGAGTCGACGGTGTAGCCCTTCGGCAGGTACTGTTGGATCTTTTTGCTCTTCGTTGGCGACTCCACGATGACGAGTTTTGGCATCCGACGGGCTTTGCCCACGACGAGTGTGAGGGAAAAGTCTTGCTACGGGGGCGGTGAAGGCTTGCGCGCCACCTCCCAACGACACGCGGAACCCGCGGAACGCACGGAAAACTGACGTCGTCAGGTCGGTCGGTTCCGCGGATTCCGCGCGTTCCGCGTGTTAGGTGGCTGGCCGGGCCGCGTCAGGCGAAGCCGCGCAACCGGACGTCCCCGAGTTCGTCGCCGGTGTAGTGGAAGACCCACAATCCCGTCGCGCGGTCGGAGCCGTAGATGTAGCCGTCCACGACGTTGACGTCCCACGTGTTGAGCACCGCATACGGGACGTGGGTCTCCGGAATCGGCGTGCGGGCAAGGTTGAATCCGAGGATCGCCCCTTGGTCGTCCTTGCGCAGGATGGCGCCGAGGTCGAGCACCCAGACGCCGGCGTGGTTGTACGTCATGTAGATCCGCACGTCGTCGGCCGTTACGTTGCTGCCCGTGGGCGCCACTTGCCATTGGTGTGTCGTGAGGAACAAGCCCTGCGCCGCGTGCAGGCTGGGGTGGTACCATTCGCCGACGAGCTTGAGGTTGAAGAGATCGTTCGCGTCGAGGACCCAGAACCCCGGCACTTCGTTGGCGGTCTCGACCGTGTATTCGGGGCTGGCGATGATGAAGCGGTCGTCACCGACGCGGAACATCATCGCGGTGTGCACGTTGCCATGGTAGTGCGTCGCGCCTTCGCCGTTCCATCCGCCGACCTCGGCCACGATTGGCGCGTCCGTGATGTCGAGGACCTTGAGGCCCGAGTCCCAGTGGCTCACGACCAGGTAGCTCGTCCCCAGGCCGAATGCGCCGCCCTCGTGGAAGACGGTCATGTCGTGCGGAGCGGATGACAGAAGGCAGACGCCCAAGTCCGGCGCCGGGTTGGGGAGGCCACAACTCGGGTCAACGCCAAGCGGGCCGCTCGGCGTAGGCACACCGTTGTTCTGCGGGATGTATTCGACGAATCCTAGCGTGTAGAACGCGCCGGGGGCGCGCGAGACGAGGTAGCTGCGCACGTGGTTGCTCACGCAGAATACCGCGTCGTCGGTTGGACTCACTTGCACGGCTTCGAGCATGTGGCACCCGATGGGAGCATCGGGAATCATGCCCAAGTACGCGGGGTTCGCCGGGTCCTCGATGTTGTACGCGGTGAACCCGACCTTTGCAACGGGAGCCGGAAACGCGGGCAACCCATCTACGCCGATGTCTTGGCTCGCCGTGTAGAGGACCCTGCCGTCGTCGCTAATCTTGACGTCCGTCACGTACGCGCCTGGTTGCGCGATGAACGCCAGCACTTCCGGCCTGTCGCGCTGCGTGATGTCCAAGACGTAGACGCCCGGCTCCTCGCCGTTACCGAGGACTGCAACGACGCCGATGTTCAAGTCGCCACGCATGTCAATCTCCCCGAGGTACTTGTGCGGGTCATTCGGCCGCAGGTCCGAGTGCCCGATTGCGGGCAGGCTGCACGTGCGGAAGTTGTACGTCTCGTTGTCGAGAGCGCGGGACCGGTTGTCGTTGATGGGGTCGAACGTGGTCGGGACCAGGTTCACGCCGGCGTCGTCGAGCGTGCCTTCGACGCAAGAGTCCGCCATGTCGCCAGTTCCGGTTCCGTCGTTGGAGCTGAAGAGGCAGCCGGAAAAGGCAGCGAACGCCACCAACATGGCCGTGGCAAACAGGGGAGCTTGAGCACGCATGAAAGCGGCGACGCTGAGTCTGGCTCAATAGCATTCTGGAAGATGAGCAATGCGTGGCGAAGCCGGCAAGCCCTGAACGGCCATGGAGGCGGCAGTCCCGCGAGCGCAGCGATGCGGGCGGGCGGTCGCAGACCGCCCCCGGCGCGGCGGGT
>CAZXUC010000019.1:0-63077 GCA_964643795.1 uncultured Halobacteriales archaeon | reverse complement strand
CTAGACTCAGGGGACTTCGCGCGCTGGGTGAGAACGCCGAACTGAAAGTCCCCACTTTCGCCGGAATGAAAATCCCCACCCTCGCGCGTCGAATGGAACTCGACCGCAAAACCGTCCGCAAGGCGCTCCGGCAAGCCAAGCCGCCCGAGTCCCGTAAGACGCGGCCCTACCCCAGTTTGGTGGACCCGTACAAGGACCACATCCGCAGCCGCCTACAGCATCCTCAAGGACTACGTCTCCAAGGTCAAAGACCGCCTCGCCGTCAAGGCCGTCGTGCGGTTCGAGACGAAACCCGGGGGCCAGGGTCAAGTCGACTGGGCCGACTTCGGCAAAATCGCTATCGACGGCGTCGAACGCAAGCTGACCCTCTTCGTCATGGTCCTCGGCTGGAGCCGCATGCGGTACGCCGAGTTCACCCTTGATGCCACCACGCCGACGCTGCTGCCGTGCCAACTCAACGCCTTCGCGTACTTCGGCGGCTACCCCCGCGAGATCCTGTTCGACAACATCAAGCAAGTCGTATTGGGGCGCGGCCCGACGCCGGACAAGCACACCTGGAACCCATTGTTCCTGGACTTCGCCAAGCACCACGGCTTCCTGCCGCGCCTCTGCCAGCCGTACCGCGCCCGCACGCTTGCGTGGTGCAGCGCAGTCGGCCCCAAGGTCCACGGAACGACGCTCGTACTAGTTGCGTACCTGGTTTCCCCATTCCGTGGAACGACCTTTGACGCCGACTAGCGTCTCGTCAACACCGCTTGATTCGAAGCTCGCCGGCGCTATGCGAAGTGTAGGACGACGGTGCGCGGGTCGATGACTTCGAATTCGATGCCCATGTCCTTCTTCATGCGCGTGTTGCGCACGACGTCGCGCGGGAAATACAAGCCTAGGCTTTCTCGACCAATCGTCGTGACTTTGCCTTCGAAGGTGGCGCGCCACGCGTTGCGCAAGTCGTCCTCGATGCCGAGAGTGTCCGCCACTTCCGTGAACCTGGAACCACATTTCTTGCATTCGGCGCCCCGGATGTTCTTGTAGATTACGAGCGTCGAGCCGCGGGGAACTTCAATGGACAAGTCGTCCCTGGCGTGAAGGGCCTTAGCGTGACAGCGAGGGCACGTATGCGTTCGACCGGGTTCCCAGTAGCGCTTCGAGTAGTGCTCGCGGATTTCGCGGCGCAGCTTCTCCACTTCCGCGTCATTCAAGGGGAACGCCGGGGCTTCTGGTACTTCGTATTCGTCCATGGTTTCACCGGCCGGGGTAGTCGAAGGCTGTGACGACGAGGATGAGTGCGCCGTGGTCGTCTTGGCCCTTTTCGAAGTCGACGCGGAGCTTGCGGCTCGGCGTGGCTTGCCCGAAGGCGACGAAGCCCGCCGGGTGCTCTGCCCGCTTGTCCTTGGCGACGTGGTAGCAGAAACGGAGGGCGACGATGACGAGGTCCCATGGGACGTGGTGTTGGAAGGCATGGCACTCCGGGTGTTGTTGGACTCGGTTCGCCGCCGCCAGTTGCCTGACGACTGCAGGGGGTACTGGGTTCAGGGAGAACATAAGCTTTCACCCGTGCCAAGCACTGGCTCGTTATTAATCCAGTGTTGGGCACTGGTGTTCCCCGCGCTCCGCCCGCAGTCCCCCTTCTTGCGGTACTTGCCATGCTTCGTGAAGCCCTGGTATTGGACCGTCACGGTCTTGCCCAGTTTCTCTTGACCGGTAGGCATACGTGTCGGGGCGGCATGCTTGGCGCGCGCAGGGCGATTGTGGAACAAGCAGAGGATACTGCAATCACGGCCCGGACGCCCGCGGCGCGCTTCGCGTGGAGTCGCCTCTGGCCTCCAAGTCGCCTGTGGCCTCCAAAACGGCACACTGCACTTGCCCTCGGTGCATTCCTGCTGGTGGTCACCTCGGCTCTTGTCGTGTGGATTAACTTGCAAGTGGCCTGGTTGCGCTTTGCAATCCCCCAACCCGGGACGACGGGCCTTGCATACTACGATGATCTGCGGAACCCACACGCGGTCGCATACGAACAGGCGCTCCTGGTCCTGCCTTGGGTCGCCGCGGCCGTGATCGCCGCGCTGGCGGTGTTGATCATCATCCGTTGCAGCGGCGGCGAACGCTTCGCTGCGGCCGAACGCAGGTTCCGCCTGCCCGTGCTATGGCTCCTGGGCACAGCCGGCTTCACCATTGCCCTGACGGGCACGCGGTGGCTCGGCTTGTACTTGGCCCGCCGGGCCGACACGGGTCCCACACTCGTGCACCTCCACGTCGTGCCGTACGTCAACTTCGCGTTCGGACTCCTCGTCCTTGCCTTGGCTGCCGGCGTCGTCGTCCACGACTTGCGCACTACCGTGTGGCCCGCGCGCGTCCAGCGTTGGGCGCCGCTTGCCGCCGCCACGTCGGCATTCGCTCTGCTCACCCTGCCGCTGATTCCATTCGCCCGGTTGCCATATCCGGGTGGCGTGCACTTCCACATTGACGAGTACACACTCGCCGTCATGGGGGCGCGCCAGGACGGATGGGACCTGACGGCGTCGCGGACGTTGGCGTTCACGCGCATCCTCCTGTGGGTCGGCTTCGCCGCGTCGAGCGCCGCCGCCATCGCCAGCCACGCGCGCGCCAGCGGCACTCTGCCACGGTTCTGTGCCTGGGTCCAGCACCTCATGGTCGTCAACGGCGTGCTTGCCGTGGCCGGTGTAATCCTGACGGCCCGATTCATCGAACGTCTCCTGGCGCTGCGCGACGGCACCACCCTGGAATGGAACCCCGTGCTGCCGCTTGCGTTCCTCACGCTTGGGGCGCTGACGGTCCTCTACGCACGGGCCGCGCGGGCGCGGGTCTGAACCTGCAGGTCGACGAGTTGAAAGCCTGGGGAGGCGGCGTTTACAGTGCCGCAATTCGATGAATTCATGCGCGGGAGAATCCGCGACTGGCACCCTCCCTCCCTCCCTCCCTCCCTCCGGCTGATGGACGCCCGCCTATAAACAAGGCTGCGACATGATTGTTGGACTCCACACCGGGGCAAACTGACAAACAAAGCTTATGGAGGGCACACGTACCTGGGTCACCCCAAGTAAGGGGCGGTGGTCGGAACGTGCACGGACGAGTCGAACCATCACCCGGTCTTCGATTCCATACGTCCCCTAACGGCGTGGACCCGCAGCGTCAAACTCTCTTTCGGCTCATCGAAGAGCAGCCTGGCCTCAACATCCGTGAACTCGCTGCGCTGCTGCGCGTAGCGCGAAGCACGGCGCGCTACCACCTGACCCGATTGACGCACGCCGACATGGTCGCCACGCAGCGCCTAGGCCACCATCAACTCATCTTTGTCAAGGCGACGCCTCCCGCGCGCCGCAAGGCCATCGCATTGTTGCGTGTCGCCTCAATCCGGGCGCTGGTGGCGGAGGTCGAGACCAGCCCGACCTTCGAACCGGCGGCACTGGCGCGCCAGCTGGGCATCTCCGCGCGCTCCGTGCGTCGGAGCCTGCGGATACTCGAGCGTGAGGGACTCGTCACGGACGAGCCTATTGCGCATGCGCGCGGCGTCCACCGGATCCTGTTGCATCCGGACCTGCGTTTCTCCTTCGTCCATTGGTTCAAGGAGGTGGAGGGCGAACCCCGCAGTGGTGCCCTGCGGGCGCCCATCTTGGTCATGGCCTTCGAACTGGCCATCGCGCAGACTGTCGCGGGTTGGTTCTCGTAGCCGCCGCCCGGCCGCCCGCGACGGGAGCCGGCGGCCAGGCCGGGGGTACAGTCTGCGGGAACCCTCGCGACCATTGGCCGGCACGGGATGGCGACGCGCGGACGCACAATGCCGTCAATCGCTTTATGGTTACATTCCTCCGTGTAGCTCTGTGGGGCTCGTAGACGGTGCGCCGGTCGACCGGTTGCTGCGGCGCGTGAAAGGCAGGTTGCGCCGCTTGCAACCGGTGCCGCTGGTGTTGACCGCGGGGGCAGTGCTGCTCGTGGCCCTGGCGGCCTTCGCGGCTGCAACCTTCTTCGACTCCAAGGAGCCGACGCCCAGCGGCGCCGTGGCCCCTCCACTCCTCGACCAGACCGCGGCGTTGTGGACGATGAGCGTCGACGGCGTCCTAGACAGTGACGGCGACGGCATCCCCGACGCGCTGGAGAATTTCCTGTACGGGACGGACGCGTCGGCGTGGAGCACCGCCGGCACGGGCCTTCCAGACGGCTGGGTCGTGCGGTACGGCTACGATCCGCTCGGCCCCGCGCTGGACGGCCACCCTGGGGCGGTCCCTCCGCACGCCGCCTTGCCTGCCGCCTACGGCCACGCCTGGCCGGCGCCGTACGCGGCGACGCTCATGGAGATCTACGCATGGGGCCGGCCGGCGGAGTGGGACGAAGAGACCATGGGTCCCCACGAGAACGGGTTGGACCCTCGCACATGGGACCATTCCGGCGCTGGGATCCCCACGGGATGGCTTCTCCACTTCGGGCTGGATCCCCGCAAGGACGGCATCGGCGACAGCCGCCTGGCCGGACCTGACGGACTCACGGTCCGGGAGGCGTTTGGCCACAACACGGACCCGACGAAGATTGACTCGGACGGCGACGGCCTGTCAGACCGGGACGAAATCGTGGGTCCGATTAACCCGCTCCACCCGGCCAGTGGACCACCGCGCTTCCCGCCCACCGATCCCTCCCGCTTCAGCACAACGCACAGCGGGGTGTGCGACGGCTACCTGGTCGCGTATGGCCTCGATCCCGCCGACGCAGGCAACGTCCACCGCGACCTAGCCAAGTCCGGGGCGACCACGCTTGAGAAGTTCAAGTGGAGCTACGCTCGCGATTCCGCTGCCACGTGCGTGCAAGGTGCGGGCTTGGACCCGCGGGAGGTGTCAAGCACGGGCGGGCCGGTGCCGGACGGTTGGCTGCTGCGATATGGCCTGGACCCGTTGGATCCTGAAGTCCTTGCGCAGGTGACCGGGTCGTCTGAGGACCACGCCGACGGACCGTGGCAGGCGCGCACGGAACCCCCCACGCCGGACGAGCCCATGCTTCCCCATCTTGAGCTCACCGTTCTGGACGAATACCTGTTCGGGCGCCCGAGCACCTGGAACGAGGCCGTCCAGGGTCCATGGTGGGGCGGCACGGATCCCCGGCTCGAGGACACGGACGGCGACGGCCTCCCGGACGTCGTGGAGATGCGCGGGTATTACGTCAGCGTCGCCACTGACGTCGGGAGCAACGCCCCGCTTCGGCATCACCATGTCACCAGCCACCCGGGCCGCAACGACACGAGCGGCGACGGACTCAACGACTACTTGGCGGTCGTGGAGCATGGTCTGGACCCCAATAAGCGGGACACGGACCTAGATGGCATCCCGGACGTTCGGGAGATTGCCTTGAGGCTTGGTCTCGACCCCCTGCGGGCCGACTCCGCCGGCGACCACCTCCCGGACGGAGTGCGACTTGACCTGCTCGAGTCGCGTGCCGCGCGGTACCGGGAGGACCCGACGTATGAGTACCGGGGCCAGCCCGGGGTCCCCTCCCGCGTGGTCACGGACTGGGCGTGCACGCTGGACGGCGTGCAGCACTACATGACCGAGCATGGCATTGCCGGCGGCGCATGCGCCTTGTCAGGGGACAATCTAGCCGACCTCTTCGGCCCGTCCGGGAACCTCAACGGCAAGGTGGACGACGGCAAACCGGTCCCCAACATCCTCGATCCGGACATTGACGGCGACGGCCTGGACAACGGCTGGGAGCTCGACCCCTCCCTGTACGACCGCGCCTCGCCGTTCCCGTCCATCGACGGCATCCCTCGCCGCGCCACTGACCCCATGAACCCGGACACGGACGGGGACCTGTTGTCCGACGAGTGGGAGATCCGCTACGGCGAGCCGCTGAACGGCAAGGTGCCGCCACGCTACAAGCTGGAGCCGTCCGCCTGGTCCAGCCTGTGCGACCCGGCCGGCTTCGGCGACACCGGCTGCACCCCAGTGTCCGACGCAGAGCAGGATCTGGACGGCGACGGCCTGGTCTTCACGTACTTCGTCCTGAGCGGCGGCGTGGTCGAGGCCCGGACCGAGATCCTCGGCTTTCCAGCCCTGCTGGAGCAGACGTACGGGACCGACCCCAACAAGCCATCCAGCAACGGGGACGGGCTGCGCGATGGTTGGAAGGTGTTCTGGGGCATCGAGTACCCGAATCGGTTGCAGCAGCAGCCGGAGAGCGTCGGCAACCCTCGCCCGGCGCACCCGCTTCCCGACGCGCTCAAGCCCGTGCTGAACGCCGACCAGTCGGGTGTCGTGCTGGCCTCGGGTCCGTACGCCTACTTCACCACCCCCTCCCCGCCCCCGCTAGCGACGCTGCAGGCGCGCGGCGAGGTGGTCACGGAGTTCAGTGCAGTGCCCCTCGTAGCCGACGAGACGGCCAACGTGTACAAGGTCAGCGGAACCGAGCACTTCACCATGCTCGAGGCCCAGGCCGCCGGCACCAACCCGTACCTGGCCGCCGCAGGAACCGCGGGCCACGGGGTACCAGACTGGTGGCTGTGGGCCAGCGAGCAGACGCGCCTACTGTTCTCCCCCGAGGCGCAGTGCGCCACACTAGGCATCGACCTGCTCGACCCAGAGGCGTGGCAATCCGACCCGGACAACGACGGGCTCACCGTCCAAGAGGAGTTCCAGACGCGCAAGGACGCCACCAGTCCCAGCACCCACCCGACCTGTTTCTCGACGACCCTGACGGGGTTCGCGGACCAACTCATGGCGGACTTCGACGACCCGCTCGACCCCCGCAACGCCGTGGCCCTGCGGGACCAGACCGCGGACACGGACGGCGACGGCCTCCTCGACTATGAGGAGCAGTTGGGCGTGTTCAATGTGGCCTTCGGCCGCCACGTCAAGACGGATCCATTCAACCCCGACAGCGACGGCGACGGACTCCTTGACGGCGGCAACGTGGCCCTTGACCCCTCCGACTCGGACGACGCGCCCTGGATTAGGCTCTACCTGGACCTCGGCATCACGTACAGCAAACTCGGCGGCAAGTACCACTTCCAGGGCGAGATGGTCTACGGCACCCATCCCCTCAACCCGGACGATACGCTGGGCGCAGGGGTGCCGGCAGGGTGGATGGTCGCGCACGACCGCGAGCCCAGGAATGCCGGCACCACGGAGCAAGCGGCGTACGGGTACGGCATCCCCACCTGGTGGGACGTCGCCGTGCATGGTCCCTGGTGGGGCGGCGTCCACCCGGGGCAGTCCGCCCCCCCTCTCGACCGGGACAAGGACGGCATGGACGATTTCGACCTCGAGGCGCCCGGCGACGACAACGGCTTCGAGGACCCCATGCCGGGCGCCAATTACGACAACGTGTGGCGTCAGTTGGACTGGGAGGCTTACCCAGACGTCGTCGAATTTGGGCTTGGCGAACCCGCGGTGGGGACGTTGCCCACCGAGGAATCCCTCTCTGCCCTGATGCAGCGCCTGCTCGCCCAGTCGTACATGAACCCGTGGCATGAAGGATCGCGTTCTCCCGAATATCCACGCCAATTCTTGACATCCCCCACCAGGCCCCAGCCCTGCCTGGACTTCGACCGCACTACAGGAATCCTCGACGCGGACGATGTCCCGATCGATCGCCTGCGCAAGGGCGAGACGGCCTACCTGGTCGGCCGCATCTACACGGGCAGCAGCGGTTGCTCCGGTGAGCGCACCTACCTCGAGGGCGTTACGGTCGATGCCCGGATGGGGGCTTCGTCGCAGACCTTCGGCGCCGGGTTCACCGACGGCGAAGGCCGCTTCCGCGTCCCCTTCACGATCACCAAGACCCACGCGGTGGCGATTTCGTCGGACGGACCCGACGTCGTCCTGCGCGGCCAGACGAGCGGCACCGTGGCGTGGACGTCGGAACCATCGATCGTTCCCCCCGGCGCCAACAACTTCCTCAAGTTGAGGACCTACAAGACCGCCACACTGGGGTCGTTGTCCTCCGCGGGCGACAGCGGCACCATCCCCGTCGGGGTCGAGGCGGGCTCGGCGCTCCAGGTCACCGCGCCTGACGTCGTCGTCACCGGCAAGTCCTTCCTCGCGGAGTTCCAACTCCTTGACAGCGGCGGCGCCCCGTTGCAGGACGACGTCGTCTTCCACTGGGGAGGCAAGGACTACCCCGTCAAGACAGGTCCGGCGGGACGCGGCGAGGTCCTGCTGCCGGCGCCGGACAGCATGAGCGGTAATCGGACGCTGACGGCGTTCAGCATCCCGGCGTCACCCGATTACGTCGATGCAGCCGGGACCGACGACATCGACATCACCCTCCGGCGGCCCGTCAGCATCAACTTGGGGCCGCTGCCGTCCTCCATCGACCCCATCGACCCCGGACAGTCCATCACCATCACGGGCCACGTGAAGTACAAGAACAGCGGAATCGGCGCCCCCGGCCTCCCGGTCGATGTCAACATCACCCGTGCGGGGGAGACCGTCGCCGCGGCCACGGTCGCCTCCGCCGGGTCAGCCGGGGCGTTCGGCTGGACGCTGACGTTCCCGGCTGGGCTGCCGAGCGGAGAGTTCGTCGTCGTGGCGACCGCACGACCCACTACGGGCACGACCGGGGATTCCGACTCCGATATTTTGGCGGCCCGCGGCACGCCCCGCTTCGACCAGGTGTCCCGGGCCGACCTGTTGCAGGGAAGCCCTGCAGCGGTATTCGGCCGCTTGGTGGATTTCGACGGCACGCCAGTCCCGGGCGCAGCGGTCGAGGTCGCGCTGGATGGCATCCCGCAGACATTGACGCTGGACGATGCCGGCCGTTTCGCCACCACCGTGAATCAGACGCTGCCCGGGCACCGGGTCGAGCAGGTCTTTGCGTTCAAAGGCAACAACGTGCTCATCCCGGCAAGCGACCGGAAGGAGCGCATGGTCCTCTCCCCCACCGGGCTTCACGTACCTGGTGGCGAACTGGCGCGCGGCGCCCGACTCGACCTGCCCATCCGGCTCAGCGACGGCAACGCAGGCCCCGTCGCCGGCGCCCCAGTCTGGGTCACGTGGGGCGAGGACGCCCCCGCCCTTGTCCTGACCGGCGACGACGGCGTCGCGCACTTCCAGCGCCTCTCCAGTGCGCAGGACCGCACCGGCGCCACGATCGTCCGCGCCGAGTACCCGGGCAGCGCCGGAAGCGGGCACGGGCCCGCGAGCGACACGGCGACGTGGACGGTACGCACATTGGCCGTGCTGGACCTGCCGTCGGGTGCAATCGAGGCGGGAACACCGATCCCACCCGCCACACTGATGGACAAGGGTTCGGGGGCGCCACTCGCCAAGGCCGCAGTCGCCGTCGAGGAGACATCGCTGCTGACCGGCCAGACACGGTCCTACACGGTCGTGACGGACCATGATGGACGCTTCGAGGTCGTGGCGGACATCGACCGCACCAGCCCTGCCGACCACTTCGAGATTGCGGCCCGCTTCGCAGGCGACCAGGATTACGATTCCGTGGTAGCCCGGTCGGAGCTCCGGATTCAGGCGCCCGTCGAATTAGCCACTGACCTGCCGGCGCGCATCGCCACCGCACGCCCCACAATCGTCGATGTGGTGGTGCGTGGTCTGGGCGGCGGAGTGCCGGATGACGGCGTCGTCAACGCCACGTTGAACGAAGTCCTCTTGACCTCAGCGGCGGTGGAGGACGGCCGGGCGCGGCTCCACCTCATCGTGCCGACCTCGGCCGCAGGGGGACCGGGCACCATGGTCTTCCGATTCGAGGGGTCCGAGACCTACGCACCCGCCGAGTTGCAAGAACCCGTCCACATCCTGCGCTCGGTCCGGCTAACGATTGAGACCGACCCAGCCGTCGCTGGCAAGACCTCCACCATACGTGCCATCGCCCACGACGGCGAGCAGGGGCTCGCCTTCCTCCCCGTCCACCTCGAGGTTGAAGGCATCGAAGGCGGACTGCTCGGCATGACGGACGGCGACGGGGTGGCCACGTTCCACATGCAACAGCCTGTGGAATCCCGCCTCGTGGCTGCGCGCTTTGCCGGCCAGGACGACCTCAACCCGGCCCACGCACTCTTGACCCTCGTGCCGAAGCAGGTCCCCAGCGCCATGGAGCGGACCACCTCCATCCTCATGTGGGTCCTCATCGGCGTCGCAGCGTTCCTGGCCGTCCTGTCGCCAATCGTCTACCGCCTCCGCCGGAGCGCTCTTGGGCCGGTTATGCGGCGGGCCCGCCGCATCCTGGCCCAAGGCGGCCCGGACGCCATGAAGATCATGCACGTGTACCGCCACCTGGAGGAGGCCGCCATCGGGCTAGGGCTGCTGCCGGGCGCCGCGCAGACCGCTCAGGCGCTGAAGGAGGCAATCCTGCACAACGTTCCCACGGCCGCCCACCCGGCCCTGGACCGCTTGATCCGACTGTTCGAGTTGGCGCGCTACGGCGAGGCGAGCATCGATGCGGGCCACAGCCGCCAGGCCATGGACGCGTTGGACAGCATCCTACTGGCGATTCGGACCGAGGCGGGCCTGCGTTGGCCCATCCGTCTGCGCGGGGGGGTGGCGACGTGAACGTCTGGCGTCGCACGAAGCTGGTCCTCGCGCTCGGGTTGGCCGGGCTGCTGGTTGCGGTCGCGACGTTGTCGGTCCTAGCCGACGAACCATCGTCCAGGTTTCATGCCGCCCCCGCGGACGCCGCGTCTTCCTTGCTGGAGGAGGCACAGGCGCAACGACTGGAGGTCCTGCGCCTGCTCTCGGGTCCGCAGGCCTTGCGGGCCGAGCCCGCCGGCCCCCCGCCGGGTCGGACCCTGTACGTGGTAATCTCCCCGCCCCGGGAGTACGCCAGCACGGAGGTGGAGGCGTTGACTGATTTCGTGGTGCAGGGAGGGCAACTGCTGGTGGCCGACAACTTCGGCCAGGCCAACAGCCTGGCAGCCGCGTTCGGAATCACGTTCGAGCGCGTGCGTCTGGTGGGGACTACCCTCGACGTGTCAATTGATGGCCGGACGATGTCGGTCCAAGCGGACGCGCCCACGGCCCTCCACTTCGGCCCCGACACGTCGCCCGCGATCCTCGCTTGGAGCACAGCGGACAGCTTCCTGGACCGTGACGGCGACGGCCTCGTGCAGGCGTGGGAGCCCCGCGGTCCGTTCCCGGTCGTCGCGGCGGCCTCGGTGGGCAGTTCGGGCGGACGGGTCGTCGCCGTGGCCGACCCTGGGCTGCTGCACGGCAGCACGGACGACGGCCCCGCCAACGAGGCATTCCGCCGCGCGCTCCTGGCCCACCTGCTGCCCGACGGAGGCCGCCTCGTCATCGACGAGAGCCGCACCGCAAGCACCGACCCCGTCCTCCTCGCCGCAGCCACGTTCGTGGGAGCCGCGACGGGGGACCCGTGGCGCTACGGCCTGGCCGGATTGGCCGTGGCATTGTTTGTCATCGGCGTCCTTGTTACCATCCATGGGCATTGGGGCCCCCACCGCTTCCTCCTCGACCGCTTCATACGCCGCGCGGACATCCACAGCCCGGCACCACGCGACGCCGACGAGCCGCCAGCGTCGGGGACCCAACGGCGCCCGGGAGTGCATTGGACACGGCGTGGCATGGCCGCAGTGTTTGCCGGCGTCCTGCTGGTCGTCCTAGGCACTGCGCTCGGGAATCTGCATGCCACCTACGCCGGGGCGTTCCTGTTGCTTGCCGCGGCGTTCGCACTGTGGACCCGGGGCCCCAGCATGGAGGCCCGGCGGACCACAACCATCGCCCAAGTCCACGAGGAAAGCCGGACCGAGATGCGGTTCACCCTCGACTCGGTTGGCCGCGGCACCCAGGAGGTCGAAGTGCTGGACTGGTTGCCGCCAGAGTTCGAGCTCGCCGATGGCCACAACTGGTTCCGCGTCACCCTGCGGCCCAAGGCTGGCCTCTCCCACAGCTACGTGTTCCGTGCCGCCCTGCGCGGCCCTTACCCGGTTGGGCCGCTGCGCCTGCGCAGCACGGATGCCTTCGCGTTGCGCACCGTGGAGTCGCAGGCGTGCGAGGCGCAGCGCATCCTGGTCCTGCCGCGCAATGACCCGTTGAGCCGCATCCCGTTCAAGAGCCGCATCCCCGTCCTCACCATGGGGCCCCACCTCGTCAATCGGGCGGGGGACGGGACGGAGTTCCACGCCCTGCGCGACTACCAGGCGGGGGACTCCATCCGGATCGTGAACTGGAAGGCCAGCGCGCGCAGCAAGGACCTCGTCGTGAATCAGCGCGTGCACGAAAGCAAGGCCACGCTGACGGTGTTCCTCGACGCCCGGGCAATCAGCCAGGCGGGTCCCCTCCGCACCAACCCCGTCAACGAGGGTTGCCGCGCGGTGCAGAGCATCGTCACGGGGGGACTGCAGGCCCGCGACAACGTCCGCGTCATCGTCTACGGCGACGGGGTGGAGGAACTGTGCCCACGCGCTGGCCCGGGAAAGGGATACAAGTTGAGCCAGGCGCTGGCCAACGTGGAGCCGGCCGGAGCGATGCCGTTCGCGCAGGCCGTGCAGGAGATTCTCCCCACGCTGCGACCCGGCTCACCCGTCATCCTCGTCTCGGGCATGGAGGCCGACGACAGCGTGACCGACGGCATCCGGCTGCTCGGGCAACGCTCCATCCCCAGCACGGTCATCGCGCTCGACATCGGCACTGAGCCGGAGTCGCCCGACGCGGAACCCGAGCCTGACGCCCAGATGTTGCAGGCGGAGAGGGAGAAGACAATCGCCAAGATCCGGGGGGCGGACGTCCCGGTCGTCCGGGCCCGGCCAGGGACGCCCCTGGGCCTAATGTTCCAAGTGGGGTTGCAATGACCGATACTGGCACGGTGATCACCCGTCTTGGGCTCTGGGGCCTCACGGTCCTGGTCTGCGCGGCGACCCGCCTGCCGGCGGCGCGGCCCGACGGTACCGTGCTGTTCCTCGCGGCGGCGTCCGCGACGCTCGTGTTGGTGTTCCTGTCCACCTTGTGGGCCAAGGCCCCCGTGAGCCTGAGAGGGTGGGTGCTTTTGGCCAGCCTCGGCGTCGTCTTGGTGCCGACATCCGCGTCCGCCGCCGCGTCGTGGCTGCCAGCCTGGGCCGTGGCCCTGCTGTACGTGGTCACGTTGCACGTGTTCTTCCGCGACGACGCAGGGCGGGCGCCGCGCGTCGGACCCCGTGCCGGGACACGCAGCCGCTGGCACGTCGTCCGGTTCATTCCCGTGGGGGCGGCAGCGGCCGTCCTTGTGGCGGTTCCCTTTGCCTTCCCGTTGCTGCCCTGGCGCATGCGTGCCGTCTTCGAGTTGCAGACGGCTTTCGAACCCGTCCTCCCCGTGCTCCTTTTGGCCGTGGTCCTAGTGATTGGCGGCCTCCTACGCAACGTCGTCGATGGCCGAGCGGACGTGGCGTCGCAGGACGCGGCTGCGGACCCTGAACGCGCGCCCCAAAGCGTGTCCGAGGAGGTCGGTGCGGCATGAACGGCCACCCGCGCGCACCGCTCGTTGCCGTGGTGCTGCTTGCCGCCATGCTGGTTTCGCCAACGCTTTCGGCGCAGCCCACGGACCCTTACCCGGACCTGGCGGTCACTGGCGTGAAGGTGCTTGGCGAGCAGACGCCGCAGTGGATTGAGGGGGAGGCGGTCCCCGCGACCGTGGAGGTGCAGGCCACCATCAACAACGCCGGAGGTTCGGATGCTTGGGGGTACCGCCTCGACTACTACTGGGTGGATGGCGCTGGAAGGTCCACGTACCTCAACGGGAACGAACTCAGTTCTTTCGACGTCTGGGATGGGGGGCCCCTCGGCCCGAAGCAAAGCCGCGACCACCACCCCATCGAGTGGGTCGTGCAGCCCGACCAGCGCGGCCTCGGTAGCCTGCGCGTCGTTCTGACGCCGGCCGGCTACGACCACCACGCCGACAACAACCAGATTGTCCGGCCCGTGGACGTCAAGGTCCACGACATCGACCTCTCAGTCCCGGGGCCGCAGCAACCGCTGCGCGACCCCTCCGAGACGCGTTTCCTACCGGTGCGGGTCACCAACAACGGCACGGTTCCCGAAGTCGTGGCGTTGTCGGTCGCTGCCGAGACCGTGCAGCCGGCCGACCGCAGCACCGACGTGATGGCGTCCCTGCAGTACACGTCGCTCATCGTCCAGCCTGGCGAGACCAAGGAATCCACGCTGTTCGTCGACTACCTCTTCTCTGGCGACACCGGGGACTTCACTGCCCGCTACGACATCGAGGCCACCACCACCTACGGTCGCGTCGTCACTGCGTCCTCGCCGTTGTTTGTCAGCACGGGTGGCCAGCCGACGCCCGATTCGCTCGCTCTGGTGGACCGCGCCGACGCCCTGCCGCTTATGGTGCCACAGTCTGGCGCCGTGACGAGGAAATTCCTGGTCAGCAACGTTGGCCCCCACGAGGACACCTACCGGGTCGGACCCAGCACGGCGCCCGGTTGGACCGCCACGGTAGGCCTGGAGGGCCTCGACGACGCGGCGTTCGTACGCATTGCCCTCGGCCCTGGCGACTCCACGCCTGTCCGCATGACCCTGCACGCGGCCGAAGACGCCGTCCGCGGCACACCTACAGAGGCCGGCATCCGCGTGCAGTCGGACCGCCCCACGGATCCGCAGCAGCAGCAATGGCCTGCGGAACCGGTCGACCGCACCTGGCCGTTCCGCGTGCACGGCCCCGCCGTCCGCTTCGACCCGGCCCCGGGCTGGGACCTGCAACCCTACCAGGGCGACCCGGTGCGCGCGGCGGTCGTCGTGCACAACGACGGCGACGAGCCGACGCCTGATGCGTCCTTACTCCGGCTCGCCGTCACGGGCGCCCAAGAGACCACCGCGACCCGGGGCGCCCCCGCGGTACCGGCCGGCGCGCAGCATGGACTGGAGATCCTCGCGCAGGTCAACCACGCGGGTGCGGGTCCCGTCATTTTCAAGATTGACTGGCAGGGTCCTGGCGCCACGCCGTTCCACCAGGAACCCCTTCGGGTGGAGGGGTTCGTCCGCGTGCCACTAGTCACCATCGCCGCGGCGGAGGGGATGGAAGGGATGCCCGGCCAGACCCTGCAGTACCGCACCGGCGACCACGCGTTCGTGGTCCACAACGACGGCAACGCAGAGGAGACTTTCACCGTCGCAGCGCATGCGGAAGCGGGCGCCGTGCATGTGGTCATCGACCCCGTCTTCACCTTGGCGCCCGGCGACAACAGGACCGTGGCCTTCGACCATCACCTCCCCATCCCCAGTGGATCAAGGACCCAAGTGAACGTCACCCTCGAGGTCGCAATCGATGGCCGCCCGGACCTCAACTGGAACGCCACCGCCGCCACGCGCATCATCGACCGCGCCTCGCCGGTGGTCACTCGGCCAACGCTGCCTGCGCAGTGGGCGCTCGGAGGTACCCTGCCGGTGCGCGTCAACGTCACGGACGACAGCGCCGTGGCCACCGTGGATGTGGTGCACGTCCTGCCGGGGGGCAACGCCAAGACGCACGCCATGACCCTGGACCCCGACCAGACGGGAGCTTGGCTGGCTGAGCTCCTGCTCGCCGCCCCAGGCGACCACCTGTTCCGGTTCGTGGCGCACGACCTGCACGGCAACAACGCCTCGGTCGAGGCCGGACCCGTAGCGGTGCACGTCATCCCGGCACCCACACTCGCGTTGGAAGGGCCTGCCGAAGGCGAGACGGTTTCTCCCGGAACGACCTATCGCGTGAACGCCAGCGACGTGCGCCCGGTGACCCGCGTCAACGTCACCGTCCGGGACGCGGCGGGCGCCCTCATCTGGGCGGCCGACTTGGACTTGGCGCAGCACGCGCCCGCGTTCAACTTGACTGCGATACCCAACGGGCCATTGACCATCACCCTGGACGCCTGGAACGACGCGGGAGCGACCGCCCGGGTGGTTCGCAACGTGACCATGGCGGGCCAACCCAACCCCGACGTCGACCCCGTGACGGACAGCGGCGTCGAGCCAGGGGACGACGGCCGCTTCACGCCAAGTCCGCCCGTCGCCGCGGTCCTCATGGCACTCGTCGCCTTGGCGGAACGCATACGCCGTGGCGGTCGGTCGCCGCTCGCTAGAGGGCGCGCAGCAAACCGGCACTCGCGTGCACCCCGGGGGGGCACCCGCCACGCGTCCGCACCGAGGGCCCGCGTCGCGCCGGCCCTCAGCGCTCTCATCTTGGTCGCCGCGGCGGTCCTCTTCGTCCCAGTGCCGGCCCATGCCGACGACGTGAATCCAGTGCAGTTGGAGTGGTGGGGGGACACGACGATCGGCGAGGGCTTCCACCTGCGCATCCCCGTGAGCGTCACCAACCACCGCGACCACGACGTGGACAACGGCGCCGTGCTCGCCGAGGTGGACATCACGCGCAAACTCATCGAGGCCGGATGGGTCAGCCAGGCACGTTCGGGTGAGGATCTGCTGCGCTTGTTCGAACTCGACGAGGCAAGCGTCCGCGTTGTTGCCATGACGGACCTGGAGCCCATGTCGAGCACCTCCATCCACGGCCGGCTCGGATTGTCCAGCAAGCAGTTCCCGCCCGGCGACCTGCGCCGCCACGAGGTCCCCAGCACCTCCTTCGAGGGCTTCCTGACGGATTCCGGCGCGGGCGACTTCCAGGCCACGACCAACCCCATCATCACCGTGCTGTGGCGCGTACCGGGGGTCCTGCCACCGGGGGAAGAACGGCACTTTATGATCTACTTCGACTCCACGCTGAACGCTGACGACGCGGCGGATCAGCACACCCCACCCGATTACACAGGTGTACCGGGGGCGGATCTCCTGGAGCGGACGTTCTGGAGCGGCCCCGGACTCGACCTTGTCGGCTTCGTCACGCCGGGTGCCGGGAGTCCCGGGCTCGCGACCGTCATCGGACTGCACGACGACACCACGGTCGAGGTCCTCGTCGCTGGGGATGATGGCTCCTTCACAAAGCAGAGCCCTGCCGCCACCCACGACAACCCCTTCGTCATCGACGGGGAAGCGTTTCGCAGCGTCTTCATCAGCAACACGCACGGCACCCCGTTCCGGCTGGTGGCGGACAAACCCATCCTTGCACTCGTCCACAGCGAGGGCTTCGTCCCGACGATGTCGGGGGGAATCGTCGCGTCTGCGGGGGATTCGTTCCTGTTCTCCACCACCCACGCGGCGGCTCTGGACCAGGATGGCCTGTACTTCTTCAATCTCAATCCGGACCCGGCGCAGACCGTCCAGATCCAAGTGGACCGCCTGGACAACGACATCGATGACCGCACCGTGTTTCTTAGCGGCGGCGCGGGGACCAACCAGAACCACTGGCCCTACACAATCGGCCGCCAAGCCACGGTCACCGGCGACGGCAACTGCAATCCCCCGGCCAGCGGCCGCATGGCACCCATCACGCCTGGCCGCGGCAACTTCCGCGTCGATGTCGTCTCGGGGGGGCCGGTGGCGCTCCAGTACAGCCCGGCGCTCGGCGTGACGCAGCTGCCCGCCGCCGACGGGCGCCCCCTGGGCACCACGTTCTGGACCGCCACGTCCAAGACGAACTGCAGCGGCGTCACGCAACAGAACCACTTCTACGCCATCGCGCCGTCCGCCACCGACCTTGGGGTCTATCCCCCGCACCCCAATGAGGTGCCGCAGGCGCGGCTGTTTCCCGCGTGTGCGCAGGAACCGTGCGGGGCGGGGCAACCCATCGGCCCATTGCCGGACGGGGCGTTCCTGCGCCAGGCATTCACCGGGTTGGACGGCATCCGCGACCGGCCCGCCCGCATCGAGACCGGGGCCACAACCTGGCTGATGACGGGCCCGGGGCCAATCCCGGCGTCGCTTGACGCGGTGCCGCTGCGGGGTCCGCTGGGCGGTGGCGATGCCGGCCGCGTGTTCGCCGGAGTCGGATCGACGGTGGGCGGCCGGTCGGAGCCGGCCTACATCTATTCCCCCTTCGCGGGCACCAAGGTCCTGGCGGACATCCACTACACGGCCAGTCCGGCCACCGACGACCTCCCCATCCACCTGTTGGCTGAGCGGATCCAGTCGCTGCCAGGCCGCACCGGTGATCCCATCCGGTCCTACGACCTGGCGTCGGACCGCCCCATCATCGTCCTGCCACGGGGTGCGGCGCCCGGGTTCCTCGCCGGCATGCCAGTCACCCTGGAAGCGACCGTCCATGGCGCGGACTACCGAGGACACCTTGTTGATCTCCGCTCGATTACCGGCCTCGACCCAGTCAGCGACTCCACTTTGGCGGGGCAACCAATCACCTACACGTTTGAGGTGACCAACCTGGGACGCAAGGCCGGCGCCGAGAACCTCCCGGACAACGTCCGCATGCAAATCACGGGCCGACCCGACGGCTGGACGACCCGCTTCTCCCAGGACGCCTTCCGACTGCAAAGCGGCGAGAGCAAGACCGTGCAGTTGACCGTCACCCCCCCAGCGGATGCGCCGACCGGGAGCCTGACCCCCATCCACGTGCACGCCCTCAGCCAGAGCGGCATTGGTCGCTCGGTCGAGGTGAACACGCTCATCAAGAGCGAATACGGCGTGGGCATCTGGTTCGACGGCGTCCTCGGCGGCAAGGTCGATGAAGCCTCCGCACCCCGCGGCTCACCCATCAACTACACGGTCGTGGTGCAGAACCTCGGCTCGGTGCCCGACACGATCCGGCTGGACGTGGCACCACGGGATTGGGACGCGCGCCTACTGAACGGCGCCTTGCCCGTGTCGAGCCTCGCCCTTCCGGCCAAGGACGATCCGGGTTCGGTCGTCGAATTGCAACTCCAAGTCACCCCTCCCGAGGAAGGCAGGGACGGATTCCTGCAGACGACGGTCACTGCATCGAGCCTCAAGAGCCCGGCGAAGGAGGACAAGGTCTTCGCGATCTCCAAGGTGCGCGCGCCGTCAGACTTGGCGCTCGAGATGGGGGACCGGACGGTTTGGGTGGGGCCGAATGGGACGGCACAGTTCAATTTCACGCTCCGCAACGATGGAGCAGGCGGGGCTGAGGCGTTCTTCGAGCTGCGCTCGGACCTGCTTGACGGCTGGACCCAGCCCGAGGTGTTCCTACGGACCAGCAGCAGTAGCAGCGACGGTAGCCTGATCCCGTTCCCCTCCCATCCGCCGCGCTTGAGCATCGGTGAGGACGGCGAGAGGGTCCCGTTGGCCGTCGTGTTGCAGGCCGCTCCGGACGCGTTGGCCGGCGACCAAGTGTCGACGCGGTTGCAAGTGAGCGCAATGGACCAGGAGATCAACCTGGAGGCGTTCCTGCGCACCATCGTCGCACCCGTGCATCATCTCGAGGTCGTCGCACCGGACGTCGCCGCGCGCGTGGCAGTCGGTGGCACGCCCGTCACCATCGACCTGCGCGTCACCAACGCGGGCAACCTGGACGAGTGGATCATGCCGACGGCCGCCGCTCTCCCCGCGGGCTGGAGCCTCTCCTTCCCCGCCGAGGCGGTGCTGCTGCCCCGCGGCGCCACCCAAGTCCTGGAGGTCGGGGTGCTCGCGCCCGTCGGGGTTGCTGCGGGCCTCTATGAGGTGGTCGTCGCCATGGTCTCCGAGGACGGCGCCTTGACGGAGGTGGTCCTACCGGTGGATGTGGGTGCCTTCGCCGCGCACGCCTCCGCGGGCTCCGGGCGCCTGCTCGGGCAACCCGGCCAAGCGGTGTGGACCACGCACGAAATCCGCAATGACGGCAACACGGTGTTGAAGGCCAGCCTCGAATCGGTCGCGGGGGAGCCGTGGGCCCTGGCGCCGTCCGGGACGACTTACCTGATTCCTCCTGGCGCCAACGTCACGGTCCCCGTCGGGTGGGTCATCCCCCGCGCAGCCGCAGACGGCGTAAGCGTCCACGCGGCCCGCATCGTCTTGCGCCCCGAGGTGCTCAGCGTGGACGTCGTCCACGAATCCGTCGCGGCGGAAGTGGAGGTGGGCCGGGCGGACCTTGTCGTCGTGGCCGCGTCCACGTTCCAGGGCCCGGCGGCCAAAATCGTGCACGCCACCATCGGCAACCACGGCGTGCGCACGGCGCACGATGTGGTGGTGCAGTTGCGTGCCGGCGCCGACGTCGTGGATGAAGTCACCATCGCCACGTTGCCGGCTGGCAGCGAACGCAACGTCACGCTACTGCGCCCGGACGGCCAAGACGGGAGTTCCGTGCTTGTCTTGGACCCCGGCGACTTGGTAGTGGAGAGCAAGGCCAACAATATCCTGAACGTGGATGCCGTGCAGGATTCGCCCGTGGCGTTGGCGCCCGCGCCCGGGGCGTGGGCCCTTCTGGGCGCGCTTCTTGTGCTCGCCATTGCCCTGCGGCGCCCGCCGCGCGGCCCCGAATCGCCCCCCAACGGCCACGCAACGACGAGAAATGCTGTATTTGCCCCCATGACTCAACCATTATGCGGTGGAGGTTGCGGCGACGCCGCGGGCAAATTGGACGGGGGGCGCCAGACTTGAGGCGCGCCACCACCGTCTCGGTGCTCGTGATGCTGCTCGCGTCCACGGTCACCGCCGGCATCCTCGTCAGCCACGACTCCCTCCCATCCAGCTTCCACCACCGCACCAACGCGGGGGCCGGATCAGCATCCGACGCCGACGTGGCCAACGAACCCCAAAGCATGGCGTTCGACGCCCTCACCCCCGAACAGCAGATCGGGCGATTGCTCTCCCACATGCCGGAGGCTGTGTCGCTTGAGGACGCGTTGGGTCCCGCCGCCCACTGGCTCCTGCAGGAGGACGACCTCACCGGCACGACGTTGGCGCCAGCGCCGCGCAGCCTGGACGATGTCTTCGCGAAGATCCGCCAAGACGTGGCGTGGGAGCCGATCCCCGTCCCCGACGTCCCGGAAGGCCCCGAACCCCTCCTGACGGCACTGGGCGAATACGCCGACGTGGCCGGCGTGGAGTTGCCCGACCTGGCGGTTTTGCGGGCACAAATCCTGTCCTTGCGAATGCAAGTCGAGGCAGAGGATGCCTTGTCGCAACTCGTGCGCGCCTACAACCAGGCGCTCCAGTTGGAGGCGGAGGCGACCCAGGACCTGACTGTGCAGGAGCGCCACCTCATGGAGCGGCAGCCCGAGGCGGTGCAGGCCTGGTTCGACGCGGACCCCCACCGCACGCCCGCCGACTTCGAGGTCATGGCCGCGGCACTCATGGGCAAAGTGGACGTGAGCGACCGCCTGCGCGCCGCCGAACTGCTGCTGCGCACCGCCGAGGCGGTCAAGGACATCATCTCGCTGCCACCCGTGCCGTTCGTGCCCGGCGTGCACGACGCCATCGACGCGCTCCAATCCGACCTGGATGCAGCGGGCTCGCTGCCGTGGCACGGCACGGGCGACCCGAACTGGGACAACCTGCACCACCTCACGAGCCTCAGCACGACAGCACTCCCCACCGGGCTTCCCGAACTCCCGCCACTCGACCTCATTGCCTCCCTTGGGCTCTTCGCCCACGTCCTGGGAATCCCCATGGAGGATATCCTGACGCCCGCCAACATGGCGTCCGTGCAGGCCCTCCCCCCCAGCCTAGCCGACGCCGTCGCCACGATCGTGACGGCGCGCGCCTTCGGGTTCCTCATGGGCGACCCAGTCCTCCACAGCCGCCTCCTGCTGACTGCCTCGCAGGACGCGGAACCGACGCTGCGGGCGTGGGCCGCCGTCATGGACCTCAACCAAGTCCCGCACGGCATGTCCGTGGCCGTGGATGCCCAGGGCCTCCTTCGCAACACACTTTCACCAAGCGGCGCGGGTCTCTTCGCGGTCAACACCGCCCCGCAACCACCCAGCCTCGCCGTGCTCCTGGAACGGGAAGGGCTCACTTCCAAGGACGCCCGCACCGCGCAGGAAAGCCTGCCCATTCCCGTGGCACTGGGGACCGCCTACGCCCTGGACGGCATCCAACGCGTCAACGCGGCGCGGGAGCAGGCGTTGGCCGCACTGTCGCCCGAGGAACGCGACGCGGTGGACTCCGGATCATCGCGCGTGGCCGCACTCCTGGAGGGCCGCGACTGGAGCGTCGAGGAGGCCGCCCTCGTCGAGGCGTGGGCACGCGGCATGGCCCGCATCTCCCCCGACGACCTTCGCGGCATGCAGCAAGCCCAAGCGGACGCGTTGGCGTCCATCGAGGCCGCCGCAGCCATCCTTGCAGCCTACGCCGCAGCACCGGCGGGAGGCTGGACGTTGCCGATCCTGCCGGGGCCCACCGACGAAGCACCGGTGCCTGAGCCGGAGGCCAAGGTGCCGTGGCACCGGCGGGTCATCGACTTCCTGGCGGATTTCCAGGTCATCGGGACCGCCAGCGCCCAGACCCTGCCCGCCCCCATCACGCAATGCCCAAACACGGCATTGAGCGATTGCCAACAGGATGTGTGGCTCCAGGCGGGAGGCATCCTCATCACCGGCTTCGGCTCCACGGTGGTCGGGCCCGAAGTGACGGGCGGCGGCACCCCACTCCTCGTCATCGACTTCGGGGGCAACGACGAATACCTGCTGCCGGTTGCCACGGCTGACGGCGGCACCCCAGTTCGCGTTGCGCTGGACATGGGTGGCTCCGACACCTACCGCTCCACCGCAGCGCTCGGCCAGGGCGCGGCGGACGGGCCCGGCACCTTGGCGGTGCTGTGGGACAGCGACGGCGACGACACCTACACGCACACCTGCCAGGCATCGGTGTGCGGGGCGCAGGGGTACGGTTCTGCGGGCGGCCTCGGCGTGCTCTACGACGGCGGCGGCGCCGACCGGTACGAGGCATCGAACTCGCGTGCGCATGGCGTGGGCCGGCTGGTGGGCAGCCTGGGCGGCACTGGCCTCCTGCTGGACCGCGGCGTCGGAGACGACGTCCTGCGCGCCGCACACGGCCAGGGGTACGCGGAGGGGCAATCCAGCATCGGCATCCTCGTCAACGACGGCGACCAGAGCGCCAACCACTATGAGACTACCAATTCCCTCGTGCCGCGCTACCAGGGCGGGCGGTCCGCCGGCGACGCGGCGGTCGGCCTCCTGCTGGACCTCGGCGGTCTGGGGACGACGTACTCCAACGTGCAGGTGCCGGAGGGCGGAGGGTGGACGTACATGAGCCACGACGACGACCCATTGGAGGGGGAGCGCATCCGCAAGGACGACGCGTTGTGGCTGGAGTCGTCCCCCACAAGCGGCCCCGGGCTAGGCATCGACTCACGGCGCGGAGATGACGACGGCGACCTCTTCGACAACTGGGTCGAGTTGTTGGCCGGCAGCGACCCGCAGGACCCGCAGAGCACTCCCGAGGACTCCCTCAGCGTGGCATCGCTCGTCGAGACCGTGGTCGCGTTGCTGCCGGACCCGGACGACATCGACCCGGACGAGCTCGTGGACCCGGACAACCTCCCGGACCCCGACGACGTCGACCCCGAAGACATCGACCCGGAGATGGTGCAGGAACTCCTGGACGGGTATGCGCAGCGCTTCGACGTGGGTCTCTGTTACGTCTCCTTCGACGAGGAGGGGGCGTGCGGCGTCCGCATGGCCCTTCTGCATCTGGGCGCGAGCACCGACGACACCATCGATGCCCCTGCCCTCATCCTCATCGAGATGGGCGGCAACGACACCTACACCACGGAGGTAGCGGGCCCCGGAGGGTTCTACATCTACAACCAGAGCAGCAAGGTCGAGCATCAACTCGTCGAGCACCAACGCATCGACGGCGTTGGCAGCCTCGCCATCGACTTGGCGGGGGACGACGTGTACCAAGACCCAGGCGTCCCCACGCAAGGGGCCATCACGCTTTCCACGACCCCGCCGGAGATGCCGGACGCCAACAACATGCCTGTAACTGTCAGCAACGACGAAGGCGATCGGCCAACGATTGGCTACCCGGTACCAAATCAGCAGACCCCGCCCTGTAAGAACCCAAGTGGCCCAACCCTGACCAACTCGTCACAATGGCAGGCCTATTTCGAGTGCATGGCCAAGGAGTACTGGGTGCCTTACGCCACCGGCTGGGATGAACAGCGCAACGAAGTGCCATTGAACGTCCGCAATCCAGCCTTGTCGCCAGTGTCCCTCCTGCTGGATGCGGCCGGGGGCGACATCTACGAGGCCAGCGACTATAGCCAGGGGGCGGCAACAACCGGATCTTGTGGTGGGAACAACGTCAGCGACGGACTGGGTCAAAAATTGTTTCAGGCCGAGGGAGCGGCGTGGCTGGTGGACTTGGACGGAGATGACAACTACACCGGTGGCGCCGCATCGCAGGGAGCGGTGCGGTACGGGGCGGGCCAGGCGGGTCTCATCGACTTGGCGGGGAATGACACCTATCGCTTCCAGACGCAGGCCCATTCCGACATCGTGGGGGCCATCAATGTGAATCAACTGAAGGTCTGCCTGCCAGTCCCCCTGGGGCCCAAGGTGGCCCTGGTCTATGACGGCGCGGGCTCGGACACGTACGACAACAACAACGACGCCGCGCCAGAGGTGGACCCCGCGCAACTGGACCCCATGCAAAATGCAGCCTTCCTCACGCAGGGAATCGGCCGCAGCAATTTTGCCTACCCGAACTACGTGGGTGTCTTCGTGGACGACGGTCCGGAGCAGGACACCTACCTGGCGCGTGGTCCGTCCGGTTCCGAGGACCTGAGCGCCATGAAGAACAACGTCGTCCGGCCGCTCCAGAACGGCATGTCGGGAGGCGGCAGCGGTACAGGTGCGGGATTCTTCCTCGACGGCCCCACGGGTCCCGTGAGCCCCAACGACCATGACGGCGACTGCGCCCCCAACGTCCTTGAGACGGCCGCGGGAACCAACAGCAATGACCTAGACGACCACCCCGGCACCGTATGGATGGTGTTGGATTGCGGCGACGGCGAAGGCCCCATGCTGCAACTGCGGGGACGGATGCCGACAACCCAAAGCACCTCCGTGACCCTTCCTGGCCTCGTCATCAATGGCCACGCGGACATGGTCTGGACCGAGTCGCAAGCCTTCATGGTGAGCTTGGGGGGCAACAACACGTACCTCGGCCCCCGGACGGCGGGCATCATCTCGAGTACCACCGATAAAGTCTCCTTCGTCATGGACGCCGGGAACGGCAACACGCATTATCTTCCCACCTGCGCGCGCATCGAGAACGTGGCCAACACGAGCCTGGACGTGGGTGCGGGAACTGACCGCCGCTGCCCCAGCCTGGGTGCAGCCCGAGACGGCGTGGCGGTGCTGGTGGACGGCGGCGGCGACAACGTCTTCCACACCAATGGCACCCTCCGCGTCCGCACCAGCCTCGACTGGGACGTCACCCTCGCCACGCAGGGGGTTGGGCTCGACCGAGGCGTCGGCGCCCTCGTCACGTGGGACGCCAGCAACCGCTTCACGGCGAACCTGACGGTCGAGGTGCGCCAGACGCAAACCCAGATCAAGACCCCCAAGGTGGTCGTGCGCGGACTCGCCCAGGGGGCGGGGTACGCGGAAGGCTATGGCCTGCTCGCCAACCTTGGCGACCACAACGGCGACGACGAATACGTCACCCACCTGGACGTCGCGACGGACGGACCGCAGGACGTCCTGGCGATGGCGCAGGGGGCGGCGTACGATGGAATCGGGGTGTTGCTGGATGGGGGCGGCAACAATTCCTTTTTCGCCTCCCACCCCCTCGCGCAGGGGGCGGCCCGACAGCCCCCGCGCACCACGGTCGGGTCCTACGTCGCGTTCGCGGCACTTGGTATCCTGTGGAGCGGCACCGGCGACGACCGCTTCGAAGGACGGGAGTTCTCGCAAGGGGCGTCGCAGAGATCCGGTCCAGAAGGCCGGCCGTTGGGCCTCCTGTACGATGCGGGCGGCAACGACGAATACGTCGTCGTCCCCGACGCCTCGGGGGGACCCGCGCTCAGCCAGGGCGCCGCGGAGTTCGGGGTCGGGCTGCTGGTGGACGTGGCCGGCGACGACCGGTACCTCGCCCCCGGCGCCGCGCAGGTGCAGGGCGCGGCGGTGAGTGGCACAGGCATGCTGCTGGACCTTGGGGGCAACGACGTCTACATGGCGGACACGCACGCTCAGGCGGTCGTCTCCGCGGGGTCTCAGGCTCCAACCCTCGGCCTGCTGGTTGACCTCCACGGCAGAGACGCCTACATTCTCCAAGGTTCGGGTCAGGGCTTCGCAGACGAAGGCGCCGTGGGCACGTACGCGATGTTCATCGATGCCGGAGGAGACGACCGATACGAGCACGGCCACGAAAAGCTGGAATTGGCGGACCTTTGCGAGGAGTCCCCCTGCACAGACGGCAATGGCTGGGTGTGGAGGCCGGGCGCGGATGGGCAAGCCCAGGCAAACGGGATTGGAATCGACGCGTCCAGCCTCGATGCGGCGTTCACCGCCCTCTACGCCGGCACCGGCATGGAGGTGCTTCCCCTCCAGGTGGTGGACGATGACGCCAAGGATGTCGATGCCGGAGACACTACGCGGGGTGAACTCTTGGTGCACGTCCGCATCGACACTTCGTCGTCCGCCGTCGCCGACCCAGAAGGGGTGGACCGCGTCACCGTGAGTGCCGACGGCCGCGTGCTGGGATACGCCCTGTTCAACGACACCCTCTCCGCAACGGAGGAGAATGTCCTTGTGTACACTTACGTGTGGAACACCACGTCCACCACTCTCCCCGTGGCGTTCCCGGATGCCGAGTACGTCCTGCGTGCATCCATCTACATGGGTGGCGGCCCCGTCACCGGCTCGGCCGCCCCGCCCGACCTGCCCGCCGCCGAGAGCGAGCCGTTCCCGCTCACGATTGACAACCCCCCGGTGGTGTGGGCGGACCTGCCAAAAACCCTCATCTCCCCCGGCGACACCCTGCCGCTACAGATTGTTCTCGGCAACGACGTGGCCTGGCCGGACGGCCTGGATGATGACGCTGCCCGCGCCAGCCTATGCGAGCAATGGGGTGTTGAGCCATGCCTTCCCGGGGCCCTCGTCACGTTCACCCGCACCAACATCACCGACGCCACCACGCAGTTCAACGAGATCTACTTCCCCGCAGGCTCGTTCACGGTCCCCATCACCGCCACGGAGGGCGGTCCGTGGCCTGACGGCACCTACCGCGTCCGCCTCCAGGTCAAGGACCACGGGGGTCAGTTGGCGGGCGACATCGAACTGCCAGTCATCACCGTGGACGGTACGCCCCCCACCGCCCGCATCACGACGCCCCTCTTCGCCGACGAGAGCCACAGCGCCAGCGGAGGCGTGGCGTTGGACCTGCATTGGGCGTTCGACGACCCGGACGGCTCCGGCGTAGCAGGCGTCTGCGTGGTGCAGTTGGACGAGCAGTACCAACCCGTGTCTGCCGGGAAGGTGTGCCGGGAGGGCGCCAGCCTGGCCGTGGACCACGCATCCTTCGCCGCCCAGACCGGCGACGTCCTGCGCTTCGTCATCGCCGCCGTGGACCTGGCCGGCAACACTGATTCACCGTGCGACCTGGACTCGGACGAAGAAGAGGACCTTGCCCCACCCCACTGCATCGCCGATAAGGTCTCCCGCCACAGCGACGCAGACCCCACCATCCGCAGCATCACCGTGGACTTCAACCCCCCACAAATCCTGGACGTGAAGGTGGATGGCTTGGAACCCAAGGACGCCTTCCTGCAACCTGGAGCGCCGATGACCATCATGGCCCGCGTCAGCGATGTCGGCACCCAGATCGTCGCGCCGGGACGGGTGCAGGTCCTGTTGCCTGTCCTCGACGCCGACGGCCGACTGTCTCCAAACCCCTTCGTCGGCGACATGCAGACCGACGGCGAGGGCAACTACTGGTACGACGAATGGCACCTCCACAATGAGATGCACGTCGAGCCGCGCCACGACGAGCTGGGGTTCACCATCCGCGCCACCGACCGCGCCGGCAACCTCGCCAGCGAGGGCCAACGCCTCACCCTGGACAGCCTGCCGCCCATCGTCCTCCCCGAGGAGACCACCACCTACGTGCAGGGCAAAGGCACCGACGAGGAGAAGAGGTTCCAGGCCGGAAAACCGGGACTGTTGGCCGAGGTCCGTGCACGTGTCCTGGACGCCGCCATGGACTCCATGCGCCTGCACGTCACCGAACTCACGGGCAGTGCCGCGACCAAGCCGTGCGGGCGGGATGAAGCGTCCTCCGACCCGAACAAGTGGGTCTGCCCGTTCCAACTGGAGGAATTGCCGGACGGCGACTACACCGTCCGGTTCAACGCCACGGACCGAGCAGGCAACATCCGGGACGACGCCACGTCCACGATTCACGTGCGCGCCAGCAAACTGACGTTCGCCAACATCACGGTGGACCAAATCACCCACGACAGCTTCCGCGTCAATTGGACCACCCCCTTCGAGGGCACCAGCCAGGTGGCTTTCGGCGTCAGTGGCCTGCTTGGCCAATTCACTCCCGTCGTGGAGGGGTACCGCCCTGAGCACTCCGTCGAGGTCACCGGCCTGCAGCCCTCGACGCCGTACTTCTTCCACGTCATCTCCGAGAATACGGCCGGCGTCCAAAGCAATAGCACCGTGTCCCCGACGCCCGTGCGCACCCTCAACGCATACACCTTCGAACTGGCCAACCTCACTGCAGGCCAGGCCTTCCGGTCCTGGCTGAATTTCGGGTACGAACTTCACCTCAAGACCAATGGCCCAGGCGTAAGGGCCACCATCCTGGTGCAGGACGCGGGGGCCGACGCGGACCCATTCGAATTGGAGGTTGCCACCCTCGGGCACGGCCAGGGGACCTTGGCCGTGGACACCACGCAGTTCGCCGACGGCCAATACCGCGTGGTGCTGAAGCTGGACCGGTCGGGCGACCGCATGGAAGTAGCCTCCCCCACGTTCCGCATCGACAACACCGAACCAGTCATCGCCCTGGTCTCGCCGCGCACGGCGTCCACGGTGTCCGACGCGTCGCCCACCTTCGTGGTGCAGTTGATCGACCCCATGGGCAACGCAGCGCCGTCCGGCAGCACCCTCGTGGTGAAACTGGACAACCAGCCGGTCCAGCCGGTCATCCAAGCCGACGACGTGGTCGGCCCGTCCAGCCTGCAACGCCGCCTCGCGTTCACGTTGCCGAATCCGCTTGTGCAGGGTGCGCGGGAACTCAACTTGTCGGTGCTGGACGAGGCGGGCAATGAGGGCCTGGCGAAGTGGAACTTCGTCTTGGACAGCATGCCCCCGCAGCGCGGCGACGTGACCAATGTCACGTACCACCCGGGTCCCGATGGCGCCAAGCCGGGCGGCCAGGCGGTGGTCAGCGTAGACCTTGTCGACGCCTCGGCCGTCGCCTCGGCCCGCCTGGACGTGTCGCCTCTCGCGGGGTCGGCGGGCGTCGAGGCACCCCTCCTGCGGACTCCTGACGGCCGCTGGATGGCCACCCTCAACATCCCGGCCAACGCGCCTCATGGAGCAATGGACCTGGCGCTCACGGCGACAGACTTCGTAGGCAACGAGGGGCTGGCCGGCTCCGTGCGGCTGCTCGTGGACTCCGAATCGCCATCCATCACGGCTACCTCCGTTTCCGACGTCGCGTACACAACGGCGACGGTGACCGTGACGACGGACGAGCAGACCAAGGCGTGGCACGGAAACGGCGCCGCGCCGGCCAGAGACGATGCGTGGTTGCTGCGGCATGCGCTGCAAGTCTCCGGTCTCATTCCCGGACAAAACCAGCAGGTCACTGTACGGGTGATGGACCGCGCAGGCAACACCTATTCCACAAACGTCCAGGTCAGCACGGACGACGACAACGCCCCGCCCAGCAACGTGACGGGCCTCCAGTCCACGTCCCCTAGCGAAGGCGTCGTCGTGCTGTCCTGGGGCGCGGCCACCGACAACGCCGGCGTCGCGTCCTACCGCATCGGCCGCTCCTTTGCCCCGGACGTCAGCGTGGCCGCGGACGCTGAGCGGATGCACCGCGACGAGGGCGCTCCCGCCGGTCAGGCCGTCACGTACCGGGTCGCGGCCGTGGACGTGGCAGGCAACGTCGGCCCCGCCTCCGAGGTGACCGTGCAGGTGCTGGCGCTGCCGCGCCTCAGCAACGCCACCGTGACGCCCCTCACGGGTCTCTCCCATGAACCGTTCACCTTCCAGGTCGACTACTCGCACGCGAGCGGCGCCCCCGCCGACCTGGTCACCGTGACCGTGCGCGGTGCCGTGCACGCCCTCGAACTCATCGGCGCGCCCGGTGGCGACTGCCGCGGCGCCTGCGTGTACCGTGCTCGGGTGCTCCTGCCCCCCACATCCCTGTTCGATGCACCCAGTGGCGTCACGTTCCGGGCGGTCGCTGGCGACCACCAGGACAGCCTTATCCTCGAAGAGGGGCCCGTGGTGCGGCGCAGCGGACAATCCGGCGGCATCTTCGACGTCGGTGCTGCGGAGAGCGAGTCCATGCCCGGCATCGGCGCCTTGGCCACCTTCATCATCCTGGCCCTCGCGGCCGTCCTTCTCTCCCGCCACCAGAGGCGCACACAATGACCCCCCGACAACATGCCCTGCTGATGGTCGCGATGATGATGGCCGTGGGCCTGACGGCTCCCGTCAGTGCCTGGCACGCGGTCCCCGGCGTGCAAACGCCGGGCCAACTTCCGCAGGTCCCAGAGGCGCCCCCCGCCCATACCAACGTCACCCCGGTGGACCGCAACCTCGGGGAGGCGTTCGGTCGTGGGCAGGCAGTCAACCAGAACGTGGCGGAGGGGTATCGCATCGTGGGCGCCACGCTCAACGACGTGGACGCGAGCACGCGTGCCGCGCAGGAGCAACCCATCACCCTGCTGCGCGACGGCGGTGGGGGCCGCAACGCCACGGACCCACTGGACCTTCTGGACGGCGGCTTCGGCGAACCCGCATTCATGGGCACGCACGCATGGGGCCACGCAGCCGACGCGGCCGCGCGAGGCCTGGAAGGGTACACCACGCCCCGCGACGCCCTGGGAAATTACCCCGCGTTGTCGGGAAGCCTTCTCGTGACGCCGGAGATCGACCTGCGCGCCAACGCCTTCATGGAAGACCGCGCCGAGCACGAGGCGGCGACGCAGTGGACGGAGGCCTACGAGCATGGGCTGGAGGCCCACGAGGCCTCCCGGGGACCAGCCGCCACAGGCTGCGGCGAGGTCCAGGGCAACTTCCCGGATAATCCTCTTGCTGAAAATGACGGCGGCACGCCAATCGATGCTGCCTGCGCCACATACCAATCCCTGAACGAGGCCGAAGGCGACGTGAACGTGGACGCGACCGTCCGCAGCGACCGGGACATCCCATCGACCGTGTACTTCGGCGCGTATTGGGGATGCGACGCCGCAATGATCGGCGTGCATTCTCCCATCTTGGCGGCCGCCGCGAACGGTCAAGATCTCGGGGCGTTGTACAATCCCGCATCGTCCTTGGCGTGCTGGCCGTACCGGGACCTCGTCGAGGAGGCGGACACGTACATCAGCATGGAGTTCCGCAACCGACACAACTTGGCCGTGGGGCAAGACGGGGTCTCCGTCATGGTGTTCACCCAGCCCCCCACCGTCGCCCAGGCGCAGGCGTGCCAACGCAACCCCCGCACCCAGGATTATTGGCAGGCGCTGGCTTCAGTTTCACAAGGCGCCACCGTCGCCTCAGGGCAGATTCCGCAGCCGTCCTGTGTCATCGTCCAACCGTTCTCCGCGACCACCGGCACGGGCACCACGTACCGGGGAGCGAGCGACGGGACAGGACTCGCACCCATGCCGGACGGCCTGGGCTTCAACGGTTTCCGCAACTGGAACACGGACGGCATCGACCTGACCCCCTGGTCCGGCCGCTCCGTCTGGGTCGGTTTCTATTTCGGCTCCGGCACCACCGGCGGACCCAGTTACTTCCAGGACCCCGCCGTGTTCAATGCCGCGGCGGGCTTCAACGGATTCCAGTTGGACGACCTCGTCGTCAAGTCACCCGCAGCCCAGGTCAACCTTGGCGTGCGTCCCCTGGAACGGCCCAACTGCCTCACGGACCTGTGCCGCGACGGCATCCCGGTGCTCGACCCCCAGCAGCCGGTGGACATCGTTGCCAGTGTGACCAACTTCGGTGCCCAGGAAGTGAACGTCACGACCGTGACCCGCATCCTGTACGCCTCCAACCGCACCGTCATCGAGACCGCCGACCCGATGGAGGACACCCTGCCCCCCGGGTCGTACCTGGAACAGCCCCTGCAGGTGACCGGCCTGCAGGCCGGGGCATACATCGTGCAGACGTGCGTCGCCCGCAACGACTCAGGCCCGACGGGCGGCGACGCCGGCTTCTGCGACGAACCCCGCGCCAAGGGGGACTGCAGCAGCGACCCCTTGGAGGCTGACCCCTGCCATCGGGTGGTGGAGCAGCGCATCGACCTGTTCCCCGTGCCTGCTTTGCGCGCGGATCCCATCGTCCTGGGGAGCACCAGCCTCGGCTCCACCGATAGCATGACGGCCCGCATGACCCTCCACAACGACGGCAACAAGGACCAATGGGTGGACGTCAAGGCGTTCCATGTGCGGCTGGACCAGGGCCTCGAAGAGGGCGACCACCTGCTCCCCGACGAGCAGAAAGGAACCCGCACCATCTTCGTCCCGAGCCGGGGGTCGCGCACGGTGGAATGGGAGATCAGCGGCGCCGCCGGCGATTACCGCCTCGTCGTCCAGGCCAACGCCGTGGGCGACGCGCCACGGGCCTTCCGATCCGAATACGACCTCCTGCCGAACCTGTTGCAGCCGTGGCGCCCCGCCGTCTTCGGCGATGACATCCAAATCGACGGCAACCTCCTCGCCGATAGGAACTGGTCCAGTAATGCGCTCCCGCTCGACGACGGACAGCTCGGGACGCGGTTCCGAATCGGCAACAACGGCACGGACCTCTTCATCAACCTGCAAAACCTCACCTCGCCGCGCTTCACCCTGTTCATCGATGACCTGGGCAATGGTGACGCCCCCGGGGGAGGGGGCCTGGCGATCTTCTCCAATGGCAACGTGCATGGGTTCCCTTTGCAGGACGGAAGCGAGGGTTGGCGACCGACCTCATCCGTCGCCATGGTGGCGGCGGGCGCCGCGCATTCGGTGGCGCTCACGGACGATGGTGCCGTGTTCGCCTGGGGTGCGGGGGGCAACGGTCGGCTCGGTAACGGCGACACAACCAACCAGAACCTCCCCGTCCGGGTGCATGGCAGCGCGCCGGGGACGGAGTTCCTGAAAGACATCGTGATGGTCTCCAGCGGTAACCGCCATTCCCTGGCATTGGCGTCCGACGGTACGGTGTACGCCTGGGGCGCCAACCCGTCCGGAGCCCTTGGCGACGGCACCAATACCGACCGAACGACTCCGGTGCAGGTCCTGTTCCTGCAGGACGTGGTCTTCATCGACGCGGGCAACGACTACTCGCTGGCCGTGACCGAGGACCCCGATACCCAGGAACGAATCGCGTGGGCTTGGGGCAAGAACGACTTCGGTCAACTCGGCGACGGCACCAACATCGACCAGACGACCCGGAGGCGCGTCCTCACAGGTGAGCAAGGGTCGGCTTCCGGGTTCCTGCAGGACGTGGAATCGATGGATGCCGGCTTCCTCCACGCCGTGGCGGTCACGTCAGACGGGAGCGCCTACGCGTGGGGCGGAGGGACCAATCAGAACCCGTTCCGGAACGTCGGCGAACTCGGCGACGGGCGCGCCCAGCAGCGCCTCACGCCAGTGCGCGTCAAGGATGGCGAACAAGGATCGGCATCCGGGTTCCTGGAGAACGTCAAGGTGATCCAGGCCGGTGGCTCCCACTCCCTCGCGGTGACCGACGGCGGGTCGGTCTATGCGTGGGGTGGAGGACAATTCGGCGACCTGGGAGACGGCGGCGCGGCCCAGCGCAACGAACCGGTGCGCGTGCGGGCCGACCAACAGGACTCCGGCGCCGGGTTCCTGGAAGACATCACCACCGTCACCGCAGGGACCAGCTACTCGATGGCGCGGTCCTCGGATGGCCACGTGTACACCTGGGGGGCCGGAGGCAACGGGCGCCTCGGGACGGGCGACGCACAGGCCCGGTCGTTCCCGACACGGGTCACCTCCGGCATGATGGCGGACGTCGTGCAGATCAGCGCGAGCGTTGGCCATTCCCTCGCGCTGACAACCGACGGGGCCGTCTTCGCATGGGGGGCCGGAGGTAGTGGCCGGCTCGGCAACGGCGCCACCGCCGACATCCTCGCACCGGAATGGATCCCCGTGAACGAGACGTTCGGCGTGGAGGGGGCCACCGGCCCCTACCCGGCCTACGAGGTGCAGGACGGCGCCCAGACGGTCACCCCGAACTTCCAAGCCGAGATCCGCATCCCCATCGCGGGCACCCACCACCTGCAGGCCGGTCCCGGCGACGCCGTCGGCGTCCTTCTGCGCTACTGCACCACCTGGGAACGGAACCCCACCTGCGCCTCATTCCCACGCGGTGCACCCGTCATGGACGGCTCCGGTTTCCACCCCGCCGACGGGGACATTACCGACGAAATGCGGCAGTGGCACGCCATCGTGCTCGCCGACCCTTCCAACGAACCGGCCGGGGACGACCTGCCCTACGCCGAGAACATCCTGAGCCCAGCGTTCGCCATCGGCCGCGGTGCGCCGCCCCCCATGTTCCAGCAGGACTTCCGGCAGTGCCCGTCGATGCGCGGCTGGGTCCAGGCCATTCCGGCCAGCGCAGTGACGAACGAGGTCCAAGACAAATGGAACTGCGACACGTACGGCGAGGACGGCATCCCCCTCCTCTACTTGGGCAAAAGTTCCGACAGCGACTGCGGCGACCCCTGCGACCCGTACACCGGCAACCCCGACGCCCCGGCGCCGACCGGCTTTACCCTGCACAGCCTGTGGACCCCACCCATCGAGGTGCCGGCCAACGCCGCAGAGCCCACCCTTTTGCTCTCCCACCAGTACAGCACCGAGGCATTGATCGAGGACCGGTTCGTGGCGGCCTTTAACTGCAACACGCAGTTTTGTCCTCCCCCCGTTCTGGATTCCCAGGGCCGCATCCGCCTCAACCACTTCCTGATTCCCCTCGCCGAGGTGTGGGACGAGGACGCAGGAGCCTTTGGGCGGAGGGTGGTCGATAGCACGGGGCAGACGATTTTCCAGCCAGGGGTAGGGTACCAGTTGCAGCCGACCGGGGGCTTCCCCACCGAGGAGTCCACGGGCATCCTCGACCCCCGTTACCCGCCCCGGCAATACTACGGGAACTCCACGTGCGGCATCTTTGGCCCGACGGTAATCCCCCGATGCGAGTTCTTCTCTGAGGCCTCGTCCTGGTGGTGGCCCCAGGGCGAACAGGCCACCTACCGTCCCCTCGACCGGGACATCCCGGTCCCCGGCGCCGCCGTGCTGCACGGCGGCTCCCCGTGGACCACCGACCACATCCCACTCACAGGGGTCGCGGCGGATGGTTCCTTACTGGACCTGCGCGGCCAGACGGTCAGGCTCCGCTTCAACGCGACCGTCACGTCCACCGCCGACCGCTCCCCCACGCCGGACCTGGCGGATTGGGGTTGGCGCATCGGCGGGTTGGCGCTCATCGAAGGAGAGACCTTCCTCAACGACCTCAGCATCGATTCCGCCACCCTTGACCTGCCCTTCGACCCGTTCGAGATCGGCCTCGGCCCGGGAACCTCCCTCCCCGTGGACGTGGTGGTGCGCAACAGCGGCCGCAACGAGGCCTCCCAGGTGCGCGTGCGAGTCGTCGCCGAGGACGTCGAGGACCCCGAGCAGCAGGTTTGCTCCAGCACCAACAGCACCCTGGACCCCAACAGCAACGGCGAGGTGTCCGGCGTCATCAAGCCGGGGGAGACCCGCAGCGTGACCGTCTGGTGCGACCTGGACCCGGCCCACGCCAACGGCCGGGTCGCGCTGCGGACCTGGGTCGAGCGGGGCGACGTGACGGAGGACTTCACCGGCAACGACCAGTTCCGCGTGCGCGGCCACTTCGACATCCGGGAGACCCGGGACGCAGTGGCTTCCGTCCAGGCGGTGCCTGAGATCGGGCCGGTCGGGGAGCCACGCCGCATCCCCATCCTGTTGCAGAACCAGGGCAATACCCCCCTCCACGATGTCACCGTCGTCTTGAAGCTGTTCGACATCAACGACGCGTCTCGACCGCCCCTGGAGGTGGACCGCCAGATCTGGACCGCGACCAAACCCCTCCCGATGCAGAGAGACCCCGTCGCCCTGGAGGACCTCATGGACGAACTGGACGGCGCTCCCCGCTTCACGCCGCGCGGGTCCGGGCTGTTCGTGGCCGAAGCCACCATCACGGTCCCTGGCGTCGCCCTCGCGGAGGGCCGGGCCGCCACGCGGTTCCAGGCCTCCGACGAGATCTACGGCCAAGACTTCGATCGAGCTCCAACGCGCGACGAGGACGTGCTGGATGGGGAGATGGACAACCAAGCCCCCACGGTGTGGAGTATCCCACGGACCGGTGGCATGGGCGGTTCCGCCCGGCTGGTGGCCGGTGACCCCAGAATCGGGGAAATCCCCCCTGGTAGCAATGCGTCGTTCGTCCTGCCGGAAATGGACCTCGGGTTGCTGAAGGACGCCACGTTGACGTTCCGGCACCGATACGACCTGGAGTCAGGGTACGATGCGGCGCGCGTCGAGATGTCCGTGGATGGTGGGAAGACGTGGGAGCCGGTGCAGCCGCGGGCGCAACCCGGCAACGACCTGCCCGAGGGATACCCCTCCGTGACGCTCGTGGGGGCCAACGGCATCCTGGGTGACGCCGTGGATTGTGTGGCGTGCGCCTACACGGGTCGCAGCGCCGACCTGGCCGGCAGCGACGACGGTTGGATGGTGGCGGAGTTCGACCTCAGCCGGCAGCCACGCTTCTGGGTGGAGACGCCCATCGACGCCTTCCCCCTGCAAGGCATGGCCGCCCACCCGCAAGCCCTGCCGGTGCAGACGCTGCAGGGGCCCCAGTTCTTCGACGAGACCTGGGCCCTGGACGAAAGCGCCGCCGTGAAGAACCAGCGGTACTGGTGGATCGATGACCAGACCTATGCCGCACCCAAGCCCATCACGGACAACCTGATGTGGTGGAGCGGGTCCGCCGTCGAGAAGGCGGCGAACGGGACATTGCCCTCCGTGCACACCAACCTCACCTTCGACGTCCCCGTCCCCGCCGAAGGCTGGTCCTTCGGCGACGGAGACCGCCTTCTGTTGCGGTATTGGGACTGGCGCGCCGGATGGCAGGACTCCGCCGACGGCGAGCGCAAGGGCCAGGGGGGCAGGTTCCTGGTCGATGCCGTGGCCACCGACGGCCAGCCACCCACGCGCATCGTGGAGCGGCGCGCGGACGGTTGGACGCTGCGCGAGATGGACCTAAGCGGGACCATCGGCGCCCCCTCGCACGGCGCCACTTTCCGCTTCGTCTCTGGCTCCGAGGCGGGCGTCAAGAACAACCGGGGGTGGTTCATCGACTCCGTCGTGATGGTGCGCCAAGACGCCGACGGCAGCGAAGCGACCCTGTTCCGCAACACCGCCGCCACGCTCGCCGGTGCCGTGGTAGTCCACGAGGGCAACGTGAAGTGGAGCCGCGCCGGGCAGGGGGCCGCAACGACCGGCGCTGGGTGGCGCATCGACCAGGAGACGATTACCGGCAAAGGGGCTACCGACGTATGGCGCCTCCAGGACAGTGGCTCCGTGGAGGGCTACCCCAACAACGTGGACAGCCGCGTCGTCACGCCCGTCGTGGACCTGCGCAGTTACCGCGGGGACAGTGCCGGCCTCCGTTTCGACCACCGTTACTCCCTGGTCGGTTCGCAGCATTCGGGCACGCAGATCGGCAAGGCCACCGACGCTGGCGTGGTGGAGGTGCAGGTGTTCGACGATGCCACCGCTTCCTTCGGCCCGTGGCAGGCCCTGACCCCGGAGAAGGGCCACCCGGAACTGGGTTTCCGGGGTAACGTCCGATTGGAGGACCCCATGCAACTGGCGCAGTTGCAGGCCATCGACTACCCCTCCTTCGCCTTCGCCTTCCCCGAAGTGCCCATCAACGCCCCCACGGTGCATGCCAACGACCTGCGGATCTTTGCTACGGCACACGGGCCCATGGAGAGGGTGGGCGGGCAAACCGACGAAGGCAGCCGCTTCTCCACTAAGGACCAACAAGCCCCCGGTTCTTGGGTACTGCAGTATGTGGACCGGGAAGGCAATGTTGCCTTCGGGCCAGGTGACGACCCCTATCTGCTCGTTGACGGTGGCCGCATGCGCTTGGCCCCCGTTACCTACACGAACTACCCGTCTATGGGGCAGACCACGTCCTACGCCGCCGGCACCCTCGTGCGTGCGAGCTCATGCGACGCGGACATAGCCCACTCATGTGGCGGCGTTTCCAATACCCCCGACGTCTGGGGCGTCGGCGGCTTCGCGGGACTCGGACTGGCCGGGCGAATCCGGTGGCTCGACATGGACGGCGACGGCGTGTGGTCCCATCCGGACACGGCCTACCTGCAGGCCGCCAACTTCAACCAGGCGACGCTCGCGGACCAGGTCGAGGTCGGCGACCTGCGCATCACCCCCATGGGTCCGTCCCACCCCACCCCAGCCCGGGTCATGGCGGGCGACCCGGACGTAGGCGCGCCGCTGCAGGCGGGGGGGCTCTTCCAGTTCTGCCAACTGTCCGGAGGCAGGATCTACCTCACCACCTCGTCGGCGAAGTGTGGTGTGTCTCCGGCCAACATCTTCAGCGAGAACGCGTTCGGTTCCACCTTCCCGCAGGCCGTCGGATGGACCGCGCCGTCCGATTTGCAACCCATGCGCCCCTACAATTACACGCCCGTCTTCAGCGGCGACAGCGACGGCTGGGTGGAGGGGAACCTGGACGTCACCCACCTCATCGGCAAGCAGGTGCGCTTCGCCTTCCACGCCTGGACCAATCCGTCCGTCGAGCCGTGCCAAGCGGGGGCCGGATACCACGCATGCAGCAACCTGCACGGCTGGTCCATTGGCAACGTGCACATCCAGGGACAACAGTTCCAGGGCGAGCCGGTGCTGATCCGCTTCCGCGTCGCCACGGACGACAGCATGGCCAAGGGCGAGTGGAGCATCGACGACATCCGCGTCACCGGCCAACGCCACTCCGAGGGCATCCAGATCCGATCGAATGAGACCTTCATTCTGGACGAACCGGGCAAGACCGTAGCCTTCGCGGGCGAGGTGCGCAACCTGGGGCCCACGCCACGCAACGGCCTCGTCATCGCCATCGACGCCTCCGGGGTCGATGACTATACCTTCACGCCCTCCAGCCTCTCCACCCCGGACCCCGAGACCCTGCCGCCCCAGTTCCAGGCATCCCACGTGCTGGGACCCTTCAGCCTGGGACCCGGCGGAAGCGACGGGGCCGCGCTGCCCGTGCGGTTGCAATCGCAGTTGCCGGGCGGCAGTGGATCACGTGCGGAGTTCCACATCACCATCCTCGAGGACGTTGGGACATGCAATGTCGATGAGGACGGCGAGACCCTGTGCACCACGCAGTACGCCGTCGCCCGCAACGACCGGGGCCTCGGCCCGGCCGGCACCGCGTGGGTGGCGGAGGGCCAGCACATCACCGACCTGCGGCTCGTGCCGCCGCAAGACGACCGCGCCACCGAGCTGGTGGTGGACCCGCCGGTCGCCACGGATGTGGACGGGGCTTGGCAACCCGTCACCGTGCAGGCCGCCCTCCACAACAACGGCACCACCCTGCCGGACGACCTCACCGCCAAGTGGACCTTCACGAAGATCGAACGCAAGGGGGACGCCCAGGCGCAACACGGGACCCGCATGGTGACCGGCCAACGGACGACCGTCACAAATCCCCTCTCCGACATCGCCCGCGGCGACAGCCTGCCGTTGCAGCAGGCGTTCACCCCGAACGACGGCGCCGGCTTGTACCGGGTGGATCTGCGCATCCTCGCAGACGCCGACGATCCGGACAGCGCCGCCCTCGCGCACTCGTTCACGGAGTTCGTCGCCGGCGACGTCCGCCCCTACTACGCCATCGATTTCGGCGCGGTGGGCCCCGGTGCGTGGCGTGACGCGCCGCCGCAGGGACCCGAGGCGTTCGGGCAGACGCCGGCCGCAGTCGGTTTCCGCATGGACTCCGGACGCCTCATCTGGGGCGTCAACGAGACCCAGTTCGCCCTGCAGGGCCTGGACTACTGCACGGCGGACGGCGGCAACCCCTGCAACCCCAGTGCAGGAACAACCCCCAGCAACACAGGTACAATCCACGGACTGCACGGCATGGCTCAAGGCCCCCTCGTGGACCTGGGCCGTGTCGTCGGCGACCGCGCCGAGTTGTCGCTGCGGCACGGCCACGTCTTCGCCGACCGTGATGGCGCCGTCGTGGAGGCGATGCCTGTCAACTACCCGGTCATCAACCCCCCGCAGCCGGCCTTCGTCTGCCAGAACGTCCAGACTGGTGACCCCGCCGCAATGTGGTTCCAAGTCACGGCGGCTTCGGACGCCAATCTGGGCGTGCAGACGACGGGGTACCCTGGGAAACAGATTCAGACGGGGACAAAAGCAACTCAAACCGGACCCCAACCCGTCTATGGCTGGACCCCGCAACGTGTCAACCCGGTGGACAGAGACGGTGCAGGCCCCCTCATCGGCGGCTCGAGCGTGGACCAGGAGGTCACCCGCTTCGCCCTGCACCTCCCGCCCACCCCCGTCTGCCCACCCGGGTACGCTCCCACGGCCGGCGTCCCGCTGCCGTCCACCCTGGTCAATTACACCCTGCAACTGCGGCTGCGCACCGGCACCACGCCCGGGTTCGTCGAACAGAACGGGTTGTGCACCCAATTCAACAATGACTGCCGTGCATCGGACGAGACCCTGAACCCCCCCGTGCGCAGCGGCGCCATGGGGTGGCAGATCGACGCCATCGGCATCGCGTCCGTGGACTTGGTGCTGCACCCCGCGGAAGGACGCACCATCCCGCTGCTGGACGGCTTCCGCAAGACGTTCAACGTCCAGGTCACCAACACGGGCCCCCTGCCGGACACGTTCCACGTCGGCCTCGCCCAGGACGATTCCACCACCATCAACGCCACCTGGTTCGCCTTCCCCGTGGCCCAAACGGCGTTGGCGCCCGGCCAGACAAAGACGGTCCCGTTCGAGGTGTTCATCCCGGCCGGCACGTTCGGCGCCGGAACGCCCATCGCGCACATCCAGGCCACCTCCAGCCTGGACCCCAACATCTTCGCCCGCACCCGCATCGCGTTGCAACTGCCGGAGAACCCCCTGCCGGACCTGTGGACCGGCCTGGACATCCAGACCGACACGGAAGTGGCCCATCCGGGCGAAGTGGCACGCATCTTCGTCACCGTCCACAACATCGGCCGGCGCGACGCCGACCCCGTCCCGCTCTTGATCCAGGCGACCCTCGTCGACGGCACGGAACAGGCGCCCGTGACCATTGCCACGAAGCAGTTGCCGCGACTGCAACCGGACAAAGTCAAGCCGGAAGTCGCGGAATGGATCCCCAAGCAAGCCGGCCTGTACCGCATCGAGGCCATCGCCGACCCCGACGGCAAACTCATCCAAGCCAACCCGGCCAACAGCAAAGCCATCGCGCTGGTGCACGTCTTGCCGCCCGACCGCGCCGTGGTGCGCATCACCGACCTCTCCTTCGACGGCGTGGGCGCCGACGGCTACGCGCTCGATGGCTCCTTGGTCATCATCCAGGCGACGCTCACGAACGTCGGCGACGCCACGGCCACCGGCGGCCGAGCGTTCCTGTGGGCCGGCTCCACCGAGTTGACGCAGGTGCGGTTGGACGCCATGGCACCCGGCGAGACCCGCAACATCACGGCGCTACGCATCGCCTCCGCCGGCGAGACGCGGGTGCGTGCCCTCTACCTGCCCGGCGCGGGCCAGGAGGACCAGCACGAGTTCTCCCGCATCCTGCGCGTGCGCGGCGTCGACCTCTCCTTCGAGGGATCCAACGAGACCCTGGCGCTTGCCCCCGGAGATACGATCACCACGCAGGTGAACGTCACCAACGCCGGCAACGCCGTGGAGAAGGTGGTCTTCTCCATGGGGCCGTTCCACCAGGACTGGTCCATCGCCGCCACCCCCAACCCCGTCACCGTGGCACCCAACGGCGGAACCTCATGGTCCATCCTGACGCTCAAGGCCCCCGACGACGCCGTGGCGGGGACGTACGACGTCCTAGTGCATGCTGCGCCGCAGAGCCGCCCCGACGCGCCACAGGTCGTGGCCATCCCAGTCACGGTCGCGCCACGCGTGGACGCCCCCAACGTCCATGCCGCCGCAGTGACCAGCGCCCCCGGACCGGCGACGGTGCTGGTGACCCTGGAGAGCCGCAGCAACGCCGCGCAGGCCGTGCGCCTCGTGACGAACTGGACGGAGGCACCCCGCAACGTCACGTTGCAGCCCGGCCAGACAACGTCCATCGACCTGCCCATCATCATCCCCGCCAGTACGCCGCCAGGCAACGTCGCCGTGCAGATCCTCGTCCAGGACGCCGACAACGCCACCCTAGCCACCGGTCAGGTTGTCCTCACCATCCTGCCCAAGGAGTCCGCCACCGCGGCGTGGGCCGGCAACCGCACCAGCCAGACCGCCGACGACCTCCTGACGCGCGTCCTCGGCATCGACCTCGCGTTCACCAACACAGGCAACGTCCCGGTCCGTCCCTACGTCGTCCTCGGTCGGCTCACCCCCGGCGCAAGCGAAGTGCCAGCGGAAAACCTGACCGCCGTGCACCCCGGCGACACCGGCCGCGTCCCCGTGGCCGTCCGCGTCGATCAGGAGTCCTCCGGTACCTTCGCAGGCCAAGCATCAGTCTTCATGGAGGTCCTCCACCCGGATCAGGACGCCTACGACGTCCTCGTGGCCGAGCTGCTGCTTCCCAACCTCGCGTGGTTGCCGGACCTGGCCGTGACCGACGTCCGGCTCAGTCCCCGCGGCGACGCCGCGGCAGGCAAGCCCGTGCAGCTCCAGGTGACCATGGAGAACCTGGGCCCCGTCGAAGCCCCCGCCACCACGCTCTACGCATACGTCAACGGCGAAGTGGCCAACGTCTACGACGTCGCACCCCTAAGTGCCGGCCAGACGAGGCAAATGAACCTGACGTGGGCGTTCCCGACGACCGGCGACTACCACGTCCACCTCGTGGCCGACGGCGACGGCCGCATCGTGGAGATTCACGACGACAACAACGGCTGGACGCAGCAAGTGACAGTCGGCAAAGGCGACCTCACCCAGCAAATCCAGGAAGCCCCCGCGCCCTCCGCGCTGTGGCTAGTCTTGGCGCTGGCGCTCCTCGTGGCGGCCCGGCGCTCCGGGGCGCGACGGCAGTGAGGTTGTCAACGCCGCTTTGGCGCCGGAACCAATCGTGCAAGTGATGCACTTGCAGTCACGCCCACCCCGCGGAGCAGGGCAATCACCAGAGCTGCCAAGGCCCGGCCGACCACGAGCGAACCACGCCGGGAGGGCACGATAAGGCATGCCGCTGGCCAATCCCCATCGGTGCTTCTTCTTGATAGAGATGTCAACGCAATCTGTTGGAACGTCCGATTTCGCGGGCCCTCGAAACTAAGGCCTTGCTGCGAGTTCATTCCCTGTACGACAATGGGTAAAATAAGAGGAAGCGGTTAAGTTAGGCAGCTGGAACGCCGATTCGGCAAAAGGACCTCGCGGCCGTCCTTAACATCACAGAACCTGGAGTCAATCAGCGCTTCAAACCATTGCGCAATCTCAGCTTGATTGACCTAGTCCAGGAGGACGGACGCAGCCAGTACTTCCGGCTCCAACGTCGCGCTCGGTTGGCAGTTCACGAGTACCGGCGACGCATCGAGCGTGGCGAGGCTCCCCTTAAGCCGAGGCGCCGAACGAGGCCTGGAACAGCCCGATCATCCAAAACCAAAGGCTAGGATGCAGACCCAACTCCTGACCGTCATAACCGGTCTCATACGACCTGCTGGGAGGTCCGGTTTACCCAGGACACGGTCCATGGCCCTAGGGCGCGCAATTACGGCTCTGTTATTCGTCCTGCCACTCCAAGTCGCTGAAGTCTCGATTCCGAAGGATGACCCAAACTCCCCCGTGTTCGCCTACGGCCCGAACCAAAAAGATGCGTTGGTGATCGCATCCGCATGTGAGCCCTTCGTCGCAGATGCCACGCGTTTATCGAAGTCATCGCATTCGTACCCGTTATCCGCCATCCATTTGGCGGCCGCCGGCGGACTGGTCCTGCAACCCGCGGAGGGCTCTCGTCGACCACGTGCCCTGGGGCATCATCGGCGGCCTGCCTACCAAGATCGGGCGCTGCGTCCAGGTCCTCCTCGAGGACGAGCCGACCATGCTCCCCCTGCACCGATGGCCCCGGGAGCGGAAGGTCGAAGGTCTAGCTGCGGAAACCTCCTAACGGTGGTGACCTCAGACCTACTGGAATCTACCGGCGGACATACCGGCCCTCGGGAGCGGGTTTGCAAACGGAACACTTCAGCACTGCATATCGGAACCCATAATCGGAAAGGTCACTGAGAACGGACACGACATTATCGTGATGGTCACGAATTTCCGGTGGAATTATCATGTAGAGGTCTTAACCGGTAGGTTTTATGAAGGTACAACAGGAAGCTGCAACACTTATCGGTAGCTCTTTTAACGGGTAGCAGTCTTAACCGGTAGCGATGGCAGGCTCCCCGCCCGAGGATTTTCAGATGGCCGTAGCGAGCCTGCCCGAGACGTTTACCACGGAGGACGCGCATCAGGTTGCCCAACACCTGAAACGAGGCAGCGTCGCCGTCTACCTGAGCATGCTGACGCACGCCGGCGTGATTCAGCGCATCGGAATCGGTCACTACCGCAAGCTCGACCCATCCGCCCCCGAACTCCCCATCGCCTCCTTCGCCCGGCCGCTTGTTTCACTGATTGAGAAGAACCTGACGGGGCAAGCGCGAAGACTCATGGTCGTGTGGACGGACGAGGATCTGGCCATGTACATGCATGACTCGTTCATGCGCCACTTCACCGTCATCGAGGCCCAAACGAAGGGCATTGAAGTCCTGGAGCACCTAGTCCCCTTCAATTCGCCCGTGAAGCGCCTCCGGTTGCGCTCGCAACTGCAGCGCGAATTGCAGGCAGGGCGAGGCGAGAATGTCACGTTCCTCGTGCCCGCCGGATCCACGAAAGGAACGCTCCCCGGTCCCGGTGGTCTTCGAAGGCCAGTCCCGGAGCGCCTCCTGGTAGACCTCCTAAACTGGGAGGGCGAAGGAGTCGAGGCCGCCCAACGGGTCGTGTCAAGCTCCAAATTCGACGCAGGCCTTGCACTCGAAATCGCCGGCACCTATGGCCAGACGGCGCGCATGGCCAGCTTTTTGACGTGGGCTGGAGCGAAGGATGGCCGCGCCGCCCGCTGGATGCCAAACTTCCCGTGGCTGCAATGACGAACGTCTTCGACGAGCGCGACCACGCGCAACTCATCGGGCCGCCTGAGGCCTTCGAGCAGGCCAAGTGGACCATCAACCCGCTCAAGAACCACCTCGCTCTGGAAGTCGTCGCACAACTCGCAGCCCACGGACTGGACTTCCGATTCCAGGGCGGAACCGCGCTTCATACGCGCTTCCCCAAACGCCTCCGTTTCAGCGTGGATGTCGACATCGCCGCCGATCTCGACGACGTCCACCGTGCACTCAAGCGCATTGTCGACCGATTCCAGCACACCAAAGTACTCCTCAAGGAACCGCCCGGAGAGTTGAGCGTCGAGGGCGTCCGCCACGTTTTGACTTTTCCAGGTCCCGGCGATGGTGTCGAAATCCTCGTCGAGGTCATCCCACTGGCGAAGGACGACTTCACTGTGGAGCCATTGCACCTCGCCGCCGACGGCTATGACTGGCAGGAGGAATGCGATGCGCCCACATTCGAGACGTTTGCCGGTCAGAAGTTAGCCGTCCTCTGCGGCACGACGATTGGCCGGCAGGCCGGCCGCGGACAGAAGAATTGGCGCATCAACCAGACCCTTGCAAAGCAGATCTTCGACCTCGGAGAGCTACTTTACTTAGACTTGGACCAGGATCTGGTATGGGGTGCCTTCGAGGTTGAGGTCGGCAGCGCCAACTCGTTGCGTGGGACGACACACTCCGTCGCATCTTGCGCAAGCGATGCCATCGCCAGTCTGACCAAACTCCAAGGCCCGAGAGCCAATAGCAAGGACGACGAGGTCCGTTACGGCATGTGGGAGGGCTTCAAGGGAATCAAAGGCCTCCTCGGCAAGGACTGGGATGACATCACGTATCGGGTTACCGCCGGCTGCATTGCCCGAGTCGCGGGAAACGCGGCTGCTCCTTGGTCCCTGGTAGCGCGGCCACTGCGTGAGGATGCCGTCCCCGCCGAGATTCAAGCACGCCTCGAAGCTGAGGGGCACATGTCGGGCATCTTCGCAGCCGCTCTGCGACCCGCATGGGCCTGGGCTCCCCGGCAACTTTGGTAGCCCTGGCCTCGGGGATTGCGCTGACTCCCTCTGCCACGAAATGGGTTCGGCGAGCCAGTGTCCCACACGTGGGAAATCCGAACCTTAACGAAGCCCGGCATGGACGACGAAGGAACCCGATTTATGTCGGCCAGCTCATGAGCCTCTCATCGCTTCCCAGAAAAACCACCCCTCCACCAACTCCGGGAAGCCCGCAGGCGAAGGAGAAAAGCTGCACCTACCCGGTCCTTGATAACGCGCGGGGGCGCCGTGCTTACGGAACGCAGGGAAAAAAATCCGAATTCGTGATCCAGCATGACTGCTCCCTGCATGGACAGGATCTCTGAACAAGGCACACGAGGTGACGCCGGCGGTCCCCGGACTTTTGTGGAAGGAGTTCCATAGTGCATACCCCATGGGTGGGGCATGATGGCCTTCAAGTGGCGCCCAGTCGCGATAATGTGCACGGCGAGCCCGATGTCGTAGCAAACGGAACACCTCAGCCACAATACAAGGGCAACCTTTTCAATGTCCACCTTGTAAGCATGGATGCGAACATGGGCAACCCGTTTGACCACCAGAACCCCAGCTCGCCTCAAGATTTCCTTGACCGTGACGCGGAACGCACCGAATTGAAGACGTGGCTGGCCAGTGGACGCAACGTACTCGTCTTCGGGCCGCGCCGACGCGGAAAAACCAGCCTATTGAGCCGCGTGCTCTCCGACTTGGATCCCGACCAAGTGGGCGTACTGGTGGACGTCTACGGATGCAACGACGAAACCGACGTCGCCCAACGCATCCTGGATGCCTTCAGCGCAACGGGACTCGCAAAATCGAAGCGCTTCAAGAAATGGGTCGCTGAGACCGCACAAAGCATTGACGAAGTTGAAATCGCCCTCACCAAAGCCGGCCCATCCGTGCGCGTGCACCGTGGCCAGCGCAACCGCGACACGCTAACCGACTGCTGGGCGTTCCTGAACCGCACCATGAAGGGCATGCAGATGCGCCTTGTCCTTGCGCTGGATGAGTTCCAGGACATCATGCCGATTCCCAACCTAACGAAGACCATGCGCCGCCTCAACCAGGCCAGCCGGCACATCCAACTGCTTCTGAGCGGCAGCATCGCCGCAACGTTGCGCAGCCTGAACGAAGACCACGACAGTCCCTTCTACCAGCAGCTTACCATGAAGGAAGTGCGCGGCTTGACCATTCAAGACCTCCGGCAAGACGCCGACAAGAGACTCCCCCGCAAACTCTCCGACAACGACGTCGACGCCATCAAGGGCTTCTGCGGCGATGACACGCACCGCGTCGTCCAAGTCCTACGCCACCACTACGATCTCCAGGATGCCGTCAAAGCCATCGCAGCCACACTCTGGGAGAATCGAATCGAGTACGAGCTTCTCTTGAAGCGCGTCAAGCGCGGCAACCAGCGCCGCACGTTGTACGCCATGGCGCACGATCAACCCAAGCACCCCACGGGCGGAGCGTTCCTGATCAAGCATCGCCTCGGAGCCCCAGAAAACGTCCGCAACGCCATCAAAGCTCTGCAGGACCTCGAGATCCTCGACGAGGACGGCTGCACGTTCCTCGACCCAACGTTCCGGCAGCACCTGCTACGCCAGCAAACGAGTCCTTAGTCAACTCGGGGAAGCGCAACGTTTGCCCCGCAAGGCTCGGTTTTTCGTGCCTTGAATCTTAACAGGCGTCAGGGCGCTTTGAGGTACTGCACGAAGAGCGCGTCGATGAAGTGGTTCTCGTCGTCTAGGAGGTCGTTGCGCAGCACCTGTAGAGTTTGGTGCACGCCTGATGGTGATGCGGCAATGCCGCACTCCTTGAGCCACTTGGAGCTCGTGGGAGACTTCGTCGGATGCCTGGCCAAGGCAAAGACCAGTTGCCGTTGCAATCCCGTGCGCAACCCATCCAGGTCGCGTTCGTATTCCGGGGTGTTCTCCTCGACGGCGGCGCGCACCGCTTCCCGCATGGCCGACAAGTCCAGGCCGGCTTGGGCGTCGTAGGCGTGGCGAAGCACCTGGATCAGGCGCTGCGTGTTGTCGCCCAACACATCGAGCAAGTACGTTTTGCAGGCATCCGGCAAAGCGGAGCCGAAGAGGCGCTCAATGTCGGCCTCTAGGTCAAGCACACTCAAACCTGGCAAAGGGTACTCGGTGAGCTGCGTCCAGAAGCCCTTCTTCTGGCCTTTGACGATGTCGCGCAGGAGGCTGGGTTGGCTGCCGCTCACGATGTACCGGACATGCGATTGGAATTGCACGACGCCCCGCATGGCCCATAATCCATCCTCGCCCAGGCGTTTGGCGACCACTTGGAACTCGTCGAGGCAGACGACGATGTGGTGCTTGCTGGCATGCGCGATGCGACCAAGGAATTCCAGGGCATCCAGGAACGGGGTTTCGTGCTTGCGACGCTTGTCGTCGAATTGGAACGCCACAGTGCCGGCGGCACCCAACTCGATGGTCAAGCCAAGATCCTGCACGAACTCCTGGCTCCATTTCACGAAACGCGCCCCACGTCCTAGTCCAGTGCCAGCCAAGGCGCGCAACAATTGCAGTCCGAGATCAGCTTCATCGAAGGCTCGATAGGCGTCGACGTAGATCGCCGTGGTGCCCTTGGGCAATTGGTCCAAGACCCGGCGGATGAGGCTGGTCTTGCCACGACGCCGCAGGCCGTACACAAGCAGGTTGCGGCGCGACGTGACCAACTTCAGGAGTTCCTTGACCTCCTTACGGCGGTCGAGAAACTCGTCGGCCTCGAAGACGGGCTGTTGATGATTGAACGGATTGCCTGTCACGCCAGTCCATCCATTAAGTGATTACTGAATAAGTGTTTGCTTAATCAGACGGACGCCGCCGCCGACGGAGCACTCAGCCCTGCAGCCGTGCCGGGAGCCGAGGTTGGGGCAGTCACTCAACTGCGGGGAGTTCCCTGCGGTGAGGTGAGTTAGGGCCGTCGCGTCTGCCGCTGTTCCCAGTCGAATACCGAGACCTGCCCGCGCTGTTCGACCTTGACACCTCCAAGGTTCCGCGCCTGTCGCGCGACGAGGTGTACGGCTCCAAACCATGCCGTCCTCCTCGTCGGGCGTGCCGGCGGCCGTCCAGAGGGCGGCGACGCGCGGAGCGATAGCGGAGCGCCGCCGGCCGCGGGAGGAATCTAGCCGCAGGTCAACTTGCGGTTGAAATTGACAGCCACGAGCTCCGGCGAAAGACTCTGCAGGAATGGCCGCCATGCGGTTCCAAGGGAAGCCACATCGTTTCCTACGCCTCCTTCCCCGGCGGGTTGCCCGCACCACGGGCACGCTCTTATTGGGTGGACAGCATCGGGCGCATCAACGTGGTACCAAACCTGGAGGAGACAACATGAACCCGAAGACCTCTACCTTACACCATGCCCTGATCCTGATTGCTTGCCTGCCCCTGTTGGCAGGGTGTTTGGAGCCTGCCTACGTCGTGACAGTGTTCCTGGAAGCGGACACCGAAGAAGATCACACCTACACCATCTCCGTGTTGCAGGGCGGAGACGTAGTCGAATCGCGGACCAGCAGCCCCCCAGCGAATTTCCCGTTCCACAACGTGGTCATGTCGCCCAGCGTAGCTGGATCTGAAGCCACCGTGCAGATCGAAGAAAACGGTGTGGTGCTTGGCTCGACCAAGGTCCGGCCTCAGGATTGCTCCAGCGGCGAAGTGGCCGTCACAATACACGCCACGGACGCCGGCGCCACGCTCACCGCACAATGCAACTAGGCGCCACGCTTATGGAATCATGCCGATGACGAACGAGGGCGCGCACTGATTCCAGCGGCACATCGAGTTCCTACGGGACTTCGACTTCGATTCGGCGAACATCGTGTATTTCCGGGGAGAGATTGATTGATTAACCACATCGATTCTGGGGACTTACGCCAAGGAGGTTTGGTGATAATGCGTCGCAAGGCACGGGATCATGAAGGCTCGGCTTGGATGTGGACGGCAGGCCTACCGGAGAAAATCCTGAGCATCCGCGCCAAGGGCATACCCGTTTTCGAACCGGACGTGAGGCCCATTCTGAGCAGCGAAATCAAAAGCAATGACAAGCGGTACAAGGTGCCTAAGCCGTTGCAGGTGCACTGATGTCCCTGCATCCTACCCCCCTGCTCATTGTCGCCGCGGTCATGGTGGCGTCACTGGCTGGCTGCTTGGAGGATTCATGGGACAATGAATTTGTGACCGAGGACATCGACTCAGAACGGCCGCCTGTCAATCGAAGTGAGGATAACGCACTGCATTCGGACTCTCCGGGCCAGCAGGGAGCGCCTGCAACCAGCACAAGTGAAGGAGACGGCCCCACGCCTGACTCGTCAAGCCTCGTCCAGCCCTGGAAAACGTGGCCAGAGGAACGCGATCAGCGGCGCCCCTTTGGAGCCCTTGCCCAGTTCCATCTGCAAGGCAATGTCACCGAATTCGACGCTGCCACGCTTGCAATCACAGGCAACATGATGCTGACCCCAGACGACCTTTTCCGTTCCAACACACGCTTCGTATACTTCCAAGACGCCATCCTAGAAAACGGGACGATTGGGGTCCTGGTGGTCCAGGGCGACGCCGTCAACATCACCGGTGTCTCGGCCAACATTTCTGCGCACCGCATCGCGGTAGGCGACTCGGTGTCGTGGCAATTTGCGACGGACTTCCACAACCGGCCCCCAACCCTGAACATCTCCACGGAATGGCCCGCCGCCAACCGGTCCTCCCGGTTTGCTGTCCACGCCAATCTCCCACTGCATGAAGCCACCGTCAGCGGCTTTGAACGGGGCCTCATGGTCACTGAAACTGCGGCCTTCCCCATCAACGAGACCATCCGCATCTCAGCCGGTGGCCTATGGCTGGACGGCAATTCGTGGGGCCGCGCGGAACAAGCCGAGGCCCACGTCAAGACCTTGCACATCGGCGGCAACGTCACGGGTTTCGTCGACGTCGAAGGCTTCGGGAACCATACGAACGTTCTCGCCATCTTCGGCGAGGAGGGACGCCTCCTGCTCTGGCCCCACAACGTTTCGACAACCACTCCTGTGCGCGTCACCCAAGTGGCCCTCACCGACCGCTTGCTTCTGCCCGCAATCGTGGACGCCATTCAGCCCAGCCAACGCGTAGAGATCATGCAAAATGAGACAAAGTGGATCAAGGTGCATGTGCGGGAGGCAGGCTTCACCGGGGCGGCGGCGTTGGACAACATCTCCATAACCGGCACCGGGGCGTCTGCCGTGTCCTTTCCTCTGAAGAGGCCCCCGTCCGAAGTGGAGAAGATGTTCAACATCCTGGACGACTTGGCTTCCGCCGGGCTCGCCGGCGTCATCGCACTTCCCTTTGCAGCCATAGCATTTGGAATCTTCGCGCCGTTCCTGGGATTCGTGGAGGCCTTGTCTTGCTTGTTCAGTACTTGCTACCATCATTATCCGTATCCTGCCTGGATGCAGCCTGGCCACGTCGGCGTGGTCTACTATCCCGTCAAAGCCGACCTGCCGCCGGGAGATTACAATGCGACCATCACGATTGAGGGACTCAACTACCCGGATGTCCAACTAGACTTGGACTTCACGGTCACGGCGCCCGAGCAAAGTTGATGGCGATACGGGCGGCTGCCATGGACATGCCCCTCTTGCCGCCGCCGCTGGCTCGTTTCCCACGCCCCTTGGATGTCGGGCCTCGCCGCATTCTTCGCAGCCACTACGGTCGAACCGGAACGCGCGTAATTCATGCTGAGCTTCCTCCAGCCGACGTGGAGTTCCTACGGGACTTCGACTCGGCGAACATCGTGTACTTCCAGGGGGAGATTCGTTGAGGCAAATGGACGGCAAGGAGGCGCAACGCACTTCCTGGCGGTGTCCTCACTGCAACGCATCGTACCGCGTCCCCCACGCGCCGTTGCCGGGGACCGTGTGCCCTGCGTGCAGCGAGGCGACTGATCCGGTTGCCCCATCCCGCCCAAGGTGGCGCTGGAAGTGGGCGCGTTGGGTCTTTGTGGCAAGTGTGGCCGCAGCCGTGATTTCTTGGATTGGCTTGCTGCTCGACCTCGCGGGCGACGGTGAGGTGGACCATGTCCAGTTTCTCGCCCAGCCTGCCATTTGGTCCGTTGCCTTGGCAATGGCGTCAGGCTATTTTGGTTTCAATTGGACGCAAGACTACCGGAGGGCGACTCGCGTATCAGTGCTGCGGCCAACTACGGCCCTGGCGAGAATCCGACAGAGCGCACGCAACCAAGAGGGTTCGGCTTGGACATGGACGGCATTTGCATTCGGAGCGATTGGCATGATCCTGTACTACTTGCTCGCGCCAATCGTCGTATTCGTCGCCATGCTGATCTTCATGGGCATTGGGGTGGGCGTGGCCATTTCGTCAGGCCCAGCCTGGCCTTTCCTGTTGCCGCTTCTTGGCTTGTTGGTGTTTCTTGGAGCTGGCTTTGCAGGATTGGTAGGACTCATTGTGGTGCATGAACGCCCGCTCCGAGGAGCCGGCCTCATGTTCTTGGGCGGCATGGCATTGCCGCTCATGTTGACATTCATGCACATGAGTTGGGCGGCATTCGAGAATTTCATTCCCTGGGGATTGCCGGGGATTCCCTTCTTGATTGGCAGTGTCCTGGCTTTGCCTGCAGCGCTGGGAAACCGCAAACGTTCAAATGAGCCATTCCCAAGAGCTCGTGTCCACGAAGGAAACACAATCCGTAGAGTACTGCGTCTGCCTACCCAAGAACCCCTGCACCAGTACATGTGCCCGCGCTGCAAGCGAGTCTATGGGCTTCGGAGAGCCCCTGGAAGCGGCTCGCTGTGCTCGCCTTGCCGTGGCGTGGCTGCCCAAACAACTCACGATTTTCCATGACGCCCACGGCCAGTGACCGCATCGGTTCCCTTCTCTTGGACGCGGTGCACAATGCCCGCATCGAAGGCGGCGTCGCTTCTGGCACGGTTCACGCGGTCCTAGCCAGGGAAGCCGGCGTGCAAGATGACTTGTGGGTCAATGTGGAGGGTGTTCCGGATTGGGTGCAAGTCAATGCCACCATCAAGGAGTTGGGCGACAGCAGCGTGGTGGACCGCGCAAGAAGGGACCCGACCAACGCCTCGTGGAGACGCTCGATGCGACGCTGACCGGAATGACGGGTGGATTCAGGTTCGAAGCGGCTTCACAGGGAGTCGTTGACATCGTCGGTGGCAGCAGCGCTGAGGCTGACGTGGATGCGCATCTTGCAGCGATTCACGAGCCATCGGAGACCCGCCACCCTGCTTTTAGCCGTGGACTTGGTAGCCCACGCGCTCGGGAAGGTCGTCGTATAAGGTGACCCAAATCGGCGGACACGCCATGGCGCAAAGTGTTAAAAGCCGCCGCTGGGGTGGTTCAGGCACTAGGGAATCTTAGGACGGTGGGTTTAATCCATGTCGACTAGCCAACAGCCATCAACAGCCATTGTACGCACAGCCAGACCGATTGCGCGGCCGCCGGAGGGAACGACGCCGGCCCACACACCCGCCCCGGCCCACACACCCGCGATGGACCCGGCCATGGTCCGCGTGACGGGTAACCGCCTCATCGACGAAGTCGCGAAGGTCATCGTCGGCAAGAGAGAGGTCATGGAACTCGTCCTCATCAACGTCCTCAGCGAGGGAAACATCCTCTTCGAGGACTTCCCGGGCCTGGCGAAGACCGTGATGGCAAGCACGTTCGCGCGGGCAAGCGGATGCACATTCAAACGCGTCCAGTTCACGCCGGATGTCCTGCCGGCTGACATCACGGGCAGCATGGTCTTCGAGCAGAAGACTGGAGAGTTCCGGTTCCGACCCGGGCCGGTCTTCACGCACTTCCTCCTGGCCGATGAAATCAACCGCGCCCCACCCAAGACGCAGAGCTCGCTGCTGGAAGCCATGGCCGAACGCCAAGTGAGCGTCGAAGGCACGACGCACAAGCTCGACAAACCCTACATTGTCCTGGCCACGCAGAACCCCATCGAACAAGAGGGAACGTATCCGTTGCCCGAAGCGCAGATGGACCGGTTCTTGATGAAATTGAGCGTCGGCTACCCGAACAAGGACGAGGAAATGGAAATCGGGAGGCGCCGCATCCAGAGGGCCAAGGACGACTTCGACGTGGCACAGGTGGCCACACCGCAGATTATCCACGCCATGCAGCGCGCCTGCGAGTCCATCCACCTCAACGAGGCCGTGCTCGAATACGTGGCGCAGCTCATCATTAACACGCGCGCGCACCCCAACGTCCTGGTCGGCAGCAGCCCACGCGGAACGCTGGCGCTCATCAAGGCGGGACGCGCGGCCGCCGCCCTGCGCGGCAAGTCGTTCGTCACGCCTGACGACATCCGCCGCATCGCCATCCCCGTGCTCGCCCACCGCATCATCCTCAAACCCGACGCGCGGTTCTCCGGCACGACCAACCAAAGCGTGATCGAAGGCATCCTCGCGAAGACGCGAGCGCCCACCGTGTGAGTTCACGGTACGTGGGCCCGCTTGATCATGCCGGGCGAGAGGGCAAGGAAGCCGCAGGTTCTCAGGGTGCACGGAAGGCGAGGCGGCTTTGGCCGCTGAAGGAGTAGATCTTGCGGGTCTTGCTGCTGCCAGTGAGGCGGATGGCATCGGCCTGCAACAGCTCCTTGAAGCGGTCGCTGCGGTTGGGTTGGTGCTTTTCGACCGGGGTGGCGTCGTCCTGGCTGAAGGTGGGCTTGCCGCGCTGGATCAGGTGCTGCAGGATCGCCAGGGTCTTGCCGCGTAGGTTGGCCTCGAGTTGGGCGCGGTATTCCGCTTGTAGGGCTTGGCGCGCGGCAGTGGTTGGCATGGGGGCCACGTCGACGGGGTTGTGCCGTCCCAGGGCCTTGTTGGCGGCATTGAGCGTGCCGCGCAGGTCGCCGCCGAAGAAGTCGTACAGTTCTTCGATGAGGCGTGGCTCCACCGGCTCGACGAGCTTGGTGCCCAACTCGTGGTAGTGGTGGTAGCGGGCCTGCAGCAGGTCATGCACTTCCTTGGCGGGAAGAGCATCCAACTCGATGCGGAGTTTGACGAAGTCGCGCACGCGCTTCTCGATGGCGACGGCCTCGTCGTACAGACCAGGGGGCCCGAGGAAAATCCAGTGCATGCCTGCAACCTGGAAGTGGTCGCGCAGGTCCGCGAACAGCCGCACGGCTGCCGCAGGGTTCTCCGCCAGCAGGACGTCCATGTTGTTGACGTGGACGATGACGCCGCGCATGGCGGGGTCGCGCAACTGCCGCAATTCACCGCAGAGCTCAGCGAAGAAGGCTGGCGAAAGAACCGGCCCAATGAGCGGCGTTGTGGTGGACGCTGACTTGCTGCGGGAGACGCTCGCGCCGGGGCCACCCGGAGCAAAGAGGCCGAAGCCCCACCCACCGCTGAGGGACTGGATGGCCTCCACCATCGTGCGCGCCTTGTGAACTGCCGGGTAGTCCTTCTGCCATTTGGCCTTGGGGTACAGGTCGCTCGCGTGGCGCACGAAGCCGTCGATGACTTGGACCAGCAGCGTCTGCGCGTTGGCGTCGCTTTGCACGCCGACTTCGACGCTCGGGGCGAAGTAGAGCGGGCTGTCATCCTGGCGGCGCAGCGCGTGCTTGGCGTAGTTCACGAAGGTGCTCTTACCGGTGCCGGAGGGGCCCTCCACAATGCTGAGGCTGGACTCCTCGCCAGCAATCATGTCCACCAGTTGTTTGACCTGGCGGGCGCGCCCACAAAACAGCGTGATGGGACGCGGCCCCTTCGTATCGGCCCCGAGGGCCTCAGGGAAGTACGGGCTGGTGGCCAAGCCGTAGCGCAGCCAGCGATTTTCAGGTTCGGCAACCATATTGGACATCAGCAGACCTAAGACTATATATCACGTTTTCTAATATAGATTGGAAATCCTTGGCAGCGGTGAGATGTGGGTCGCACCTCCGCCTAGACAACGCCCTCGCTGCCTACTGGCTCACCTCCTGACCTTTTGCGCGCCCAATGGCAGCTGGGGCCGCTCCTAGGACCGCCCCAATCTAGTGAAATAGCGCCCTCGTGCTTGTTGCAGCGATGCCACGGACCTCGCCCGGACTCCTCCTTGGTTTGTCTGCTGCCCTGGCCCTGCTGACGTCCGCCGTCCTCATCCCCGGCGCGTGGGCGATCTGGGACGCGCCGGAGGCACTGCCCTACCTCGCGCCCGAACGCGTAATCGTGGACCAGTCAGCGCAGCGGACGGAATTGCAGTTCGACAGTGGCGTCCTTGCGTGGATCGAGTGGCGGGACGGGCGCCCGTGGGTCTCGGACGGGACGCTGGTCTTCCTCGACCTGCGTGACAACTCTTCCGGCAACCTTGACCCGGCCGGTGCCGACGCCCTCCCACTCTCCAACCGGACCTGGTCGCCCGAGGTCAGCAGTACGCATGTCGCGTGGTTGTACTCCCCGCATCCGGATTACCGGGAGCGCCAAGTCGTCGCCATGGATTTGCAGACGCGACAGGTCCGAGTCGTCGCCGCCCACCCGAACCCCTTGATGCCTGGCCATCTTCATCTCTCCGGCTCCACCCTAGCGTGGGGAATTTACCAGTGGGACTCCGATGCCAGCCGTGGCCTGGAGTTGCGCATCCACCGCGCCGACTTGGCCGCCGGCACGTCGGAATCCTGGGACTTCCCGATCTCCGCCTGCAAGCCGGTGGACGTCTGGCCGGACGGCGCGGGTTTCCTCGTCCGGCTTGCGGCCTGCGACAATCGTTCCCTCGATGGCCTCTATGCTTGGCAGCCCGGCAGCCAACCGCGCCTTCTGCTTGGCGACGGGGAGGTGCGCGCCGTGGAGGGCAACCACGTGTTGTGGGGCAAGCGCTCGGACGGCAGCCGCGAGGAGGGTCGTGGCGGCAACATCCATCTGCTCGACACCGCAACCGGCAACCGCTCGCGAGTCTCCTTCAGCCCCGGCGCCGAATGGGCGCCATCCATCTCGGGCGACCTCGTCGCGTGGGCAGGCTCCGAAAGCCTTGCCGGCGAGGACCGCCCCGACGAGGCGAACATCTACTTCACCAACATCACGACCCGCAACGAGTACCGGCTGGCAGGGACGCACCACTACACCGCCGGCCCGGTCCTCGACGGCCGGCAATTGGCCTTCGGGGACGCCGACGGCCGCTTACGCATCGCAACCCTGCCGGGCGCGCAGGATGTCCTCGTCGCTGCGGTCGATGCGACCCTTAGCGAGGTGACACGAACGGCTGGGGACGCTCCCGAGGCAGTCCTGCAAGTGGACCTTGGAGCACCCGGCATCGTCGTTCAACGCTGGGACCGTGACCTCGACGGCGACTTCGAGACGGAAGGCCCGCTGCGCGTCGAGATTCTCTCCGGCAACGTCCCCGCCGTCCCGCAGGCCTTCGGTTACGCCATCGACACCGCCGGCCGCGTGGCCGCCATGGGCGTCGACCTGGCCGGCGAGTTGGCAGACGCCCTCGCCGCCAAGGACGCTGGGCCGGACGCGTCGAATGATGATGCCGCCGCGACGGAAGCCGTCGTCGAGCCCGGCGAGTCCGAAGCCTTAGCGTCGGACGCGGGCGAACTGACGGAAGCTGTCCTGGCCGAAACTGGCGTGGTCGAGGACAGCGTCGACCCGGACGCGGCCGACGAGACAGCGCGGCCCGCAGCGACGACGACGCGTGGCATAGACCCGCCCGCGGCGGCGGTCGCCGCAGCCGTCGCAGCAGCCGGGGTGGGCGTCGCGGCGACGGTCGCCGTCGCCGCGAAGGCAGGATGGCTGCGCGGCCTCCTGCCGTTCGGCCTCTTCAGCCGGCTCCAGCCGAACTCCGTCCTCGTCCACCCGGTCCGTCAACAGTTGTCCCTGCTGGTGGCGGCCAACCCCGGCATCCACTACCAGGAGATCGTGCGTCGCCTGGTGCGTGGTCGCGGCGTGGTCGAGCACCACCTCGCCAGCCTCGTGCAGGCGGGCGTCGTCGTGCGGCGCGTCCAAGGCCGCTACACGTGCTACTTCCACCGTGACGCCCGGTTGCATGCCACGGTCGAGGGAGCCTTCGGAGCGCTCAAGGCCAACGGCGCCCAAGGCATCCTGGCAGCCCTCGGGCGGTCGCAGAAAGCCGGGAAAGACCTGGCGGCCGAACTCGGCCTGTCGCCGACGACCGTGAGCTATCACCTGCAACGACTAGCGGAGGCTGGCCTCGTGTCCCGCCAACACGCAGCCGGGCGTCCAGCCTACGTCATCACGGAAGCCGGGCGACGGATGCTTGTGGCACGGCCAGCATGAGCCGTTGGTGCTTCTCGCCCACCCAAAGGGACTCGGCCTGAATTTTGTCCCAAGGCCGGAGCCACCGCCACGCTTGCCGTCCGATGGACCGTCCCCTCCGACACCGCCGACGGCGCCACGACGCACCACTTCGAATTCACCGCCGTCTCCGACGACGCCTCCGTCGCCATGCTGCGCCGCACCCTCGCGACCCAAGTGGACGTGGGCCGCCCGGATCTATCCATCCACGAAGCCGGCCGGTTCGAGGGAGCCGCCGGCCACGTGGTTGCCGCCACCCTGCAGAACACCGGCAACCGCATCGCCTACGACGTCACCGTGCACCTCAAGGTCGGCTCCGAGACCGTGGATGACCTGACGCTTGCCGAAATGGCGCCCGGCCGAATCTACAACGCCACGCTGCTGCAACCCCTCGGCGCCGCGGGGACCGCGACGCTCGTCATCGACCCCGACAAACGCATCGTGGAACTGGACGAGACCAACAACGCCTACATGTTGGATCCGGACGCCGGAGGGAAGGACGCGCCGGCCCCCGGTGCCGGGATTGCGCTGGCCTTCGCCCTGGCAGCCCTCCTGCGCCGTCGCGGCCGCCCCGGGCGCGGCCACCCCGTGGAGGTGTGAGGTGAGGCAGACCCTCGTGCAAGTCGGGTCCAGTCCCCGCGGCACATTGGCGTTGATTAAGGCGAGCCGCGCCTGGGCTGGCCTCGATAGCGGTTCGGGTGCATGTGGATGCAATGTCAAGCGAGCGATTTGACGGATACTGAAGAACCGGGATGCTTTCCCAAGCAGGCTTGAACGCCGATTCTTCGTCATCGCGCGGGCAGACCGCCGGTTCGTTGGTACAAGGACCTAGACGTCCCGACCCTTCATTCGAAGATCCAAGGCTTCGAGACGTTGGGAATAACGATTCACGCACGAAGCGCCGGCCTCCTCTCGTCGCTGATTGTTGCCCACCCATTCCCTAATGCGAACCATCGAACCTCGCTCGATTTGGCTCGGTTTCGCGCAGCATTGGCGCAAGTTTTGCTGAGAAATGGTAGCGGAAAGGCGTCCACGTTGGTTTGCTCCCCGCCGCTTGCGGTTTCTTTTGCGCGCGCTGGACAAAGAGGTAGGTTGGCATTGGTTCTAGTGGAATCGATTTCCAGGATAAGCATTGGCTCCAATGGGTGGCAAAACCACTGCGAGCTTACCAAGAATTGGGTTGTGGTTCGAGATGATATCACTCCAACCTCCCAGCAGGTCCGATTGGACATGGAGTGAAACTTGCTTTGACCAGCTTCGCCAGTCCTAATCCTCAACTGGTCGGTTCATCGCTGTCAAGCTGTGGACCTTTACGATCGTGATGGATTCGAAGTCGTGGTGGTCTTGGTTGAGGATGATGTTCTGGTCGGGGATAAGGGCGCAGGGGACGAGGAGTGCTCCGGTTGCTCCTTTGGCGTACCAGGCGTCGCCGATGGCCTGTGCGGCGGCGTTGTGCGGGAAGGCGTTCCACCCATTAGGGAGCTTGCTGACGGATTCCATGGTCCCAGCGTATTCCGCCTCAACGAGCACGTAGGCGCTGAGTTGGTCGACGGTGCGTACCAGGGCCATTTTCTCCACGACGGCCAACGCTGGTTCCAGAGTCGCGTATGTCGCGCGGCTCGCTGTGGTGGTCCAACGATGGGTGGCTCGCGGTGTCTGGAACGGCGCGTCGCGATGTTTTTCCAGGATTGTTCGCCAAACCTTCATGCGGCGGTGCCGAACTCGACTTGGATGAGGAGGTTCTCCACGGCGCGGCCGCCTGCCTCGGTGCCGGCAGCATCCAATGGGGCTTGTCCGCCGAGGCTTGGGTTCGGTTCCAGGAACCACTTCGTTGGGTGGGGCAGAATGGCTTCCGCCTGCGAGTGAAGGCGGACGACCCGCGTGATGGACTCCGATTCGTCCCGGCTAAGCTTAGTGTGATTGCGCGCTTTCGTGGCGATTGTCGTCACCGGCATTTCCAAGGCGCGCAGGAGACGGGCCTTCGGGATATGGAAAAGTTTGGCGACCTTATCGACGGCATCCGGCGGCAAACCGGCGCGTTGGATCCGGGCCACCTCGAGGTTTGTGCTGGCGGCGATGGTCTCCACAAGGCTTGCCATATGGCAGGATTGACCATACCGAATGATAAGGGTATGGGTGGGCTGTCTGATGTCAAAGGGCTAACGTCATTTGGGCTACTAGCCCGGTCATATTTACTGGACCTAATGGCGTTCACGACCTCGAAGTGCTTGAGCAGTTCAACAGCGTTCTGCGCGCGGGGGCCTTTGCGTCCATCCGAAGGTCACCCAACCCTGAAACACTCAAACGCCGAGGTCCCTCTTCGAGTTGGTTGCATGGCGCAAATTTGGCGCCTTGGCATAACGGCCATTTAGGCCCAGGAGTCTCAGCGTGAGAAAGTCTCGGTGAGACTAAATACTTGCGAGACTTTAGTCTCAATGAGACATGGACAGCTCCAAGGACTACATCCTGCGGCTCTTCGTTGCGGGCGGTCCTCGAGCACCCACGGAGCCCCTGAGCTATGAGCACATTGCCGCCGCTCTAGCAGAAGTGATGCCCTCGAAAACGGCATCCGCTCGGCTTTCGGAACTCACCCGAGAAGGAATCCTCGAAAAGGTCGGCCACGGTTCCTACCAGCTCGCCGTGGCCAAACAGGACGACACACCACCGTCCCTCCAGCGGTTGGCCAACGTCCTTCGTGCTGCCCTGCCAAGCCGGGCCTTGCATGCGGTTATCATTTGGGACGCAACGCCCATTCTTGCAAGCACAGAAGATGGAGTAACCGGTCAGCACTTCGTCGTCGAAGTTCCTCGCCAGACTGGCGGTGCAACTGGCGCTGAAATCGAACGCAATTGGCCTTCCAAAGAGCCGTCCAATGTCCGCGAATGGGCATACCGAGATGACGCCATGGCGGAGCTTGCAGGCGTTCCCCGGCGCCGCCCCATTGTTTCCGTTGCAAATGCCTCGCAGGCTAACGTTAACGTGCATGTCGCACCAGCTGAAGGCCACTATGCAGCCACGATCTTGACGCCCGCGGGCCATCGAATTGCTACTCGGGAGCGAATCGCCACTGACTTCATGCAACTGCCTGGCAACCTGGCTCGCGATGCCTTCGAACGTCTCATTTGCCACACTAAAACCCCACTTCAGTTCGGCCAGTTGCTGGCTGCCGCTCGCGATCGTCATGATCATGCCCGTTTGCTGGGGTGGCTCGGCGTCCTACGGGGCCGTTTGCCGCGCGAGTTGGCCTCGGATTTTGACGCCTATTTGCGTCGGGAGAAAAGACGATGACTGGCCCTTTTTTGGCGGGCCAAAAAGGGTTGATTGCAGACCCCAAAGTGTTCGAGGAATCCTGGCCTGTGCCCACTGCTGGCAATGCTGCGTTGGGGTCCGTGCTGTAAACGGTGATGCCCTCGGCGCCGATGTTGGCTCGGAAGGCGGCATCCGCGGTCCGCCAGTCCTTTGCCTGGATGATGCGGACGTCAGGGGACCTGCCGGTGCCGAGGCTTGCTTCGTGCGCAAGGTCCACGAGGGACTCAAGCGACTTCTTGGCTCCATCCGTGTAGAGGAGGATGTCGATGTCGCTGCGGGCGCCGGCATCGCCGCGTGCGCAACTGCCGTAGACCACGAATTGGACGCCGGGCGGCGGGTTGGGGTGAGGGTGGAATTTGGAGCGCTGCGCAGGCAGTCGATGAGGCCGTGCTTCGGAGGATCCCGATGTGGTTGAGGACCGCCGAATTGCTCAGGCGAAGTTCGTCCTCCTGTTGGCAGGGATGCGAACCAGTAGGTGGTACGAATCCCTAGCTGCACGATAATGGCTAGTCGACCACGTGCATGGCGCATCCTGGGCGCTTGCAGAGCGCGTCGTGGATGATGTGATTCCAGTGGGCAGCGAAGTGCTTGTTGATGCCCCCGCCGTCGTTGACTTCGAGGACGATGTGCACGTAGAAACCGGCCTCGCGCCACGCGCGCAGGTGCGACATCGGCTAGACCAAGACGTGGCTAGTGCGCAGCTCTTGGATGACGGTGGCCACTTGCTTGAACTCGTGGCTGCGGAACAAGACCTGCACACCGAGGCCCGAAAGGCTGTACCGGAACTCCGAGTCGTCGGGGTGGCTCGTCATCCCGCGGTCAATGAGGCCCTCTTCCGCCAGACCGTGCAGGGCGCGGGCAATCGGAGTGTCGCTCTTCCCCTTCGGCACAAGGACCTTGAAGTCGCGGAACCGGCGCGGCTTCCCGGCTAGCATGTGCATAATCTGGACCTCGAGAGGCTTTTCGTTGCCGGCGAGTCGGAATGCCAACCTGTCCTCGTGGCCCTCCTCGGGCAATCCGAACGGTCCCTCGGCAGTCACACACAACAATGTGTGTTAGTGACATATACGGGTTGGGTTGGGCGGAACCAGAACTGGAGTGCACGCGACAGGATTCGAACCTGTGAAGCACGAAGCAACCGATCTTGAGCCG
>CAZXUC010000018.1:0-68409 GCA_964643795.1 uncultured Halobacteriales archaeon | reverse complement strand
GAGTGCACGAGATCGGATTTGAACCGATGAACCACGAAGGACTAGCCCCTCAAGCTAGCGCCGTTGGCCAAGCTTGGCAACTCGTGCGGTGGATGCGCCCAGCCGGCTCAGCACATAAGGCGAGCGGATGGGCGGGTCAAGGTGCGACCTGCGTCGGTGAAAGCATCCGGGCGCCGCCTGATGGCGAGCGCCGGAACCTTTCACCGACGAGCGCGAGGAGAGAGATTTGAACTCTCATGCCCAAGAGGGCACGGCCTTAGCAGGGCCGCGCAATACCGGGTTATGCGATCCTCGCAGTGTTGCGCGCGACTTGAGGGTGCCATTTAACGGCTTTGTCCCCATTGCGCCCGCTTGGAGAATTCACGTACTCGTCAGGCCGGCCTCGATTCGGCCGTTCTGCCGCTGACGCGTCAGAACGGCCGCTGACGCGTCAGAACGGCAGGCTACGGATCCTCTCGGCATGTTCGCGGATTGCCTGCGCATCGATGCCGTAGTAGCGGTACAGGTCCTTCGGGTCGCCGCTTTGCGTGAAGCCGTCCTGTACGCCGACGCGCCAGAGCCTTGCCCGCACGCCTTCGCCTGCGAGGCACTCCGCGACCGCCGACCCCAAGCCGTTGTGGATGAAGTGGTCCTCGGCGCTCACGACGAAGCCCGTCTCTCGGCCGCACTTGGCGATGAGTTGGCGGTCGATGGGCTTGACGGATGCCATGGCGACGACGCGCAGCGAGAGCCCCTTCGCCTTCGCTTCCTTCGCGGCCTGCATTGCCTCCGCGAGTTGGGGGCCGTTTGCGACGATGGTGGCGTCGGCTCCATCTACCATGACGCGGCCCTTGCCGAAGTCGAAGACGTAGTCCGTGTCGAAGAGGACCGGGACGGCTGCCCTTGTCGAGCGCATGTACGCCGGCCCTGGCCGCATGTACATCGCGGTGACCGCGGACTTCGCTTCGACGGCATCGCAGGGGGCGACGACACCCATGTGCGGTAGTCCCCGCATGACGCCGACGTCCTCGAGGGCGTGGGCGCTGCTGCCGTCTTGGCCGGTCATGAGCCCGCCGTGGCTGCCGCAGAACTTGACGTTGAGTTTCTGGCGCGCGACACAGTTGCGCACCTGCTCCCAGCCGCGTTGCAGGAAAATGGCGAACGAACTCGCGAACGGGACCTTCCCCATGTGGGCGAGGCCGGCTGCGGTGACGACCATGTCCTGTTCGCTGATTCCCATCTGGTAGAAGCGGTGGGGGAATTCCTTGGCGAACCAGTGGCTGCGCGTGGATTCGGCGAGGTCGGCGTCGAGGGCGACGACGTCCGGGTGACTACGCCCCAGTTCTTGCAGGCCCTTGCCGTAGCCGTCACGGATGGACACTTTCTCGCCGGGCTTCCAGACGATTGGCGCCGGCGGGGAGGGGGAGGACATCACGCACCCTCCGGTGGCGTCCACTTCTCGCCGAGTTCAGCCATGGCCTTGACCATCTCTTCCTTCGTGAGACTTCGCCCGTGGAACTCAGGCTTGAGCGACATGAACGAGACGCCATGCCCCTTCTGCGTATCCATGACGAGGCACTGCGGTTGGCCCTTGACTTTCTCGGCTTCGTCGTAGGCGGCGAGGATTGCTTTGAGGTCGTGGCCGGGGACTTCCTTCACCCAGAAACCAAAGGCCCTGAACTTGTCACCGATGGGGTCCACGTTCTTGACGTCCTTCGTGTAGCCGTCGATTTGGATCTTGTTCGCGTCGACGATGACGCAGAGCGTGTCCAGCTTGCGATGACTGGAGGTGAGGGCAGACTCCCAGATGTTGCCTTCCTGCAATTCGCCGTCGCCGAGCACGACGTACACCCGGCCCGTGCGCCCATCGACCCGTTTGGCAAGCGCGCAGCCGTTGCCGTAGCCGAGTCCCATGCCGAGGCTGCCAGTACTCATCTCGACGCCGGGAATCTTGCGGTCCGCGTGGCCTTGCAGGAGGCCACCGAACTTGCGCAGCCTGGTGAACTCCGTCGTCGGGAAGAAGGCCAAGTCGCCGAGGACCGCGTAGAGTCCGGGGGCGCAGTGGCCTTTCGAGAGGATGAAGATGTCTCGGTCCGGGTCCTTCGGATGCTCGGGGCTGATGTTCATGTGATTGTGGTAGAGCGCCGAGAGGAACTCCGCCATGCTAAACGATCCACCGGGGTGTCCTGAGCCGGCGCCATACGTCATACGCAACGTGTTGACGCGAACCAAGCGGGCCTTTTCCTCCAACTCGGGGATGGTCAACGGTTTGCGGTGCGCCATCCCTTGAGCTTGGGTCACGATTGGCGCGAGGGCCGGGCGGGATATGACCTGAACGGACGGCGGGCTTCAGCCGGGGTTGGCGTTCCTCGCGACGAAACAAGGACCGCGCGGCGGCGACCACCCCTGCCAGCGACACGCGGAACGCACGGAACGCGCGGAAACTGACGACGTCAGTCGTTCCGTGCGTTCCGCGCGCTCCGCGTGCATGCAGCAGGCCCCCCTACAGAAAGCCCATAAGGCAGGAAACCTCGCCGTCGTCGTGCAGAAACTGTTGGCCGTTGCCACCCTGTTCACGCTGCTTCTCTCCGGCTGCTCGAAGAAGGGCGGAGATGCGCACGAGGATACCTTCACGTGCCCGGACGGCCAAGTCATCAATCTGGCCGACGTGGCCGGTCACCATGACGCCGGCTTCGACGCCAACGCCTCGTGCCCGGAACCCCCAAGCGTCCGGCTCCTCGGGATCCCAGCGAGCCTCGGCGCGTACAAGTCCACCTCCTTCTCGTGGGAACTTGACAACGGCAGCCTGGTCGGCGCGCATAGCATGCTCACATCCATCCGCTACCGCACGTCCGCCGCAAATGCTTCGTCGCTTGCCGGGCCGGAGACCTTTGGCCAGGAACTGTTGAAGAAGGAACACAATAACCTCCCCGTCACGTTCCTAGGCAACCTGACCTTCACGGTGCCCGGCACGTTCTACCTCCGCGCGTACGCCGAGGTCAACTACAAGGACTACTGGAGCGCCGAGACTCGCCTTAACGTCACACCCGTCACGGCGAGCGGGGCCGTGCACCAGTTCGTCCACAGCCCCGGCGATTTCTTGGGCGAGACCACGCCCGCTGAGAAGGACATACTCCTCGGCGACACGGTGACCTTCAAGAACGACGACGTCAAGGACCACGTCTTCACCTTCCTGAGCGGACCCGCCACCGTCCCTGCGGTGACGGTTCCCGCCCAAATGACGTCCGCCGAGATTCTTCTCACGGTGCCGGGCGTCTACGAATTGGAGACGGACGACGTCCAGAAACAAGCCCTGAAGATTACCGTGAAACTTAGCGCCTAGGCGTTCACGTTGGGCGCACAAGGGATTTCTAGACCGCCGCAAGTACGCATGGCATGCACAAGGCGCCCGCAAGTGCCTGCGCCTATCGAACGCCGTTGGCAACATGGGTGAAGGTCCGCTGCAAGTGAACCTAGCGTTCGAACGCGGCGCCATGGCATTGGGGGGAGAGGGGCGCTTTTCACAGCGCATCTTCGACAGGGCCGGCGGGTACAGTGACCACGACGTTGGAGAGGCATCCTTCCACCTCACGCATAGCCATTGGCACTACACCGGCCTCGCTGCGTTCTCCCTCCATGCCTACGACCCTGTGACGGGGTTGCGCGGCGAGGAAGTCTCGGCGCACCACAAGGCTGGATTCTGTTTCTTGGACGTCGGCGAAATCGAGGACGACGAAATCGAGCCGGCGCAGACGGAATTCGCCGAGACGAATTGTCTGGTTCCGGACGAAACTGGCTGGTCGATGGGCGTAAGCGTCGGTTGGTATGACTTATACACGTCCGGGTTGACGGACCAATACGTCGAAGTGTCCGACGTCGCCGATGGCGTCTATGAGCTCGTGTCGCTGGCCGACGGTTTGGGGACCTTGGACGAGGTCGATGAGACGAACAACGCAGCGAGCGTCATCGTGGAGCTGCAAGGTGACAACGCCAACGTGTTGGGCACGCGCGGCTACTACCACCTGAGCCGGTAGTCGGAACCATGCCACAAGGTCGTCGCCCACACCGGCCCCGCACCAGCCGCGCCCTTGGGCCGAACCTTAAGTGGCTGATGCCGGTCGCGGCGTCGTGGCGCGCGAACACCATGCCCCCCTCGTGTCGTGTGAGACGACGTTTGAGCACGTGGCGGACCCCGATTGGGTCGTCTTCGATTGCCGATATGACCTCGCGGACGCCGAAAAGGGCCTGCGCGAGTATGGCAAGGCGCACATCCCCGGCGCCTATTTTGCGCATGTCGACCGCGACCTATCCGGACCCGTCGGGGACGGCCGCAAGGGCCGCCACCCGCTCCCCATCCCCGGTGCGTTCCAGCGCTTCGTCGGGCAACACGGCATCGGCCCCGACACGCAGGTGGTCTGCTACGATGACCAAGCAGGCCAATGGGCGAGCCGATTGTGGTGGCTCCTGCGCCACTACGGTCACAAGAACGTAGCCGTCCTCGACGGTGGCCTGTCGCGGTGGAAGGCGCTGAAACTGGCGCAGTCTGCCGGCCATGAGAAGCCCCGCACGCCAATCGCGTTCACCGGCGCTCCTGGCAACATGCCGATAATTGACACGACACGCATCGAGGCCGAACTCGGCCAACTCGCCGCGTACCAGCTCGTCGATGCTCGGGCCGGCGAACGGTACCGCGGCGAAGTCGAGCCAGTCGACAAACGCGCCGGCCATATCCCTGGCGCCATCAGTATGCCCTTCGGCGGCAACATCGGGCAAGGCATGATGTTCCTCTCCCCCGACGAATTGCGCGCCAAGTACGAGGCGTTCCTGGGCGTGCAAGAGACGGGACGCGTCGCTTGCTATTGTGGTTCGGGCGTCACTTCCGCGCACCTCGTGTTGGCATTGGAGATCGCAGGAATGGGTACTGCTGCATTGTACCCGGGGTCCTGGTCCGAGTGGAGTTGGCCGGATGCTGAGCGCCCGATTGAACTTGGGGCGGCGAAGGTCGCGGTGAAGGTGTAGGGCCCGATTGCGGAGGGGATGACCTCGAAGCGGCAGAGGGACTACCAAGCGGCGCCCCATCACCCAAATCCTGAAGCCTGACACGCGGTGGACGGTCTGCAATGACGAAGCTCAAGGTCGGACTCATCCAGACCCACGCCTCGGACGACCCGAAGGAGAACCTGGCTCGCCAGCTCACGCTCATCGACCAAGCCGCCAACAAGGGCGCGCAAGTCGTGTGCACGCAGGAACTCTTCTCCTCCACGTATTTCTGCCAAGAAGAGGACGCGGCGTTCTTCGACCTCGCTGAAGAAATCCCCGGACCCACCACGGAAGCCCTCGCGCAGAAGGCGAAGCAACACGGCATCGTCATCGTCGGCTCCATCTTCGAGCGCCGCGCAAAAGGCCTGTATCACAACACGGCCGCCGTCCTCGATGCGGATGGGAAGTACCTCGGCAAGTACCGCAAGATGCACATCCCCGACGACCCGCGCTTCTACGAGAAATTCTACTTCGCGCCCGGCGACTTGGGCTTCAAGGTCTTCGACACGAAGTTTGGCCGCATTGGCACCCTAGTGTGCTGGGACCAATGGTACCCGGAAGCGGCCCGACTCACGGCCCTGCAGGGAGCGGACATCCTGTTCTATCCGACGGCAATCGGAACCTGGACGGGCGAGATGGAATACAAGGAGACGCAGCACCAGGCTTGGCACACCATCCAACGCAGCCACGCCGTTGCCAACGGGTGCTTCGTCGTGGCCGTCAACCGCGTCGGCAAGGAGGGCGAACTCGAATTCTGGGGCCACAGTTTCGTCGCGAAGCCCATGGGGATCGTGGCGGCCGAAGCGGGCGAGAAGGAGGAAGTCATGGTCGTCGAACTTGACATGGCCGAAATCGAGAAGGCCCGCCGCGGTTGGCCGTTCTTCCGCGACCGACGCATCGACGCGTACCAGGGACTTGTGCAGCGGTACCTCGACGATTGAACCCCAACATACTTGGGCATCGGGCCGGCTCGCGTGTTACATGCGTGTGGTCTTGTTGCTCGTCGTCGCCATCGTGCTGGGGTCCGGCTGCCTTACTGAGGCCCCTGTGGCAACCATCGCCTGGCTGGATTACCCAGAACAAGTGGAGGCAGGTCAACAGTTCAGCGTGAGCTACGAAATCGCTCGCCATGGAACACTTGGGCATCACGGGGGATTCGCAAATGCTACCCACACGGCCGTCTGGGCCACGCCCGGCGACGCTGAGCCGGCCACCCTCGAACACTACTACATCTCGACGGCACCCACGTCGCTTTCCACGCCCGAACCGTGCACTAGCCCGGACGGTAATCAGCGGCACCTCGGGTGCACCAAGAACGACCTAATCGTGTTGAGGACGCCCGGCACGTTTTGGCTGCGTGCCCGCGCCCTTGTCGATGGCGTCGAGGTGTGGAGCCAGCCAATCCAGATTGTCGTGACGTAGGGTGTTCTTCACTTCGCAGGCAAGGTCCGCGCGAACGTCTGGCAGCGCTTCACCCACGCCGCCAATTCTTCCTCTTCCGGCAATGCACGGGCTCCACGGACGCGGACTGTGACCGCATCAACGACGACCTCGAGCACGAGTTGTGTTTGCGCGCCGCCTTCAGCGACGTCTTGATTCCGGCGTCGTCGAAGCCGTCCGGCACGAGAGCCTCCCCATCTTCACGATGCAGTACCACCCCGAGGCCAGCCCCGGGCCATGGGACTCCGGCCACTTTTTCGACCAGTTCTGGCAGATGGTCGATCAATGCAAAAAGGGGCAATGGAAGGCGTGGCAGTTCCCCAAGGTCGCCGGCAGCCACTGATTTGGCCCCATCACGCGGAGAAATGGTGGACGTACAGGGGGTTGGCCGCCAACGGGAAGTCGCGCAGCCCCTGCGCCATGTACTGCTCGCACGAGACGAGACGGCGCCCCTGCCCGAGGGCGGACACGAGGGGGCTCGGCTGGCCGCAGGCGGGATCCTGGCGCGAGACCAGCCAGACGTCGGATTCGCCGGCGGTCTGGTTCGCGACCTCCTGCGCCGTCCCGGCGCGCACGGTGCGGAGGTCCGGCCGCTCGGCGTACACGGCCCACGGGTTCCCGGCGTTGCCGACGAGCACGACTGTGGCATTGGGCGCGGCGCCCTCCTCCACCGCGGCCACCACGAGGTCCCAGCGCTCCTTGGCGTCCGTCGTGTAGTAGTCGGCCAGGCCGGGCACCGCCAAGGCGACCACGAGTCCAGCGGCGACCGTCTGCGCTGCCGGCAGCCGCAGCCGTGCCACGCCCACGGCCGCCAGCAGCCACAGCGGCGCCAGCGCCGGGATGACGATGCGGCTCAGGTAGATGGGCTGGGACAACATCGACTGGAAGAACGGGAGGAGGACGCTGCAGAGCAGCCACGCCACCAGGAGCAGCACCTTGGCGGCCGGGTACGGCCGGTGCGACTCGGAGTCGTCCGGGTTGCGCTCGCGGTTCAGGGTGGCAAGCGTGGAGGCCGCGAGCCCGTTGCCCACCAGCAGCCACGCGACCCAGGCCCGCGGGCCGCCGCCGGTGAACTGCCGGAAGGTCCCTCCAACCGAGAAGTCCGGCGGCCGCTGCCCCGCCGCCAGCGTCGGCTTCGGGATCCAGAACCCCTGCTCGACGCGGGCCGCCTGCTCCAGCAGCACGAGGAACCACGGCAGGAACAGCGCGGCGACCAGGGCCTGGCTGGCCGCCCACAGGAGGAACGCCTTCCGGTCGGGCGCGTTGGCGAGGATGATGGCTCGGTGGGCGACCTGCGCCACCACGACGAACACGCCGGTGAAGTGGGTGTAGAGGAGGAGCGTCGTGGCCGCCACGTAGTAGGCGAACCGCCACCCCAGGCGCGGCGCGTCCGGGCGGTGGAAGAGCTGCCAGTACGCGTGCATGGAGACCACCGAGGCCGCGAACAGCATGATGTAGCTGCGGACTTCCTGCGAGTAGTACAGGTGGAACTCGGACACCGCCACGAAGAGCGCGAAGAGCACGCCGACGCGGGGCCGGAACATGTCGCGGCCCAAGAGGTACGCCGCGGCGATTCCGGCCAGGCCGAGGAGGGCCGAGAGCAGGCGCGTCTCGGCGACGCCCGGCCCGAGCGCCACGACCCAGCCGTGCAGCACGGCGTAGTAGGCCGGCGGGTGGACGTCCGAGGTCCGGAGGTAGTCGAGCAGCCAGCCCAGGTCGTGCTGCGACCACGCGATCGAGTAGGCCTCGTCCCACCAGATGCTCTCGCGGCCCAGTCCCCACAACCGCATCGCGGCGGCTAGGAGGAGGACCAAGCCCAGGCCGAGGATGTGCGGCCGGAGCAGGCGCTGCGCCCAGCCTTCGGGCTCCTCGATGCGGCGCTCGGCGGCGCGTTTGCGTCCCAACGCGAGGCCATCCGGCGCGACAATCATGAGCCTGTCGCTGTCCGCGCGGGCCTCCGCGGCCCAAGGCCATCCACGACGCCATGGAGGCCATCAAGAAGCTACCCGCGTCAAGCGGCTTCCAACCGGCCCCCGCGCCCGGCGCAATCGGACCCCTTGTAGACGCTTCACGGGAGAACGGCATGGTCAGCGCGCGACCAGTCAGCCTTTCAAACGCGCCGCCGCTGGAGCGTCGTTGAGCGGCCTGCCTCCGTTGCTGCGCCTGATGCGGCCCCGCCAGTGGTACAAGAACCTCGTCGTCTTCATTCCCCTCCTGTTCTCCGGCAACGCCAGCAACACGACGCTCTGGCCGCCGATCCTCCTCTGCTTCGCTGCGTTCTGCGCGCTGTCCGCGTCGGTGTACGCGGCCAACGACGTCGTCGATGCCGACCGCGACCGCATGCATCCGCGCAAGAAGGCGCGCCCCATCGCGTCCGGCAAGGTCTCACCCGCCACCGGCGTCGCCCTCTGCTTGCTTCTCGCCGTCGCTGCCCTCGCCGCGTTGTGGTGGCTCGGCCCGCTCTCCATCGTGCTCGGCATGGCCTACCTGCTGCTGCAAGTGCTGTACAATGGCTTGCTCAAACGCCTCGTCCTGTGGGATGCCATCGCCGTGGCTATCGGCTTCGTCGTGCGCGCCTTGGCGGGCTCCGCGGCCATCGACGTTCCCTCTACGGAGTGGCTCATCGTCTGCACGTTCCTCTTCGCCCTCTACCTCGCGCTGGCCAAGCGGCGCCACGAGCTCCTGCTGGTCCAGGACGACCCCAAGGCGCTCGAGAGCCGCCCCAGCCTGGGCGCATACACGGTGCCGTTCGTCGAGCAGGCCATGCAGACCAGCACGACGCTGCTCTTGATGGCGTACAGCCTGTACACCTTCTTCGGCACCGACGCGTGGATGATGTTCACCATCCCCTTCGCCATCTACGGCGTCTTCCGCTACTCGTGGCTCGTGCACCGCCGCGACCTCGGCGATGAGGCGGAGATGGTGTTCAAGGACCGCGCGACCGTCGTCAACGCGGTGCTGTGGCTTGCCATGATTGTGGCCGTGAAGGCGGGGTGGCCGCAGGCGGGATACGAGTGGCTGCATGCCCTCGGCTAGATTTGCGTCCTCCCCGCGATTCCGTGACATGGCGCGCATGTGGGGGGCCGCCACCGCGACCGTGCCCTTACGCGGAGGGAACCAGGGCCACGCGGCGCCGCCATGACCACAAGCCATAGCATACGCCACCCAACGTCGCCCCGAAACCCAGCGTGAGCACGCGCACAAGGAGCGTCGCGGCGAACGCCGTCGATGAGGCGACGCCGCCAGCGACGAGGAGCGCGATCATCCCCGCCTCCGCGGTGCCGACGCCCCCGGGCAGGACGCTGAGGCCGCCCGCGAGCGTGCCAACCGAGAACACCCCGATCGCCCAGACGGGGGACGCATCGACGCCGAGGCCGTCGAGGATGACCCACAAGGCAAGGCCCTCCAGCGCCCACGCGACCAGCCCAAGCACCGCGCCGATGCCGAGGGTTGACCAGGACAGCAGGCTCGCAGTGTCTAGGTAGAGCGCATGCAGGAACGCGACGGGCCGCGAGCCGGGGTGCCTGGCCTCGAGGCGCGCGAGGAGGGCGAGCCAAGGGCGGCGCCAGCGCAGGAGAAGGACCCCGGCGGTGAAGGCCAGCATGGCCCCCGCTGCGAGCCAGGGGGCAAGCCCCAGGGCGGCGGCGCCAAGAAGCGCGAGGGCGCCCACGGCGGCAAGGTCCGTCAGCCGTTCGAGGGCGACGGCGCCCAGGCCGCGCGCGACAGGGATGCCGTCCGTTTCCTTCAGTGCGAGGGCCTTCCACACCTCGCCGACCTTGGCGGGCGTGACGACCATGAGGAGGCCGCTTGTGAAGATGGCCGCACTGCGCCCCAAAGGGACCTCTGTGCCGAGGCGGCGCAGGAACAGGTGCCACTTGGCGAAGCGCAAGGCGTACGCGACGAGGACGAGGACCACGACGAGGCCGATGTGGCCAAGGGGGACCCGAACCAGCTCGCGGGCGGCGGCGCGGGGGTCGCTGCGCCACAGGGCGACGGCGAGCACGACGACGGCGACGGCGGCGAGGACGGCTGATGCCTTGACACGTCGGCGCGGGGGCTGTACTGCCTCCTGGACGCTAAGCTCGTCACGCACACATTGGCCACGGCCTGGCGCCCTTCATGGTTTTGCATTGGTTGGCGAACGGTTGGGGGCCTCGGATTGAGCAGAAAATCTTGGGGGCAGACGGTTGAATCTCTCAATTGCAAGGACACGTTTTGCGTGTCTCCCTGCAATTGAGCTGATTCAGCCGCGCCTGGCCTCAAGGTCCGTGGGGTCAGGCCAGACGCTTGAACACTTTCAGGATCTTCTGGTTCCAGGGCACGGTGTGCGTCGTGCCGACTTGGGCCTTGACTTCATCGCGGTGCGCGTGGTACCACGTGTAGGCGGCGAGCAGGGTGTCCTGGTTGCTGCGCTTGGGGGTCCAGCCGAGAATGCGTTGCGCCTTGTCGGTCTCGACGTAGGAGTCGCTCGACATCGTGCCGTAGTGCCACTTCGTGAGCGGGCTGAGGCGCAGCTTGTCCAGGACCCAGAGGGCGCTGATGGTGGTGCGGCGCGGCGTCGGCAAAAACCGTGGCTCATGCCCTGCGGCCTTGAACAGGGGGGTCAGGTCCTCGCGCAACGTGCCGAACTCGTTCGCGGCGACGTTGAACGTGTCGGAGCCCTTGGGGTGGGCGCTGGTGATGAGTATGGCATCGACGAGGTCCTCGACGTCCAGGAGCTGGTACTTGTTGTGCCCCTTGCCGATCATGGGGATGCGCTTGCCGTCATGGATCCAGTCGAAGAGGATCTCGAAGACGCCGAGGCGGCCTTGGCCGAGGAACGTCTTCGGCCGGACGATGGCGACGTGCAGGCGGTCGCGGAAGGACTGGCACACGAGTTCCGCCTTGACCTTGGATTCGCCGTATGGTCCCACGGGAATCATGCGGTTCTCCTCCGTGATGGGGTGCTCCTTGTGCAGGCCGTACACGGCCGTCGAGGAGACGAAGACGAATGATTTCGCGCGATGCCGCACGGCGGCATCGAGCAGGTTCCTCGTCCCGTCGACGTTGACGCCGTGGATCAGTTTGGCCGAACGGTGGATGGGCAAGGCGGCGGCGCCGTGCAGGACGCACTCCATGCCGGCGGCGGCCGCCTCGACCGCGGCCGCGTCCCGGATGTCGCCGATGATGCCCTCGACCTGCCCTTCCCACTCGGACGGGATGCGCGCGGTGTCGAGCACGCGCACGCGCGCCCCGCCAGCCAGCAAGCGGGGGACGATGGCTTGGCCGAGGAAGCCGGCACCCCCCGTGACAAGGTAGGAACGGAACGCCGGCTTCGTGAGGTCCTTGCCGCCCGCGGTGGGGCCGTTGGCCTGCACGGGACGTTCGGCCTCCTGCGCGGGACGCTTGGCGGGTCGGGGCACGTGCGCACCGACAAAGGTCGCCCTCTTTGCCTTTGGGGATTCAATCCGTGTAGCTGTGACGTGTTCCCGTAGGGCTTGTTCGGCGGGGTTGTTGGTGGCGGACATGCCGGGGTGCAGGACGCATCGGGTCCAGTCGCCGCGGCCGTTTTGGAGGTAGGTGAGTTTGTCGTCGAAGTCGGGGAATTCAACGTCGTCAAGGACGGTTTTCCAGATGTGGGCCCCGAATTCTTCGTAGGCGGCTTGGCGCTCGTCGCGCGCGTTGGGCGCGCATGTCAGCACGGCCGCACGAAGACGCCGCCACGCAGCTCGGACTCGAAGACCTTCATTCAGTGCACCCAGCCCTTCGAGTGGTCCAGGGGAAATAATGGTGCGAGCCAGAACACGCCGGGGCGTTACGCCACGGTCGCTTCGGGGACTGCGCCCGCCGGTTGCCCCGGGGGCGGCAGCTTGCGGGCCATCCAGTGCGTGCGGCCGCGCAGGATGCCCCAGGCAAGGACGGGCCACGAGCCCCAGAACAGCGCCCACCCTCCCATGGTAAGCCAATGGGCGACCGCCGGGCCGGGCATCGCGACCCGCAGCGTGTACACGCCGAGCACGGCGAGCGGGAGCGCAAGGCCCACGGCAAGGCGCAGGCGGGGCCGCGGGATGGCCTGGACCTGGCCGGCGACCACCACGAAGGCGATAGGTGCCAGGAGCAGGAAGAAACGCGGGTTGATGGCCGTCGGGTAGACCCAGACGACGGGAAGGTTGGTGCTCAGGAACATGGTCAACGAGAGCCACCGCTGCCCGGCGGGGATGCTTCCCCTGCTCAGCCCCCACCCGAAGGCCGCAGCGACCGCCGCGGTCTCCAGGCCTGAGAAGACTTTGTCGGGCTCCGATCCCGGGCTTAGGCTGAAGGTGTCGCGCAGGGGCCACCACAGGCTATGCCACAGGCGTTCGGCGGCATGGCCGACGCTGTGCGACTCGAAGTAGTCGGACATGGTCTCCTTCTCGCCCCCGGTCTTGGGCGTGTAGGTCTGCCAGTACTGGTCCGAGAAATCCCACTGGTTGTCGGTCCAATAGCGGCCGTTCACCCCGTAGTCGAAGGGGCCGGGCAGCGATTCCGCGCGCCAGTCCAGGTAAGGCGTGCAGACCAGGAAGAAGACGGCGACGGATCCCAGCACGTGCCAATGGTGCTTCTGCCGCGTGGCGTACGGGTTGCGCAGGAAGAACCAGGCGAACAAGGCGAGGGCGGCCATGAGGAAGAGGCCGGTCACGCGCAGCAGGTGGGCACCGGCCATGCACAAGGCGGCGGCGTACAGGTAGGCCAGATCCTTCTTCGCCTTGAGGACGAACACGATGGCGAAGCAGACCAAGGCCGCGTACAGCGGCTCCGAGAGGAAGCGCATGTTAGACGTCACTTGGTATGGCGCCACGGCCACGAGGGCAGGCGGCAGGAGCGACCAAGGGTTGTCGCGCCCCAGCAAGCCGGCCGCCAAAGCGAAGACGCCCAGGATGAAGAGGAGGTTGAAGCCCAAGGTCATGGCGTAGGCGAGGTGTGCGGCGTGCACCTGGTCCGGGGTCAGCTGGTAGCTTGCGTCGGCATGGGGCTGTGGCACGGGGTCGCCGCCTGGGACGCCCGAGACCCACAGCACGAACTCGAGCGCGAGCGGCAGGCCTGACCCACCATGGGGCAAGGGGAAATCGGGGCCGCCGCGGTAGTGCGCGTAGCCGGTAGTGAAGTAGGTCGCCTCGTCGGCGTAGTCCTTGAAGTAGCCGTCCTCGTCCGTGGCGTGCGGCAGGCGCAGGAGAATGCCGACGAGCAGGATGCCCAGGAGCGCGAGGTCGATGCCGCGGCGTGGCCGGAAGGGTTGCGGGGCCTCCGGCTCCCGGTGCCTCCGTGTCCTGCCGCTCACGGCAGAACCATTCTTGGATAGGATATCAGCTTTGACGGCCGCAACGGCCCGCCGCTGGGACCGCAGTCCCTTAAAGGAACTCCATTCCGCCCCCGCCCGTCGCGACCTTCTTGACGGTGGTCTGGCCGAGCTGCTCGGCGAGGCGGTCGTAGTACTTGATGACCTCTTCCGTGACGGAGATGCAGACGCTGCGGAACGCTTCCTCGAAGTGGTTCTTGTTGACGACACGGGCCTTGCTGTCCTCGCGCAGCGCGATGATGGTGCTCCCTCGGCCAGGAAGGCTCCGAGGCGCATGTCGAGCCCAAGCCAGCCTCCAGCCTTCATCTAGCGGCCAGCCGGTCCCGCTGCATGCTCGGCGCTGGCAGCATGGTCAGCTCAGGAGGGCTGGCCCTCATCCGCTACGCGACGATGGGCTTGGCCTTGGCGTCGCTGGCCTTGGCGTATACGGCGACCAACTTCCCCCTGAAGCCAAGGGAGCGCATGCAGAAACTGCAGGCCGAATCCGCGACGTTCTGCGCTGACTGCGGGAAGGCGATGGTGCCGACGCCGACCCCCTAGGCACAGTCACTTGGCAGGCAGCGTGCGGGCAAAATTCTGGCAGCGTTGCACCCACGCTAGGAGCTCTTCCTCTTCCGGCAGGACTTCTTGCGCGACGACGACCCAGCCCTTCATCGTTTTCCCGGTGAAGTCGAAGGTGCGAACCCCATCCTCCTTGAGGGCCGCCGCCGTGTCATCGGGACCGACGCGGGCAATCATTTCGTCGCCCAGGACTCCCACCACGAGGTTGCCGCGCTCCATGAAGCCGACGCCACCGAACATGCGTTTCTCGGTCGCCTTGGGCAAGAGCTCGCGGATACGTTCGGCAAGACCCTCGTCGTAGGCCATGGGAAAGGCACGCCCGGCGACTTCATGGGCATTTCCGGGGGGCAATCGCGTTCGAAGCAGCCGGCGCGACGTGCCGGACGGCGCTCGCCCCGGCCACCGCAACACTTTCAATCCGCCCCGCCACGTCCGGCGCATGCTGCGGACCAGGTTCCTCACCGTCGCCCTCACCGTCGCCCTCGTCGGCGTCCTTCTGTCAGGCTGCGCCACGCCGCGCGACGATCCCGCCGGCTCCCCCTTGTCCGACCGAAACCACGACGGTGTCGTCGTGGTCGCCATCATCGACGTCGGCATCAACCCGTACCACTTCGACTTCCTCTCCGAGTACCTGCCGCAGCACGGCAACGACGATCCCACCGACGACCTCCCCCTAACCGCTGACCCCGCCGAATGGGTCCCCGGCTTCCCCGGAGCCTCCGCGTTTGCGAGCTACACGCGCCTCGACCTCAACTTCACCCCCGACGACGGCTCCCGCCTCGCGCAGGAGCTGCACGACGCCGACCAGGCCGCCTGGGACACCCTCAAGCCCTCCGAACCGGACAAGGTGAACTACGCGTACATCCCCGGCACGAAGGTCATCGGCCTCGTCGACTTCGCAGGCGACGGCGCCTTCATGCCGGACAGCCACGGCCTCGGCTCCGCAACCGTGAGCGTCGGCAACCTGCACGGCACGTGCCCCGAGTGCCTCCTCGTCTTCGTCCACGGCTTGGGCAACAAGGCCTCCGAGTGGGCCGCGGCGCAGGACTGGATTGACGTGCAGAGCAACTCCTGGGAATCCTCCACCTTACGTGGCGAGTGCACGCCGTCCGTGCCGCCGCTGCCAGTCCAGTGCGTCACCATGCGCGACTCAGTCAACGCGGGTGCCGACCTCGAGGCGCGCCGCGTCGCCGTCGAGCGCGGCCACCAGATCTTCTGGGCGGCCGGCAACGGCCTGCAGAACGACTTCCGGGCACCCCAGTCGACTTACGCCAACGACGCCAAGGGCAACGACTGGACGATTGTCGTCGGCGCCATCTCGGGCGAGGGCTACTCGTATTCGGGCACCGGCAAGCCCGTGCACGTGGCAAGCCTCGGTACGGACTACCCGCGCGGCGCCGGACCGACCGTGGCCGGCGAGGGAAAGTTCGGCGGCACGAGCAACGCGACGCCGGTCACCGCCGGCATGTACGCGGAGGCCCTGTACCAGCTGCGCCGGCTCGTGGGCGAGTCCCGCACGCAGGACGCCGGCGTGCTGGCTCGGGGCACGGCGGGTTGTGGCGCGGCCAACGCGCAGTGCGCCCTGGCCGACGGTGTCCTTACGATCGACGAGATGCGCGAGGCCCTCTTCCGGGCCGCTAACTACACGCTGCAGGGCGACCAGGTCGGCCAGGTCGCCGCGCTGCCGCTGGGCGCAAGCCGGACCGAGGTGACGTACATGTCGGAGGGCCATGGCACGTACTGGGGACGCTACAAGGGCACCGACCACTGGTCCCACGAGGCCGACCGCATCGCCGGGTACGCCGCCGGCACCTGGTACAGCGTCCAGAACGGCAACCAGAAGGCGTGGTTCGAGGTGGACTCCATGTGTCGCCAGTCCGCCTGGGGCGCCTGGACCCAGGGATACTACAACGCGACCACGACGTTGCCGGCGGCCTCGCAGGCCTGGCCGGTGCGCAGCGCTCTCGTCGCAGCCTGCCCCGACGGGGGGCCGGCGGCCGCCGCGGTCATCGCGGGCATCACTGGCCTTCCGGTCTAGTCACGGCCGCAAGCGCCCGGTGCGGTGCGTGGGCAGGTGGTCCGGGCGGGGGCGGGTTGCGGCGCCGTTAAGTCGCAAGCGCCAATCGTGCCCGCGTGAAGGCTGCCGTGCACATGTCGCTGCGCGGCCCCGTTCCGACCCCGCGCGAGCAGGGCTACCGCATGCCAGCCGAATGGGAGCCGCAGGAATCCGTCTGGCTCGTCTGGCCCCGCGACCCAGTGACGTGGCCGGACCGCGTTGCGTTGGCGCGCGCAACATTCCTAGCAGCGATGAAGGCAATCACGCCGCACCAACGCGTCGACCTCGTCGTCCACCCCGACCTCGAAGCCGCCGCAAGCAAGGCCGTCAAGGCCGAGGGAATCAAGAACGTCAAGTTCCACGCCGTCAACCATCAGGACTCGTGGATCCGCGATTACGGCCCCATCTATCTCGTTCGCCCCGGCAAGCAACCGGGAACGCGCGACCGCATCGTCGTCCGCTTCGAATTCAACGCGTGGGGCAACAAGTACGAATCACTCTTGCGCGACAAGAAGGTCATCGACCAACTGGGCGACGCAATCGGCTCCCCGCTCTCAGCCGTCAAGATGGTCCTGGAGGGCGGCTCCGTCGACGTCGACGGCCAAGGAACACTCATCACCACGGAACAATGCCTGCTCAACAAGAACCGCAACCACGACATGACGCGGCCCGACATCGAGAGGCACTTGCGCGAATACCTCGGCGTCGAGAAAGTCCTGTGGCTCGCGGACGGCATCGCAGGCGACGATACGGATGGCCACGTCGATGACATCACGCGCTTCGTTGGTCCCCGCCTCGTCGTCACGTGCGTCGAAGAGGACCGAGCTCACCCCAACTACGAGCCCCTCGCCGAGAACCGACATCGGTTGAGCCACATGACCGACGCCCACAACCGGTCGATTCGCATCGTGGAACTGCCGATGCCGAAGGACCTGATCGATAACGAAGGCAACGTCCTGCCAGCGAGCCACGGCAACTTCCTCATCACGAACGGCGCCGTCCTCATGCCGACCTTCGCAAGCCCGACCGACGACATCGCGCAACGACGATTGCAGCAGTGCTTCAAGGACCGCCCCGTCGTTAAGCTGCCTTGCCAAGACTTAGTCTGGGGGATGGGTGCCATCCACTGCTTGAGCCAGCAAATGCCCTCCAAGAAAGTGGCCGGCCCCGGCGCGGCGGTCGATGACTTCCTCCGCTTGGTCTGAATCAACAGCGCGTCCCGCTGCGCCAACGCTGAATCGCCGGAGCGTTGCCACCGCCAGGCCCGCCTGCGTGCCTTCTGCGCCGAGAACCCGGACGACCGCCAGTGCAATGACCACGCCGCAGAACGCCGCGCGGCCGCGTACTGCGAAGACAACCCGCGGAACGAGCGCTGCCAGCAGCGCGCGGCGGAGCCGCAGCCGGTCCGCCAGGCTCCCTCCCGCCAGTAGGTCGCCTTCAAGACCCCAACGCCCTTGGTGGCCGTCCGTGCCGCACCTTTCCGCCTCCTACTCCATCACGCTCCGCCTAGCAATCGACAACAAGCCAGGGATGCTCGCGAAGATTCTGACGAGGATCGGCGAGATTGGCGGCTCAATCGGTGCCATCGACATGGTGCGCACGGAGAAGGGCGGAGCTACCCTCATCCGCGACATCACGGTGGATTGCTCGTCGGAGGAACACGCCGAGAAGGTGCGCCACGGCCTCGACGCGATGGACGGCGTCACAGTCGCTGCGGTATCCGACCGCGTGTTCCTTGCCCACCTTGGTGGAAAACTCACGACGCACTCCAAACTCCCGCTCAAGACGCGGGACGACCTTTCCATCGCCTACACGCCGGGCGTCGCCCGCATCTGCTGGGCGATATCGAAGGACAAGTCGGCGTCCTTCAACCTCACCATCCGCAAGAACACGGTCGCCGTGGTGAGTGACGGCTCCGCCATCCTTGGCATAGGTAATCTCGGGCCCGAAGCCGCGATGCCCGTGATGGAGGGCAAGGCGCAACTCTTCAAAGAGTTCGGCGGCGTCGATGCGTTCCCCATCTGCATCGACGTGCACACGGCCGACGAGATTGTCGCCTTCGTCAAAGCCATCGCCCCCACTTTTGGCGGCATCAACCTCGAGGACATCGCGGCCCCGCAGTGCTTCGAAATCGAACGCCGCCTCAAGGCAGAGTTGGATATTCCCGTCTTCCACGACGACCAGCACGGGACCGCCATCGTGATGCTTGCGGCCATGACGAACGCCCTCAAGGTCGTCAAGAAGGACCTCTCGAAGGTCAAGATCGTCGTGTCCGGAGTCGGAGCGTCCGGCACGGCCTGTACGAAGATCATGCTCGCCGCGGGCGCCAAGGACATCATTGGATGCGATTCCAAAGGCATCGTCTCGCGCGACCGCACAGACCTCAACGCCGAGAAGCTGGAGTACGCAAGCCTCACGAACCCGCGCAACATGAAGGGGACGCTGCGTGACGCCCTCAAGGGTGCCGACGTATTCGTCGGCCTGAGCGCGAAGGGCCTGCTGCAGCGCGCGGACATCCTCACGATGGCGAAATCCCCCGTCGTCTTCGCGATGGCGAACCCTGACCCCGAGATTACGCCGGAGGACGCAGGCGACACCGTCGCGGTAATGGCGACAGGCCGCAGTGACTATCCCAACCAGATCAACAACGTCCTCGCGTTCCCCGGGGTCTTCCGCGGCGCGCTCGACGCCGGCGCGACCGACATCAACGAAGTGATGAAAGTGGCGGCGGCGAAGGCTATCGCGAGCCTAGTCGAACCGCATGAGCTGTCGGCGGACTACATCGTCCCCAGCACGTTCCACCCCCGCGTCGGCCGCGTCGTGGCCCGCGCCGTCAAGGAAGCCGCCATCCAGTCCGGCGTGTGCCGAAAGCGCTCCGCGTTGTCGACCGTAGCCGAGGCGCATATGCATCACGACTCCGACGGGCCGATGGGCGAGGATTAGGCCAACAAGTGTCCGAGATGGGCGGCCATCGTGCCGCAGGACCGGTTCGACAAGGCCCTCCAGCGCATCGACGCCACCATGCACGAAATGGGACGCGCGGGCGCAACCCGCGCAAGCAAGGTGGGCGGCCCCGAGGCCAAGCGCGGCGACGTGGAACTGACTAACGACCACGTGGCCCAGGAGACCTAACCTGTGACCACTCAGGAACACTTATACGGATGCGGAACTGAGAGGATGCCCAGAATACGCCCCGGCGTTCCTCACGGGATGCCGGGTTTAGATTCCCCCTTTGGTGCTCATGTGGGAAAAGTGGCGGTCTTCATCGACGGCGGCTATTTCGACCACGTTCTTGATTTTCACGACCGAATCCGCATCGACTAGGAGCGGTTCACCGACGAAATCTGCAAGCCGGATGAACGGCTTCGGACGTACTACTACCACTGTCCGCCGTGGCAGAGTCCAGTCCCCACGCCCGAGGAAAGCCAGCGCCTTTCGGGCTACCAGAAGTTCGCGTCGCGGCTCAACTCGTTGAACCGTTTCGAGGTCCGCGAGGGCCGGTTGCAGAGGGTGGACGGGAAGTTCAAGCAGAAGGGCGTGGACATTCAGCTAGCCGTGGACCTCTTGCGGCTTGCCCCGTCGAAGAACATCGACAAGGCCATCCTCATTACCGGCGACAGCGACTTCGTTCCCGTTGTCACCGCCGTCAAGGAAGCCGGCGTCACCGTCTCGCTGCACTACAGCCACGAACTGCCGACGCACCACAGCCTGCGCCTCGCGGTTGATGAACGGGTGCCCATCACATTGGAACTGCTGAAGAACTGCCAGCGGAACCGGTAGGCCGCGGACGGTGTCTGTCTGGGGTGCCTACTCGACCGTGACCACGTACTCGCGGCTTACCCAAACTATGAGCGGGCCAACGATTCGGCGATGCAAAGCGCGGCAGAAGATAGGCGACGCGGACTCTACGTGCTCGTGGTGTCAATCGGCGCGTACGTACTGTCGTACGCTTATGTACTCGCTGGGGCAATCCAAGCATGATGACGCGTAAGCAGGCTCCAGCCCCCAGGGTTGATCCGGCCAAGATTCCACGGGCGACCATCGTCATCAAGTCAGGGGGCCGAAAGGACGTGGCGCGCCGAAATCGCAACTCAGTCGCCGTCCCGTAACCCCGTTGGCCCGTCCGTTCGAGTCCCGCACGAAGCCCATTAAATACCATGGCAACCGGATGTCTGCCGTCCAAGGAGGACATGCAATGACCAAGAACCTTCGAAAACCCCTGATGGCCGCCCTGGCCTTCGGGCTCCTCGTCGCCACCGCCCTCGCAGCCCCCGTGGCTGCCCATGACGCTGGGTCCGAGTCCGATTCATCCTCATCCCAGAGCGAGCAAGGCAAGGACCGCGCTGCAGCGCAACGCGAAACCGCCGCGCAGCACCGCGAAGCTGCCCAAGAGCGCCGCGACGGCGCGAAGGAGCAGTACGCGGACAGGTGCAGCGCCCAGGCCGACGAACTGAACGAATCGGAGCAGGAACGCTGCGAGAAGTTTGAGGAGTTCTCAGACCGCTCCCACCAGGCCCGCCGTGAGGCGCACGCCATGCTCGGCGCCATCGCCGCCCTAGAGCGCCGCATCGGGCGCCTTGAGGTCCGCGAAGCGATGCTTGAGGACAAATTGGCCTCGGGCAACTTCACCGGCAATGAAACCGCCGAGTCCGTGCAGGAAAAGATTGACCGAATCGAGGAGCACCAGGACCGCATGATTGAGCGCCTGGCACACCTGCGCGACCGCCTGGCCGCCTTGCATGCGCGGTGGGACGCCGTGCGTGAGCACGTCGAAGAACGCCGCCACCGCGGTGAAGACGCTGGCAGCAGGGGCGACGCCGAGCAAGAGTCCGACTCGGAGACCGAGTCCACGTCGCCCGCAGCCTGAGCCGGGACATCCACTTCTCCTCCTCTCTTCCCAACCTTCGCCCCTTTCTTTCTACCCCTCACCGCCCGCCCAGGACGCACCCCTCAGCTACTGGGCGGGCAAACCCTATCCTCTCCACCTCGTTTTCACCCCGCGGTCCAACTATGCGCCGGTCCCCCCTCCTGCCCTTTGCCGCCGTGCTGTCTATGCTTGTCGTTGCGCCCCATGCGTCAGGGCAAGTCCAAGCGGAGGACGGATGCGTCGAAGCCAATCCATGCATCCTCACCGTGGACGTAGACGACCTCGGAATCGCGTCGGTGTCCCAGCTCAATTTCACCTCCGGCGACTGGTTCATGCTCTCGGTCTACAACGACGACGACGTCCGTCACACGGTCAGCCTCGCCGGTCACGCAGCCTCGGTCACGGTGGAAGCGGTTGACATCCAGGATTCCGAGAAATTCCCCATGGGCGCGCCCGGCACCTACGCCCTGCGCGACGAGCCGACCAGCGACACCGTCACGCTGAACGTCGTGGCCGGCGACGTGGTGGATTACGAGGATGGACCCAGCACGTCCGGCAAGACTGGCATTCCGGGTGCCCCGTTGCCCCTGCTTACGTTAGGCCTCCTCGCTGCCGTGGCCTTGCGCCGCCGCTGAACGACCTCCGAACCAGCGCCGAACCGCCGTCGAACCGGCGTCGAACTACCGCCGCCACAGCGCTGCCACACCGCTCTGGCCCCTGGAGCCGCTCCAGTGGTTTCATCCGCCCCATCCCCCAGGCTTCAAGGTCGAGTGGGGGTTGGGTGAAATCGGGCACACCTTGGCCTGTGCCACGCGGTTTGCGTGCAGGCCTGGCTTGACCCGTCTGCGGCCCTCGAAAAGCACTACTTGGCCGCTTGGTGAAACCATGCACAGCACAACGCAAGAACAAGACCTCGCCCCGCACCTAGAGACGCTTCGCAAGGCGCTCGGCAGCAAGATTGGCACCGAACTGAAGGAGTCCGACATCAAGGACGAGTTCGCGAAATACCTCGAGTACGGCGTCCCCGTCGACCAAGCCATCCGGACGATCCTCCGGCACCACGGCGTCGTGACTGCCAGCGCCCGTCCCGTCGGAACACAGGCACCGCAAGGCCTCATTCCCCTGGCCAACCTGCCCGCGAACGCGAACAACGTCCACCTCAAGGCGCGCGTCCTCACCATCAACCTGCGCGACGTCGTCGCACGCGGCGAAAGCAAGCAGATCGTGTGGGGCCTGCTCGGCGACGAGACCGGCAGCGCCCCCTACACGTCATGGCGTCCCCTCACGGGAATCGAGAAGGGCGACGTCATCGAAGTCCAGGGCGCCTACACGAAGGAGTACAATGGCCAAGGCCAGGTCAACTTCGGCGACCGCACGATAATCGAGAAGCTTGACGCCGAAGCCATCCCGCGCCAACCCATCACGTTCGCCGACACCCGCGTGGCGGACCTCAAGGAGGGCCTGCGTGGCATCCGCGTCTCCGGCCGCATCCTTGCGGTGGCGCCCCGCCAAGTTACCGTCAAAGAGCAACCCAAGACACTGTGGGGCGGCGTCCTCGCCGACGCCTCGGGCCAAGTCGAGTTCACTTCTTGGCACGACCACCAGCTCCAGCCCGGCCAAGCCGTCACCATCGAAGGCGGCTACGTGCGCGGCTACCGCGGCACCCCGCAGTTCAATTTCGACCAGGACGCGAAGGTCACGCCAGCGACGATCGACATCCCCGCCCTCGAAGCCCTCGCGGTCCGCCCTGCCACGCCGCTTGCGACCATCGTCGAGCGCAATGGCGGCAACGACGTCACCGTCACGGCGACGCTCCTCGAAGTCAGAGCGGGATCAGGCCTGGTGCTCCGCTGCAGCACGGCGGGCTGCACCCGCGTCCTCACTGCTGGTCAATGCCGTTTGCACAACCGCGTCGAAGGCACTCCCGACCTACGCATCAAGGGCATCCTCGACGATGGCACCGGAGCCATCAGCGTCATCGTGGGCCGCGAACTCACCGAGAAGCTCCTCGACAAGAACCTCGACCAGTGCGTCGCGGAAGCCAAGGCGGCTTTCCGCCCAGAAGTCATCTGGGACCAGTTGAGGGAGAAGTTGACTGCACGCGTCTTCACCGTGCGCGGCAACGCCATGAGTGACGAGTACGGCATCATGCTCATCGCCCGTGCCATGGCTGTCCACACGGAAGACGTGCAAGAGGAAGCCGAGAAACTCGCCGGCGCCCTCGCCGCCGCAAAGGCTGCGACCGCCGCGTCCACAAAGGGGGCAGTCTGATGGCCTACCAACGGGAAGTCGCGCACCGGGCCTTCGCCCAAGAATTCAACGCCAGTCGCACCGAGATCAAGGGCCAAGGCGAGAAGGACCCATCCTTCCTCGTGACGCCGCTCGGTGCAAAGGTCAACCGCATCCACATCGTCGGCGTCTGCACCGAAGTCGAACCCGTGGGAGAATCCGGTGAATCGTGGCGCGCCCGCATCAGCGACCCCACCGGTGTCTTCACCGTGTACGCTGGCCAGTATCAGCCTGAAGCAGCGCAAGCGTTGAGCCAGATCCAGCCTCCCCAATACGTGGCAGTCACGGGAAAGGCGCGCAGTTACGAACCGGAGCCAGGCTCCATCTTCGTCTCCGTGCGCCCCGAGTCCATCTCGGTCGTCGACGAAGCCACTCGTGACCAATGGGTCCTCGACACGGCGCGCCGCACAAACGAGCGCCTCAAGGCCGTCCGCCTCGCGCGCGCCGACCCGAAGGCGACGCCCGACAGCCTCTCAGCGCAAGGCGTCCCGAAAGCGACCGCGGAAGGCGCGATGCTTGCCCAGCAACACTACGGCTTGACGGATGTCGAGCGCTTCGGCGACATGCTGCGCACCTCGGTAGGCTACCTCGTCTCTGGCAACGCCATGCCCGTGCACGAAGTCGTGCGTCGCGACGAACCGCAGCCCACGGGAATGGGTGGCGGCGTCACGGCACCGCAAGCGACGGGCGATGCGCCCGCATGGAAGGCGCCCGTCGTGGCAGCCGCAAAGGGCCCCGAAGTCGATGCGGCCCAAGAGGCACTTGACCAACAAGTCATTGCCGCCGTAGGTCGACTCGAGGGAGCCAAAGGCGCGCGCTGGGACGATGTGCTCGGCGACGTAGGCAAGGGCGGCATCACGTCGGAAGACGTCGAGGAGTCTCTCAACCGCCTAATGGACAAGGGACTCATCTACGAGCCGACGCTCGGTGTCCTCAAGTCGACGTGAGGTTGGCTCATGGATTGGACGGCTTCTGCGTTCGGTCTAGTCGTGACCTTGACGGGTGGGCTGCTTACCCTAGTGGCCCTCCTCGTTCGGCGGGAGCTCGACCAGCAACGCGAACGGATGCGCGAGCTTGAACAACGCATCCGCACCCTGGAGCGTGAAAACTTCGCCCTTAGACCATTGGCAAAGGTCCTCCAGCGAAACATGGATGAGGATGCAACGACTATTGCGCGTAGGCTGAACGCATGATGCTTTCCGCACCAGAACGTCTGCGCCTCAAGATCCTGATCGGGACCGAGCGGCTGGGGCGACTGACAGCCGTCCAAGAACGCGAAATGCGGCAACTGATTGCGAAAGAATTCCCCGACGAAGCTCGTTCCTTGGAGCGTGACATGCTCGTCCGTCTCGGCCTCGGCATGATGGCGGCGTGGCACCTGTTCCCGGAGCAATTCAAGGACGAAGTCGAGGAACACGCCTGATTTGGCCGTCGCGTGAGCTGGACAGCGTGTTCGTGGCCTAGTCCTGGTCTTTCTCAGCCTTGGCGTCCGTTGTCGGATCGATGACGACCATTCCAAACTTGAGGCGGTTAGCGTCCTCCTCGGAGATGGGTTCATGCGTCGCGCCTTCCGCAAGAATCGCTGAGTTGCCGAACGGGTCTTCCAGGATGACCGTCACCGGCTCCGCCTGCCCCTCGCGCATTTTCCCCATCGTCTCGAGGAGGTCCAAGATGCGTGTGCGCTGCGCGTCGTCCTCGGCGTCGCGCAGGAGCTGGTCGAGGATGCGCTCGACGCGCACGAGGATGCCCTCGATGTTGCTGACGAAGGCCTCCGACGCGGCACCGGGTTCGATCGTGATGCCGAGCTCGGGGATGCGGATGGTGCCGGATCCTGAACGCACGACCCGCACCATCATGTCGTCGCCGGTCCGGACCGTGTAACTGTAGCGCGTCGGTTCGCGGTGCTCCGTCAACACGAAGTCCGTGTGCCGGTAGCCACACGATTCGCAGCGCAAGAGGACTTCCAGGCTCATGCCGAGGAAGGGCAGGTCCACGTTCTCCGTGGTGTAGGAGAGGCCGCGCCCGTCGCAACCGGGGCAGATGGCCTCCGCCATGAAGCTCGTAGGCACTGTGGCCTGCCGAGGTGAAGTGTCAAAAAAGCGTTGGGGAGCGGGGGTTTGCGCCACCCACGACTTTTCCGCAGATGACGCAGATGCGGTATTCCATCGGACTGGAGGCCTGACCCCATTCTAGGCTCGGCAGGTTACGCCAGCAATCCGGCTAGCACAACAGATCCGTTGATCGATGCCTCGGTCACATGGATTACCGCAGTCCGCCGACGTCGGCGTGGTCCACGGTTTGCCATCGCAGCAGGACTCGCCCTTTTCACGCGGAGTGCGCGGAAAACGCGGAACACGCCGCGAGCCGCCGACGCCCAGTCGCAGAACGCACAGAAGGCGCAGAAACGAATTCTGTGGTTTCTGCGCGTTCTGCGACCGGTCGTTCCGCGAACTTCCGCGGCCTCCGCGTGAAGCGGCGCGCCGCTGGCCTACCGCATTGCTCGCGTAGTCGGGACCGGTCACAGAGTTCAACGGTACGAAGGGACTGCAACGGTCTGCGAAATCTGTGTCATCTGCGGAAAGAGGAAGCGGAGCTGAAGCTGAGTCAAATCCGCAATCTCAATTTGCCCAGCGTCGTCCGCCTAGCGGCCCGAGCGCGCCTTATGCCGGTCAATCTTGACGCCGGTCGGCGCGATGATGAGCATAGTCTTGCCGAGGCCCGCGATGTCGCCGTTGATGTCCGCGACGAGCTTCTTCAAGTCGCCCGTGACGCGGCGGAGAATAATCTCGTCGTTCGCGATGGCGGAGAAGTCGAGGAGCAGGAGGTTGCCCTGGTAAACGTAGTTCGCGTACTCGCGCAGGTCGTCGTACTTCGCGATCTCCGCGACGCGGACCATCATGCTGGCCGTGCCGTCGAACATCTCGGTGCCTTGCGTGTATTCCTCGAGGTCGATGTAGTCGGCCCCGTCCGAACGCTTGGTGGCCGTGCGCGGCGTGAAGAGAGACTTCAATCCCATTAGTGCATCCCAACCCTTCCACTCCTGTTCCCACAGATAAGGCTAGCGACTTTACCTCGTGGTCCTTCGAGTGGGCTGGAGACGGTAGGCGGCGGGCCTTTCACCAGGAACACACGCTTTCAATTCTCGACGAGCCACAATTTGTCGCCGAGGTGATGGATGGACTGCACGGCTTTGCCCTTCCCGCGCACCATGGCCGTCCCCGGGACGAGGGCTTTCCCAACGGCGAGGGGCTGCTTGTTGCGCTCGTCGCGGATCCAACACCAGTCACCGACCTGGAGGGCAGGGTCGGCTTCGACGATTCCGGGCGCCATGACGTCCGCCCCGTTGCAGACAAACTTGACGGCGCCCATGTCCACGGTGACGAAGCGCAGTTGCGGCTTGTACGCAAGAAGCCCGCGCACCGAGAGGAATGGAGTCCCTTCGTGGTAGATGCCGTGCACGAGGTTTCCCACGACGATGACTTGGCGTTCGAGGAATTCCGCCGTCTCGACGGTCGCGTCCTCCGGCCAGATGCCGGAGCCACCGAGACGGGCGGTGATGTCCTCATGCAGGCCCTTGGTTTCCTTCTCGCGTAGGCGGCTGCGGCGCCGGATGCGCAGTTCGTCAGTCACGCCCGTCGCCAAGGCGCGTTTGCAGAAGAGTCGCGCGGTCCGGTGACGGCGCCCGGAACCATATTAAAGCCCCCTCTTGTCGCGCGAACTGCACGGGCCGCCGCAAGGCGCCTGGGTGACTCTCATGGGAACCGGAACCCCCTCCAAGCGCGGCGGACGCCGCACGCACATGCGCTGCCGCCGCTGCGGTCGCCACAGCTACCACATGCAGAAGAAGACCTGCGCGTCGTGCGGCTACGGCAAGACGGCGAAGCTACGCTCCTACAACTGGGCCAAGTCCCACTAGGGGCAATTCGCGCCAGGGCGCGTGGCTCCGGTTCGCTTTATCGTGTTCGTAGCGTAGCGGCCTGCACGCAGAGGTAGCCAAGTCTGGTCAAAGGCGCTGGACTTAGGATCCAGTCCTTCGTGGTTCTCAGGTTCGAATCCTGGCCTCTGCACTGACGCAAGGGGGTCTGGGGGACCGCAGGTCCCCCAGCGGCGGGGAACGGCGCGGGGGGCAGCGCCCCTCGCCGTGCGGGCGCAGCCCGCACTTCGGGTTGAGCGGCGAAGCCCCTCCCGGTCGGCAAGACTAAGGCCCCCCACTAGGGTGCCGCGGCTGGTGTTGGCGTGAAAAGGCTCCTGTTCCCGATGGACGGCTCCGAGCGAAGCCTGGCTTGCATGGACAAGGCGTTGCAGATGCTCCAGACGCCCGGCCTCGAAGCGACCATCCTCGTCGTGCGTCAAGCCGGCTTCGAGCATGCGCCCGAGGACCTAATCAAGCAGTTCGAGGACGACGAGGAGGACGAAATCTTTCCCACCGAGGCGTCGACGCTGCAAGTGCTTCGCATGGCGTCGAAGCGTTGCCGAAAGCACGGTGTGCAGATCAAGTTCAAGACGGTGAAGGGCAACGTTACGAAGGAAATCATCAAGGAGACTGCCAGTCACGACCTCATCGTCATGCACGGCGCGGCCGGGCGCTGGGGCGGCCTTGCGTCGCGGACGGGAAAAATCCTACGCAAGTCGAAGTGCAGCGTCCTGCTTGTTGACGTTTGAACGCGCTTCTAGTCAGGCTGGCGACCGTCGGTGTGGGCGGCTTGGGATTCCACGGAGACCCACAGACTAGTCTTGCCGCAGCAGAAGGCCGCCTCTCAAGTTCTGTGAAAATCTGTGCCATCCCAGGCCTCCCACACTAGGGCCCGGCGAAACCAAGGATTAGGCGGCGACGGCCGCGACCTCACGTGACCGTGCCGTCGCCGCCACGCGGACACTCCCTGCCGCGGGGACCAAGCGCGTCGCGCCGATGAGTTCGACGATGAGGCGAGGCTCGTTCTTCTCGTGCTCGCGTACTAGGCGGTCCTTCAATTCCTTGTCGAGTTCTTCGACGCGGCGGTTGTTCTTGAACGTCAAATCGTGCAGTTGCGCCTCGAGCTGCTGGTATTGCTCCTCGAGTTTGCGTTCGCGGACGCCGTTCTCCGTGAACCATAGGCGGTTGCGGATGTCGCCCATCTTGCGGCGAATCTTTGCCTCGTCGCCGCGGATTTCCTCCTTGAGCCCCTCGTAGTAGTGCTCGAGTCGTTTCTCTGTGCGGCGGATCTCTTCGCCGGCCTCTTCGCGCTTCTTCTGCAAGAGAGGCACGAGGAGGTTTCCCACTTCGAAGCGGGCCTTCTCCTGCATCTCGGTCCACTCGGCCGCCGTGATGGCATGCGCCGAGGCCGCTGGCGTCCCGTCCGGGACCTCGGCCAGGTCTTCCTGAACCTTGAGTAGCGAGCCATCATCGGCGATGTGAATCGTCACGAAGGCCTCCATTTCGCTGCGCAGCGTCTCGATGAAGTAGCGGTAGTAGAGCTGCGTCACGGGAGCATCGATTTGGTCCGTGCGGATTTCGCCCACCGAACCTTCCCCTTGCAGAACGTCCATGACGCCTTGCACGAACTTGGAGCCGAGGCTGAGGAGTTCGACTTCGCCGTCGCGGTCCTCGAACGTCTCCGCGTCCGTCGTGTAGGTGTGCAGGCCGCCGAGTTTTTTCCAGTAGCTGCGCGGGAGCTTGACCGTCGTGATGTGGTCCGTCACTTCGACTTCACCCGAGGCTGCCCGCAGGAACGAGGAGACGAAATCCTGCACTTCGGCCTCCAAGTCAACCGAGTCCTCAATCTTGACGTCATCCTTCGCGGTCGATAGGTCGAACTGTTGGAACACGGATGCGTCGAGCATCTTGATCTCCTCGGCCTGTTCCTTCGACTTCTTGACGTCGCGCTCGACCTTCTGCAGCGAGTCGCGGACCTCTTCGTCGTTCTTCGTCTCAAGGATGATGTCGAGGATGCGCTTCTCCAGGCCACCTTCCTCGTTGATGTCGCTCAGGATGAGGTCCATTTCACCAATCGCGACCTCGAATAGTTTGATCTTCTCGTAGAGGACCTGCAACACGTAGTCCTCGATGGTGTTGGCGACGGCCAAGTTTAGGATGATGACGTTGCTCGACTCTTGGCCGATGCGGTGGACGCGGCCGATGCGTTGCTCGACGCGCATCGGGTTCCACGGCAAATCATAATTGATCATGATGTGGCAGAATTGCAAGTTCAAGCCTTCGGACCCGGAGTCGGTGGCGACAAGGACCTGGATGTCCTGGTCACGAAACTCTTCGAGCGCCTTGCGGCGGCGGCCGGGCGTGAGTTGGCCGTGGAACTTGACGTTCTCGATGCCCTCCAGCTTGAGGCGGCGCGCAAGCAATTCCTGCGTCTCGCGGAACTGCGTGAAGACGATCATCTTCTCCTTCGTACCCTTCGCGATGTCGACGATGAGGTTGACCTTAGCATTGCGCTTGATGGAGTCGGCCAGGTGCTTGAGGTCCTCCATTGCCTTGGCGACTTCAGGGTCGTGCACCTTGGGCAGCATGTTCCCCAGCGTTTTTGCTAGGGCGGGGGCGGAAGACGCCACTTCACGTTCCAACACCATCAACGCGAGATGCGAATCGAAGAATTGCTTGTAGTTGCGGATGAAGTTCGATACGGCCTGATGCAGTTCGTATTCGCCCTTGGAGGCTTGGACGCGGTTCGTCTCGACCTTGCGTTCCGGGAATTTGAGGCCGGTCTCGGAGCGACGGTTCCGGATGAGCACCTGCTTGAGCAACGTCTGCAGCCGCGTCGCGTGAAGCAGGACTCGCCCCTGCGCATCACCGATGTACTCTTCCTCAAAATTCTGCATCGTGCCCAGTAGGCCCGGTTTGATGAGGTTGATGAGGTTGTACAATTCGATGAGGTTGTTCTGGATGGGCGTCGCCGTGAGCATCAAAGCGTGGCGGGCCGTGATGTCGTCCGCAAGCGAGTAACGCTGCGTCTTCTTGTTCTTGAGGTAATGCGCCTCGTCGATGATGCACAAGTCCCATTCGCGGCCGATGATGTCGGGATAATGCTGCGCTGACTTGGCGGTATCAATCGAAGCCACGATACGGTCGTGCTTGGAGAAGCCCTTGAATTCCATGTCATCGTGCTTGATGAAGCGCTCACCGAACTTGTTCCAAAGTTCCTCCTGCCATTGGGCAGCAAGCGACGCGGGCGTGAGGACGAGGATGGTCTTGGCCTTGCCGCGGGCGACGAGTTCCTTCATGACGATGCCCGCCTCGATGGTCTTCCCGAGACCGACTTCGTCGGCGAGGATGCCACGGCCCTGCATCTGGTTGAGGATCTTGATGGCTGCCTTCACTTGGTGGGGCAGGATGCGAATCTTGCGGCGCAGTTGCGGCAACGTCGTGATGCCTTCATGCCGCATGGCGCGCAAACGGTGGGCGCGCAGGTTGAGTTGATGCATTTCCAGGGGAGCGAACGTGCCCTTCGTGAGGGCGGCCTCGACCCCGTGAGGGTCTTCGATGGGGTGCCCCCGCAACGGGTCGCGCCGAGTGCGCTTGAATAGGGTGCGTTCGGGGCCTGGTTCGTTTGTTTCATCCACCATGCGAATTTCCAGGAACGGGTCCCTTGGGAGGCGTGGACCTAGAAAAGAGTGCCGCCGGATTTGGCCCCGGGAAGGGGCCGCGTTCAATGGAATCTGCTCGCACTCCCCGCGGGGCGCCGTGCGGCAAACCTACTAGCCCCAAGGCCGTCGCCCCCTCGTGGAGATTGTCCCGCACGGTGGTGTGGCGGAGATTGGCGGCAACTGCTTCGAGGTCTCCTCCGGCCGCTCGCGCGTCCTCCTCGACTTCGGCATCTCATTCAAGCGATACGGACAGGCGTTCTCGGAGTTCCTCAAGCCACGCAAGGTCAACGGAATGGCCGATTGGCTCCTCGCGGGCGTGGCACCAGACGTGCCCGGCCTTTACCGCCAGGATTACCGCGGCCAATCGGGAGCCCGCGCCGAGGAGCGCCGATTCGATGCTGTGTTCATCAGCCACCCCCACATCGACCACCTTGGCTTGGTTCCCCTCCTGCGCCCCGACATCACGGTCGCCTCCAGTCCAACGGCGTTCGCGGTTGCGCGCGCCATCGAGGAGACCGGCGGCTCGTTCGATCAAAGCGACTTCACGACGTTCCGCGAGCAGTTCCGCCTGCGCCCGGACAAACGCAAGGGCCAGGACAACCGCCTGGTTCGCGTCAAGTACTCATCCAGCGGGGACAGTGAGAAGGGCGAGACCCCGCAACACCGCCCTTGGCATACCGAGTCGCGGCTGGAGTTGGACGGAATCACGGCGCATTTAATGCCCGTTGACCACTCCATCCATGGTGCTCGCGGCATCCTGCTTGAGGGCGATGTCCAGATTGCGTATTCCGGCGATTTGCGCATGCATGGCCGCAACAAGCAATGGACGGAGCGGTTCGTCGAGCGTTGCGCCGGCGTCGACGCGCTCATCATTGAAGGCACGAACGTGCAGAACCCGAAGGAGGTCGCCGACGAAAAGAAGCGCCACGACGGGCACCTGCACGACTTCAAGGCGCTCGGCGACTACACTGAAGGCGGCGTCGAATCCTACATCGCCGAGCAATTGGCCGGCGAGCATGGCTACGTGTTCGTGGCATACCCACAACGCGACCTCGACCGCCTCGAGACGTTCCTGCGTGTGGCGCGCAAGATTGGTCGCAAATTGTGTTTGAGCCTCAAGCAGGCTTACCTCCTCGACATGGTGGACGCGACAGCTAGCAAGGCACTCGACACGCCGATCCCGCGCACGGACGACCCCGACGTGCGCATCTACATCCCCCGCAAATCGTGGGGCCTCGTCGGAAACGATGCACTACGCGGCACCCAACCCGACCTCGTCGCGCAGGACTACCAAACTTGGGAGCGTCCGTACCTCAGCCATCCGAACGCCGTCACCCGCGCCGACGTGAAGGCTGACCCGGGCCGATTTCTCGTCTTCGCTGACATCTGGAACCTGACGGAACTGCATGAATATGCGGCCGGCCCAGGAATGCTGGACCCACCGGGCGGAGCCTACGTCAACTCGAAGACGGAACCGTTCTCGGAGGAAATGGTGCACGACCGGGCGCGCCTGCAATGGTGGCTGAACCGTTGGGGGCTGCGCGAAGTGGGCGCTCACGTCTCAGGGCACGCGACGGAGAAGGAATTGCTCTGGATGGCCGACGCGATGGGCGCGAAGCGCATCATCCCCGTCCACACGGAAGGCGTCGAGCATTACAGCGCCGTCTTGGGACGGCGAGCGGTCGAGCCCCGATTGGGTGCGGCAATAAAGTTCTGAGCGGCGACGACGCCGGCGCTGTGGTTATCATTGGCGCGTACGTTGCAGGCAATAACATGGACGCCAAGGACCCGGATTCGACCGAACCAGATGCGCCTATGAACGACGTTGCGCCCGCGGCTGGCTCCGTGCAATCCGAATCGGCCCACGAGGACAAGAAGTCAGTGTCCGAGTCGCCCGTCCCTGGCGCGTCGGACTGGATGGGAAAGCCAATCGAACTTGACGCGGATGGTTTGCCGAAGCCTCTCAAGTGGCGTCCGGTCTTCCTCGTCAAGGCGCTCATCTTCGGTTTCCTCTTCGACCTCGCGGCAGAACTCGTCCTGCAACAACTTGGCAAGCACTTCTTCACGACGTACGATTTCTTCCACGCGGCAGTCGTCGGCCTCATCCTCGGCTTCGTTGCGCCATCCCTTGGCCGCGGCGTCGGAGTCTGGTGGGCAAACCGCGTCCTGCGGCAGGCCAGGGAGGCAACGGCATGACGGCAAGGCTGGGACCCGCCGCTGGGTGGGCCACTGCGGGGCTATGCATCATGGCATTGCTGACATTGCTAGCAGTGCTGGCGGTGAGCGTCCCGGCGGCGGCTTCCGTGGACGGCCCGTGCCAGATCTTCGTCCAGGACCGCGACCTTGCGGCGGAAGAACGGCCAAGGATTGCGTTGCCGGCGGATGGAAACTTGACTTACCGGCTATCGTCGCCGACACCGATTGCGCGACTCGTCGTCACGCTGCACTTCGGCCCGGTAAGCAAAGTCCTGCTCGACGAGACGTATGATCCCCCTACGATGAGCGAGTCCGGAGTCATCGACGCAAGCAACTGGACTTCGTACGGTTCCGGTTTGTACCAAGTGTCGGGAAGGGCGACGCTGCAGGACGGCACAGATTGCACCGCCGCCATGAACCTGGAGATTCCCGGAGGCCTGCTGAGCACCCCCCTCGGCATCCTCGCCGTCGCCGTGCTCGGTGCCTCCGGCGTCGCGTTGCTGCTCGTCATCCTGCAAGCCATCCTTGACGCAAAGGACGTCGTGGAGAACGCGAAAGACCTCATCGCCGAGGCGCGGCATACCGGAAAGCTGGCGGCGCCGAAGAAGTGAGGGCCTCGTTTCTCCGGGCCTCCGGCGCCCGCCCGAGCCGCGGAATCAAGGGAACTTGGTTTCCCAAGATTCCGCGGAGCCTGTCCGGGAAATGCCTTTTTGACCATTTTCCACAGGAAACCAAGGAGAATCTCGACGCAGAAGCGGCGATTTTCGTCGACATTGCGGCTTGAACGAGTTTTTCCTTTTGCGCCTGTCGAATACGCGGACAGGCTCCGCGGATTCCGCGGCTCGTCGTGATCGTTGGGATCCGGCGGCATCGAGCGAGTGCGGCGTACGGGTGACGTTACGCGCCCTCCCACCGAGACGACGTGCTCGCAGAAGCATTACCCGCCGCCCTTCGTCTTGCTTGGACTCATGGCCGTGGCGGCAATCGGCATCTTGGTCCGCCAAGCGGTGATTGCTTGGGCGGGGGCGTTCACGGCGCTCGGCGGCTGCATCAGCCTGATGTTCAGTTGCGGGCGACCCTTGCACGTCCAAGACCTCCTACGGCGACGTCAGCAAGGCCGAGTACGCGGTCGAATTGGCAAGCCGCCACTTGCTGGCCTTGCTTGCGGGAATCACTTGCATCATGGCGGGAAGGACGCAGGCGCCCACCACGCCGCCTCCCCTGCCGCCGGCCGGGGGCGGAGCTGGCCACCACTTCGTCGCCAGCGCCTTGAATCACGTCGTCGCCAACGCCTTGAACCGCCTGCATCATGGCAGCGCGTGAACATCCAGGCAGTGCTATGGGACCTCGACAACACTCTCGTCGATTTTCTGCGCATGAAGCGCACCGCCTCCGACGCCGCCGCCCGCGCCATGATCCAAGCCGGCGCCCTGTTTCCGTTCAACTCCGACGAGGCCGGCGACATCCTCTTCGGCGAATACTTGCAGGACATCGAGGGCGACGCCGTCTTTTCGCAGTTCCTCACGAAGCACCACCAGCAGAAGATCGGGTTGAGTCAGCATCACGTTGACCGCATCACTGCCGCCGCCGTCAACGCCTACCTCAAGACGAAGACGCTGCACACTGAGCCGTACGCGGGAGTCCGCCGCACGCTCATCCAACTTTCCCGCCGCGGCATACGCATGGGCGTCGTGACGGATGCACCCCGCCTCAAAGGCTACCAGCGCCTCGACGCCGCCGGGCTCGTCGATTTCTTCGAGTTCGTCGTCACGTTCACGGATTCAGGCGAACGCAAGCCGCACGAGAAGCCCTTCCGCGCCGCCGTCGACCTGCTCGGCATTCCACCGGCGTCCATCCTCATGGTCGGCGACTGGCCCGAGAAAGATATGGCCGGGGCGAAGGCGGTCGGCATGCGCACGGCGTGGGCGTCGTACGGTAAGCCTGGCGCACCCGTCCCGCCCGAGGCAGATTGGGTGCTGGAGCGGCCGGAAGACTTGCTTGGCAAGCTCGCGGCCGCGTGAATCTACCGTCGTGGCACTGTGAAGTTGCGGTTCGGCGCTCCCTGAAGCTGCCGCCCTACTCCTGGCAAGGGGGTCCGGGGGACCGCAGGGCCACCGGCGGGGGGCAGAGGGTGGGGGGCAGAGCCCCCCACCCGGTCGGCGAAGGCCGACCAATCGGTCGAGCGGATTGCCGCTCGAGCGAAGGGCTCTTCTTCCTAACCCTGCCTCGCCGGGACCATAGGGACTCCCATGGCGACGCGCACCCAGAAGGCAGCGATGAAGCAGAAGGCGGAAGCCGCGAAGAAGGACGCCAAGGCCAAGGCCAAACCCCACCTGGCTGCGAAAACGGAGCCGAAAGCGCACAAGCCCGCGAAGGCCGCCAAACCGGCCAAAGCCGCCAAGCAGAGTTCGAGCCCGAAGGCGACGAAGGCGAAAGCCAAGGCCGCCAAGGCGAAGCCTGCCCATGCGAAATCCTCGGATCCGGTGCAGGCGCACAAGGACACCGACGCCCATGCCGCGCAGGCGCACAAGGCCGTGGACGCGGCCGCAGCCGAGAAGCACAAGGCGACGAACGCCAAGGCCGCCAAGCAACTCAAGGCGACTGAAGCAAAGGCCGCCAAGAAGAAGCTCGCAGCGGAGGCAAAGGCGGCGAAGAAACTGAAGGCGTCGCACGAGAAGGCCGCCAAGAAACTGCGCAAGACCGAGGCAAAGGCTGCAAAGGCGGCGAAGAAGGCGGCAGCCAAGCAAGCCAAGGCCAAGCCAGTCGTCGACGCGAAACCTGAACCCGCGCTGCATGGCAAGGCCGCCAACACAATCGAGGTAGACTCCCCTCCAGCGGAACCGGAAGTCGTGCCGTCCGAGCCGGCCGTCGCAGTGAAGCCCGCTCCCACCAATGGCCACCGCCGCAAACTCGAGCCGGAAATCGCGAAGGAGACGGCCAAGAAAGGCGAGCCCGCAAAGAAGACGCAGGCCGCGGCCGCCGGCAAGAATACCGACTGGGTCGCTGAACTGGAGAAGCGGCGCGCCAAGCCGGTCGTCCTAGACTCACTTGATGCTGCCCCCGACGCGCGCGATGACGACGGGACCTCGCGCAAGGGTCGCGGGCGTTCACCCGACGCCGATGCCGACTCGGGCGACAACGGTTCGATGGTTCAGGTCCACGACGAAGAGGCGACGAAATCCAGTTCGGAGCAACCGATCCCCGAAGCATTCCTCCTGCTCGCCGCGGAAGGAATCTGGGATGAGCGCGGCGAAAAAGTGGCGTCCGGCGGCGTCGGCGGCGCGCTCCTTGGTGCGCTTCTCCTCGAAGCCGTCCACCACGGCGCCCTTCAGGTGCAGCGCGACCGCTTCATCGTGCAAGGCAACGGAACGCCCCGCCTAGCGCCGCTTCTCAACAAGTTGAGCGTCATGAAGGACACGACGAGCCGCGATGCGATGAAGAGCCTTGGCAGCGAACTGCCCGGACTCATCCGAGCCAGTAAAGCAAGCCTCGTCGGCAAAGGACTCGCCGAGGCCCGCGAATGGAAGCACATGGGCATCTTCCGCCGCTCGACGTTCGCCGTCACGAATCCGACCGCGCAGGAGCGCTTACGCAACCGCCTCCGGCGAGCCATCGCGGGCGGCGGCACACCGGACGCCGCAACGATTTTGCTCCTCGGTCTCGCCGACGCGGCCGGAATCCTTGACCAAGTGGTTCCAACGGAGGCGTTGGACTACAACCGCAAGCGCCTCAGTGGGTTGCTGCGCGGCCAGGACATCCTCGGCTACAAAGTCGACGCCGCGATGCGCAACGTGCAAGAGATGGCGGTGCGGACCATCCTCGACGACGTGCGGGCGCTGCGGCAGTAGCCGTTTCAGGTCGTTGGCCGGGCGTTTGGAGGCCTGGGATTGCACGGATTTACACAGAATCGAGTCGTCGGCGAGCTTCGGCCTTCACGCGGAGGGCGCGGAACAGCGCGGAACTGGACTCCGCGGGTTTCCGCGTTCTCCGCGTGACCGGCATGGTGCCCGGCGCGTCGAGGTCAAAGCTCTGTGAATCTCTGTGCAATCCCAGGCCTCCCACACTACGGCCATCAGTGCAGCGTAAAATCTAGGCAGCGACGGCCGTCTTCTTCGCCGTCCAGCGCGACATGACTTCCCCGAGGCGTTCGACGCCGATTTGGATTTTCTCGTCCGTCGGGTGGCTGAAGTTGAGCCGCATCGTGTTGAAGCCCTCCTTCGGGTCGGGGAAGAACGATTTGCCTGGAACGTAGGCGACGTCCTTTGCGATGGCGTCCTTGAGCATCTCGATGGTGTTGACGTGCGGCGCCATCTTTGCCCACGTGAAGAGGCCGCCCTGGCTCTGCGTCCAGTGTGTGCCTTCTTGGGGGAAGTGCTTCGTCATGCCCTTCAGCATGAGGTCGCGTTTCTTGCGGTACATGCTGATGATCTCGGGGACGTGGCGGTCGATGAGGCCGCCTGTCAGCAAGTCGGCTGCGATGAATTGCGTGAAGGCGTTCGTGCAGAGGTCCACGGATTGCTTGGAGATGACCATCTTGCGCGTCACGTCGTGGGGCGCGATGCTCCAGGCGAGTCGGAAGCCGGGGACGAGGATCTTGCTGAATGTGCCCAAGTAGAGGACGCGGCCTTCGCCCTTGTCCATGGAATGCATCGTCGGGATGGGTGAACCGTCGAAGCGGAGCTTGCCGTACGGGTCGTCCTCAATGACGAGGATGTCGTATTCGTGCGCGAGTTCCAGGATTCTCTTGCGTCGACTCGCGGGGATGCAGGTGCCCGTCGGGTTTGCGAACGTGGGCACGAGGTAGAGGAACTTCGGTCGGATGCCTTGGCGTTTGAGGCGCTGTAGGGTCTCGTCGAGGGCTTCCGGGATGAGGCCGTCGTCGTCCGAGTCGGCCGTCGCATACTTGGCGCCGAAGTAGTTGAACGACTGCAAAGCGCCGAGGTACGTTGGGTTCGATACCACCAAGGTGTCGCCGCGGTCGATGAAGACGCGGCCTAGGAGGTCGAGCCCTTGTTGACTGCCGTTCGTGATGATGACCTCGTCCGGGTGGACCTGCATGCCTTCCTTCTTGAGGTGCTCAGCGACGGCTTCGCGTAGGACGGTGACGCCTTCCGTCGTACTGTATTGCAGGGCCTGCTTGGAATGGTCGCGCAGCACGCGTTTCGTCGCTTCCTCAATCTCCTTGACGGGGAACGTTTGCGGGTTGGGTAAACCGCCGGCGAAGCTGATGATGGATGGCTTCTCCGTAAGCTTCAGCAGCTCGCGGATTTCGCTCGCTTTCATGAGGTGGGTCCGGTTGCTGTAGAGCGGGCCGAAGTCCACGCACTGGCCAAACGACCGCGCGATAAAAGGGTTCGGCCATTTGCAGCAATGCGAGAACTTGGTTCAGCAATTTTGTGGAAACTGCGATAATGTTCAATCTGGTGCCATATTGCTGAACATGACTTGGACAAATCCGCGGCTCGTAACGTCATACGGGCAGCGTTGCCGATGGAGGCCGATGGAGGCTTGTGGGGCCATGTGGCGGACGGCCGGGGTCGCCATCCGCACGGCGGGGGCAAGGCCTTACTCGGCCCCACCGTCCCGGCCGTTACAGCATGATGCGCTCGCCAGTTGCGGCGTAGTGCAGCTTCTCAGCCATCTTGACGACGTTGTCGCCGCAGCGTTCCAAGTACCGCGCCACCATCATGACGTGGGCACAAGCTTCGATGGTCTTGGGCTCCTCTGCCATGAAACTGAGGCAGGCACGCCAAACCGTGTAGCGCTGGGAATCCACGTCGTCTTCGAGTGCCATGATGGCCCGCACATCCGGGCCCTTCCGCTCGCGGAAGGCCGCCAAGACCAAGTCAACCATCTTCTCAACGTCGCCGGACATCTGGCGCAGGGTCACGATGCTGGACCGTTGGGGGGCAGGGACCTTGGCAAGGTCCTTCGTGGCCTTGGCGATGTCATAGCCATAGCGCCCAATGCGGTTCAGGTACGTGATGATCTTCAGGATGGCTCCGATTCGGCGCAGGTCCCTTGCGACGGGCGCCTGCAGCATCAACAAGGAGAGGGCTTCCGTCTCGATGCTTTCGTCCATCTTCGCCAGTTCCTCGGCACGCTCGGCGACAGTTTCTGCCAGGTGAGGGTCCACGGCCTCAAGTGCGTCCAGACCATCGGCGAGCATCGACTTGGCCAGGTGCGCCATGTCTGCGACATGTTGGTCGAGGGCCTCAAGCTGCGAAAGGAAGCTCTCGCGCATCAGCCGAACCTCCCCGTGACATAAGCCTCGGTCTTCTCGTTGGATGGCTTCTCGAAAATGCGCTGCGTCGAATCGTACTCGATGAGGTCGCCGAGGTAGAAGAACGCCGTCCGATCCGACACGCGCGCCGCCTGCTGCATGTTGTGCGTGACGATGACGACCGTGTACTCCTTCACCAGTTCGTCAATCAGGTCCTCAATTTTTGAGGTGGCAATCGGGTCCAGGGCTGAGCAAGGCTCGTCCATGAGGATGACGTCGGGTTTGACCGCCAAGGCGCGGGCGATGCACAGGCGCTGCTGTTGACCCCCCGAAAGTGCAGTGCCAGGCTGATTGAGTCGGTCTTCAACTTCCGCCCTGAGGTTCGCCTTCTCCAGCGCCCACATGACGCGGTCCTTGACGTCGGCCTTGGAGAGGTTGCCCTCTAGCTTCAGGCCGTATGCGATGTTCTCGAAGATTGACTTCGGGAACGGGTTGGGCTTCTGGAACACCATGCCGACCTTGCGCCGTAGCATGACCGGGTCCACGTCCTTAGAGTGGACGTCGAGGCCCCGGAAGCGCAGGTCGCCCGACACTTTGGCAGTCGGAATCAGGTCGTTCATGCGGTTGAGGCAGCGCAGGAACGTGGACTTGCCGCAGCCGGACGGCCCGATGAATGCCGTGACCTGTTTTTGTGGGATGTCGATGGTGATGTCCCGAAGCGCCTGCTTGGTGCCGTAATGGACGCCGAGGCCGCGCGCCGTGAAGATGGGATCGATGATGGGGGCCGCCTTGGGCAGCGGGCCGGCGGTCTTCACGAGCAAGCGAGCCGAGGCGTGGTTCATCTTGGTTTGGGTCTGAAGGGTTTGGGCCATGTTACCACCGGTAGCGGCGTTGGAAGCGGTCGCGCATGATGATGGCGGCGAGGTTGGCCACCAGCACCAGGATGATGAGGATCAGGACGGCGCCCCACGCAATGGCCTCGAAGCCAGGCTGGTGGCGTGGTGCCCAACTGTATGCCTGGATGGGCAGGACCGTGAAGGCGTCCTTGGGGCCTTGCGGAAGCGTTGCCGTGAAGCCGACAGCGCCGATGAGGATGAGCGGAGCGGTCTCGCCCATCGTGCGGCTGAGGGCGAGGATGCTGCCCGTCAGCATGCCAGGCAGAGAGTAGGGAAGGACATGGTGGCGCACGGCCTGCCAAGGGCTCGCGCCCAGGCCGTAGGCAGCCTCGCGCATCGCGCCGGGCACGGACTTGAGGGCCTCCTCGGACACGACGATCACGATGGGAAGCGTCAGGAGGCCCAGGGTGAGGCCGGCGGAGACGATGCTGGAGCCTAGTTGCATGGCGCGGACGAAAAGGGCCAGGCCGAGGATGCCGAAGACCACGGAGGGGACGCCCGCAAGGTTGGCGATGCTGGCGCGCAGGAAGGACGTGAGGCGCGTGGCGCGGGCGAACTCGTTGAGGTAGACGGCGGCGGCGATGCCCACCGGGATTGCCACCAGCATGCTGGCCGCGCCGACGAGCAGCGTGCCGACGACGGCGGGCAGGACGCCAGCGTCGGCCGCGTTGCGGGACGGGAATCCCTGCAGGAACTGCAGGTCGATGGACGGGGCACCCTTCTGGACGATGAGGGCGAGAAGCCATGCAAGGACCGCCAACGCGCCGAACGCGCCGAAGCCGAGGGTGCCCACGCCGATGGCGGACTTGATGCGGCGCCGCAGGGAGAGGGTGCCGAGTGTGGAGGTCATGCGAACTTCCTCCGCTGCGCAGCCAGGATGTACTCGGCGACGAGGTTGATGATGAAGGTGATGACGAAGAGCAAGGCGCCGAGGGCGAAGATGGCCAGGTACTCGATGCTGCCCGTGGGAAGGTCTCCGCCGGCGCGGTTGGCGATGAAAGCGGTGATGGTCTGGGTCGGCTCGAGGGGGTTCCAGCTCATGTTGCTGACGAGGCCAGCGGCCAGCGTGACGACCATGGTTTCGCCGATGGCGCGGCTGAAGCCGAGGATGACGGAGGCCGTGATGCCGGACTTGGCGGCAGGCAGCACGACGCTCCACGTCGTTTCCCACTTCGTGGCGCCCAGGGCGAGGCTGGCTTCCCGCAGTTCTATGGGGACGGCGCGCAGGGCGTCCTCACTGATGGCGGCGATGATGGGGATGACCATAATGGACAAAGCCAAGATGGCGGCCAGGGCCGTGAAGGTGCCCGGCGTCTCGCTGACCGGGAACAGCTTGCTGGGGCCGAAGAGGTCGATGATGAGGGGGGAGAGAATGAAGAGGGCGACGAGGCCGAAGATGATGGAGGGGATACCAGCGAGAATCTCGATGGCGGGCTTGAGGATGCGGCGGACGCGGGCGCCGGCGAACTCCGAAATGAACAAGGCCGATCCCACGCCGAGGGGCAGGCCAATGGCGATGGCGCCGAGGGCGATCTGGAACGTGCCCTTGACTAACGGGACGCTGCCGAAGCGCGGCGGTGGGAAGTCGGGCGCCCAGTCGGTGCCGGTGAAGAACTCCTTGAGGCTCACGGCTTGGAAGAACTCCCAGCCGTTGATTATCAGGGTGAGGAAGATGGCCGCCGTGGCCAGGGTGGCGACACTGGCCGCCGCAAACATGATGGCGATGATGCCGCGTTCCTTCCAGACGTGCCAGCCCCAGCCCTCGCGGTGCAGCACAGGGGCGGCTGCGGGAAGGGATTCGGGGGCCATGGGCATCGGTCGAGGGGCCGCGTCGCGGCATGACAGTTGTCTATAGAGTCTAATGTTGACTCTAGAGAACATGAAAGCGGTTTGGGGGCCCAAGGAGTGCCAGGGAGGAAAGGGGAAGAGGGGCGGGATGCCGGGAGCCTTAGCCGAGCTTGGCGAGCGCCGCGGTGCGCTTGGCCTCGTTCAGCTTGATGTAGCCGACCTCGGAGACGATCGCTTGGCCCTCGGGGGAAAGGCCGTACTGGAACCAGGCCTTGAGTTGGCCCGTGGGAGCGCCGTCCGTGTACATGAACAGCGGGCGGGAGAGGGGGGCGTAGACGCCGTTCTCGACGTTGCTGGCCGTGGGCATGACGGGCTGGGCTCCGGAGATGAAGGTCTTGCCGCCGTCCTTGGTGTCCTGGATGACGGGAACGATGCGCAGCTTGTCCGCCGCTTCTATCGCGTAGGCGAGACCGAAGTAGGCCATGCCGCGGGCGGTGCCGGCGACGCCGGCGACCAGGACGTGGTCGTCCGGCGCACCCGTGTAGTCGCTGCGGCCCTTGGTGATGCTGCCGTCGAAGGGGTGGACGATGACCTCCACGAAGTAGTCGAAGGTGCCGGAGTTGGTGTCGGGACCGAAGAGCTTGATGTCCTGGTCGGGCCACTCGGAACGCAGGTCCTTCCAGTTGTTGACCTGCTTGGCGGGGTCGGCGGTCCACATGCGGTTGAGCTCGGACACCTTGAGGTCGGTGACGAAGGTGTTCTGCTTGCTCACGACGACGGCGAGCCCGTCGATGGCGACCGGGATCTCGAAGGGGGTGATGCCGGCCTTCTGGCAGTTCTCAGTCTCGGAGCCGGTGCCCGTCTTGATGGGGCGGCTGGCGCCAGAGACGTCGATCTCGCCGCGGCAGAACTGCTGGAAGCCTCCGCCGGTGCCGGAGAAGGCGACGTTGGCCTCGATGCCGGCGCAGCGGGAGTATTCCTCGGCCCAGGCCTCGGAGACGGGGTACACGGTGGAGCTGCCGTCGATGTCAATAGTGACGGCCGCGCCTTCGAAGGGCGTGCAGGTCGAACTGCCGGTCATGCTGGTGCAGCCGGACAGTAGCATGGTGGTCATGGCGGCCACCGCGAACAGAGGGAGCTTCATTGTCATGGTTGTTTCCTCACCCATGTGGGCTGACCTTGCAGGCAAATTTGCGACGCTTCAGCATTGCCTATAGAGTCACAATTGACTCACGTTGGACTCACGCCGCAGGGGAATGCCCAACAGTCCACCGCGCAAAGCATGCGCCCAAACTGGGGCGGCCAACACGTGCAACGAGCCGTAGTCTCTATAGGGAAAGTGGAAATCCGGTCTGCCCTCGAGGAGTGCGGCCGCCGTGACCACAGAGACCAGCGCAACATGGCCCGTCCGCCTCGCCGCCATCGACATTGGATCGAACGCCATCCGTTGCATGGTCGCCGAGGCAACTCCGGCCGGCGACTTGCGGGACCTGCTCGAGGAACGCGCCACCGTGCGGCTGGGGACGTCCGTCTTCCGCGAAGGCTCCATCGACGGGGAGACGATGGACGCCGCAGTCGCCGCGCTGAAGGGCTTCCAGAGCCAACTCAAAGACTTGAAGGTTTACCAGACGCGCGCTGTCGCAACGAGCGCCGTGCGTGAGGCGTCCAACCGAAGTCGCTTCCTCGAACGCATCCTGAAGGAGACGGGCCTTCGCGTCGACGTCGTAAGCGGCGCCGAAGAGGCCAGGCTCGTGTACGCGGCGGTGCGCCGCCGCATCAAAATGGACGGGTCCTGGATCACCATGGATCTGGGCGGCGGCTCCGTCGAGGTGAGCCTCGTGGACGGCGACGGACTCGTGTGGAGCGAATCGCATCCGATGGGCACCGTCCGCCTGCTCGAAGAATTCCGCGCGATGGAGGGCGAACCCGAACGGTTCCGTCGCCTCATCCAAGAGACCGTCGAGACGCTGCGCCTGCCCGGCAACCGCAGGTCTCGCAAGATTGCCGGCCTCGCCGCGACGGGAGGCAACATCGAAGAGTTGGCTCGCCTCGCCGGCCTCCGCGACCCGGACACGAAGGTCAGCGAGATGCCGCTCAAGGACCTCAGCAAGACCATCGACCGGCTCGCCAAGCTCGACGCAAAGGAGCGCGTCAAGGAACTCGGCCTCCGCCCCGACCGCGCCGACGTCATCCTCCCCGCTGCGTATGTGTACGAACACGTCGCGCACCTGGCAGGAGTCGACCGCATCCACGTCCCCCACGTTGGACTAAAGGAAGGCATCGTGTACGACCTCGTCGAGCAACTCGTTGAAGCGACAGGGGCTACTCCCGGTCGCGCTGGAAAATACGCGTCCAAAGTCCAAGACGGGGCGCTCGCCCTCGGACGCAGGTTCGACCTTGAGCAGGCGCATGGTCTTCATGTGGCCCGGCTTGCCCTGTCCATGTTCGACCAGTTGGCCACCCTGCACAACCTGGGCACCGCTGACCGAGCCATCCTGCACGCCGCCGCCATCCTGCACGACGTCGGGCGATTCGTGGGCGACAAGAAACACCACAAGCACTCCTACTACCTCATCTCGGAATCGGAGCTGCCGGGCTTCTCGGAACCGGAAGTGGAACTCGTGGCGCAGGTCGCACGGTACCACCGGCGCAGTGAGCCCAAGCCGAGCCATGCGCCGTACGCTGCGCTCAGCCTCGCCGACCAAGCCCGCGTGATGCGACTGTCCGGCATCCTTCGCGTCGCAGACGCCCTCGACCGGGAGCATTGCCAAGCCGTGCGCAAAGTCAAGTGCCTGCGCGAACCGAAATTGCTCCGCCTCCGCCTCACGGGCGAGGGCGACATGGAACTGGAGCAATGGGCCGTGCAACAAAAAGGCGGACTCTTCACGACAGTCTACGGGCTGGAACTCGAGACACAGAAGGAGGAGTCGACTTGAGCAGCAAGCCCCGCAAGAAGCCGCCCGTGAAACCGATGAAGGCCGCAATCAAGACGCCGATGGCGACGACCAGGCCCAAGGCGCTTGCGGGAAGACCACCACTTCACAAGGCGACCCCGGCACAACCAGTTGGTGCGTCAGGCCCGGGAGCAGCCACCGCATCAACGCCAACCCCCGGATCAACACAAACCTCCACATCGACACCAACCACCCCACTACCAACACCCACGACCACACTACCAACACCCGCCACTCCCTTGACGCCGGCCCAAGCGCCCGCCTCAGAGTTCGTCGCCGAGCAGGGCGACAACGCGCCGGGGATACTCATCGCAGTCGAAGGCGTCGACGGCTCCGGGAAATCGACGCAGATCCGGCTCCTGCACGAGTGGCTCATCGGCCTTGGCTGCAAGGTCTTCTTCAGCGAATGGAACAGTTCGAGCCTCGTGCGCGGGGCAACCAAGCGCGGCAAGAAGGACCAACTTCTCACGCCGACGACGTTCAGCCTCATCCACGCCACGGATTTTGCGGACCGATATGAACGCCAGATCCTGCCGCGCCTGCAATCGGGCACCATCGTCTTGTGTGACCGCTACATGTTCACGGCCTTCGCGCGCGACCGCGTACGCGGCTGCGACCCCGAGTGGCTACGTCGCCTGTACAGTTTTGCCCGCGTCCCCGACTTGACGTTCTACTACGACGTCCCGCTCGAGGTCAGCCTGCATCGCATCCTCAGCGGCCGACCCAACCTCAAGTTCCACGAGGCAGGCATGGACCTTGAACTCCATACGGACATCCGGGAGTCGTTCAAGATCTTCCAGGGTCGCATCATGCAGCACTATCGCGACATGGCGGAAGAGTTCGCTTTCCAACGCATCGACGCCAACCGGGAGATCCATGCCATGCAGGAGGAGATGCGGGCGGTCGTCAAGAAGCGCGTTGATCTGGCGCGATTCCAACGGCGCAGCCGAGTGTATCGCGGGGTGCCATTGTGAAGACGTGCTACGGTGTCCCTCCGCCCGGCGTCAACCTCGCCGACCTTGGTGGCCTGCTCATCGTCATCGAGGGCCAGGATTCCTCAGGTCGGTCAACGCACGTTAGCCTCCTCTCCAAGTGGCTGCAGCGCGAAGGCTACGCCGTCGTGGAAGTCGGACTGCGCCGCAGCGAACTGGTCGCGCCGGAACTCGAGGAAGCCCGTCGTGGCAACACCTTGTCGCCGCGCACGATGAGCTTGTTCTATGCCAGTGACTTCTACGACCAACTAGAGAACCAGATCGTCCCCGCACTCCGCTCGGGCGCCATCGTGCTCGCCGACCGGTACATCTTCACCCTGATGGCCCGCGACCTTGTCCGCGGCGCAGACCCCGCCTGGGTGGAGAACGTGTATGCCAAGGCCATCGTGCCGGACGCGTTGTTCTATTTGCAAGCCAGCGCCAAGACCCTGCTCGACCGGCGCCTCGAGCGCCACCCCGACCTCGACTACTGGGAATCCGGAATGGACTTGGGCCTGAGCCGGGATTGGCACGAATCGTTCTTGAAGTACCAACGCAAGATGCGCGACCAGTTCCAGGAGATCATCCCGCGCTATGGCTTCAACGTCGTGAACGCGAACCGTGGCGTCGGCGTCGTCGACCGGCATTTGCAATCGCAACTGCAGGGACTTCTCGCTTCGTGGGGAACCAAGCCATGACGTCGAAGCGAGTGGAACATGCGCAGGCCCTTGCCGTAGAGGTCGAAGCGGCCCGACGTGCATGGAAGGAATCCGCGGAGGCGTACAAGCTGCGCACGGACGCGAGGTTCCAGGAAGTCGTGAAAGCATTGCGGGCACCTGGCGGCAAGAACAAGCCAAGCCCGCCGAGCCTGAAGACCATCGCGAAGATGCGCAAGGCTGTCCATGCCCTGCGCACGAAGCCGGGGAAGGGACGGACAAAGGACCTGCGAGCGGTCGAGCGACTCCTCGAAGAGATGCTCGAAGTGTTACCGTCGCCGCCTTGACGCTGCCGTCGCACGACCGAATGCCGCGTCGCACCTTTCACTATGGAGTCTCCGGTGCGAAGGTTCGTCGTGATGCGCCTCTAGTCCATCGTGATGGCAAACGAACTTCTGAAGCTCCGCCCGCAACGTCCTCGCTGGTCGCGAGTGCAAGCAACCATCACGCCCAACGCTGGAATGGTCAAGCCTGGCCGCATCACTAGGTTCGAGTTGCGCCTGCAGAACCGCTTCGCACCCTACCGCGACGTGTACATCGATGTCGAACCACCCGCCACCGGTTGGACGGCACACACTCGGCTGGACAAGCTCCGACTCATGGCAGGGATTCCGCTCGTCCTGTACCTCCAAGTCGCCGCACCGCCGGAGGCCACGCTGGGCGAACGCATGACCTTCCAAGTCCGCATCGTGGCCGACGGCCGAGTCGTGCGCAAGTTGACCGCGGAGACGATCGTTGGGCCGTAAGTTCGGCGCTAACGAGATTCATGCTTGTCTGCCCGGCGTGGGTGCCTGGTGCCCGGCCTGGTCCACTAGTTCCACAATAGTGCCACGTCTTCTCGTGAGCCGACAATACTTGCAATGCGTCGAGGCTAGGACGGGACGCCTGGGATGGCCGTGCGGGACAACCCATGCGAACAATCCATTTGCGAACAATTCTGTTGGCGGCCCTCCTCTTGGCCGGTCCGCTAGCACAAGCCGAATTCGGAAGCCAAGTTGACAAGGAAGCCGACTTCGCCCCCCTCTCCAAGAAAGCGTACGGCGTGACCGCCGGCGTGGACAACGTGGACGACAACCACCACCTCAAGGTGCTGCAGGTCGACCTCGGCGTCAGCGGCGAAGTGGCCGACAACGTGTTTTTCATCGACATGAAGGGCATCAACGTCGGCGGCGCGCTCGTCAACACCGTGGACAACGAGGACATCTTCCTCACTCCGTACCAGACCCGCAAGCCGGGCGACCTAGTGTCCGACTCGGACTCGAGCATCAAGGTCGCCGCCTTGGCGGCTGCCGCCACCGTCGTCTACGGCGACGCGGACCACGACGGGAAATTCAAGGACAAGGACCCAGTCTTCCTCGTGTCCGGGACGGGGACGACAGTCCTCATGCCCACCACCGGCCTCGCCTCGTGGACGATCCGGTTGACGTCGAGCGACGCCGGCCCAGCCGGCAGTTTCGCGTACCCCGCGGACGCGGACTACCAAGCCTACCAGACCGCCGTGGTCGTGCTTGGAAACGACATTACCGCCGTCGACCCCGGCGCGCCTCCAGGCATCCCTTTCGCGTTCTCAGTCGCCTTCGAGGGCACCGGCGTCTACCTCATGTTCAAGACCTCAAACGGGGATGGTGCCTTCACCGCCGCCGACGGCTTTGCAGCCAACGTCTTCGCGCCCCGCTACGCGCTGCGCTTGTCCAAGACCGACACGTTCGGTTCCCGCGTCAACAGTGGCGCAACTGACTTCGTCCCGACATCCAAGGGCGCAGGCAAGCCGTTGTCCGGGGGTACCGCCGCAGACATCATCTGGCGCGTGCCGCTTGGCGACACGCCCGTCACGGACGACTTGTTCTTCTTCAACGTCAAGGGCACGAACTCGGCGGGCACCCTCGACTTCGACGACATCCGCATCACGACCGGCCCAGGAGGCGCTCCGGGGACCAAGATCATTGACACCGACGTGATCGAGAAGGCGCCCACCCCGGTCCAGGAGATTGTTGACCTCCTCTTCGCCGACGTCAACAACAACGGACGCTACGACGCAGGCGACTACGTCTACATGGGCCAGATGGCCGCCGGAACCGCCATGGCGGCGCCCAACATGCCCGCCACGACTGGGATCGACGCGTTCACCATCCGCTTGACGCCGACGGCAAGTGGCCCGGCTGGTTCGTTCGTCTTCGCGACGGACCTGGACTACCTCGCCTACAAGAACGCTCTCCTGGCCTTCACGCCCGCGATGTCGGCCGAGATCGAGGAGTACGACGGGGCCAAGTGGTACGTCGTCGTGGGCGGCGTCGCCGCCGCTGGCACCACCCTGCCCCCCTCCTCGCTCCGGGTCCAAGAGCCGGCCAAGGCCGGCGTCCAGGTCAAACTGGGCGACGCCGACTTCCGCCCTACCCTCGTGTCGACCGGCATCCTCGTGACGGACGACCTGCTCTGGGTGGCCCTGGGCGGATCCGAAGCCACGGACGACTGCCTGATTGCCGACATGGACAGCACGATCAGCGCCGGCATCGTCTCCAACTTCGACATCTTGCTCTCGAACTGCAACGGCAAGTCGCCTGGTGAACTCGTCTCCGACGGCGACGTCGCCCTGCGCCAGGGGGCCGTCACCGTCCTCACCGACACGGGGGGATACACGCTCATGTGGAGCGACCGCAACAACGACGGGAAGTACAAGGCGGGCGACGACGTCTACGTCGTGGCCGGCGTCGGAGCGACGGCGCTACTTCCGACCACCTCCCCGACCAGTTGGACGCTGCGGCTCACCCCCGTCGGCGACTACCCGGCCGGGTCCTTGGCCTTCGCCTCCGACGCGGACTTCGTCGCGTACCGCAACGCCGTGACGGCCTTCCCTGCGGCGGGCATGTCGCTGCGCTACTACGACGCAGACCAGAGTGGCTCCTTCACGCCGACAGACTCGGCCTACTTCGCCGTGGGAGCAGCTCCCGTGGCGGTGCCGCGCTACAGCGTACGCCTCTTTGGGAATCTGCCGGCAGACATCGCGCCCCCCGCACCGCCGGCGCCGCCCGTCGAGCCCACGCCGACCGTGGAGCCCACCCCCACGCCGCCCGCCCCGACGACGCCCGCGCCCACGCAGCCGGCCCCGATCTCTGGCGACACGACTGGGGAGAATACGCCGGGCCTCGGCGTTGTCGCCCTCTTGGCCGCCCTTGCGGTCGGCTTGTTGGTTCGCCGACGGCTGGCCTAGCACGCGGCGCACCGACGCCGCCTCTCCCTCCTCCCCCTCCTCTCCCTGACGCTCACGTGTCTCCTTTTCCCCCTTCCTGTTATTGCGCGGGCTCTTCCAGTTCCCGATGCGTTAGTCTCTAAGGGCCGGCCGGCTCCTTCCCTCTTCGTGGTGCGGTTCCTCTCTGTGCTCGCCATCTTCCTCTTGCCCCTTGCCGCCGCCCAGCACTACACGGGAGCCCCCAGCATCGCGGTGAACGTCAACGAGGCCGACTTCGGCGTCGCGGGCGATGCGACGGATAACTGCCTCCTCCTCGACATGGGACAGACCTCCGGCGCAGGCGCGCAGAATTTCGACCTGCGCATCACCCCGTGCATCGAGCGGCCCTACGGAACGGAAATCGCAGACGCGGACGTTCAGGAGAAAACAGACCCCTATCCACAGGTCGGCGGCGCCGGGGCGGAGCAGGTGATGTACGCGGACACGAACAACGACGGCCACTACTCGCTGCACGACTACGTCTACATCCGTACGGGAAACGGGAACGGGCTCGTCGCAACATCCGGGACGGGGCAGTGGACGGTCCGCCTCACCGCGACTGAAGCGGCGCATGGCGGCTTCGCGGCCGGCTCGTTTGTGCTCGCGGCCGACGCAGACTTCATCGCGTTCGGATCCAACGCTGCGCCGTGGAACGCAGCCAGCATCGGGTGGTTCGACGCGGACACGTCGATTGACTACACGCCGGGAGATACTGCGTACCTCATGCCGTTGGCGGCGGGCACGGCGGCGCAGACCATCATCCCGCTCGGCTCCATCAAGCTCACCGCAGCGCCGCCGGCGTCGTCCAGCTCATCGTCGGCCACGACTTCGTCGACGTCCGTGACCGCGACAGGGACGGAATCGAGTTCGACATCCTCCTCGATTTCGACGACCGCGGAATCAAGCGGAACCCCGCACGCAACCACGCCGGCCTTCGGTCTTGTCGGCATCGTTGTGGCGCTTGCGTTTGCCGGGGCTTTCCGGCGCCGCCTTACCTAAGGGAAAAGTCGCGCACGCCGACCGTGACCTTTCCGCAGATGACACCGATACGGTTCCCCACCGGAATCGCGCGCCCACCCCCGAGCAATGCTTCGGAGGGTGACGCCAGCAATCCAGTTGCATGACGGCGCGCGTGCCCGTACCGCTGTCACATGGATTACCGCAGTCCGCCGACGGGGGCGTCGTCCACCGTCTACGGTTGCAGCAAGATTCGACATCCAATCCACCGATGACACCGATGTCACCGAACGACGAGACACCGCATCGGTGTCATCGGTGACATCGGTGGATGATGGTGGTTGCGGCGCGCGGCCCCGCCCTGCTCACGAGTCGACCGCAGCATCAAGCCAGGTTCGGATCCCACAACACTTCGTCGTGCCCGAGCGCCTTCGCGGCCGAACGCGACCACACGAAGAGCGCATCGCTGAGCCGATTGAGGTAGCGCACTTCCATCTCGACGCCGCCGACTTCGCGTTGCAAGCGCACGGCCAAGCGTTCAGCGCGGCGGCACACCGTGCGAGCGATGTGCAGAAGAGAATTGAGGCGAGAACCGCCGGGAAGGACGAACGACTTGAGCGCCGATAGTTTGGCCGTGGCGGCATCCATCTCGGCCTCGAGCCACTTCACGTCGGCGGCGGTCACCCGGGGCTGCTTGGGTCCGACATCGGCGGCAAGAGTCGCCATGATGGACCCGACGTTGAACAGGCCGTGTTGGACGCGAAGGAGGGCAGGACCGAACGACTTGGTCTTCGGGTCGTCGAGGGCGGCGGTCCGGCAGATTCCCACCCAGGAGTTGAGTTCGTCCACCGTTCCATACGCGTCGATACGCAAATCGTCTTTGGGGACGCGTTGGCCGCCGACGAGTGCCGTATCGCCTTTGTCGCCGGTGCGAGTGTAGACCTTCGAGATGCCGATGCGAGGCGGTTGGAAGGTCGGTTTCTTGGGCACGAGGAGGGCAGGCCCGTGCCGGGACTTGAAGGCGGTGGTCAGCCTGTTCTGGTCACGATTCCGTCACTCGATGTCCTCGAGACGGGTCCATTTGAATCGCTCCGGGTGCGCCGCGACCTCGCGCATCTCCGCGAAGAAGGCGTCGCGTGCCTTGTCGCTCGGGCTGCGCTTGACTGGCCGGCGGCGCTTGACTGGCGCGGGCATGAACATGATTCGGGCTCCACAGGTATCTGCCTTTCGCCCGGGAGTCCCTCACGCCATCACCACGAGCTTGCTCCGCGTAACGTCCCTCATCCTCTCCAGCGTGTCCCGCAGCCCCTCGATCCTGTGCGGCGGTCCTCCAACAATCAAGACGTCCATGCAGGTCTCGGTTTCGCAGTGGGTGTGCATGAGGCTCAAGACGACGTCGTGGAAGGCGTGCCTCACGTCGGAGATGCGCGCCTCCTTGTCGTGGGGATACAGGACGGTGATGGAGCCGTGCAGATGTTTCCCCGCAAGCCGTTGCCGGCCCTGCAAGTGGTCGCGGATTGCTGCCCTTGCGAATTCGCTGCGGCCCTTGTAGTTGCCCTCGGCGATGGCGCCGTCCATCGTCTCGCATAGGTCGGCGGGGAGGCTCAGGCTCACGACGGGCATGTTGCGAGCCGAGACGTGCAGGTTTCATAAGATTGCGCAAGGAGTTATCAACCTCGGGGCGTCGCCTGTCGCATGGACCCCTGGGTCAGCACGCTCCTCGCCGTCTCGGTCGTGAGCATCGTCAGCCTCCTCGGCGCGTTGGCCCTCAGCGTGCCCGGCCTCCGCAGCCACCGCTTCCTGCTTGCCCTCGTCGCCGTCGCGGCCGGGACGCTTGTGGGAGACTCGTTCTTCCACGTGCTGCCAGAGGCCACCCACCTCTGGGATGACATCGGCCTCGCGACGATGGGACTGTGGATCGTCGGCGGGTTCCTCGTCTTCTTTGCGCTGGAGGTCGGCCTGCGCTCCCGTCACGCCCACGTTGAGCGCGTCGACGAAGCCCACCACATGCACGACCATGCCGGCAAAGCCGGCGTGGTCGCCCCGTATGCATGGACCAACCTCATTGGGGATGCTATCCACAACTTCCTCGACGGCGCAGTCATCGCGACGGCCTTCCTCGTCGACTCGGCCGTCGGCGTGGCCACAACAATCGCCGTCGTCATCCACGAAGTGCCCCAAGAACTCGGCGACTTCGCGGTCCTCCTGCGTGCGGGCATGTCCCGGGCGCGCGCCCTGATGTTCAACTTCGGCTCCGCCCTGCTCGCGGTCCTCGGCGCGGTCATCGTCCTCGCCTTGCCCGTCGACCCGGAGACCATCGAGATGTTCGGTCTGCCGCTCATCGCCGGCGCCTTCGTCTACATCGCGGCCGCCGACTTGATCCCCGAGTTGCACCATCACACGAAGGGGCGCGACGCGTGGGCCATCCTGTTCTTCTTCGTCATCGGCCTCGGCCTGATGTACGGCGTCCTCGCGCTGGAAGAAGCGGGAATACTCGGCGGCGGGGAAGCGGGCCACACGCATTGAAGCCCGGCCCGTCCACGCGACCGAGCCGCGGAATCCACGGAATCAGGGGAAACCAGGTTCCCTGGATTCCTTGATTCCGCGGCCAGACAGGCTGGCGTGGGGTCGTCCGTCGGTCACAGCGCAACCTCCAAGACCGTGCCGGGCCCTGCGTCACCATGGATTCGGTGGCACTCCTTCGTCTGGTAAGCGAGGAGACGCGCCACGCCATCCTCGACGCGCTGCGCCAAGGCGAGAAGACGGTGAACGACCTGGTCACCAAGTTGGCGGACGAACAGAGCAACGTCAGCCACCACCTCGGCACACTGCGCGACGCGGGCCTCGTCGCCGTGCGCCGCGCCGGGCGAAACCAATTCTACCGCCTCAGCGACCCCGAAGTCGCCAAAGTCCTCGACCAAGTCGAGGCGCTCGCGGCACGACTGGAGCATGTCGCATACACGAGCAGTTTGGGCATCTCCGTCGACGCGTCGTTCCACGGCTACGGCTGAGCCGACGCCGTCAGTGTCCCTTTCATTGTCGTCACGGCGTTCCCGGTCAAGATGACGCCAGCACCTTCTGGCCGGACGCGCATAGCGCCCCCGCGCCTCGAGAGTTGGCGCATCGTCAGTTCCTGCTTCCCGAGTTTCTTGGACCAATAGGGGCCAAGTGTGCATTGGATTGAGCCAGTCGCGGGGTCCTCGTCGATGCCGAAGGCCGGCGCGAAGTAACGGCACACGTAGTCGTCCTTCGCCTTGGCGGGTGCTGTGGCGATGAACCCGCGGACCTGCGATATCTTGCGCAGCGCCGAAAAGTCGGGTGCGATCTTGTGCACGGCTGCCTCGTCCTCCAGGGTGATGAGGAAATCCAGGCGGTCGCGGAGGATTTTCGCGGGCGTGATGCCGAGAGCGGACCACAGGCCCGCCGGCGCCTTGGCGGGTTTCGCCTTGTCGGCGGGGAAATCCATCGCAATCCCGGTCGGCGTGGAGCGGCACGTGAGCGTGCCGTTCAGCGTGCGGAACTTGACGGGTTGGTCCTTGCGCACGATGCCCTCCTGCCACAGCACGTGGGAACTCGCAAGCGTGGCATGCCCGCACAGGTCCACTTCTTTCGCGGGCGTGAACCAGCGCAGATGGAAGCCGCCGGGCTCCGGTTGCACGAACGCCGTCTCGGAGTGGTTCATCTCGAGCGCGACGGATTGCATCCAGGAATCCTTCGGCCGTACGCCGCCGGGCAAGAGGCAGACGCTCGCCGTATTGCCGCCGAACGGTTTGTCCGTGAACGCGTCGACGTGGAAGAGCGGAAGCTCCACGTGTCGCCGAGCGGAGTGGCGCTCTTGAAGCCGCCCTTGCCGTTTTCTCACGACGCTTCTGCTTGCCTTACGCGCGGTTGGGTTGGAAGTCCTCGTAGATTTGGTCGCTCAAGTCTTGGCCGAGGGCTGATGCATCGCGCGATGCGTGACTTCCAGGCGGTACGCATCAGGAAGCAGCTGCTGGCTAACGAGCAGGACTCGGGCGCCCAGGGCGGACAACTCGATGCGTTGCGTCTTGAGGTCCGCCATCAGGCCCAGGCGGACGAGGCCCTTGTTGTCCAGGCCGCGAATGGTCTTCGTCACGGTGGCGGGCGAACCCTTGCCTTGGATGCGCTTGGCCAATTCCGGGCGGCTCAAGGCGTGGCCCATCAGGGCCACGAGGGCTTTGAGTTGCCTTGTGGCGCCTCGGCCACGGATTTCGAGGGCCAACTGGTACTCATGGTTCGAGTCGTACTCGTTCGGCCACATAGTTACCCATGGGTAATGATGCTTCTTAAAGTCGTGGGTCCAGCCTCGATTCACTTTCGTGTGGCGAGGTCGCTCAGCCTACGCCCCGCGACCACCGAGCCACGGACTCAGGATAACTCAGTTGGCTGCTCGCTTGAAGGCAATGTCTTCCCAACGCGCCCATGCCGAGTCCGGAATCTTCAGCGTGGGCGGCGGTTCGTAGCCCTGAGAAACGGTCCAAAGGTCTGAGCGAACAAGGGTCTCGTGATAGCCAATCGGCGGCACCACCAGGGTATGGGCAGGATTGGCTGGCATGTTCCCTACAGCCTTCGTCGGCTTGCGCCTGATTTTGTAGGCCCGTTTGAAATGTTGGGCCAGTCTCTTGCGGGAAATCACGGTCAATCCATAGGTGTCCGCGTCTCGCGCCTTGGAAGGATCCTTGACCTGCGGCAGCGTCCCAATGTGGGCTCGAACGTGGTTTGCATCCCATGTTCTGCCGTCGTCGAACGACACTCCATCAGGGTCGACCTTGAAAGTGCTCATTGAAGGCCATGGCCAGTTGGTCCGCGGGGCATCTTTTTTGCTAGCTGGTGCAACGTACCGATGGAACAAGCAGTCCTGCAGATCAAGCGCGGTCATCCCGAAACCTAGCGGCCGATGTATTCCAGAATCAGGGGATCGACATCCGAAACGTCGAGCTGGTTATGGGCCTTCGCGCCCTTCCGGCTACCGAGGACCCAGTATGGATCGCTCGCCTCGGCAGCGACCGTGATTACCAGAAAGGAATCCTCTTTCGCCCACATCATGTCGATGTCGCCTCGCCGCGTGGCATGCAGTTCAGGTGCGCAGAGCGTCTTGTGCCGCTGGTCCAACGCGCTTACCAGGACCGAGAGGAGGTCCTTGGCCTTGGTGAAGGTGCGCCGTGCGATTCGCGGCGCCCGTTCCCCGTCCCACCCCTCTTTCAACTCCAGCATGCTCTTGTACGGAGAGACGAAACCCTCGATGTCGTCGTGCGTCCAGCCGACCGCGTGATGAGCAAAATCTGCCGACCAATCTCGCGTTTCCGTTTCCTTCGGTTGCAGACGGGAGAAAATGATAGAATACCGACGAAGGAGCGCGTCTTCAATCGCGTGGCTCGCGGCGCGGCGGTCGACCTCGCTATGCGACTCGGTTGGGTAGGCGAAGCATTCCGCCTTGTTCCATTGCCGAAGTCTGGTTTCTTTGGCTGACTTGGAATCCTTGCCATTTTCCACAACGTGAATTTCCACAGGCATGTCAATCACTCTTGCAACCAAGGCAATTCCGTGATTGCCTTCATGAGGTTCCGTTCCTTTGTGCGAGCTCGGCGTACGTCGGCTGTCAATGCGTCGAGTTGTCGCGGAGTGAGCGTGACGTAGAAATCCGTCATCTTGTCATCAACATGGGCGGTGATTCTCAACGTGTGTATCACAGCCATCGCGGAGGGACGGGGATCCTCGACTCCTCTGAAAATTGGCCTGGCGTCGGTCAGTACGCGCGACGAGCAATAGCTCCGGTCAACGTCCAGTAGAACGGACAAGGCCTTGGCCGTGACGCCCAAGGAATACTTGTCGTCATACAAATCCTGTAGCCGGTCGACTAGGCGTTTCCGCTCCTTCGCGTTCCACTTGGCATGGCTAGGGGCTAGGCCAGCCACTTCGCGCGCCGCCGCCTCATGGGCCATACCTAGCTGCTCTGCATCGCCATACGTGTTCAAAACGAGCGTGAGAAGTTTGCCGGCGTCCTCTTTCGTGCTTCCAAGTGCATCTGCAATTGGGGCGACCATTCCACTTGGGCTGTACGCGGCCTTGGCTTTGGACAATACGCCGGTGAACTTCCTCCATTTCACCTCCCCTAGAGTGCCCAGCACATCGAGGGAAGGCCGGAACTGCGGTGGAACGTCGATGGGCATGGAGTTTGTCACACGTCCTCGGTAGGATTCTCGCAGGGAAGCCTTGACTTCAAGGTTAGCCTAGGTCGAAGCAATGTGTTGGTTGGTAATGCGGCGCGGCTGGCAATAGGTCTTTGCAAACACGTTCTACAGGAGCCGGCAGGGCCGTCTTTAAATAGTGCCATAGGGGCCGGTACCCGGCGGTCCGGGCGCACGGCGCGCCCAGGCTCCTACCCCACGCCGTCAGCCCAGCGGCGGTAGGCCTCGACCCACTCAATGCCCTTGGGCGGCTTGTCACCGAAATCGAGGTCCAGCAGGTGGACGCGGGGGCTCTGCTTGTTGTGCTTCACGATTGCCTTGATGCCGCGGTCGGCCAGGTCGAACCCCGTCACCTCGACCGCTTCTCCAACGACGAATGCCGTGAAGGGAACCAAAAGGTGTTCCTCCATCATGCAAAAGAATCCGCTCTCCTGCTCGGACTCGTTGTAGGCATCGACGCAGGCCTCCTCGATGAGCGCCGCAAGCCGCTTGGGACTGATGGCCTTCGTGGCGGGCGTCATTCCTCGAAGTACCCCTCCGGGTCCTCCTCGTCCCATGGCGCCACCTCGTCGAATCCAACTGCGCCCAGCGCCGACAACGACGATGGGCTGGCCAACGCCATGCTCCTCCTCATCTGGACGAGATCTGCCCTCGTCCGGCCCTTGAGTGCCAACGCGAGCAACTCGTCTACGTCCGCAAACGAACCGGGCTTCTTCTTCCACGTCTGGCGCAGGGCCTCAACGTGCTTGCACGGCTGGATTTCCGAGGGACACGTGCAGTCACCGCCTTTCTTCGGCTTGGTGTCGACTTGGACCCTGTACGTGCCCAAGGTGCCGTGGATGCGTGCTGCCACGATGGAGCCGACCTTGATGCGGTGCACCATGCTGGGCGAGTCGACGTATTCCGCCACATGGGCATCCCAGGTATGGGCCATCGAATCCTGGCGGAGACTGGTCTGGGCGCTTTGAAGCTGATGCCTCCTGATTCGTTTCGTGGTTTTCCGAGGGGATTGGTGCGGGCCTGCTAGCGACAAAGGCAGGTGCCGCCGCCAAATATCCCGGATGGCCTTTCCAGTCGAGCCCCGACGCGGCTGTCTTCTTGTACAACACGACGTAGGAGCCGGCGCGACCTGCCTTGAGGTTCGCGTCGATGCAGTCCGCGAGCATGTCGTCGCGCTGACATGGCGGCAGAACCTGGAACTGCATCGCCGCAATTCCAGCTCGTGGGTGGGGTCGAATCCCCCCAGGTATGGGTTCGAATCTCCCCCTGTTTTCGACCTCGAGACGGACCGGAAACCGGTCCCGGTTCCATGTGGGAGCGCGCCCGGTGGGATGCGCTCCGGTGCTTTCGTTCGCTATCGTACAACCGTCTGCTCGCGCCCAGGCCCGACGCCGACGAGCTTGATGGCGGCCCCCGTCTGTTCGCGCAGGAATTGCAGGAACTCACGCGCTTCCTTGGGCAAGCCATCCCATGTTCCCTTGCCGAGGTCTGCCCACCCGTCAAACGTCTGGTATACTGGCTTCGCCTTGGCAAAGAGGTCCGGGTCGCTTGGGATGTGCGTGATCTTCTTGCCGTCCGGCAATTGGTACGCTACACAGACTTGGACGGGGCCGACGCCGGAGAGGACGTCCATCTTCGTGACGGCGAGTTGGTTGACGCCGCAGAGGCGCACGGCGTGGTTCACGACGACGAGGTCGAGCCAACCGCAGCGTCGCTTGCGACCCGTCGTGGTGCCGACTTCCTTGCCGACCGTACTCATGTGGTTGCCGACGCCTTTGTCGAGGCTAAGTTCAGTGGGGAACGGACCTGAACCGACGCGTGTGGTGTAGGCCTTTACCACTCCGACGACGTCGCCGATGTCGCGTGGGGCTAGCCCCGACCCGGAACACATTCCGCCGGATGCCGTGGAGCTGGAGGTGACGAACGGATACGTGCCGTGGTCGATGTCAAGCATCACGCCCTGTGCGCCTTCGAGGAGCACCGGTTCCTTGGCGTCGACGGCGTCTTGGAGGAGTTTGACCGTGTCCGTGATGAAGGGCTTCAGGACCTTCGCGGTGACCTCGAGTTTGGAGAGGATGTGCGCCGCGTCGAGTTTTGGTTTCCAGCCGAGCGATTGCAGGACGGCCTGCTTCATCTCCACGTTGCGGCGGATTTTGGCGGCTAGTCGTTCCGGGTGCAGCAGGTCGCCGGCGTGGACGCCGTTGCGGGCGACCTTGTCCGCGTAGCACGGGCCGATGCCGCGGCCAGTCGTTCCGACCTTGGCTCCGCCCTTTGCTTCCTCTTCCGCGAGGTCGATGTCTTGGTGGTACGGCAGGATGAGGTTCGCGCGGTCGGAGAGGTGCAGGTCGATTGTGAGGCCGCGCGCCTTCAGTTGGTCAATTTCGGTTACGAGCACGAAGGGGTCGACGACGCAGCCGTTCCCGATGATGCCGGCCTTGCCTGATACGACGCCGGACGGGAGGAGGTGGAGCTTGTACGTCTCGCCAGCAACGACGATGGTGTGGCCGGCGTTGTTGCCGCCTTGGAAGCGTACGACGTACTTGGCGCGCTCCGCCATGAAGTCAACGACTTTGCCCTTCCCCTCGTCGCCCCATTGGGTGCCAATGATGGCCGTGACGGGCATCGGTTGCGGCGACGGGGGGGTTGGATATAAGCGGAAAGGGGCGCTCTCCACTGGAAACGGCCGTTTCGTACCGGGCGCGGCGCGTCGGTTGCGCGTGGCGCGTCATCGTGCTGATTGCCGGGCACGCGTCTGGGTTGGCCCAGCCCCTATAAGGTGGGCCGGCGCTGGGGAGGGACGTGCTGGAACTGGACCCGACCGCGTGGACCCTGTGGACCTGGTGCCTGTACGTCCTCGGAACACTATACATCGTGGCGTTTGTCGTCTTCTATTTCCGCTTTGAATCCGGCGAGCGCGCGGCGCGCGGCGGGGATCCGGTTCGAGTGGCGCAGTTCAATGCCATGCTGCACGGTTTTCCTAACGCATTCTACTCCAAGATGCTCGGCAAGAAGGGCCTGGAAGCTGCGCCCCCGGCCCCAGAAGGACCGCCCAAAGAAGGCACGGCACAGCCCCCACAAGACTCCACTCGAACCTGAGTTTCTTGTGGAATCACCAATAGATGTAATCGTGCGTGTCGGAATCGCAGCCCGGCCCCATGGTCAACTCCATTGGTACGCTTCAGCAACGTCGTAGTATATGAGCGATGAGGTTGTGTTCTGCAAGAGAAATCCGCCCCTTCGGCCACCCCACCGGCTTCCAGTCTAAGGGGGACCTTGCTTGTGTCCACGCAGGAGCGCACGCGGCCTAGGCGTGCTCGATCTAGGCTAGCGCGATGCCGGGTTTGAGTGGAGCCGCGACGGCCTTCTTCGGGTGGTCCGGCGCCGTCGCGTCGTCGCCCGACCAGACCTTGACCTCGCCCACGCCCAATTCGGATGCTAGGAACGGGGCCGCGGCACGCAAGACGTCGGCTTCGTCGACGCCGGCCGCAAGCAGTGCGCGTTGCGCCGCGGTGAATTGCGTTACTTGCGCCGGAAGTTTTCCGGTGTACGTTTGCACGGATTTTCCTAGCGTTCGCATGACGGAATCGGCCATGACTTCCTGCATGAATTGCCCCATCGGGAATTTCCCGGCGGCCTGCGCCATCGCGACTGCCTTCGCGGCGAGTCCCCGTTTCCAGGATGGCGTCGTATAGAGCGCGAGCGACGCGACCTTGTCGACGCCCGACAGTTTGTGCACGGTGGCGATGTCCTCCAGAACGGCGCGTAGGTATTCCTCGCGAGCCAGTGCGATGCCATCCGCCGGAGCCGGGGACGGGAACGCCGCGATAGATGCGAGAGTATTGGCGCCGGATCGTTCATGCATTTCCTCCGCGACGTGCGGGACCATGGGCGTCATTGCCTTCGACCAGTCCTGCACCAGGGCCCGCAGGAGCGCCCCGTTGGCACCGCCGCGGCGATGGTACCAGCGCAGCAACTCGGGAACGGCGTAGACGAGTTCGGTTGCGGCCCGGCGCAGGTCGTACTCCTCGTACGCGGCGCGGGCGGCCGTCATCCCGCTCGCGAAGGCGGCCGACAGCCACGCGTCCATGGCGCTGGCCCCGCCATCGGCCTTGAGCGCATCCTCCGCTGCGCGGACGATTCGCTCGACGTGCTTGCGATAATCGAGGACAATGTCTGGGTCCCATTCGATGTCGACGTGCGGCGAACCGACGTGGCAATAGTAGAGGCGCATGGCGTCGACGCCGTAGCGTTTGGCTGCTCCTGGGATGGGTTCTGCGCCGCCCTTCGATTTGCTGATCTTAGCCCCGGCCTTCTGCGTGACCCACCAATTGACGAAGATACCGCGCGGCCACAGCTTGCGGTCCTCCATGAGGGCCACCATCATCATGACGTAGACGGGGAAGTGGACGGTCTGGTGCTCCTTGCCGCCGAGGTTGAGATCAACCGGGCCCCAGTAGAGGACGTCCTTTCGTACTTCATCCCAGATGGGTTTGGCTGCTTTTCCGATTCCGTTGAACGCGTAATCGAAGAATGCGTCGGTAAGGGCCTCTACCTGGAGTCCGCCGTGGGCCGGCGTCGGGTTCCATTCGGACTTGACGTAGCGGCTCACGATGTAGAACCACGGATAGAACGTCGAGTCCGCGATCGGCTCGATGATCCACCCGGGCTTGAACGGGAACTCCGTCCCGAGCCAAGCGCCGCGGCGAACACAAGCGCGGTCGCCGAACCAGTCGAGGACGTTCGGCATTTCTTCCGCGTAGCGCTGCGGGAAAATCTGCATCGTCGCAGCGTGCGCCTTGGCCTTCTCCGTCCACGGCTTGTCGGCATAGTGGATGAAGTCCTGGTCCGGGATGCGCTTGATGTCCACCATTTCCCCGGCGCGGCTTACGACGGGTTCGGAGAATTGGCGCAGCACGCGAGCATGACCGGAGGCAATTAGGTCCGTCTTGATCTTGTCTTTGACCACCTTCACCTTCTGCCCCGCATACGTGCCGCACTGCGCGTTGAGGACGCCTTTGTTGAACTCCTCGGTGTAGACTTCCTCCGTAGCGGCCTCCAACTGGGCGCGGTCGCCTTGGTCCGTCACCTTGTGTCGTTGGCAGGCCAGCCGGGCTGGTAGCCCGACGACACCTTCGACGTCAATGATCTTGGGCGGCTCCCCTATAGTTTCGAGCAGGCCCGCATCCTTGTACGCCGCATAATCGAAAGGCGCGTGCCCCGGGACCGACATCACGAGCCCCGTCGCGATTAGGGGGTCGACGAAATGTCCAGAGACGACGCGCGTCGGCTTGCCCGTCATGGGGGCGACCGCGAGCTCGTCCAGCAATTCCTTGCCTAGGACTTTCTTGTGCAGCGGTTCGGCGCGTTCGAATTGCCACTCGAGCTTGCGGCACCCTTGCGCACTGACGCACCAGACCTCGCTTGGGTCCTTGTCGGAGACATGGCCGTCCTCCCAAACGCGGACGAGGAAATACTCCTGGTCGGCACGGACCCAAATGTTCGTGGCGCCGAAGACGGTCTCGGGCCGCAGCGTCGCGCACGGCAGGATGACGGGTTCGTCGAACACGGTCCCCGCGGGCAACGTGAACTTGAGCGCCAGAAACTCGAGCACTTCCGCGGAGCCGCCCTGCTTGATGTCGGTCTCCGATTTGTCAACAGCCACCGGCCCCGCCACCGGGCAGAAGGGCGCGTAGTGGGGCTTCTCGATGAGGAATCCCTTCGCCTTGAGGGCGCGGAACTGCCACTGGATGAAGCGTTGGTATGCGGGATCGATCGTCGTGCAGTTCCGGCGCTCGTCGATGAGGAAGCCGAATTTCTTCCAGTAGTCGTTCGTATAGACGTGCGCGAAGTGCGCAACGACCGCCTTCGGGTCAGTCAAGGCGTCGATGGGGCCGTCGTAGCCGTTCGCGCGCAGGTACTCGGTCTTCTCCCCGCGCTTGACTTCGGCGGCAAACGCCACGGCAGGAATCCCCGAGGCGTGGAAGCCTGCGGGGAAGAGGACGCGGTGTCCCGTCATGCGCTTGTAGCGCGCGAACACGTCGGAGTAGGTGAAGCCCCGCATGTGGCCGACGTGCAGGAAACCGGAGATGCCGGGGTAAGCGAAGTGAATGAAGTAGGTCGGCTTGGCGCCGGTTCCATCCCAGGTCTTGCCGTCCACCGGCCGCTCCGCGTGATGGATGCCTTCCCGCCACCAGCGCTCCTGCCATTTCGCAGTGATGGCTTCGAGGTCCCACTCCGGCACAGCGGGCGACCGGAGGGAGTCCTAAGAAGGTTGGGGGCGGGAAACCATTGCGCGAAAGGGTTGGTGCCTAGGCTGCCGTCGCGTTGATGGCGGGGGTCGGGACGGGAGGCAAGCGGATCTTGGCTTCGCCCGAGACTTCGTAGCTGCCGCGGCCTGCGCAGCCCCGGATGACGATGTTGTACGTGCCCGGCTCTAGGGTGCCGTCCACGCTCACGGATTCGTCCGGTCCGGTTTGAACGTTGAAAAAGACCGACGAGCCGAGGACATCTCCGTCCGGTCCTTCCAGGTAGATATCGGCATCGAGGAGGCTCTCGTCCACGATGTGCAGGTGGGCAGTGATGTTGTAGACGGAAACCTTCGTGCCATTGACGTCACCAGGGATTTCCCACGGGTGGTGGACGACGTCGAGCCCCTCCTCATCCAACGTGGTGCACCCATGCGGAGTCACATCCGTGGCCGTTGGGCCTGATCCGACCACCAACCCGGTATCCGCGAATTCAAACTGGAGCGGAATCATCACAGCCGGCCCTTGATCGGCGGGCGGGTCGGCCTGACTGCCTGAGTCGTCGGCGCAGCCGGAAAGCGGAATGAGGACGGCCGCCGTGAACAACCAAAAGCGTTGCATGCGGCCGCAGTTGCGCGGGGACTCCTTAGCGCTTGTGGCCGCTTCGTTTTCACAAGTTGCTTTGGTCGTCCACGACCTCCGGGCCGGGCGCCGCCGGCGGAGGCGACCGGCAACCAATCCACCACAATCAATCCACCACCGATTTATCCTGGCACCCTCGTGGGGCGGCCATGGATCGCAACCGTGTCGCCGCGCACTATCGCGGCAAGGGGTACACGGTGCACGAGAACCTGCGCGTCGCGGGCTCATCCGGCAACGAGTACGTCCTCGACATGCTCGCCGAGGGCCCGCTGGGCAATCTCCTTGTCAGCTTCGGCGACGCGGCGGGACTCGACGGCCCCGAGATGGGTTCTGCCCGACGCATCGCGAAGGACATCGGAGCAACACCGGTCCTGGCGGGCGACCAATTCGCTGAAGGCTACCGCTTGACCGCGACGAGGCTGGGCGTCGTAATCCTGGACGCCGACAGCCTGCAGGACCAAGGCCGCGCAGGCCCCCGCCCCGAGTGGCCGCCGGGCATTGCCTCCGTCACGCCGACGGCCGGCGACACCATGCGCGCCGACCTTTCTGCTCATCCGTGGCCCGCCTCTGGTCGCGGCGGCGCCGCCAAGCCGGAAGGGCCGAAGCGGGCGCGCGACGTCGATGAATTGCTGGCTGACCTGCAGGAGCCACCCGAACCGGAACGGCGGAACGAGGCCGCATCTCAATCCGAATTGTGGAAGGGCCCCGGCCAGCAGGAGGGGCCGAATCCGGCGGCGTCTGGGTCAAGCAGTGCGAAATTCGCGTGGCTGCGGCCGGCAGGATACGATCCATCGGCCGAGCCCGCCCCGTCGCAGGCTTCGTCGTCATCGTCGACATCGCCCGCATCCTCAGCATCGCCGGCCTCGGCCGCGACGGCGGGCGGTCCCGTGCTCATCGGCCAAGGCGTGGAGCCGGACCTGTCCACGCCCGAGGCGGGCGGCTTGGACAGCGACCTCATCCGCACTGCCCACCGTAGGCGCATGGTGCGACGCGCCATCAAGTGGGGCGTTGCACTCCTGCTCGTCTACTTGTTCTTCCGCTGATTGCCTTGATTCGGGCTCGGTTTGGTGGAGGCCGCCTCGGCCGCGCCACCCTCGCCGTCCGGCCCCTTGCCCTTCACAATCGCCATGCGGTTTAGGCCTGCTTTAGAGACTTGGCCGAGGACTTCCTTGCGCATCGAATCCACGGCCCAATCCTGGAACGTTTGCGACATTTCGAAGTCCTTGCACGGGACCAAGTCGGCCGGCAGCACCTCGCCTGCCTTACGGGTCATGACGCGGTGCTCGTATGACGCGCACTGGGCGCAATGGGGCGATTGACCCGTCACGCTGAGGTGAAGCCTGGACACCTGATGAGCCTGATGAGGGCGCCATACGGGGTGGCGCCGGAGGGGTGGGTGGCGTGGGCCGACCTTGCACAAGGGTCATGAGTGGGTGCTCTCCTGGTGCGTCGTGCGCCGGATTCTAGTGTTGGCGGCCGGACTGGTCCTCGCGGGTTGCCTTTCGTCTCCGGGCCCAGGCGACAATCGTAAGGACCACGTGACGAACGTCCAAGTCGACCTTGACGGAAACATCCTGCACGACGTCATCGACATCTTGATTGGTGCTCCCATCGAAATGGACCACGACCACAACGACGCGAACCTGCACACGCAGTCCTTCAACATCGACTTCGTCGCCTGGTCCAGTCTTGGAGTGACGCTTGGGGAGAACGGGTTCGCGAACTTCGTGCTGCACGAGGCGGGCGACAAGACGCTGGCATTCGTGGCCATCGACGGCGACGACGACGGCGGGTTCAACATCGCCGACATCACTGACCCACTCAACATCAAGCCCCTGGGAAGTTATCGTGCCCCCGGCTCTGGATTCCAGGAAGTCCGCGTCACCCCCGATGGACGCCACGCGGTGCTCAACGTGCAACAGCGGCCTGGCGCCGAGGCGCCGGACGGATTGGGCGCTTGCTCCGTCTGCATCCACGTCGTCAACGTCGAGGACCCAACCCAGCCTATGCTCGACTCCGTGTTGCCGGTCGAGGTCCAAGGCACGCACAACATGGACATCGTGGTGTACGGCTCGGACGTTTACCTCTTCTACGTCGGGCAACCACTCAACAATGCTCCCCCTGGCAACCGCCTCGGCGTCGCGCGCTTCGTCGAGGACGCAGTGGGGATGCGCTTGGTCCCCGTCGGCTCCTTCGCGCATCCTGCGCTGCTGGACACGGGCCGCAGTTTCCCGCATGACGTCCTCGTCCAAGCGCATCCGGATGGCCGGCGCATCGCGTACGTGAGCCATTGGGACGGCGGCATCGCGACCTTCGACGCCACGAACCCGTTAGCCGTCACGCCGCTTGGAAACAACAAGGAGCAGACGCCCTCCGCTGCCCTCGCGATCCATTGGACCATGCAAGAGCCCGTCGCGCGTGCCGATGGACGCACCATCGCCTGGAGTGCCCCCGAGATTGGGTCCCTGGATTCTGGTAGTGGCGTCATCCGGTCCTACGACGCGACCGACCCGGCCGCGCTGCGCCAACTTGCAACGTGGGAGGTGCCGGGAAACATCTCCATCGAGGACCGCTTCATCATGAGCCCCCACACGACCATCCCCGACATGGAGCGCGGCCTCCTCGCCGTTGCCCACTACCACGCGGGAGTATGGGTCCTCGACATCGCCGACCCCGAGAATCCTCGTGCCCTCGGCTACTACATCCCGCATGGTGACCCGTCTGCCCCGTACAACGAATCAATTTGGTGGAAGAAGCCGAACTTCAGCCCCGACGGATTCCTGCCGAACGCCTACATGGCGCGTTGGCACGATGGCTTGCTCTGGGTGACGGAGCGAGGAACCGGGCTCTACGCGCTGGAGTACACGGGCCCCATCCCCGGCAAGATTGGCGCATGAAGCAAGACGCGGCCGAGTGGCTTCACCAGTCTCCCACCAAGGGCTGAAATGGGGTTGGATGCCTCCGGCGAAACCACGGGCACACGCCATGACCAACGCCATCGAGACCTCCGGCCTGTCGAAGCACTTCGGCGCGACTCGCGCCCTTGACGGCATCGACCTCAAAATCCGCAAGGGCTCCGTGTATGGCCTGCTTGGACCCAACGGTGCGGGGAAGACGACGGCCATCCGGATTCTCGCGACGTTGCTCAAACCGACCTCTGGCACGGCGACAATCCTTGGCCACGACGTCGTGAAGGACGCCGCCATCGTCCGCCAGAAAGTCAGCCTTACGGGGCAATACGCCTCCGTCGACGAGGAATTGAACGGACTGGAGAACCTGGTCCTGGTCGGCCGCCTGCTCGGGATGTCGTGGCGCGAGGCGCGAGCGCGCGGGGCCGAACTACTCGAAGCCTTTAGCTTGGTCGACGCAGCGAACCGCCTGGTCCGGACGTATTCGGGTGGAATGCGACGCCGCATCGACATCGCCGCGAGCCTCGTCGTGACGCCGGAAATCCTGTTCCTCGATGAGCCCACGTCGGGACTCGACCCCCGCAGTCGAAACCAAGTTTGGGAAATTGTTCGCAACATTTCTGCCCAAGGAACGACCGTGCTTCTCACCACGCAATACCTCGAGGAGGCGGACCGATTGTGCGAACGCCTCGCCGTCATCGACCATGGCAAACTCATCGCGGAAGGGACCAGTCGCGAACTCAAGGCATCCATCGGGGCAAACGCGTTGCACATCAGGCTCGCCAAACCCGAGCAACGGCCACAAGCACAAGCCATCGTCGCGAAACTCTTGGGTGACGGAATCCTGCCGATGACCGACCCGGGGTCGATTGCCGTCAAGGTCGCCGCCGTATCGGAAGCCTCCACGGTCATCGCCAGCCTCAACAAAGCCAAAATCGTGGTCACCGAATTCTCGTTGGGGAGCCCCAGCCTGGACGACGTCTTCTTTGCATTGACCGGGCGCGCGGCTGAGGAAAATGGGGGCGACGCCGATGGGGCGAGTAATGGCCATCAAGGCAAGGCAGGCAAGTCGGGTGCACCAGCCACTCCAGCTAAGCCAGCCAAGAAGGGAAAGGCCGCGACGAAGGAGGTCAAGTCATGAGCGACGAGGCTATGCCGGACGTTGGTGCAGGCACTGGCTTGCCCCGCGTGCTTTCGACTCGCTTGCGACCGCGGCCGGCGAATGCATTCTCGGCCGTCGGGACGTTGGGCTGGCGCGCGATGCTCAAGATCAAGCACGTGCCGTTCCAACTCTTCGACGTCACCGTGATGCCCATCATGTTCACGCTGCTCTTCACGAGCATGTTCGGCAAGGCGCT
>CAZXUC010000017.1:0-69408 GCA_964643795.1 uncultured Halobacteriales archaeon | reverse complement strand
CCCGCCACGACACCGATTTGCGTCAACGAGCTTCAGTTGGCTGACGTCTTACCGGAAACCGACAGCTTCACGGTGGCGCCGGAAATCGTCCCCTGTTGCCAGGTTCCGCGCGGCCTCGTCCCACCAAAAGGGCATTCCGCCCGGCCATCATCGACGCGCTCCGCACGTATCGGCTGCAGGACTTGGCCTATGACGGCATGGCCGGCCTCGTCGTCGCCGCCGTCGCCCTGCCTCTGGCCATTGCCTTCGCCATCGCAAGTCTGGCCCCGAGTGCTGAAGGCTCATTGCATGCCCCGCAGATTGGCCTCGTCACCGTAATCGTGGCTGGCATAATTGCGGCACTCGCCGGAGGCTCCCGCTACCTCGTGACGGGGCCCACGGGCGCGTTCATCGTGGTGCTAGCCAAAATCGTCCAGGACCACGGCGTCGATGGGCTTCTGGTAGCGACGTTCCTCGCTGGCGTCATGATGGTGCTGGCCGGCGTCTTCCGCCTCGGCCAAGTCATCAAGTTCATTCCGTGGCCAGTCACCACAGGATTCACCGCCGGCATCGCGGTCGTAATCTTCCTCGGCCAACTCCCAGACCTCCTCGGCATCATCCTCGTCGACGCGCCCGCGGAACCCCTCGAAAAGGCGTGGGCGGTTCTTGCCGAGGTTGCAAAGGGATTGGTCAACCCCTACTCAGTCGCCATTGCGGTCGGGACAATCCTCGTCATCCAAGGCGTCAAGCTCACGATGCCGCGCCTTCCCGGTCCGATCTTTGCTCTCATCATCTTCACTGCAGTCGCCGTTTGGGCCGGGCCCCTCGTGGACAGCAGCCACCCAATCGTGACGCTTGGCGACCGGTTTGAAGTGCCGCGCAGCATCCCTGCCCCGCACATCATGGACGGCCTGCTCTCCTGGTCGAACATCCGGGAGCTGATGCCGAGCGCGTTTACCATCTTCCTCCTCGGCGCCATCGAGTCCCTCCTCGCCGCCGTCGTCGCCGACGGCATGACCCGGACCCACCACGACTCCAATCAGGAACTAGTTGGTCAAGGCCTTGCCAACATGGCGAGCCCATTCTTCGGAGGCATCGCCGCAACCGGCGCCCTCGCACGCACGGCAACGAACGTCCAAAACGGGGCCCGCACGCCGGTCTCCTCGCTCATTCATGTCGCCGTCGTCGTGCTTGTGATGTTGCTGCTCGGTGACGTGGCGCGCTTCATTCCGTTGGCAGCCCTAGCGGGGATCCTCGCGGTCGTCGCATGGAATATGAGTGAACACCACCAGTTCCGCCGCATCCTCAGGATGCCCCGCCAGGATGCTGGCGTCCTCCTCGCCACGTTCCTCATCACCGTAACCGTCGACCTGACGTGGGCGGTCGGCGTCGGTTTGCTCCTCTCGGCGGCCATCTTCCTGCATCGCATGAGCGAGATGACTCACACAACGGCCGTCAACCCGATGGCTGAGCCAGTCACGCAGGAGCCACGCTTCCGCCCTGAGGACATCCCCACGAGCGTCATGGTGTATTCCATCGATGGTCCCTTCTTCTTCGGCGCGGCGAACCAGTTCCAGGAGGCGATTTTGACGGTCGCGCAGCCTCCCAAGGTGGTCGTCCTGCGACTACGCAACGTTCCGTACCTTGACGCAACGGGGCTGCACGCCCTAGAGTCGGCAATCGAAGGACTGCGGCGACGCGGCACCATCGTTATGCTGAGCGCAATCCAGAGCCAGCCGCTCGACATGTTGCAGCGCAGTGGAGCCGCCCACATGGTCGGCGATGACAACATCTTCCGCAACACGGCGGACGCGTTGGCCGAAGCCAGGCGGCGGCTCGCACCGCCAGCAAACGCCACTCCGCCAGCAGGCAGCACACCGCCTCCAATGGTCCAGCCCAAGGAGTGATTGCTCACCGATGCCTTGGCGTGAAGGTGCGGCGGCGGTGGTCTTCCTCGCGGCGTTCGTCCTGCTTGCGGTCGGCCGCTTCGGTAAGGTTCCGCTGCCAAGAGGCGCCGTGGCTCTCGTTGCAGGAATCATCACAGCGTGGCTCTTCGCGTTGTCCTGGCGCGCCATCGATTTGCAGATCATCGCGCTCCTTGCCGGACTGATGGCGCTTGCCGGACTCGCCGAGGAAGCGGGGCTCTTCGCGGGACTGCGGCGGCACCTTGTCACGGTGCGCGCAGGATTGGCGCTGTGGACCAGCCTGCTCGTCATGGCCCTGGCGAGCGGCGTCATGCTAAACGACGCCGCCGTCGTCGTGCTCGTCCCCTTCTTATTGCCGACGCTGCGCAACATCGGCCTGCCGCCGGTCCCCGTCGTGGTTTTGCTCGCCGTCGCTTCCAACGTCGGCAGCCTTCTCACTCCCTTCGGAAATCCGCAGAACGCCATCCTCGCACGAGCCGGCGACCTCTCGCTGCTCGACTTCCTCATGGTCCAGGCGCCTTGGGTCGCACTCGGCATGGCCCTTCTCGCAATCCCAAGCTGGCTCCTCGCGCGCCACCTCGTAGCCGTCGAAGTAGTGCCGACTCCGCCAGCCACGCCGCGAGGCCGCCCCTGGCTCCTCTTGGTCGTCGCGGCCTTCGTCGTCGCGGCTGCCATGCAGCCGGCAGGACTAGGCCTAGGCGTTCTCGCGTTGGCTGCCGCCCTCCTCGCATTCGCCGGCCTACGCCCCAAAATCGGCCGTGCTGCCGACCGCGCCGTGCTGCGCGGCCTCGATTGGAACGTCCTCGCTCTTTTTGCAGGCATGTATCTTCTGACGGCTGGGTTGCCACATTGGTTTCCTATCGAAAAGGCGGCGCCCGGTCAACTCGATGACCCATGGAGCGCGCTCGTTGCGACGACGCTCGCTTCCAACGTGGTCGGGAATGTCCCAGCGACCCTGATGCTCCTCGGCCTCGACCCAGTTTGGACGGCGGCGCACGCGCCTTTCCTCGTCACGGTGACGACGTTGGGCGGCGCGCTCCTTCTCACGGGCTCAGCGGCAAGCCTCCTCGCGGCAGAACAGGCGAAACGGTTTGGGGTGGAAGTCGGGTTCGTGCCATTCATGAGAAACGCCCTGCCTTGGGTCCTGCCAGTCCTCTTGTTGGGCGCCATTGTCACTTGGCACAGCGGCATCCCCGGCTAGATTCCACGGTGGAGCCGAGGGCTACGCAGGATGGGCGGCACTCGGTTCGCCGGCGAGCAACCTCGCCCGCTCGACCTGCAGAGGCGTCCCGAGGAGGATTAGGTGGTCCTCGGCTTCCACTACGATGTCCGGGGCGAACGGCTTCGGGTGCAGGGCGCCGTGCGGCCAGACGCCCACGACGATGGCGCCCGTGGTCGTGCGCAGGTCGGCGAAGCCGAGAGTGCGCCCGCGCAGGAGGCTGGTTGCGTGGACCGGGACCTCAATGACTTTGGCAAGGCGACTCTGGACTTGCGTGCGCAGCGCTTCCCCGTGCGCGATGACGAGGGCTTCGGCCTTTGCCAGTTCCGTGGCATCGCCCATCAGGACGAGGGTGTCTCCAGCCTTGATGTCCTGGTCCGGGCCGGGGTTCACGATCTCCTGCCGACCACGCTGCAACACCGCGATGATGCATTCCGTGAGTTCATGGACGCGGGATGCCTTGAGCGTCGAACCGGCCAGAGACGAATCCGGACCTACCGTTACAGCCGCAAACCGGACACCCCACGGATAGTTGCGCAGCACTTGGTCGAGGAGGGCATCTGCTTGGGCATCGTGGCCGAGGACGCGGGTGATGCTGCCTTCGAGGGCGCGGTGGAAGCGCGAAAGCCCGCGCCAGGCGACGATGAGGATGATGAGCGCCACGAGGGCCCCTCCCAGGAGGACGGGGACGGCCGAGGGCAGCAGCAGCGTGATGGGCAGAAGGAGTACTAGGCCGGTGAGGGCGACCCAGGCATCGACGATGCGCGCCCGGACGCGGCTGGCCCCGTCGCCTTCGCCTTCCAGGCCGACGAGGCTGCGGACCACGTCGCGGTAGGCGCGGTACGAGAAGTAGACGAGCGGAGCTCCGAGGGCCAGACTGAGGCCGATGACGGCGGTCCCCGCGAAGCGGTCGTCGAGCGGCAGGCGGTCGCTGACATACGGGCCACCATAGTAGGAGAGCAGAATCCACGCGACGAGCAGGATGGCGTTAGCCGCCAGGATCCTCCCAGCGGTGCGGCGCTCGCCCGTCGGCTCGGACGCCTGGGCCGGGGGCCGCGACAGTCCTTGCACGACCCAGGACATGGGCCGGACGAACCGCTTGGGCATCCGGTTCAGGCGTCGGACGATGGGATCGACGCCGTTCAGCATGAGCGGGGCCACGAATAGGAGGACCAGCATCACGCCGACGATGTAGGTCCGGAGGAGGGGGTGTGCTAGCCCGTGGCCGGCGGCTGCCGCCGCCAGGATGAGGCTGAACTCCCCGATGGCAGAGAGGCCCAAGGCCGTCCGCAAGGAGTCCGGGAACGACATGCCCGCGGCCAGGGAAGCCGGGACATGGACCATGGCCTTGGTCAGAAGGAACGCCGCTGCGATGGCCACGATGGGTAGGGCATGGTCTAGAATGGAACGGGCGTCGACGTGCAGGCCGGCGGCCAAGAAGAAGACGGCGAGGCCCAAGTCGCGCAGGGGGACCAGCGTGTTGCGGATTACGAAGCGGCTGCCCGCCTCTGCCGCGGCCATTCCGGCCAGGAAGGCACCCAACTCGCCCGAGCCGATGTAGTCGCCAACGAAGCCGAAGACGAGGATGATGACTAGCCCGGACAGCACTAGGAGTTCCGGGATGTGGGTGCGGGCTGCGGCATCCAACAACCTGGGGACGATTAGCAGGGCGCCCGCCGCCGCAAGGACCAGGAGGAAGAACAGGCGGCCTACGGGAAGGGCAAGGTCGAAGCCCTGGCTCGTCCCCACGACGGCCATGAGGCCGAGGATGAGACCGGCCGCCACGTCCTCGCCGACGAGGATGCCGAGGTTGCGCTGTCGCCCGGCGCGCGGGAACCCGGGCAACGCCGAGAGCCTCTCGCCGAAGATGGTCGAGGACATGCTCACGGCTAGGCCGAGGACCAAGGCCTCTGCCAAGCCCCAGCCGAGGCTCTGCCCGATGGCGAAGACGACGGCCGCCGGGACCAAGATGTTGAACAGCGAGACGCTTGCCGTGTCGCGCATCACCTTGCGCAGCGTCCGCAGGTCCAATTCCAGGCCGATGAAGAACAGAACGAAGAGGACGCCGAAGTGCGAGGCGGTCTCGATTGCATCGACCGGCAGGTCCGGGGTCAGCTCGACCGAGGGCGCGAGGACCATGCCGACGGCAAGGTACCCGAGGGCGGGCGGCAGGTTGAGGCGGTGGGCGAACCAGCCGGCTCCTACCAGGCCGATGCCCAGCAGGGCCACGATGACCAGGAGCTCGTCCGCCACGAGCGGCGCAAGCCGTCGCGGCGCAAAGCGTTTCTTACCTGAATGCGCCGCCAGGTCGGTTTGCCAAAACCCTCAAGTTCGCGATGGCTGCACGTGTACGTGGAACGCGACGAGCGCATCCGACTCCCCCTGTGGAGCTGGAGCTACGTCACCTTCCGCTTCGCCGACGGGATGTCGAGCTCCCTCGTCGCCCTCGCCGTTGTCCTGCATTACCACTTGCCCCTCTGGGCCCTCGCCCTCACGACGGCAGCGATGAACCTCGCGGGTGTCCCGGCCTCCTTCTTCTGGGGGACCCTCATGGATAGAAGTCCTAGGCGCAAGGCCATCGTCGTGGTTGGCTTCGCCATGGCCGCGGTCGGCCTCCTGACGTTGGCATCGCTTCCGGCCTTCCCCTTGTTCGTGGGCGGGGCCATCATCTACACGGTCTTTGGCGTGGCGACTAGTCCGGCCGCCAGCACGCTTGTCCTCCAGGGGAAACCCCGCACCATGTGGGCGCGCAGCACGAGCACCCTGAGCCGCCGCACGGGTTTTGCCTTCCTGACCGGCATGGTCACTTCCATCGCCATCGGGTTGGGTCCAGGCATCGCATCGGCGCTCGACTTCCGCGCCATCTTCGCCGCGGCCGCCGTCTTCCCACTCGCCGCCGCGATTCTGGCATCTCGCACCGTGCCGCAGTTCCAAGCACCGATCCCGGGGGAACTGACCTTCGACGCCGAACTCGTCCAAGCAGGCCAACGTCAATTCGACCGGCCCGTGTACTTCCCCAGCCGGATCACCGACACCCCGACAATCTCGGGCTTGCGGCACACCCTCCTCGACCCTCATCGCCTCTGGCCGTTGGGTTATGCCTTGACATTCATGGGGTCCATCTCCTTCTTCTCAAGTTACCCCGGCGTGCTGTCAAGCCACCTGCACCTCAGCGCTGGCCTGGTCCTTCTTGCCCAGGCGCCGAGCCACATTGTGACCCCAATCACCTATCCGTGGGCGGGCAGGTTCGGCGCCCGCGTCGGCGAATCCGTCGGCGTCATCCGAGGCGCGCAGCTGCGCACGGCAACACTCCCCGTCCTCTGCCTGCTGATGGTCCTCGCGGGCTCCGGCTTCATCCCCGTCGGGCCCACCCTTCCGATTGTTATGGTCCTGCATGGCCTCATGGGATTGAGCTTCGCGCTGATCCAGGTGAACGGCCCCATCATCCTCGCCCACCGCCACCCTGGCGGCCGGGGGCAGGGTGTAGGCAGCTACCACGCCGCCATCGGTTCGGGGACTCTGCTAGGTTCGCTGGCTGCGTTCCTGCTCCTGCGCACCCTGCCCTATGGCTACACGTACATTTTCGCCGTCACCGCCGCCGGTCTCGGGGCCGCCCTGTTGTTGAAAGCGCACCGCAGGGAACGGGCCCTGGCGAAGGGGCCGGCCGCGCCGCGTCCGGTGCCACAACTACCTTGAAGCATCACCTGGCTCGCCAGCCCGTGCACAAGACCGCGTGGCCCATCGCCCTCCTCTTCATCGCGAGCCTGGCCGGTTGCTCCGACGGCAACACACCACCCCCCATTGACGACCCCATGAAGGGCTACACGGACCCGACCAATCCCGTCCCGCCGGAAATGGACGGCCACGACCACGGCGACCCCCTGCCGCACCTGTTCGCCGCGAACGCAACACTCACCGGTTGGGACGACTTGCGGCGTTTCGGTTGGGATGACGAGACTGTCGTAGGCGCCCACGCCGTAGCCATCAGCGGCGACCTGCTCGCAGTCGGGGTGAACGCAGGGGAGACGGACCGGGGCCAGCAAGGCTTCCACCTCTACGACATCGCGGGCGGGAACTTGACGCACCTGTCCTTCTACGAGGCTCCCTTGCCGGTGTCCGGCGACCGCACCATCGCCTTCAGCGACGACGGCCGGACCGTCTTCTTGGGATACGAGGGGGGCGTGTTCCGCCCAGGCGTCGCCGCCATCGACATCTCCGACCAATTCCATCCCCGCGAAGTCGCCTTCTGGGACGACCCACAGCGGTTCGGGTCTCACACAGTGTCGGCCGGCGTCATCGACGGCGCGCAGTACGTCTTCAGCCTCGCCATGGGGGTCAACATCCTTCGCTTCGACCGGGGCGCGCCGGGGCAAGACGCGGAGTTCGTCTTCGTCGGGAAATACCTCACCGCTGACCAACTCGCATTCATCGATGCGTTGGGACTCATCGACGCGGAATCCGGCCAACCTACGGCGCGGGCGCAGACCTTTGCCCGCCGGTCGCTGTACGGCCATGACATGACGTTCTACGACGACCCGGACACCCACCTTCCCCTCCTGATGGTCGCGTATGCATACGAGGGGCTGAAGATCCTCGACATGAGCGTGCCATCCTCTCCCGTGCTGATTAGTCGCTGGATGCCGCCAGCGGACACGGAACATAAGCACTACACCCACAGCGTCGAGGCAGAGCGCCAATCCAACGGCCAACTCCTCATGGTCGTCGGCTCCGAGACGTTCGAACCCGAAAACCAAGGCATCGCGAGTCCCATCTGGATTCTCGACGCGACGCAAGCAGTGACAGGCGTGCCCCTGCAAGTTGAGCCCGTGCACCTTTCAACGTGGCGCAACCCCGGCGGAACGGCTGCCGGCAACCTCGGCTTGTCCGTCCACTTCTTCCGCCTCGAACAAGGCCTGCTTTACCTCAGCCACTACCACGCCGGAGTTTGGGCCATCGATTTGCGCGACGTCACGAAGCAGAGCAACCCCGCGGCCTTCGGGTACATCATGCCCATCCCACCCAACGCGACGGCGGCGCCGGAGGACTGCTGCATCGGCTTCGACCTCGATGGAGCACCCATGGTCTTCGACGTTGCCGTGCAGGACGGCGTCGTGTACGCGGCGGACATCATCCAGGGCGTGACGGCGACCAGGTTCGAGAGACCGGCGGCGTAATCCTAGGGCCTGGATTCAAGGCTCATCGCTGGGGGCGCGTGAATCTCGCAGCACGGCGCGGATGTACTCGATTGTTTCCAGGGTCGGGTTCGCGCCTGGTTTGGCGAACACGGGCTTGGGCGGAGTTTCGAGCAGCGGCACAAAGCAAGATGTGTGAGGGGGGTGTATGCGTATCGGCTAGGGATGTTTACATGGCTGCCATCCGAGCCAACGTCTCGACCCTGACGCGGGCGCCGCTGCGCCCGCGTCAGATTGCGTGGTACTCCTGCTTCTTCCTCTCGATTATGGCAAGCACGGTGCCGGAGTGGACGCGAATCCTGGCGCCGTCCTTGAGAATCTGGTTCGACACGCCGCGCGCTGACTTCTGTTCGAACGTCCGCTCCTTGCCGTCGAAACTCGTGCCTTCCAATGTGACCACGGCGTCACCGTCGATGGGTAGGACGTTGAGGGTCGCGCCGGCTCGCCCGGCCCAGATGTGCTCGTTTCCCGCCGAGAACAAACGGATGGATTCACCGCGGCCGACCATGGAGGCCTCAATGTTGAGGTCGTGGCAGCGGCGCAGGAGCTTGAGGTTGGCGAGGAACATGGCGCTTCGTCCGCCGTGCCCACCGAGGATAAGGAGGCTCGTGGCGCCCAGGCTGATGGCCTTCTCGAGGGCAAGTTCGCCGTCGGTCTGGTCCTTGTCGGCCTTGTGCTTCTCGATGGGGATGTCGAGGGCGTCCGCCCACTTGTAAGCGTCCGGCCGCAGCGAGTCCAGGTCCCCGACTATGACCGTGGGCGGGTGATTGGTCTTCAACATGACCTGCGCCGCCCCGTCCGCGCACACGATTGCCTCACATGCGCTGAGCAGTTTCAGGTCGTTCCCGTCAGGCTCGTCGCCGTTGAGGACTAAGGCGACCTTCACGGCTCCGCCCAGGTGGGAGCCTATTTCAAACATCGCGAAAGCGGCACTTATAAGCGGACAGGAGGCCAGCGCGACGCCGCTGCAGCGGCGTCGCGCTGGCATTGGACGGCGCCGTCGTCCCAGGTGGCGCGTCCTAGAGCGGCGGGAGCAGCCCGCCGTTGCCCGCCGTCCAGGTCGCAAGCCGGAAGTCCAGACCGGCCTCTTCGCGGGCGTATTCCAACGCGTTCTCCAGGCTCGTGACGCCATTGCCGTTGGAGCCGATTGTGACCAGAATCCCGAGGGCTCGGCCGTCCCCCATGAGGACGCCAGAACCGGAGTCGCCTGAGACGCCAGGCGGGATGGTCTGAATGGACGTCGTCCAATCCGACCCGCTCGGGGCGCTCGTGACGTAGCCCTCATGGGGCGACAGCGCCGCGATGCCTGCACGCAAGCCCGAGTTGCCGTACGTCAGGACCTTGTCCATGTTCGCGACCGAACCGGGGTCAGCAACGGAAGTCGGTCCGCCGAAGTAGAGCATCGAGGGGTTAACCTTGGCCTCGTCCTCTTCCGCGATTTGGGCGATCGCGAAGTCGTTGTATCGGCAGGCGCTTTCGCCTGATTCCTTGACGGCCTGCATCGTGCCCCAGGAGGTGTAGACCAACTTGGCGCGTTTGGAGGCGCCCTCGACCTCGACGCTGGAGTTGAGCGCGGCTGGCTTGACGGCGGATGCACAGCCGTTAGTGTCCGTGACGGCGCCCTCGGCGACGCAGTGGGCAGCGAACCCGATGTACACGGATTCATTGTCGGGACTCGTGAAGATGAAGTTCGACGTGCATTGGGCACCACCCGACACCAAGGAGACTCCCGGCCGAATCGAGGCAGCACCGGGGGCTGTCCAATTGCGAGGCGGACCCGCTGGAGTCGTGGCGTTGCCGAGGGTCCCGTCGCCAGGCGTCGTTGCGTCAGGTTGGCCCCCTTGCCCAGGCGGGCCACCGGTCGGCGAGCCGTCGTCCCCACCCGAACCGTCATTGCTTGCGCCGGGAATCCCGATGCAACCCGCCAAGAGGGGTACGAGGAGGAAGCAGAACGTTGCACGCATTACAGGGACAAAGTGGGTCCCCACCCTAGTCAAGTTTGTGGTGAGGGAATGGATGTTTCCAGGTTTCCCGGGCCGACTTGCGGGGCACCGGAGGCCTGGGCCCAAGCCTCCCACCCTATGCGGGGAGCGTGGGCGCCGCTAGGCAACTGCCGACGAAACCACCCCACCACGCTTTTCTGCGCGACTCAAGTCCCGACCCTGCAATGAAGGTCCTGCTCATCCACTCGGACTTCATCGAGTACAAGGCCACCAAGAAGGCCCTGAAGTCCGCGGCGGACCTCACACCCGATGAGATGGCGGGCCGCATGGAGGAGTGCCTGTGCGCCTTCGTCTCCGTGGAGAAAGCCGACGAAGCCGGCCTCGCGAGCGCGGCCCAGAAGGCGGCGGCCGAGATCGTCAAGGTCGCGGACCAGGTCAAGACGAAACGCGTCATGCTCTACCCGTACGCGCACCTTTCCAGCTCCCTCGCCTCGCCAGCCACCGCGATGCAGGCCCTCCCCGCCCTCAAGGCGGCCCTCCCCGCCGACTACGAAGTCAAGCAGTCGCCCTTCGGTTGGTACAAGGCGTTCAGTATCAGCTGCAAGGGCCACCCCCTCAGTGAACTCTCCCGCCACGTCCTGCCTGACGAGCACGTCCACGCGGACGGCTGCTGCGGCACCGGCGCGGGGCTCTCCGTCGTCGCGGCGCAAGCCCAGGCGAAGTCGAGCGCGAAGGCGGAGCCTTCCGCGCAATCGACGAAATCTGCGGATGTGTCGCGAGGCGGCGTCGTGGGGGGCGCATCCGGCCAATCCGGGGGGCATTCCGTCCAATCCGATGAGCAGAACCTAGCCCTCAAGGCAGAGAAGAACCTGAAGTCCAGCTGGTTCATTCTTTCCCCCGATGGGACATTGACGCCCGCCGAGCAGTTCGACTTCAAACCTTGGCCTGGGCTCGATAAGTTCTACGCGTACGAGAAGGGCGGATCACGCAAGGCCGACCAGGAACCGGCCCACATCGCCCTCATGCAGCAGATGGAACTCGTCGATTACGAGCCCGGGTCGGACTCCGGGAACATGCGGTGGTTCCCCAAGGGCAGCCTCATCAAGCGCCTGCTCGAAGAGAAGGTCAACCGCGTCTGCCGCGAGGCGGGCGGGCTGCAGATTGAGACGCCCATCATGTATGACGTCAACCACCCAGCCCTGAACAAGTACCTCAACAAGTTCCCGGCTCGGCAATATCGCATCCAGTCCGACGAGAAGGAATTGTTCCTGCGCTTCGCCGCATGCTTCGGCATGTACCTCACCATGGGTCGCGCAACGCTCTCGTACAAGCATCTCCCGGCGCGCATCTACGAACTAACCCACTACAGTTTCCGCCGCGAACAATCGGGGGAGACCGCCGGCATCAAGCGCCTCAGGTGCTTCACCATGCCCGACATGCACACGCTCGTCGCGGACCTCGAGCAGGCGCGCGAGGAATTCAAGCGCCAATTCGACCGCAGCAAGGAATGGATGGAGTCCCTGCAAGTCCCGTTCGAGACTGCCGTGCGCTTTGTGAAGGGCTTCTACGAGGAGAACAAGGAGTTCGCTGTCAACCTCGCCCGCACCGTCAACAAACCGGTCCTCATCGAAATGTGGGACCAGCAGACGTTCTACTTCGTCATGAAGTTCGAGTTCAACTTCAATGACTCCGTCAACAAGGCCTTCGCCCTCAGTACCGTGCAGATTGACACGCAGAACCCGGAGAACTTCGGCATCCAATACACGGCAAGCGACGGCAGCCGACGCCATCCATTCTTGCTGCACACGAGCATCTCCGGCGCCATCGACCGCAACCTCTGCGCCATCCTGGAACACCAAGCCATGGAAGCCAAGCTCGGCAAGAAACCCAGCCTACCGTTCTGGTTGTCCCCCACGCAGGTAAGGTTCCTGCCCCTCAACGACGGCTTCACAGACGAATGCGTCCGCCTTGCTGGCCTCGTGAACACGGCAGGCTTCAGGGCCGATGTCGACGACTCCAGCCACGGCGTCGGCCGCAAGATTGCCGAAGCGGAGAAGGAGTGGGTCCCCCTCATCATCGTCGTCGGCGAGAAGGAGAAGGCCTCGGGCAAGTATGTGCCCCGCTCGCGGAAGTCAGAGTGGCTTTCTGCTGGAGGAGTGGCGCCGGACATGGCAATCAGCATCCAGGAGCTCACGAAGGTATGCGAAATGAACACCGCAGACGAGCCTCGCATGAGACTACCGTTGCCGGTGTTGTTGAGCCAGCGGCCGATTTTCCGGGGATAATTCTACGGCCATGGTCGACCTTCGGAAGCCGGCGAAAGCCTGACCACGTTCATCGCCTTGCTGCGCGGCATCGCCGCCTCTCGCCGAAGGCCAACATCTGTCCGAGTTCACTCCACCCCCCGCAACGTGTAAACATCGCGTAGGAATCCTCAACTACATGCGCGCCCAATCCTCGACCATGCCCGTCATTAGCGTCCGCCTCAACCCGGAGGATTTCGAGTTCCTGCGCAAGAACAAGCTGAAGCCGGGCCCGTTCCTCAAGGAGGCGGGCGAACGCCGCCTGCGCTACTTGCGCCGTCAAGAGGCACTAGCGTGGATGGTCAAGCATGCCATGAAGTCGAAACCCGGCGACCGACCGGCGGTCGAGCTCATCCGGGAGGATAGGGACCGTGGCCACTGATTGGGTCATGGATGCAAGCATTGCCTGCAAACTCATCAAGCCCGAAGCGGACTCGGCGGCCGTCCGCTTATTCGTCGCTGGCCTGCATGAGAACACACGCCTCGTTGCCCCGGGGCACCTTCGATACGAGGTTGGCAATGCCTGCCTCCGCAACCATGCGGTCGTGGATCTTGAAGCGCACCTTACACACTTGGCTGCGGTAGTGGACACCATCAACCCGCGTGACGTCGCCCGCTTCACCGAGGGTCTTTCCTACTACGACGCCGCCTACTTGGCCCTCGCCATCGAGCAGAAAGCAGGCCTTCTCACGGCCGACGACAAAATGCGCAAGGCCGCCGTCAAACATGGGGTCCCGGTCGGTCCATAAGGTCGGTCCCGCCACAAACCGGCCGGCATTGGGGCGGAAACCTCCTGTAGCACTCCCACGTTAGCGTAGCGTGGCGTCGACGAAGAAGCGCACCGTGCCTGCAAAGCCGTCGCCTTCTGCTCGTGCGCGCCCAGCCGGCTCACGCCCGCCCCCTCCGGCGCCTGCGCCGCCACCCACTCGAGAGTGGCGCGTCAAGGAGGCCTTCGCGCTCGGCTTCCTCATGGCCGCGAGCCTCATCGCCCCAGCCGTGTTGACGTACCAGATCATCGCCGCGCAAACGCAGGACTTGTGGGACACGCAATCCCTCGTCGTGCTCGACGGCGAAGTCGGCGACCGACGTGACCTGGAGCGCCGGGATTCGTCAGACGGATCGGACTCGGTGTGGACCTTCACGGTAAAGAACGTAGTCGAGGACCATGCTGGGACGCCGCCTGAGGTCGGTGACACCATCGACATCATGGTGGCGTCGTCCGCCGACGGGTCGGAGGAGTTCCGCAACGGTTGGGTCATCTCGGTCGCCCTGCGTCCCGACGAGCGCCACGACCCCAACACGCACATCAGTTACTGGCAGGGGTGGCAATTGCAGGACGCTCGTTCCGGCTGGCTGTGGACGCCGCAGCAACACCTCCTGGCACTCGCAGCAGGCCTCATCGGTACGGGCCTGGCCGCGGGCGCCGCTCTTGCATGGTGCATGGCCCGATCACCCGACGGCTTGTGGCCGGCGTGGACAGCGGCAATAATCGGTGGCGTTGCCTTGGCCGCCGTCGCGACAGGCGGAAGCGTATGGTTCACGGGTGATGAGGCCACGGGCTACCACGCTGCCATCTCGTCCTACGTGGTATACGTCGTGGCCGGAGTGGCCCTCGCGGCAGCCCCATGGTACGAGGGGCGTGCGAGCGTCGTTGGCTTTGCGGCGGCCGGTCTTGCTGCGCCTTGGACGGCGCTCCTCCTGCACAACGGCGACGGCCTTGTGGAGCGCGGTTGGGAAGTCGGGACCTACATCGCGATTCTCGCCGCCATCGGCGTCGTCGTCTTGCTGCCGTTGAGCCGGCGTTGGCACGCAGCCTTCCCGGCGATCCTTGCACTCGGGCTGGCCATCTTTGGTGGTATCCTGTTCTACTTCTCATCGCCTGACCTCGGGGGCAAGTTCAGTGCCCTGCAGGTATGGGGCCCTCCGACATTAGCGGCGATCGCCATGGCCTCGGCTGCGCTTCGCCTGGCCAACCAGACCCCGGATAGGTCGCCGACCGCTCCAGCCTAAGGCAGACGCGACGAGACTTCGCGTCCAAGCCTCCTTTAGCCACCCACGCTCTGCCAGGGCGTGGAATTCCCCGACCTGTCCGTCGGACCACCGCCGCAATTGGCGTTCGCGAGCTTCGAGCGGCGTCGCAAGCGCGTCGCCAAGCAACTCGGCGACGGGCACATCCTCATCGTCGCAACTCACCCGACGAAACAGTTCAGCAACGACGTTGACTACGTCTTCCGCCCGCACAGCGACTTCTGGTACCTCACCGGCTTCGCCGAGCCCAGGTCCATCCTCGTGCTCCATGGCGGGTCCGGGCGCACGGAATTGTTCTTGCAACCCCGCAAGAAGGATGCAGAAATCTGGACGGGCCGTCGCCTCGGCGTAGAGCGGGCCACTCACGCCCTAGGCGTGGACCGCGCCTACTCTATCGACGACCTTGCGTCGCTCCTGCCTAACCTGGTCGGGAAGGCGCAAGTGCATGCCGTCGCGGACCACGAACCGTCGGCGTGCCGCCGCATCGTGAAAGCCGCGGGGCGCCGCCTCGTTGCCGAGACCCCCGAGGCGCGACCCGGTGGCCCCGCGACGAAGGTGCGCGCCGAGCGCAGCCCACCGCACGGGCGCAAGCTCATTCATGAGATGCGGCTCATCAAGGACGCGGACGAACTGCGGATGCTCGCCAAAGCGTGCGCCCTCGGCGTCGCGGCGCACGTCGAGGCAGCCGGACGCATCCGCCCGGGAGGCCGCGAATTCCAAGTGGAGGCAGCATTCGCCCGTCACGCACGGCACAACGGCTCGACCGGCGTCGGATACCCGTCCATCTGTGGGTGCGGCGACAATTCCGCCGTGCTGCATTACGTGACGAACCAAGCACGCATGCGCAAGGGGAGCACGTTCCTCATCGATGCCGGCTGCGAATGGGGACTCTACACGTCGGACATCACCCGTACGTACCCGGTGGGCGGCAGGTTCACGCGCCTCCAAGCGACCCTATATGACCTCGTGCACGACGCCCACAAGGCGGCACTGAAGAAGGTTCAGCCCGGTGCGAGGTTCCGCGACCCCCACAACGCAGCCGTGCAAGTCTTGACGGAGGGACTCATCGACCTCAAGTTCCTGACGACGAACGTGGAGCAAGCCATCAAGGACCAATCGTACCGACAATTCTTCATGCATGGAACCAGCCACTGGTTAGGCCTCGACGTCCATGACGCCGGCTCCCCCCTGGGGGCAGATGGCAAGCCGCGTGTGCTCAAGGAAGGAATGGTTTTGACCGTGGAGCCGGGCCTCTACTTCAATCCAGATTTCGCGGCGTGTCCACCCGGCACGGCCGGCATCGGCATCCGGATAGAGGACGACGTCGCGGTGACGGGCGGCGGCCACCGGAACCTCACGAAGGCCTTGCCGTCGGAGCGGGGCGCCGTGGAGCAACTCGTGCGAACGTAGTTTTGGAGGCTTGGATCCTCAGCCTAGTTGGGGAGGCTGCATGGTCGGCCGTAGCGAGGGGCTGCATCCTCGGCCGTAGTGTGGGAGGCTTGGGATTTCACGGAGATACACAGAGTATTATTCCCTCATTGGAGTGCAAGAGGCACGAAGGCCAAGTTCTGTGACAATCCGTGCAATCCCAGGCCTCCCTTACCTCTGCGGCAAACTAACCGAGCCCGCAACCGTCTACCAAGGCCGCAACCACGCCACAGCCCACGAAACCCCCCCTTTGTCTACCTTCTAAACAAGTTGGCAAGGCCTTGTATAGGCAGTCCAGCCCTGTTCATGGTGTGCGCATTGGCTTATGCTTGGGACTCCTCGTGCTATTGCTGGCAGCGCCGTCCAGCCAGGCCACGTTCAACAAGCCCACGGCCTTCGACGCAGATTACGCCTACATGCCGGGCCTAGGTGCGGGCACGAACCTAACAATCGTGTCGGGCGCGGTCACGGCGGAGCTCGGCTCGGTGACCGGTGCGTTCGGGTTCTTCGATTCGCAAGGGTTCACGCTCTCGGGTTTGTCGAAGGTGTGCTACCGCAACGGTGCCGTCGCCTGCAGCGAATCCACGTTCAACACCTTGGCGCTCTACGTCGCCCCGGGGGGCTCGTTCGGCCTATGCTTCCCCAACGCCATTGGCGGAGAATTCCAGGCCGACCACGCGCTTGGCCTCTTCGTCGACCTTGCCGCGGACGACGACCTGAACTCCCTCCCGGTAGACCTCAGCCTGCTTGCGCCTTCCGTCAACGGGCAAGCAACGCTCCAATCCATCCCAACTATTCCAGCGTCGGGGTTGAGCCAATCATCCCTCTCGTCCGCACCGTGCTCCGTGACGGGCGCCGTTACCACGCTGGATGATACGTCGAGCATCGAAGTGCGCGACGGCGCGACGACGGTCACGACCCTCACCGGCACGAACGCACTCGCCCTGTTCGCGGGACAACCGGTTGCAAGCGTCGTGCGAGCCGACTTCTTCTTGCTGCCTTTCCAATCAGGCTCAAGCGCGCATTTCGAGCCGGCTGACCGGGCGAATGCCAAGGAAGGCCTCGACTTGACGCGAATCCAAGACCTAGTAGACCGGTTGCACTTGTCGCGTGAGGGCGCCACGACCCAGCGTGAACGCGTCATTTCCAACCAGACGGCCGACAATTCTGACCTCATCGTGACGTTGTTCAATGGCGCCATCGTGAGGATTCCCTCCGGCAATGGCACTCCGGCAGACATCACCTTCGTCCGCTTCACTGCAATGGACGTCGGCGGGCAGTCCGGTGCCCTGGTTTGGCAAGGCCAGGCCAAGCTCGCCGTCGAAAATGGTCACGTTGATGGCGGCAAGACGCTGGTCGGCTTCAGCTACTTGCAGCTCCCCTGGTGGAGTTACCTCCTGTGGGCCATCGCCATCGTGGTGTTCATCGTCCGGCTTGTCCTCCATCCGGCAAAGACCCACCCAGTATGGGACAAGTACCGCTGGGCCGGCTGGGTGTTCGGCGGCTTGGCATTTGTCGTCGTGTTCTTCCTGTGGGACCTCGAAGTGCGCGCCATGGTGGGGGCAAGCTTCCTGGCGGGATCCAGCGGAACATTCCGACTCATCCTTGGCCTTCTTGAGCTGGGCCTGGTGGCACTCGTCTCCTTCGCCGCCGCGGTCCCCATCCGCATTGCCCTACGCAACGGCTTCCTGCTAGGCAAACAAGGCACGTTCATGGGAGTCGCCGGCGGTCTGGGCGCCATCGTTGGGTTCCTGCTCGGCGTAACGTACCTGAGTAGCTACCTCGATCTCCTCTTGTCCCAGGTGATGGACAAACTTGCATGAACGGATGCACCCCCGCCTCGCCCAGCTCCTAGGTGAGCAAGGGTGGCAGGGCCTCACGTCAGCCCAAGAAGCGGCGCTGCAACCCTTGCTGGATGGCAAGCACGTGCTCCTTGTCGCCCCCACCGGCCACGGCAAGACTGAGGCGGCACTCATCCCGGTCCTGAGCCGAATGCTCGTAGAACGCGACCAACTCGCCGTGCAGAAGAAACCGTGGCCGAAGGGATTCAAGGTCCTCTACGTCACACCCCTGCGGGCCCTCAACCGCGACCTGCTGCGACGACTGGAATCCTGGGGCGAGGCATTGGGCTTCGACATCGGCGTCAGGCACGGCGACACGAGCCAATCCGAACGCAACAAACAGAGTCGGAATCCACCGGACCTCCTCATCACGACACCGGAGACGACGCAACTTCTGCTGTACGGGGACAAGCTGCGCCAACACCTCGCCACGGTGCGCTTCGTTGTCCTGGACGAAGTCCACGACATGGCGGTCTCGGAGCGTGGAGCCCAACTCCTCGTGGCACTCGAGCGCATCGAGGAAGTCATCGGCCAACCACAGACACTGCGCGAGTCGCCCGCCGCTGAACGGCCGTGCCCAGAGAATCCCCACGCTCGACCGGGCGGAGGGTTCCAACGCATCGGAGTCTCCGCCACGGTCGCCGACCCCGCCGTCGTCGGTCGCTGGCTCGGCGGGGCGGGACGCGACGTCAAGGTGGTCACCGTCGCGGCGGTCAAGGACATTCGACTCCGCGTCGAGCACCCCGACATGGACGGCAAAGACGAGGAGCGAGCACAGCGACTCGCGTTGACGCCGAACATCATGGCGCAGATCCGGACGGTGCGCCGCATCACGCGCGAACACAAGCGGGTCCTCATCTTCCACAACACGCGCGACGGAGCCGAACTCCTAGCAAGCCGAAGCGCCATGCTGGATGATGAGGGCGTATCGCCGGCGACGGAAATTCCCGCAGAACCGGGCCACGGCACCGGACGAGCTTCGCCCGCCGCGACGACCATGACGGCGCCCGACGGCCCGCCCGTCCGCCTCGGACTCCACCACGGCAGCCTATCCGCCGAAGTCCGAACGGAGGTCGAGGAGGCGTTCAAAGACGGCCGAGTGCAAGCACTTGTTGCGACGTCGAGCATGGAACTCGGCATCGACGTCGGCGCAATCGATCACGTCGTGCAAGTCGGATCGCCGCGCAGCGTCGCCCGACTCGTGCAGCGGCTTGGCCGAAGCGGTCACCGCGTGGGGGCCTTCTCCGACGGGACCCTTCTTGCGACAGGGCCGGAGGACATCCTTGAATGCTTGGCGGTCGCAAGGCGGGCTCGCGAAGGCCGCTTGGAGCATCTACAGATCCGCTTCGACCCGCTGGTGGTGCTTGCCAACCAGCTCGTCGCCATGACGAACGAATACACTGGCCTGCGCAAAACTTGGTGTCGGGCCGTCATGACGCGCGCGGGCTGCTTCCGTGACCTTGACGATGGCCTCTTCGATGCAGTCTGGGAGACGCTCCTCGACGTGAAGACCCTATACCCGGAGGGAAGCTACGCCGAGGCCGGCGAACGCGTGCCCATGCCGCCGCCCGCCACGGTCGAACGCATCGCGCGTAGTGGACGGGCGAGGCGGCACTTCCTCGACCACATCAGCCTCATCCCGGACGAGCGCACGTACCGCGTCATCGACGAATCTTCCAAGCGCGCCATCGGGACAGTTGATGACTCCTTCGTCGCCGCTGCGATGGCCCCGGGTTCCCTCATCGTCATGGCGGGTCGATCATGGCGCGTCCTCGAAGTCGAGACCGAACAGGCGCGCGTCCGCGTCGCACCCGTGAAGGAGCTTGGGCCTATCCCGCAATGGACAGGCGCACAACTTCCCGTCAGCTTTGACGTGGCACAGGAAGTCGCCAAGCTGCGGCGTTTACTGGCGGAGAACGACGCAGAAGCCGCTCAATACCCACTCGATGCAGCCATCCGACGCAAAGCCTTGGAGCCCATCGAGAAGCACCGCAAGGAAGGACTCGTGGTCCCGACGGACAGGCGCGTCACGCTCGAAGTGAACCGGCGCGTCATCATCGCTAATATTTCCCTCGGCACGCGCGGCAACGAGGCCCTCGCCCGCATCACGCAGGCCCTCCTGTCGCAGAAATTGGGGGCCCCCATCGGCGTCGAATCCGACGCGTACCGCATCCACTTCATGTTGCCAATCATCCGGCCGGCCCAGGATATCCTGGACATCTGGAATGGCCTCGATGCGCGCAGCCTCGACCTCCTCATGACCCTGGTGCTCAAGGATTCCCCGCTTGTGCGCCACCACCTCGTCCACGTCGCAAAACATTTTGGGGCCTTGCCGAAGGACCTCGACCCGAACCGCTTCGGTCGCGCTAAACTGGACGCGCTCTTCGACCACATCGCCTTGCAGGAAGAAACGCTGGCTCGTCTTATCCACGACCGAATGGATGTCCCCGCCGTGCGCAGCTTCGTGGAAGTGATGGGACGAGGAGACGTGCAATTCACGATTCAAGCGCAAGGCCCCCTCAGCCACCTCGGCCAAGACGAGACGCGCCGCCTCCTCGCCCCGCCGAAGACGGACGATACGATCCTGACGGCCGTGCGCAAGCGCATCGAAGACTCCGATGCCCTGCTCATCTGCGTCAATTGCCGCAACACTTGGCAGACGAAGGTCCTCCTCCTGCCAAGGCAGGTCAAGTGCCGCCGTTGTCAATCCATCCAAGTCGCCTGCATGCGGCCATGGAACGAGGACAAGGTAAGGCTCCTCACGGCTGATCTCAAGAGCCTCAAGCGCGACGAGCGTAACGAACGCGAGCGCATGGTGCGAAACGGTGCCATCGTGGCGGCTTTCGGCAACGTCGCCTGCCGCGCATTGGTCGCCCGGGGCGTCGGACCCGACACGGCGGCGCGCATCTTGCAAAAAGTCACGGACCCGGCGAATCCAGGGTTCTGGCGCGAGATTCTGCAAGCCGAGTTGACGTTCGCGAGGACCAATATGTTCTGGAAGCGGTGAGACTTCGGCCCTAGTGTGGGAGGCCTGGGATTTCACCGACCCCACAGATTGGCCCAAGCTGCTGGCGGCGGGGTAACAGAATCCACTGAATCCGTGCAATCCCAAGCCTCCCTTACCGCTGCGGCAATCCAACAGAGGCTGCTTGGTCGGCCGTAGTGTGGGAGGCTTGGGATTTCACAGAAACGCACAGATTACTTTTCCCTCGTGGAGGGCAATGCACGCTACAATCAAGTTCTGTGAAAATCCGTGCAATCCCAGGCCTCCATTTCCTCCGTAAGGGTCCACCCGCGTCGTCACCACAACCTTCTTCCCGCGCCCTCCAAGTCGCGCGTCGTGGCAAACCTGGTGCAGGCGTTCAACGACTCCCAATTGGGCATCGTCGTGGGGACGGTCTTCCACACGTTGGGAGCAATCGCGTTCCTCGGCGGCCTCGTGGCTTACATCGCGTGGCATCGCCACTTGATGCGAGGGCACCACCACTCCCGCTTCCTGAACGGGGCGGCGTTCCTTACCTACATCGCAATCCTCGTCAACCTCGTCGGCGGCTTCATGCGGACGTGGGAGTCCGGCCACCCGCACGTCACGCAGTTCTTCGACTCGCCATGGGTCCGGGCCATATCGATCAAGCACATCTTCCTCTTCGCCGGAATGGCGGCTGCCGTCTACCTGTTCGAAGTCGTCGCGCCGCGCCTGTTGCGCGCCTTCAAAGCGGGAAAGCTGGCCGAAGCGGACCATACGGGGCACCGCATTGGCGTCTTCCTGGCCACGCTCGGCATCGTGATGTCTGCCGTCTTGGGCGCCGTGAGCCAAGTTGTGCCCTTGTTGTCGGGCGAATCAGGTGACGAGATGACCGACGACGATGACAATCACCCTATGGAACCGGGGGCAGTGTTCACGCGGTATCACAATGCCACAGGTTCGCTCGCGGACCTCGACCCCACGCAAGCCGCCCAAGCCCGCAGCACGTTCGAGGTGGTCGAAGGCACCCTCTCGCTCAACGCGACGCTCCTGTGGAATCCGACGCAGGCTTGCGTTCGCCTCAACTTCGTTTCACCCGGCAACGACACGATTCCCGCAACTGCATGCAGCCCGTCGCCGGGAACTGGGACCCGCGTCGTCGAAGTGGCCGCACCCGCAACCGGAACGTGGCAGTATCAGGTAGATACGACCTTCCCGACTCCGGTGGCCTGGCAACTCTCGATCCGTATGCCAGTGCAACCCGGCGACGAGACGCTTCTAGCCAACTCCGTCACCATCACGCCCGGCACGTTCTACGAGATCAACACGGAGATGCCGCTCAACGGGACGTTCAACTGGGACTGGACCACGACGGCGCAAGTGCACTTCAACATCCACAGCCACTTCAACGGCCAAGTCCAAGACCACCTCGACAAGGACGCTTCCTCCGACAAGGGCAACTTCACGAACGATAAGGCCGGCGGCTATTCCCTGATGTGGGAGAACACCGGCACGCTGCCCGTGACGTTGGACTACAAAGTGTGGGGCGAATACACCCTGGATTCGATCTTCCCTTAGTTTGGGGTGGATGGTGCCCTGCACGCAGCGTGTGCGTGCTGTTACCGCTTCTTGGTCGCGACCATGCGGACGCCGTCAAGCCCTGCGAAACCCTCGTCGCCCGTGACCAGTTCGAGGCCGTGCTCGCGAGCGGTCTCGTAGATGATGGCGTCGGCGAGTCCCATGCCTCGTCCAGCGCGGCGTTGACGCCATTTGGTGCGTCCGGCGCGGATCGCGACGTGCCGTGTGACCTCAAGAATCGGGCCGCGGTCGGCAATGAATCCGGCGTTCTCTTCGAGGCCCTTCACGCCCGCGCGCTCATGGATGTCCGAAAGTTCGGCAAGCGTGAGCATGCAAGTCGCGACATCCGGGCCTTCAACAATGGCCGCCAACCGTTCAGCCTGCGGGCCGCCTTGGAAATATGCAGTCCAGACCCAAGTGTCGAGGAGCGGCATCATTCCTCCCAAATCTTGTTGCGTAGTTCGCGCGTAAGGGTGGGCAGGTCGGGGCTCGAGCCAAACATCGACTTGGGCACGGGCTGGGCATTGTCCAAGAGGCGGTGCACGACGTCGTTGAGGCTGTCCGCGCCCCATTCTTTCTTGAGGTGGGCGAGGCGCCGGTGGGCGGAGGCGTCGATGGCGATGGTGGACACGGACCCAGTTATAGATTACAACTACAACTTATATGTTGTGACCTGGGGTGAGCGAACGCACGGGCGGCGGAGGCGTGCCGCGGTTGGAAGGCCCAGCGTACATGAGTGTTCCAACCTGCACCTGGGCTTTTGTTCACTTGTGCCCTTGATAGAGTTCCAGTACAACGTCCACAATCTCCCCCAGGCTCTTCGGCGACGCGACGACCTTCGTGGCCGCCTTCTGCACATCCTTGTTCTCGAACACCGCGACGGAACCACCGACGGCATGGAAGACGGGGATGTCGTTCACGCCATTGCCGACGTGGCAGACCAGGGACTCCGGAATCTTCCACTCCGCGAGGCGACGGCGCAGGTTGGCTAGCTTGTCGAACCGCGCATCGATGGCGACCTGTTTTCCTTCCTTCACGGTGACGGGACTGTTGATGGCGTCGATGAGGTTCCAGCGACCGAGGAAGTCGGTGAACGTGCTCGGTTGGTCCGTGAGCAGCGCCACGCGGAGGCCACTTTCGCGCAGGCGATGCACGCCTTCCTGGATTCCAGGCAGCCATTTTGCCGCGCGCAAAGCGCGATGGATATCGGCAAGTTGCAAGTCCTTGAGGAGCGCCCACTGTTCCCAGAAGCATTGCTCGAGTGTGATCTCGCCAGCGAAGTAGCGGCGGTCGGACGATGAGGCCTGGGCGCCCTTCCCCTCGGCGCGGAGCACCGCGGCAAACACTGTATCATTCGGGATGAGCGTGCCGTCGAGGTCAAGCGTGACGAGGTCGAAGCTGCCCTTGCGTTCCTTTGGGCGGACTGTGACCATCTGCACCGGTTCGCGGGCCAGGATGGGGGATGCAACCCCACTCACGGCAGCATCTCCAAGTCGAACGCGATGTGCGCCTCCTGCGGCGAGTAATTGCGCACGACTCGGTGCTCGACTTTCCGCACGGCGCGGCCGTACTTTTCCAGTTCGCGTCTCATCTCTTGGCCGCGCTCCTCCACCTTGCCTGGAGCAAGGATCTCGTGGTAGTGAATCATGCCGCCGCGTTTCACGAGTCGCGCCGCCACGTCGAGGAAGGTGCGCGCCATGTGCGGGAGATTCATGAAGACCCTGTCGGCCGGCGCGAGGTTGGGCGCGATGAGCCTGGCATCTCCGACGTGGAGCGTGACGCGGTCGCCGACCTTGTTCGCCTCAACGTTGCGCTTGGCGAGGTCGACGGCATCGGGATTGATGTCCACTGAGTCGACGATGGCCCCCCGCATCGCGGCCTGGATTCCAAACGGTGCGACGCCGCCGAAGAGGTCGACGACATGCTCGCCGGCCTTCACCATGGCGACGACGCGGGCGCGCTCAGTCGCGAGCCGGGGGGAGAAGTACGCCTTTCCGGGGTCAACCCACAACGTGATCTCGTTCTCGGCGACTTGAGTGAGTGCCGCACCGGAGCCAGCGATGAGGGCAAGGTCGCGCACCCGGAAGGGGCCGCTCACGCCGCGGTCGTGGAAGACGGCGCGGGCGCCATGGAAGTCGAGTAGCGCCTTGCCGATCGCGGCCGTATCCATGTGAAGCGGCGGAGGGATCTTGACGATGGCGATGTCGCCAAACGTCTCGAAAGCGCGAGGCGCCACGGGACGGAGATCAGGCGGCAGTAAGTCCTGGTAGGAGTTCGTGCGCAATTCGCGAGCGACGAAGTCGTGTGGAACCGTCGGGAGTGTCGGTCCGCATGATGCCGTGACAGGGAACAAGATGTCGGAGCCCACCTTGGCCACCTCAAGCTCGGGGCGAAGGACACCTAGTTCCAGAAGGCGGCGGCGCGTCGATTCGGCCTCGCCGCGGGGAACGCGGACGGCGAGGCTGTGGACCATGGACGAGTCCACGGCGAGGCAGGGGTAAAAGGGCGCTGACTTGGAGTGATGGCGGATTCGACGGATTGGAGCCGGATTCGACGGATTGGCCGCGGATGACTAGCCGGATCGGGTTGTTTGCCCGGCGACAATGCCACGGGTCCAGGCGCGGCATGAGCTCCGCTTTACCAAGCAAACCCTTCAATCCACGTTGCCTCACGGCGGTGTGGCGTTGTACCTCGTCGGTCTTGGTCTGCACGATGTCCGCGACGTCACGGTGAAGGGCCTCGACCGCATCAAGTTGGCTGACGTCGTCTACGCGGAGTTCTACACGGCGATCTTGGCGGGCACTTCGAAAGCGGGGCTGGAAACGTTTTTGGGCCGCAGCGTGCAAGTCCTCGACCGGCTCGGCGTCGAGAAAGGCGGCCGTGACCTCGTCGAGCAGGCACGCAACAAGGAAGTTGTCCTCCTCACCGCAGGGGATCCACTCACGGCGACAACTCACACGGACCTGGTCGTACGGGCGCGAGAGGCAAATGTCCCCGTCCACATCGTGCACGCTCCCAGCATCTACACGGCGGCTCCGGGCCTACTCGGTTTGCAGCACTACAAATTCGGTCGTACGACGACGCTCGTGCGCCCCGAAGCCAATTGGTCTCCTACGAGTCCCTTCGACGCCGTCGCCGAGAACCACGCACGCGGACTACACACGCTTGTCCTGCTCGACATCAAGGCGGATGAGAACTACTTCATGACTGCAAACGAGGGCATCGCGCTCCTCTTGGAATTGGCCGACCGCACCAAGAACAGCTGGTTCACGAAGAAGATCGAAGTCGGCGTCGTGGCGCGAGCCGGGTCGGACCGCCCCATGCTCGTCACGGGAGCTGCCGGAGATTTGGCGAAAATGGACTTTGGGCCGCCGCTGCATTGTCTCGTCGTCCCCGGCGACTTGCAGGTCGTCGAGCAGGAAGCATGGGCAACTCTGCGGGCCGACGCCACCTCCGAAGCACAGCCTCCTTGAACCCGCCCCGCGCTAGGCACTGTCGTGCGTCAACGCGCGTGGTGGCTGTTCGGCTGCCTTCTGCCCGCGATCCTGCTCGGACTCGTTGCGCGCCACGTCGAGGGCGCCGGGAGTTGGAACCTCCTCGCGGGCGTGTTCTTCCTGGCCGCCATCGTCCTCGCGCTAAGCCTGTTGCCCATGTGGAAGCGCATTCCACCCCTGGCACCGATGCTCGGGCTCTTCGCACGACTCGGTTATGCTGGCCGGTGGTGTGGGACCTGCGGATTGGTGGCTCCGCGGCGGGGTTCCTGCCCTTCATGTGGGGGGTTTCCAAAGGGGTCCAACGGTGATGCCCTCCAAAGGAAGTCCTCCCCCGCGCTCCCAGGAGAGAAAAAAGGAAGGGCTTAGTAGTCGCTCTAGGATGAGACGGCGGGTTTGTACGCGTCCATGGAGCTTCGCCCCAGAGACGATAGGAAAGTCCACCTCCTGACCCGCGGCAACGTGGACGGCATCATCTCCGCCGCCCTGTTCCTCGCGCAAGACCCGGACGTGAAAGTCTCGTTCGTCCCGTCCGGGGACCTCGCCGTGGATGTCCTCCGCAAGGACATCTCGAGCCACGAATTCTACCTCGTCGACCTCGGCCTGACGCCGCGCCTCATCAAGACCCTCAATGACAAGGCCAAGACGCGCCAGCACGTCACTTACCTCGACCACCACGAGCAATCCGAGATCCAACTCGACGAACTCGAAGGCGACATGGACGGCATCGTGCGCCAAGGCGTGTCAGCCGCCGGCGTCGCATACGACTACCTCGGCTTGAACGGAGCGCACGAGCACCTCGTCGCCCTAGCCGACATGGTGGAATACTGCCCGAGCCCGCTCTTGGCCAAAGTCGAATCCACCGTCGGCGCCGCGCGGATGGAAGAGGAGGCACGCATGTTGGACTTTGCCTGGCGTTACCGCGTCGACGACGACAGGTTCCGCTACACCGCCGCCCGGAAACTCGCTGCAGGAAAATGGCCGAGCGAAGTGCCAGAAGTAAAGTCGCGCTACTACCAGATGGTCAACGAGAAGCGCTGGGACCGCGCCCTGGAACGCGTGCGGGAACGCGTCGAACTGAAGCACAACGTCGCCCTCCTCCGCTTCGGCCGACGCAAGATCAGCCTGTTCGGATTCGGCAGCCGCGCCCTCACAGAAGTCGCCAAGGAACTCGGCGCGAGCGTCGCCGTGCTCCTCAACCGCCGCAACCACCTCTCCAGCCTCTCCATGCGCTCGACGGGACTCGACGACGACTCGTTCAACCTCGGCCAATTCGTCTCCGAATTCACGCAACAGCACGGCATCGTCGGCGGCGGACACCCCAACTCGGCGGGCGCCAAGATTCCGACGGCGAGTGTCCCCCAGTTCTTGCATGAAGTGTATTGTTTCGCCTAGCGCGAAACTGGTCTCGCAGCGAGGGGGCTGGCCAGGCCGTTGCACCCGCGTCCGGTCACGGGCGCCGCGGCACTTGCTGATGCCGAGGGAGGTGCTTGAACACGTACCATGCAATGACTGGCAAGGCTAGATTGCCCACCAGTGCGACGTAGATCCGCGGCCGGAACTCCGGCTCCGTGATGCTTGCAAAGTAGAGCAGGACGGCGGCCGTCGCGGCAGCTAGTGCAATGAAGAGCCACAGGACTACGGTGCGACCAGAGGGTTCGGCGGAATCGGCGTCATCGGCGGATGGCTTGCCCAAGCCGATCGCGGTTCAACCCCCGGCCCTTCACTCTTTGAGTTGGGCGTCGAACTCGCCGGCGGCGATGGCCTTGGAGACTTCGCGGGGGTTGCGGTCCTCGACGTTGACGCCCATGGAGACGCAGGTGCCAACGACTTCCTTGACGCGCGCCTTGAGGGAGCCGCCGAGCATGTCGCTGCCCTTCATTTTGGTGATTTCGATAGCTTGCTTGATGGTGAGATTGCCGACGAAGGTGTCCTTCGGGCGACCGGAGCCCTTGCCGATCTTCGTCTTCTGGATGATGAGTTGGGACACTGGGGGCGTGCCGACTTCGACCTTGAAGTCCTTCCTGTCGTCGATGATGATCTTGACGGGGACCTTCATGCCGGAATAGGCGGCGGTCGCCTGGTTGATTGCGGCAAGCACCTTGCCCATGTTGACGCCAGCGGGACCCAGAACGGGCCCGAGCGGTCCTGCATTTGCCTTGCCACCGTCAACGACGGTCTCGATTGTTTGTGCCATAGTGTGGTTCTCCTACCCGTATTCCCCCGGCAAGCCGGGAGTCCCGTGTTAGTCGTCCCGAGCCGCTGGGGCCGGGGCGCACAGGGATGGAGGGCAAGTCTGTGTCAGGACAGGACCTATTTGAACGGTATGGCCGGCAGGAATCCGTGCCCTAGAGAATGTGGACGTTTTTGGCGAGCGTCTTCGCATCCGGGAAAAGTGCTTCGCCGGGCATGCGGGTGAGCCGCTTTGCAAGTTTCGCATCGCCCAACGCAGCCGCTATGCGGGGCATGGAATCGACCGCGTTGCCCTCGAAGGGATTCGTGACGATGACGAAACACTCACCCCACTTGGCGCCGCTCAGCCTCTTACGGATTTCGAGGATGTCATTCAGCCGGTCGGCGACTGTCACGTGCCTGCCCCTCGTTTGCGCGTGCTTGCCCGTGAAGCGGACGTAGCCGCGCTCCGCCGTCGCCCACGGGGGCGCGAAGGCCTTTGGGAACGTGGACCACACGAGCGGGGCCTCGTGGTCGGTCAACAGCGTCTCGAGCGGTCCTGTGAACCACGACTTGTGACGGACTTCGACGGCGAAGGCTCCAGGATTAGCCAGCCGCAACAATGATTGCAAGAATGCGGCGCCTCGTTCGCGTTCCAGTTGCGCAGGGAATTGCAAGAGGATGGGGCCCAGCCGCTTCGCGTCGCGCAATGGCTGCACTCCTGCAAGCCAAGCCTTGGCGGTGGCGATTCGAGTCGATTCGTCCGCGTCGCCGTGCGTGACGGACTTATGCATTTTCGGAAGGAACAGGAACTTTTCCGGCGTCTGCTTCACCCACGCTCCGATGTCGAGCGCGAACGGCGCTGCTGGCATTCGATGGTGTAGGACGTTCGCCTCGACGCAATCGAAGGCCGTCGCATAGCGCGGCAGGTACTCTTCGTGGAGAGTGCGCAACGGGTAGAGCGTATGTTCGAAGTGGCTGTTAGACCAAGCTCCAAGGCCGAAACGCAGATGCACGACGCGCCAACGACAGCGGGTGATAAGAGTGGAGCGCGCGAACGAACTGGCGCTGGGTCAAAGGTCGGGGCCGGGCCAGGTGGCGCTTCTTATTGCGCCGGGCTCGAAACGAGGACTTCCTCGGGCCGCATCGGGGCGCGCGTCGCGCGCGCGGTCAGGCTCTTCATGAGGAAGTACCGCGTCTGGGCACCTTCGTGGATTGAGCGCACGATGCCGGCGCTCTCCAGCTTGCGCAGGTGCCAACGCACTGTGCCCGGATTCATCTTGAGAGCCTCAGCGAGGCCGCGCTGGTTGCATCCGGCGTGGCTGGACAAGAAGTCGCTGACGCGTTCGGCGTTGGGGTTGCGTAGGGCGGCATTCTCGAAGGCGCGCATGCGCGATTCTTGCCCGCCCTCCACTGGGTAGTAGAGGCGGCGACCCTGCATCTTCTGTGTCTTCACGAGGCCCGCTTGCTCAAGTTTGCGCAGGTGCCACTGCGTGTTCGTGACGGCCGTGTCGTGGCGACCCGCGAGGTCGCGTAGATGCACGCCGGGGTGGACTTGAATCGTCTCAAGCAGCTGCTTGCGCATCGGGTGCTCAAGGACGTTCTCACGGTCGACGTGGCGTAGGCCGCCGACGCCTAGGTAGTAAAGGTAGCCGAGCAGAGCGAGGGCGCCAGCGCCGCCGACACCGACACCCCAGACGAGGCCGTCATCGTAGGCCGACCCGCCGCCTTGGCTGAGGGGGTCTGCTGGGAGGGCTTGCGCAGCCGGGACCGCGAACGCAGCAAGGGTTAGGATTGTGAGGATGCGCATCTTATACCTCTGGGGATGGGACTGCAAAGGCGCTTGGGATTTGGGCCGGGCCACGGACAGCCGTTGGCACGCCGACGAGCGTTTCCAGCGCCTTCCGGCCGAGCGGTGTTGCGAAGAACGTGGAGCCGTCCTCGCGCACGAGTTCCTCGATGAGGCCATACTCGCGCAGTTTGCGCAGGTGCCAACGTACCGTCCCGGTGTGGATGTTGAGGCGGAGCGAGAGTTGGCTCGGGCTGGCACCGTTGCGGTGTTCGAGGTTCTCGAAGAGTGCACGGGCATTGTGGTTCTGCAACGCCGTGATTGCGCGACTCACACGCTTAATCTCGATGCCGCCGTCCACGGGGTAGAACACGCGGAAGCCGTTGGCGCGTTCGGAGCGCACGAGCTCGGCGGATTCGAGTTTGCGGACATGCCAAAGGATGGAAGAGGTTTTCATGCCGAACTCCTCGCTAAGCTTCTTGAGGTGCACGCCAGGGTTGCCTCGCACGAACCCGTAGAGCATCGCGCGCTGCGGATTCTTGAGAGCTTCCTTGGGTGAGATATAGCGTGTTACGAACGCGAAAGTCCCAACGCCGAGCACGGAAGCGACAAGACCGGCGAACCCTGCGACCATGAGCTTGTCGTTGAAAGCGTCACGGATGCGGTCGGCGAAGCCGGGGTCCTGCTCTTCGACGGGAGCACCGGGTTCTTCAGGGTTCTCCGGGCCGTTCACGAAGGGGTCGAGGACGCTCTGCGGGTCGCCGATGGCAGCGTGCGGGTCGGCGGCGACGGTTTCGACCGTCGCGACAACCTGGTCCGGCAATTGCGACGCGTCAGGCGAAACGGGGTCGGGTGAACCCGCCAAAGCGTTGGTGGACGCGGCGACAAGGACCAAGCAAATCGCCGACGCCAGATGGGCAACGCGCATCAACCCCGGTTGTCACTAGATAGCATATAGCGTTTCTGGCAGGGGTCTGGGGTTTACGGAAAGTGCTACGCGGAGGGCGTGTAGCAGCGTTTTCTGGGGTGTGCGGGATTGTTTCTGCGGCTGGGCCGGAATGGCCTCGGAGCGGAAACGATGGGGTCTGCGGTAACCGCAGCGTAATTGGGCGAAAACTTCTTGAGCTAAAGCTAAGGGAACGCGCAGGAGGTCAGCGATACGTCGACTATTCTACGACGATGGGGGCCTTCAGGGGATCTTCCCCGAGGATTTCACTGGCGCTTTCGACGAGAGTCCACTGGCTGGCCGGGGAACCGCGTATGGTTCCGTCGGTGGCCTCGATTTGGTCTTCGTTGAGCTTGACTTTGGCGTGAAGGATATGCACGGCGTGCCCCAAGAAGGCCAATACGTGGGACGGAATCGTCTTGGATGCGTGGCTAGGTTTGGCATTGACGAGGTCGCGAAAGCACGTCTCGATTTGCCAACGCTTACGGTAATCCCGCATGACGCTGCGGTAATCGTCGCCGGGCGTGCACGCGACGATCATGGACCCGAAATCGTCGACAATCCAAGTGGCCTTCTTGTCGTGCCGCTTGGCGCGGGCGATGAGGACGAGTTGCGTCTCATCATCGTCGGAGCCTAACTGCACGCGGACGCTGCGAACGAATTCCATGACGAACTTGCCGCGTTGCCGATCAAAGCGCGTCTGTTGTTGGGCATCAGGGTGAAGGATGGTCTCCGCTAGGAGGTCAGTCGTGCGGCAATGCCGCCCGGTGGCGAGTTCGGTTGCGAGTTGCGCGTTGCTGCCGCGTGCCTTATGGCGGATGCGGTACGTCCAACTGAAGCGGCGAAACACGTCGCGGACGCGACCGCTTTGGTAGTAATTGTCCAGGACGTTGGCATCAGGACTAATCCCCATGGCGCGCAGAATCCTGCACATTTGCCGGGCATGGTGATCTGGGCCATGCTTGCCTGAGGTCAGCAATTCGAAGTGGTACGGCACGGTCCAATCCCGGCCCGCGGACGTCCACGTCAAGCCGCAGACAAGCCATGGGTTGGCGTATCCGCTTTTCTTGTTCTGTGCCGTCGCCTTGACGGCGACGAGGCGGCGCGACAATTCGGGGCGCACGCGCCTCGAAGTCTTACGCCATCGGCCAAGCCAATCGGGCTCGTATTCATCCTGGTGGACGTCGGCGATGTTGACTAGGCTGCCGGGGTGGGGGCGGTGTTTGGCGAGCAGGCTCTTCACGTTCTGGCGGCACCAGCGGTTCATGGCGTCGATGAAGGCCTGCCAATCCATGTTGGAGAGCCACCCGCTAAACGTCGAGGGTGGCACTTGGAACTGCGTTTGGTACTTGCTGGCGCGCCGTGGATTGTTGCCGGTGAGCAACGTGTACGTGGCAAACCGCGCCGCTAAGGCGGGATCCGGTAGGCCGGCGTTTCGGAAGGCGTCCTCTAGGCCCTTCACGATGGCTGCTTGTCCACGTCTCAAGCGGACACCGCCGATTCGAGTGCCGTGGCTTGTGGTGGCGTGAAGGCCCACAAGTTTCGCTCGCCGGCTTTACCCGCCGAACGGGCGGGGGTAATGGTCCACCCGTCGACTTGCAAAGCTGACAGCGCGCCTTGGAAGTCCTTCATGAAGTTCCGGTAGAACTTCGTTCCCGCTTTGCGGCCCTTGACTCCGCGGCGCTCGTAGAGCGTCGATTCGGCTTCGGATTCGGCGACGCCGTAGATGGCTTGCACGAGGGCGCGTACGCTAGTCGTGCCGGGGTGTCCCCGCAGCCAGGCTTCAAGGAAGATCGTGCCTGGAACGAGTAGGGAATTGTCGCGGTCGCGCAATTCGATGCCCGGTGGCGCCGGGGCGGGCATGAAAACGATTGGCTCGCGTGGGAGCAAGTGGTCGAGCGCGGAGCTTGATACGGCCTGCATCATGTGTTCGAGGCCCAGTTGGTGGTCGTCGAGCCACAGCAAGGCCGCTGGTGGCAGGAAGACCTGCAGGACACATTGGTCGCTTCTGGACAATCGGAATTCGATGTTGGGCGGCTGGCCAATCATGGCCTCCGCTCCGCCTGCGCCACCTTTGGCCGCCCCCGCGCGGCGCCCCTCCCCCTGCCTGACCCACTTCTGCCCGTTGGAACCACTCTCTTGGAGTGAATTTGGAAGCATGAATTCGCTGCCGTGGACTTTGCAATCGAAGTACCATGGCAACAATACGCTAGGAAGCATTCCCGCGGCTTCTCATACAAACGTCTTGTCATTTGCTTCACGACGTCTTCCTTTGGAGCGCGTCCACGGGGAACAATGGATGGCCGACGCAGTCGTTGGCGAGGAAGTTGGCGGCGAGATCCTTTACGTCCTTCGGGAAGTCGGCGCCCAGCATCCAATGCAAGTAAGCTGGGTATGCCCCGACAGCCTGGTCGCGGTACTTGCCGAAACTGAACCGAGCGACGCCTTTCGCGTCGAGGTGGAATCGGTTGCCGTGGTCGAGGGGGCGCTTCGTGGCATTCGTCGTGGCGGCCAGTAGCTCGTCCGCGGGGTGGTTCTTCATTTGAATCCGGAGAACTTCCAGCATGGCATCCACGTCGGCTGCCGCGCTGTGGGCGCCGGGGTGTTCGGCGCCGATGTAGTGCTGCATGGCGCCCGTCAGGGTTCGTGGGGAGTCCTCCAGGAAGATCTCGTAGGGGTCAATGACGGGTTGATCGACGGGCAACCCCTTGCATCCAGCGCGAACCAGTTCATTGTGAAGGAGCGGGACATCGAAGCGCCGACCATTGTAGGCGATGATGACGGCGCCCTCAAGCATATGCTGCACCGGACCGGCCAGCTCGCGAAACGAGGGCTTGCCCACGACGTCCTTGGCGGCAAAGCCGTGGATTGCCGTCGCGGCGGATGGAATGGGAACTCCAGGGTCGACGACCACATTGTAAGGCGCCAAGTCCTGCAAGAGCGGCCAAAGGACCTGGCGCATGTGGAGTTCAATGATTCGGTCCTTAGCCGGATCCGTTCCAGTGGTCTCTGTGTCGAGGGCGATGAAGCGCATTGACTTACCTTCAAGGCATATACGCCAAGGTATAGCTTTAGGGCTTGTGGTCCGAGCGGCTCTGTGCCTAAAGTCGCCCTCTGAAACAGAAGTTGGCGGCCTGTGACAAAAGTCGGCTGGCGCATAGTTACCTCTATGCAGGCCTTGGCCTTGCCAATGGAGCCATGGCAGCCCTGTTTCGAGCGACCGTGTGTATGCAGGGGCCAGAAGCCTGTGAGCCGCTGCCAGCGTTTGTGGCCCCATATCAGCGCAACGGTTCGTATCTGCCGTGGTTCGAGAAGGATGCGGCGGACAGATTCCTCGCGTGGTGGAAGGCACAGTCCCCGCACCTAGCGAACTACGCACCGAGGCTTGACGCCTACGTTTTCCTGAGCCAAAGTGGTGCAGAACTTGTCCACGGGGTCCCGCGCGACGGATGTCAAGTCTACCCGTTAGGTCATGAGTTCCATTGGGGCCTGATGAAAGGGACGAGAGTGCCCACCATCGAATCCTCGTGAAGCGACACCACCCCGAAGTACGGCAGACGTAGGTTTCTGAAGCAAGAGTCAACTGTTCGGACGGCCTTCACCCGGCGATGCCAATGTCCGACAAACCATTCCAACCCTCATCTGGAGCCACTCTTGGCCTCGCGCAAGTTACGACGCTGAACGAGACGATAACCGCCCGGTATCAGTACGCGGACATGTTGCATCACACAGCCGCGCTCGTTGCTTCAGGGAAGCTGCCGGACCAGAATCCCGCGACCTCAACTCAACAATTGTTGCGATGCATTCACGTGGCGCTGGCCGCCGAGGTCTACAAGAGCACGGAAATTCTGGCGGCAATGTGCGAATTCGTCGGGAAGCATCCGGCTCAACAATTCATGCGCATCATCAATGTCACGCAAACCGCGGCCTCGGCATTCTATGACAACGTTCCCACGTCGCCTACGGACGATGACGTTCGCCCTTGGCTGCCTATGCTCCACCCCAATGGTCCGGGCCTGACACCGTTGGAACAGGAAGCGATTCTCCTTAACGACCGCGCCGTCTGCGGCATGCTACGAAACTCTATTCTCATGGCAAAGGAAGCACACCGATTCCTCCGCAAGTTCCGAAACCGCTTCAGCCATGCGTACGGCTTAATCCTCGGAGGCGACGCCCTCCACGACGACGAGGGCCTCGCCATATTCAGCCTGGCTCGGAAGCAGGAAAATAAGCCCGATAGAAAACTCGGCTGGCTCGACGGCATGCTCGTTTACACCCCGGACACGAACTCTACACTGCTTCGAATGCTCCAAGTCTTCCTAGAAACCGAAGCAATGATTTTGCGCTTCCGCGGATCTGCATTCGTCCACGGTGAACCGGCCCTCATTCCACATTTCTACGTGAACAAGGCCGCGAAAGTAGCAGTTCCAAGGATGGCTGAAGCCTTCGAATCTGCGTTTCAAAAACTCGGTTGCGTTGCGGTCAAGGCGACCGTCAAGTTCAACTTCGAAGTCGTGCCACAGCACCAGGCCGCCGCGCAGGCCTTCTACCGACTCCTCCAAGACTCTCCCTTCACAGAAAACAGGCAATCGCGTGACATACAACGCAAGACGTAACAAAGAGAAACGAAAGTCGTAGGTCTGTCACAAAAGTCCGGGGGCAAGGCGTCGTGCCAAGGTCGCCCCTGAATCAAAAGTCGTCCGCTTGCCCCCAATCGTTGGCGATTGAAAGCCCTCTAAGCCATTGTGGCTACAGGACGGCCGCCAAGGGGCTAAGGTCGTGGTCCCACAAAACGAGCATGCCAATTTCGTTTTGCAAAGTGAAAACGTTCTCCGCTCGGAAGACCCCGCCGAGGACGCTCACGGTGGCATTTTGGCCACCGGCGGACCAAGCTGTCTTCTTGCTCGACCCCTCGTGAATGATGCGCTTGAACGCGTTCGCCCGACTTCCTGCGTACTTGCATTCTATAATCATTATCCCGTCGCTCTTGGTGCGAATAGCGAAGTCGCAGCGCCTTCCACCAACTGCTATGCCTTTCGCAAATGTGCCCTTTGGCAGCGTGAGCGGGTCAAGCGCCGTGCCTTTTTCCGCATTGATTTTGGCATATCCTGCCGCCTCAAGTGTACCCTGGACCAAATTCTCCTGCTTCTTGCTCCTGTCGACGCGGGAGCTGGTCCTCGTTCGCTCGACGGCCCAAATGGCGGCTGTCTGAGAGATTGCCAACTTGCGGGCCATGGCGTTGGGCCGGCCACCGGTCTGAAGCCAGGGAAACCGGCGCAAATCCCATCCGAGCTTGAGGACGTAAAGGGTCGCCTTGGCCTTGGCCGCTGCGTCAGCTTCAGGGCCAGCCTGAGCTTGGACGAGGGTCTTCAAGTCGTCTTTACTCCAGGGCGGGCCTGCTAGAAATCTAGCCGCCGCCCTGCGGCCTTTGTCCTTTAATGGACCTTCAGCAAACGAAGTGAGGTCATCGGTCTTATCGAAGAGGTCCAGAAGAATCTGGTAACCTTCGTCATAGTGGCTGCGGTACTTACCACCGGCCTCTTCTGTTCGGGCCTTAATGAAGCCAGTCAGCGCCTTCGTGGCATCAGCCCGAATCTGGTCATCCGTCCATTTAGGAAGCTTCAGCGAAGCCAACAAGCCCTTCCAGGCCAGTCGGCAGGTTAACCATTTCGAGTTCGCGCGGCTCGAATTTTTCGAGGCCGCCCTGGTAGGTTCGGCCTTGCCCTACCATCGACGCAGCAGCCTCATTGAGCCTTGCCACTGCCTGCTTCAGATCCCGCGCAGAGAGCCGGCCCGTTGGGTAGAGGCCATGGAACGTGTTCAAGATGAGGAGTTGGCCACGGTTCAACGCAAAGCGAGGGGCTCCTCGGCCCATGTAAGTGACGATGATGGGGGGCGGTTGAGGCGAACCAAGGCTCCACCACTGCTTGCGGTGCGCGCACAAGAATCGCTCATGCAGCTGCTTCTTCTCACCTTCAAGGACGTGCTTGCGCAGTGCCGCGTTCTTGGTATCCGCCAGATTTGTCTCTGGGTGCGCGCACAAGATTACCGCGCCGGTCGGCGAGCGATTCAATGCCACTACTCCGCGAGGCAAATCCTTGGCCTTGCAAAGCACGGGTCGCACCCATTGGTCCAAACCCTTTGCCGTCGCCTCTGTTGCCGGCATAACAAAAAAATCGTTGGCTCCTGTGGCCATGCCGCGGTGAACGCGGAATAGTTCGCCGAGCTTCGGTTTCCCAGAGTCTTCCAAGTAGTCGCCGTTTGTTGGCCAGCGATATACCTTGAGGACTCTTGATGGAATTGTGAAGTGGTGGCCGTTAAGGATGCCGAAGGACTTCAGGTTCGTGTGGTGCTCAAAGGCGACTGCGTCGCTCTTGGCGCCAACCTTGAATCCGAGAATGGCTGCGGTCGTCAACACGCCAGGGAACGCCTGCAACTCTGCATCCAGGGTGTGGACAACTTGCAGCCCCAGGTTTTCAACGAAGATATGGCGGAGCGACGCGCCGTAGTTCGTGACAAACCACTCGTTGGACGTGATGACACAGCCCACGTCGCCCGGTTGTGCCAATTTTGCAGTTGCCAGGAGGAAATACAAATGCAAGCCAGACAAGCCGGAGGCCTGCACACCGAGGGTCTTCGCGAGGGCTGCCCCATGAGCCTTAACGGACGGTTCCAGAGCGTGATGACGGACGTAGGGTGGGTTGCCGATGAAGGCGGTTGGCCCCTTCACTGGTTCCAACATCATATGCAAGTAGTCGTCGTTGACGATGGTGATGTTCGTGACGTCATGGATGGCCATGCGGCACCGGAGGGCTAAGGTCATGGTGGGGTCGATGTCGGCGGCCAGGATCGTGGAATCGTTGAACCGCTTGGCGGCTTCAATCGCGAAGGCTCCGACACCGCAACCCATATCCACGAGTCGTTTCGGAGCGCGGGCTTCAATCCAATCCAACATTGGCGTTACGATGCTGGCGGGCGTGGGGACGTGCCCCATGTCTTCGCGACGCTTCGCCTCAGTGGCCAGGAACTCCTGGATGATTGGCCGACCTTGGCGTTCAGCCTCGTGAATCGCGGCGAACTCGTCGGTACTGAAGGCCGGCTGCTTCTTCGCCTCGTTGAGCAGTTTGCGCTCGTTAGTGGAGATGGGGCCACCGAGGCGTTGTCCTTCGACATCAAGTAGGAGTGCGATGCGACCAATGTCCACGGGCCTCAAGGCAATTGGAAGAATATGATGGGCACGCAGGGTTGAGTGAATGCGCGGCCCCTTGGCGGGCCGACGTGGAGATGCCCTAGAAAGCCTGCGCGCTGGCGAGTGACCCGTCACTGCCCCCCGCCCCCTCGTTTCGCCTTGACGGGCCTGACAGTGGTGGTGTTCGGTCTTGGTTCAGCCTGTGGAGCCTTTGATACCTCAGTGAAGTCACTCGTTTTGACGGGGCTGACTTCGATGATGAAGCGACTGTCGCGGGCAACCAGGTGCCACACGAGGCCATCCTTGGGTTTGAGGTCGAATTGGCGCACAATGGACGCGGGGATCGTGGTCCTGAGGGACTGGCTCTTCGACTGGGCGGTTGCGACCTTCGTGATGTCCATGAGCTACCCACGCTACCTAAATGATAATGACATATAATCCTACCTACACAGTCGATAACACTACCGCGCCTACCTATGACTATAAGTAGAGTCGCAGCATCGTAGGTAGCGTAGGTAGTATCAATGACGCAAGCTTCCTGGGCCGACCAACGCACACCTGCCCGACTCATTGCCCAAGCATCCGGTCAAATCGTCGTCCTGAGCGACAACTGCGCCCGCGTCCAATCCCAGAGCCACCCCGAGCGAGCCTACACGGTGACGCACATCGGCGAGTCGTGGGCGTGCGAATGCGACCACTACCTCGAAGTCGGACGCCAATGCCAACACGTCCTCGCCACACGCTACTACCTCCAAGCCCAACACGCCGACGGCACGACAGCGACCGTGCCGCTCTTGCCAGGTGCGGCGAAGAACGCCTACAATGCGGCGCAGACAAACGAAGTCCGCCTATTCGACGCTCTGCTTGCTGACCTCATGGCGGGCATCAAGGAACCCGCGCAGGTCATGGGTCGCCCGCGCATCCCTCTCCGCGATGCCCTTTTCTGCGCCACGCAGAAAGTCTACTCGCAGTTGTCGAGCCGCCGCGCGACGAGCCTCTTCGGCAACGCCGCAGAGCGCGGCCAATTGGATCGCGCCCCAAGTTTCGCCGTCAGCAGCCGCCTCCTCAACCGGAGCGACGCGACTGCCATCCTGCGGCAACTCATCCGCGACAGCGCCCTTCCCCTCAAGGGCTTGGAGACGGACTTCGCCATTGACAGCACGGGCTTCCGCACTACATCCTTCGGAGCCTACTGCCAGGAGAAACACGACGGCAAAAAGAAGAATGTGTGGTTAAAGGCCCACCTGTGCGTTGGCGTCAAGACGCACGCTGTCACTGATGTAATCGTGACTGGAAGCGAAGGCGAAGGCTCGGGCGACACCACCAATTTCGCCCCGCTTGTCACAGCCACGGCGGACGGGTTCTTCATCAACGAGGTATCGGCCGACAAGGCCTACGCCTCGAAAGCCAACCACGAAGCCGTCGCCAGCGTCGGCGGCACGGCCTACATTCCCTTCAAATCCAACAACGTCGCCAACGCACGGGGGGAGCGTCGGAGCCGGATCTGGCGCAAGGCCTTCCACCTATTCCAAGCAAACCGGGCCGAGTTCGACCAACACTACCACAAGCGGTCAAACGTCGAATCCGCGAACTCGGCTATCAAGCGCAAGTTCGGGGAGACGCTCAAATCGAAGAACCGTCTCGCGCAGGAGAACGAATTGCTGTGCAAAATCTTGGCTTACAACCTCACAGTCCTAATCCACGAGGCCTACGAGAACGGCGTGGACCTCAACGCCCTGAAACAAAAGTCAGCCCCCTGAAACGAAAGTCGGGGGGTCGCGCGACTTTAGGCACAGAGCCGGTCCGAGCCAAAAGGATATACCGTACAGGTATTACCGGGAGTCGTGGCGCGCATCAAGATCGACGGCTACCGATGCGAACGATGCAGCCACACCTGGGCGCCACGAGCCCCCGACAAGCCCGAGCCAAAGGTTTGCCCGAAATGCAAGAGCCCATATTGGGATACGCCGCGGCGAAGCCGGTAAGCCTGATGCGGGTGGGCCGTGAATGGGCCCCTCGACACCGAGGCGAGCCGGAGCCCAAGGTCTGCGCGAAATGCAAGAGCAAATTGTGGAATAAGCGGCCGTAACGGTTGGCCACAGTTTGGCATGGCACACCAAAATCGAAGGCTATCAGCGCGAACGATGCGGCCACACCTGGGCGCCCAGGGCCCCAGCCCAGCCCAAGCCAAAGGTTTGCCCGAAGTGCAAAAGCCGGTATTCGGATACCCCGAGGCGAAGTCGGTTAAGTCAACAAAATCTGCGCCTCAAATAGGCGCCTCGAAGCCGAGATTGTTCAGAGCCAAGGGGCCACTCAAGAGCAGAATCCAAGCGACGTTCTAAACGAGCGCCGTGCAAATGCGCTTCGTTTCCGAATACGGTGCCCCCGGGCGTACCTTTCGGGACAAGCGCACCAGATTTTGGTGGTCGCCAAGATGAAGTTGTTGCGAAGTGGACCTTAGAGGATTCGCGCAACCGTATCATGGCGCGCATCCTCTGGTAAGGACTACACGCTCCGCTAAGGCAGGGGTGAGGCGACAATGAGCCAGCTTTGTGGGGCTAAAGCTGGCGGGCCACGGTAGTGGATCGCGCGTCCAGGACTCGCTTTCTCGCGGATACCATCATGAGTAGACGATGGTGGAGCGCAATGGCGAGACTCAAACGGGAAGGGTCTGCCCTCTAGCGCGCCCAAAGAGCTTGTCGCGGAAGTCCATCGCCCGCGAAACCGCTCATGATGACGCCGCGGCCGTCGGCTGCTTCCCAATCAAAACTGATTGTAACGGCGCGGCCCGTATCCGGGAAGCCTGGCGGGCCAAAAAACAGCACGGCGAAATCTAGTGGCGAGTCAGCCGCGATGGGGATGCGCTCAACCCAATCAGCGGCCATTGCGTCCACATCAGGCCATTCCATTCGGGAAACGGTTCCCGAGAAAGCGTCGTTCCATTCTGATATGGCGGGGTTAAAATAAGCCATGACGGGCGTGCCACCAATTCCCGATTGCCGCAATGTAAACCTTGCAATTGGCCCGCCCTGCTGGAAGGTATCGAACGTCCACGAATCGATTCGCTCGGCGGTGGGCATAATGGGCGGACCGCGGCTGACTAGTGCTTGCAGAAGAATCCAGGAGGGGTTTTGCTGGGCCCAAGCAAGCCAAACCGGGTGATTCTGAAGCGCCTGCCACCCTGTGGCAAAACGGAGTCCAGACGCGTTCCCATCGCAAGGCACTCGTCCACAGCTCATCATCGAGATGGGTGTCATTGGCTCGAATCGGGGCTGAATCATTGTCGAATCTAGTGAATGGACTTCCCACTCGCGAATAATCTCAACGAAGGCGCTGTCTGGGCCGGCCTTTACCGTTGTCCGCGCCGGAAGGAGGCCCGAGTCGCCCTCAATTGAGATGTCGTAGCCACTAACTATGTCGAGGCCGTAGCTGCTGCAAGCGGACCGGCACTCGACCCGGCCGCTCCAGGTCCAGGAGTCTATGGTCGCAGAGCGACTGGTTGTGGAAATCCCTAGCGGATTGAATCCCTCAGCCAGGAACCGACCCGCAAGTGGAACAACGTCAACGATGGACGCGGTGGGGTTGGGCAGAGGGACAAAAGCCTCCTCATCGCCGGGCCAGAATTCGTCGTAATCGCGAAATGTTTCGGACTGACGCTCGGTTACGAGCAGGTGCATGAGCCGGCCTGAGCCTTGCTCGTACTCCGCGACTGCGTCCATCGTCTCATCTCGCTTTTCGTAGTTGATTTGGGCCCTCATCCCGTCGGAATGCGTCAAAGAAATGTTGAGTGTCCCTCTGTAGGCACCGTCAGACAAAACTCGATACTGAGCCTGTTCCTCGGACGGGGCGGAAATCGTCAAACCAACCGGAAGATTTTGGCCCCCATCGGTCGAACCTTGCGGAACCGACGACGAATCCGGCGAGCCTGATGGCCGCTCCTTGGCGGCGGGATGGAGGCAGCCTGCAAGCAGCAGCAACACGATTACACATCCAATCGCCCGGCTCATGCACAGACGTGTGGACGAAGAGGGAAAAGGATTGCGCATGGGCGCCTACTCGGGTTCGAGGCAGTCCAAAGGTCCCTCGTTCGGGGCGTCGTCTTCATCGATTGGGAGCAGGCAAACCAGCAAGTCGTCGACTGCCTTGGCCGGCGGCAGGCACAGAGGGTCTGCGTCCGTAATCGTGTGACTGCCTAGGCCGTCTCCACTGAAGAAGTGGTCAAGATTTGCGATGATGACGCTCTCGCCAGAGACCGTTAGGCTAACCGGCACAAGCGCCCCCCAGCCACTTGCCGTGGCAATCGCGACGCCGTCAAAGGCGAGCCCAAGAAGGCGTAGATTCCGCGCTCGTTGTTGCCCTCCATCTGGGATCCCGCGAACGTAAGCGTGGTTACGCGCCGCTTTTCCGCGCCAGTCCAACAGTCGTACGTGATGGTTCGCTTCCAAGTGAAATCTACTGCGTCCGGCAACGTTGACGCACCATTGACGTAGTGCTCGCCAACTACGTCTACGGTGGTCTTAATCGTCTCAGTTTGCGTGTAGGAGACGTGGGCACTTACTGGCGTCGCGCTGAGCGAAACTACGCCCAGCACCATCAGGGTCGCCAGGCTTGCTTTGAGGCTTTTTGCAATCATGGGTTTCACGTGCCGCACCTGGCGGCAGACCTGACATGTGCGCCGACACCATGTCCTTAGTGGCCACGTCTTTGGAAGTTGCCGTCCATGGAGCCGATGTTGCCGTCGACAACACTACGGCACAATGCACTCAGGGCCGCTCGTGGCTAGGCATTCCGCTAGCACAATCAAATCTTCCAGGAGGTATTGCAATGAACAAGAGCTGAAGACGTGTTCGCCTAGGTAGCCTGCGCTGTAGGGTTCGCCACGGAATACGTGGTCTACCTCGTCGTTGGTTATGACATCCTGTTCTATCCAATAGAACACGCGCTGGCCGAGGTAGTCATCGTCGCCGACATTAATGGCATCGGTGGGAATTTCCGCGCGGCTAATGTAGACGTCCAATTCGTAGCTTAGGCATTTCCCCCCTTCGCTAATCGGGTCAGCCGTTACTGGCAGGCTCACAAGGAACAGGGTTGCTACCAAGGCCGCCGAACGAATGCGCATGAATGCCCACTCGCGGTCGCAATGTTATGATTTGTGGCCACTTCATTGGACGGTCGCCGACAAGGCCTCCGCCGGTCGATTGATTGCCATGGGGGGTTGGCGGTGCGCGTAGACTCGCCGCTTACCACTTCGAGTGGCCTCCAATGCTTCGACGAGGACTAGGGCGTTGGCATGGTACGCAAATGACGACTTCGGCAAAGCCGACCCCCCGGTAGTCCTCACGAACTCCCGGTAGCCGTAATAGTCCATGGGCGCCCCAGCCATTCGGAATATCTCCACCAGCTGGCGCCGTGCTGGTTGAGCTATGGCAATCGCCATCCTTGCTTCCCCAAGCATTTGGGCTCCGACATCACCTGCGGGCCACAGGGCAATGTCGCGGCCAATGGACCTCAACACCACAAAGCCACCACTCTCTAGACGGGCGACGTAGTAGCGAAGGGTTGATCGGCCTAACTTGCGGATTTTGGCCAAGGCCTGCAGACGAATCCCCGGCGTAGTCGAGATGGCTTCCCTGATGGCGGCGCATTCGGCGTTTGCTAGTGGGTCTTGTCGCCATCGAGCTGCAATTGCAGCCAGGAGGCGCCATCCAGAATGTTTGAACAGAATCAGTAGTGCCGCGAGCCCGGCAGCTCCGGCGATGGCCTCCGTTGGCATCACCCACGGCGGTTTTCCTTGGTACGTCTCCCCATCCATGCCGACGTATGTCGCCATGCCTTGCAATGTTGCGTCGACGCCATCTTGGCGCGAAGCAAGCTTGCCATCGAAGCGTCCGGCAATGTGGAGGTGGCCGAAGCGCTTTGTGAGGGCCTGTTCACTAATGGTGATTGTTCCGTTGGCGTCAACGAATTCTACCGCGCCGTGCCACGTTCCTGTGAGACTCCGCGCCACTACAACGGACGACAATTCAGGCGGGAAAACTGCCGTGCCCGCTTTTAGGCGAAGCACGGCATAATCGTAGTCAAAAAACAACTGCCCTCCAGCTACGTCGGCAAATGGGGTCGAACGTGTTTCGTTGAGCCGCTCGCCCAGAGAAACGCGAGTTCCGTCGGCCAGTACAAGGGTGGCATTTTCAACGAACGTTTCGACGCCGGCTAGTGATATGGTGGCGGCGTTGCTTACGTTTGGAACCGTCAGAACGGTCCCGCGTGGCCAAAAATCGTAGTCGAAGCCCTCAGCGCGTGGACCACGATTGTCCAGGAGGGCCACGTTCGCATCCAGAGGGGACGCCGTTAACCTAAATTCGTGAAGCAGCGCGAGCCGACCTGCGGCCTCCGTCGACGGGGCAAGCGCAAGACGAACTGAGTAGCGATCGTCCAACTCGATTACCATGTCGCCATACAGGGCGCGTTGCTGGAGCAGGCGTTCGGGCTCCCATTCCTGCACGCGCAGCAACTCACCGGTACCCATACTACCGATGGTCGTAACCTTCAGCGTTGACCGTAAGACAGTCACGTCGCCTTGAGCTGAGCTAACGGCGATTGGCGCGGATTTCGACGGCGACCCGAAACGATGGTCCGCCAGGAACATTCCGCCTTCAATCGTGCCGTGAAATTCGGCTTGAATTGTCAGTGATGCCTTGCTTACTACGGCGACTTCGACTTGGAAGTCAGATGCGCTAACCAAAGGAGTGAGCAGGATGACTGTGGCCGCGGCCACCAGACGACGCACAGAAAGCGACTAGCAATCGCCATGTATAGAACCTGTCCTACTCGGACTGCGTGCGAAACTCCCTGCTCATCGCTGCACTGCTACTTGCCGGCTGCAACGGCACTCAAGTTGGAGAGCCGAGCGATGGGTCAGACTCAACTGGTTCGACTACGGCTAAGCAACCAACATCCGGGTCCGGCGGCGTGGACAATGTGGGGCTGCCAGACGATGCCGATCGACCGATTGACTTCAGCGGCTGCACTCACACCTTGACAACCATTCAGGCGCCGCGCGCCGTCGTTGACGAACTTCTCCCCGCAGGTTACAAGTCGGCGAGTTCCACGGGCGACGAAGTAACCACGTACCTCGGCCTGCATGTCCTTGATTGTGACGTCATCGTGACCTCGAATTCAACGCCGCCCATGGCGGGCGCCGTAAGCTACGTGGCCACATGGCTCGTGCCAAATCCTAGTTGGAACAGAAGCGAGGAAGCCCACACCTTCGTGTTCGAACTGTACACGAACTCGTCAGCGGTACTGAAACGTCTAGCATCATGGAACATGACTGCAATCAACGCGACAATCGCCGGCGGGCAAAATTCAGACGGCTACAAGTGGACGCTCAATGTCGCAGGTTCGACGCGATACGAAGTGGATGCACGCCTAGCATCAGGAAGCGGCGCGTCGACTACTGCCACGGGAATATTCCACATACTTGGACCCGGAAGTCCAAGTCAAGGCCGCTTGACCTTTACTGGCGGCCTTGCCTCCACCATACCGTGGGTCACCACCATCCAAGCCAATGGTGGAATCCTGAGTCAAGTGCCACCTGGCCAAACTGGGGCCCTTTTGGGGGAGACAGCCGTTGGCGAGACGACCCTAAGCATTGCAAGCATTCGCGATGCCAGCTATCCCTAGCGCCTCGTGACTCACCTGGAAGGTGAAGCGACCAGAAGGCACGACAAAACGAGCGCGGCCCCCACTGAGAGGCCAACCAGTGGACCACTAACCTATTTCTGCGGCTATCTGTAGGCATACTTGTTGAGTCGATAGCCACCACGACATCAAGGCGGCAAAAATGCCTTCCGCAGCCCGGCCGTCATGCCCGCTATTAGCCAATAGGTTGTTGCCACGATGGCCATTCGACGCTTTGTGAACACAATTTGCAGTGCTATTCGAGGCCGGCTCGTCGTGACTTTCACCTACGCTGGTGGCCAGCGAACGGTTGAACCATTTTGCCACGGAACTAGTACGGCGGGCAACGACGTCTTGCGCGGATTCCAGACGGGCGGGTACAGTAGCTCAGGTAGTCCGTCGGATTGGAAGCTCTTTACAACAGCTAGAATCACTGGCCTCCGCACAACAGCGACAATCTTTCCGACAACTCGGCCCGGTTACAATCCCCAAGACCAACGGATGAATTCGGTACACTGCCATGTCTGAGATACCTAGCCCTCTACGTGGCCCTCCGCAATCTCACGAACCTGCCGACCGCGCAGACAGGGGGAGGTTCGCATGCGGTTGAGGAACATCAGTATCAGAGGATTTCGATGTTTCCGCGGCCTGGAAAACGTTCCGATGGAAAACCTAGCGGTCCTAATCGGCGCCAATGACGCGGGCAAGACCGCGTTCGCAGACGCAATCGAAATTCTACTCACCGCCAACGTGCCGATTGAAACTGATTACTGGCAGAAGCAAGGCGAGCCGCCGGCGCCTGAAATCACGGTTGAAGGTACCTTCGAGCTCGAAGCAGGGGATCACATTCCCACCGAATTTCAGAGCAGCCACGGCCAATTCCGTATGTCCAAGTCTACGAGGGCCGGCGCTTCGGTATGCCGCGTTCATGGGCTCCGCTTGCCCGACGACCGTATGATCACGTTTGACAAACTCAAGCTAGCAGAAATGCAGGAGGTCATGGCGAGCCAAGGCCTTTCAATCGAGGGAACTCGGACCGATCTGGCCCGGCGTTTTCAGGAGGCGGTCGCGGGCGGAGTAATCACCCGGACGGCTGACTGGTTGAACGTGAAGTTCCCGGAAATCAAGGACCATCTTCCGTTGTTCCAAAAGATATGCTCAACGGATTATAACCATCCTGATGCCATCATCAGGGTGACGTTGGAAGCCGTAGCCCATTCGGCGCTCAATCCGCTTGACCCTTTGACTGGCCAACCAAGTCCACTGCCGCAATTGCTCCAAGTGAAGGAGACAGTAATCGCAGCAGTTCAGGCCAAGATTGCTGAAATGGAGACCACCCTCCGGACTCACCACCCTCGAATCGCGGCAATCTCGGCCTCGCCGGCCTTGAATTTTGCCCGGAGCGTAACGAGCGTGCCCCTGCTTGTTGACATGGGCGACGGCTTGAAGCAGGTCGATTCACACGGCGAGGGAACCAAGAAGAAACTTTGGATGGGATTGCTCGCGTGGCAGCGTGCCGTCGAGAAGGCGGTCCCGCGCGCCTCGGTCTTCCGGATTTACGATGAACCAGATGTAAATCTCGACTATGAGGCTGAACGCCTTCTCTTTTCGACAATCCTGGAGGCTGTTACTAAGCAGGAATCCGGCATCCAGACGCTCGTGTGCACACACGCGGTGTCTATGGTTGACCGAGCCCCCGCTGGCGCCATCAACCTGCTGCACGTGGCCGCGGACGGCGCTCGCTCGGTGGTAAACCTAAAGGCTGGCGCCACCGACGAGGATCTGCGCGCCTTCCTCGGGGAAATCGGTCGGGCTTCTGGTGTCAGCAACTCCGCATTGTTCTATGAGAAGGCGTTCTTAGTTGTGGAGGGCGAGTCCGAGGAAAACGCGCTCCCCCTCCTGTACCGCACCTTGTTCGGGCGCTCCCTGATTGAAGACGGAATAGTGCTCGTGCCGCTACAGGGCTCGGGCGCATGGAAGGCGATGCTCAAGCTCCTGCGTCGCAACAAAGAAGGCATTACGACAATGTTGCTTGACTCTGATTGCCAGAACCCTGATGCAAGTGGCCACATTACACCAAATTCGCTGGCCCAAATCGGTTTTAGCGGAGCGTATTTTCAGACCAGCGTGTTCCATGCTGGCGCCGAAGAGTTTGAGGATTCCTTTTCCTCGTCGACCATTGCTGCAACTCTCAATCAGCATTTTCCGAAGCCGGAGGGTGCGTGGGCGGTTGCCGAAATTGATGCCCTGCGCCCGCCCCGCGCCGCCGACGCGAACAAATTCGCTAAGGCGCTACAAATCCTGGTTCAGCAGGGGCACCGCCACCGTGTAGGAAAGCCGGAAATCGCTCGCCGCCTCGCTGAAACCTGCACCGCAGCCGAAATCCCACCGGTGGTTCGAGCGGCGCTTCAGCGCGCTCGGCAAACGGCCGGCTATACTGCGTAGGAGCAGAACGGCACGGCCGAGAATTGGCACCACTCCACATCGACCTTGAAAGGTGGCCCCGCAAAAGGCCGGCAGGAACTCCCAAACCGCGAGCAGCCAATGGGACTTCGACCTGAACCAGGCGACAGAACTCGATTAAGATGGGGACCTAATTTGCGCCAGCGATGACGCAGGCAGACCGGGGGCATCGTGTAATCCCAGTTGGGACATTCTCGCCAACCATTGAGGAAGTCGTCATGATGACTTTCCAGATTACGTTGCACGATGCGACATATCTGGTTCGACAACCATTTCGCTATACCCAGGGCAAGGGTCAGGACCTGTGGCTTGAGGACGACACGCGAACTCTGCTGGCTGGCGGCCATTCACCGCCGGTCATGAAACTCTACGAAGCTGCTCATTTTCGGCGTATGCTTGCAAGGAACTTCCACAACGAGCTCTTGACCGCCTTCTACTATAGTGCCTTCAGCAATGCAATCTATGCCGCTTGGCACACCCTCAAGGTACAATGCGGCTCACAGGTCGGTTTTCAAGCTTGGCAAGCTGCTTGGTGGGAGGCCCTCCAGGCGAGCCCCATCATGAAAAGCATCCTGCAGGATCGAAACGATTCAACCCATTCCGGACTAGAGACGCCGGAGGTTAGGTTTGGTCCAGCCCTCATATTCATGCGCGACGGAACTATGCGAAGCGGAATGGTGGCCACGGGCATGCAGGTGGGCGGTCGATGGATTGTCGACCCTTTGAAGCACATCTGGAAAGCTTTCGCCACCCTTCAGGACCTAATCCATGACGCCCATGCGAAAGGCTTCCTGCTTGCCACGACGGGCCAACGGTCAATGGAAGGCGGCCTGGCGGTTGTCTACGAGCAAACCGACGGCACGTGGCACGAGCTAGGCGAAACCGGCACTGAACCTGCTTTGGTCGATTATCACCCATACGTGGAAAGCCTGTGGAAAGAGCAGAAGGTCACGGACGTCGAGAGTTTTGATAATCTGCCTCCACCAACAAAGCCACGCTCTACGCAAGTCTTCCGCATGCCTTGGGCGTAGTGTGACATTTGGATGGCCAGCCTAGTCCACTTTGCGTGGGGGGCGTAGGATTACCCCTCTTCTAGCCCGGCGTCATGGTTCGATCATGGACGGTTACGATGCCCCACCAATGAACCTTGACCCCTTCTGGTTTGTTCTTGGTCCCGCGCAGCATATTGCAGTAGTGAGCCAGGACATGCTGGACATCGTTTGGGCACGCAAAGAGACTGCATGGCATCAGCTCCTTTCCAGATCCAACGACTGGGCGCCAAAGTTCGTGGAGCAAGCCAATTCCGATGGCCAGCTCACGACGGCAGAAGTCCGCCGGATATTGAACGACACGATGGGCTATCGGTCGAAGCGCCCTACGGATGAAAGCCTCGCTCGATTGATTTCACTCGGAGTCCTTCGTCGAAAGGCAAGGGGAACATACGAGGTGAAGCGGGGGGGGCTCGAACTTATTCCCATCTTTGCGGAAAGTGTCATTCCATTCCAAGTGGACCGTCACGGAACGACCGAAATTGACGAACGACTATCGGCGGTCGCCGAGGCGTTGGTTCAGGAATTGGTCGAAGTGCCAAGCACGCCAAGAATTGAAATGCCCCCGGCACCCGAAAACGAGCAACGCACGTGGTACAACCGGATGTACGTGCATCGCAGAACACCTGCGTACACGGCCGCCATGGATCTCGCCGGCTTCCTTACGTTCCTCGTCACTTACAATATACGAAAGGGGCGAGCCTGGGACGCAATCGAAGATTCTAGTCCAACTTTGATTAAGCGCATCCTTCGAAAGGTAGGTGTCAGAACCGGTGGGAACGCACCGCAAGACCTCATCAACCTCGGCCGAGCCCTGGGTGTCTTTGTGAACGGAACGCGTCGCTCGGAACTATTCGTGCATGTGCGGCTCGCACCCCTCGCAAATCGCTTGCTCTGGGCACTCATTTCAGGCAGGATATCTACGATTGAAGATGCCTGCGCACACGCGGCCCAAATCCAATCCAACGTAGCAGTCAAGCACGGAAATTTAGGAAGTTCAACATCGTGGAAAAACTTGGCTGACCAATGGTACTCCCACCTGACCTCCAGTTACGCCGAAGACTCAGCGCCAGCCCGCATGCAAGGCCAAGGCGTAGTAGGGCCGCGACCAATCGGCGCCTTTGCTGGGCCAATCATTGGCGCTGCTGAAGTCCTGCCATCAGCCCTTGGCGATCGGAACACGCCTCGTTCCACCAAAGCGTTCGCCCCCAAGAACTCGGTTGAGTCAAGGTGGACCCCCAGCGTCGTCACCTCGGCAGTCCAAATGATGGAGAAACTTCCCCCCGATGCCCAAGTGGCGGTCTACCCAGCTACTGCGGACATTGCCAGCAGCACATGCACATTTGGCGCAACCTTGCTTCGACTTCCCCCCACGCAATCAGTCCCCGACGTCCTCGCTGTGACCTTACGCTGCAAGACGACGCCAGAAGCATTTGGCGTAGCACTCCCCTGGTTCAAACCCGGCGTCGCCCGGAGCCCGCAATCAATTGCGGGCATCGAGGTCCTCATCATTAGCGAATTCCAAACGCGCGCGTTCGCCATCGACATCCGGCACCGCAAGGGCCGAATCGAAGACCGGCGCTTGATCCCCATCCCGCCACAAATCCCGCCCGGGATTCGCGACTTGCAGCTTCCGGCCATTCTGGAGGCTTGTCGCACTGGCAGCATTCCAGACGCCTTGCGAGGCGCCCTGGATGCCGCGTTTGGAGCCGGGAGAGAATGAGGTGCGTGGCACCGCGCCGCAACTTGAAATGCTCCAGACAAGGTCTGGGTCGTCAGCCGCGCTAGCCCACGCCTACGTCAGAAGACGGCGAAGACCCACGGGTACCACCCCTGTCAGGGGCCGGCGCTTCGAGGCCAGTCCGTTGGCGGATCTGGTCTTCCAACCTCCGATAAGCGGTGATGAGCTTCTGGTCGGGATTTTCCCAGAAAGACCGGGCGAGGTCCATGATTCGTGAATCAATGAGCGCGTAAGGCATGGCGGGCCGAAACGCCTTCAAGGAAGGATTCCTGGGCCCTTGCGTGGTTGCGTTCTCCGGGTTGCGCCAGTATCAAGTGAAGCCAGCTGCCTTGCTGGCACTCGGAATCTTCTCGATGCTCGCAAGCCCAGCGTTCGTGTTTGCCGCGCGCGTTGCACAAACCAGTTTCCTGGCCATGCTTGAGGTGTCTCTGGCCTTCGTGTTCGTCGTTTTTGGTCTGGGAGTAATTGCCGCATGCGTTGTGCTCGGTGGTCGCGGTGCGCGGTTCCCGTCATTTGCCGGATATCTGGTCATGTGTACGGTCGTTGCGACGATCGGTGGCCTTGTGCTGGCTCTAGCGCCCGACACGACTGTCTTCCTCTCGACGCTGGTCGGCGCAATGGTCGGCATCATTGTGACGAAAATGGAGACCCTGATTTCTCAGCCGCAATCCCGCGAGGATGTCCCGCGTCGGCTTACCGCGCGCCGCCGAAGCCCCTCATCAACGCGGCGAATAACGCGACGCCCGCGCCAATCATGAGGAGCGCGAGCAAGAATTCCTCGGGGTTCTTGTTCTGTTTCGCAGAGGCATGAATGGCTGCGAGATACTTGGAAACAGTCTGCTGCGTGACCCCGACCTTTTCAGCGATCTGAGCTTGGTTGAACCCGAGCGCCCTATACTGGACCATCTTGCTTGCCCTGTAGCGGTCCATCCACGTCGGTAGGTTCACCAAAGGGTCCATGGCGCTCAATGTAGAGTCTGTTCCATAAGCGTTTCCGATGGAGTTTCGACGTAGGATACGCTTTAGGAATGTTTTTGAAGCGGCAAATCAATGCCAATGCATGGCCTACGCCAACCCCCAACGACGCCAGCCCATGAACGCCACGCAGGACCCATGGAACAATCCTGTGTTCCCCTCCATAGGTAACTCGGCAGAGCCGCTTTCACCCGAGGAGGCCGAACGCCGGCGCCAGCAACAACAGAATTTGGCGGCGCTCGCAGGCGTTGTCGTCACCGGCGTTGCCATCATCGGATTCGTCATGCTAGTTGCGCGCGCGTTCCGGTAACAAGGCAGCCAATGTATTGGCCGCCGGCCGTCACACGTCCCATCGGTTGGCCCTTTCGTCCGCATAGGGGTCTTTCGGCAAAGGAGGATCCCATTTGCTGGCCCTGTCGTCTTCGTAAGGATCATTCGTCGCAACCCATGGTACCAATGGTCCAGCCGAACGTTTTGGGCGCTGAACGACTCTCGCATGGGCACCCCATGGTTTGATGGTCGAGGTGTCGTAGAACAGGACTTGCAATGCCTTCACACCGGCCGCTTTTCTGGCGTCTGCAATCATGGCTGCGGTTTTCTCCATGGCTGGAAGGTGAGATTGCCCAAACACGCCGAGGGCGAGACACGTAAGGTTTGGGTTTCGCCCGATGGCCCGTGCGATGTGGCGGTCCGACTCGGAGAAAGACGCCCCAAATGTCACCAAAACTCCTGCAGCCCCCACGAGTAGGTCGAGGCTAGCATCCAAATACAGATTCCCTGCGATTTTGGCGTGCTTGTGCTCTGAGGTGCCTTCTGAGACGAAAAGGGGGAGCTGCCGCGCTTCCAACGATTCGCGTAGTTGAGCTATGATTCCGCGGCCCGGGCCATCCCAAGCGTGCTTGAGCGTGGCGGCATCCTCGTGGTACAGATGCAAAGCTCCGTGCAAGAATACCATGCAAGGCTTGCCGTCAGGGCGAAAGCGATCCGTTGCGAAAACGAGACGACCGGCCTTCCCTGGGAAGTACCCATCAAACCATCGCTCAGCAGGCCGTGCTCGCGCGTTCAGCCAGTAGAGCAACAAGTCATAGTTCAGCGTGAAGACGTGGTGGAAATCTGCAAGGAAGTCCCGAAACGCGTCCCACATGTGGGCGTCGATGCTACCAGGAAACGCCGGATGGACATGCGCCACAGCCCGGATGAACGCCTCCTGAAACAATTCATAGTGCTCCGTCACCAGAGTTTCGACGTCCCCGGACTCCGTGCCCTCTTCGATTGTGTTCCCGTACAAGATCCCCCGCAACGCCTCCTCAATGTCACGGCTAGCGCAGCGGTCCATGAATTCTGTCAACGCAGCGCAGTCTCCAAGTTGTTCCTTCACAAGGGGCCAAAGAGCAGGGTAAGCAAAGGCCGCGTGGACGCCGATGCTGGACCCGTTGCCTACTAGGATGTGCCTCAACCCGCCGGGAAGGGTTCGGTGAAGGTCCGTGTAACTGAGGAGCGGCACCCAGGCGAATTCCTTCTCCGAGCTGAAAGACCTTCTGCCTCATGTTTTGTCCAATGTACGTCGCTCCGTTTGGCAACACTTCTAGTCCTAGCCGAGGTGCTTGGAAAAGCCCGTGTCGTCCGCCGGTGCAGCCCGGGTAGCCCCCGCTCTCTTCCATTGCGCAGCCCAAGCGAGGCCGCATTACACATATTTTATCCTACTCTATCTGAATACAAACACAGCATACTACAACAGTAATGATTATCACTCTGCTTAAGGTCTTAACCAGTCATTCTCTCTGCGAATGCAAGCTGTGGTCCTTTTGGCCAAACCGGTCGAACTTTCCGCGGACCATCGCGCTATCCTTCAGGCGTTGAAGGAACACCGGGGGCCCGTCCCCTTCACAATCACGGGCCTTGCCCGTACAACCGGCCGTTCAGTCGCGGCGACAAAGGGTTACCTGGAGCGTCTGTACGGGGCCAGCCTCATCGAGTACATTGAGCAGCGGCCTGCTCGGTACGTAATCCTGGCTCAAGGCGACAAGGAGGGTGCTGATGGTCAGTAGTCCATTGGCAATCAACCTTCTACTGGAGTCGGTGCCTTCACGACCTCTGCCCGTTACATGGCCAGGGCGTCAATCGGTGCAAACCAAAGCGTTTCTATATCCCTCCCAGTCCCGAGCTGGGACCAATGGCGCTCCACGACCAACTGCTTCGACGCGAAGCGCGCAAGCAAGAGGTGGCACCTGTGCCGAGTGATCAACATTGGAACAAATGGCTGGCTGGTTTGACGCCAGAGCAACGCAAGTTGTTCCTAGCGCGCCTGAAGGTTCAGCAAGCGCAGGCAAGGAAGCTGGAGTCGGCCCGCAAACACTCGCCTGCCAAGGCAGACTTGCTGCATCGGCAGTACGGAATTTGACGGGCATTGATTCGCTATGCTACAAGCGAAGCGCTACACGGGGGATGAGTTTCTCGCTGCATGCGCAACGAGGTTTGCTCTAGGCCGCACGAACCATCACCCTGACTGCACCTGCAAGCATGACCAAGCAATACCCATCGCCTACACGACCGTCCCCCACGAACTTCGCCAAAGAGCGGTATATCGCACGAAAGTCCAGCTGCAAACAATTCTTGAGCATTTGGCGCGCATCGGCGCAGAGACCATGGTCATCGAGGAGGACTACGTTGACCAGGATTTCTTGACCGAGCACGCATCCTTCTATACCACTTGCTTCGCGCCATTTGAGAGATACTGTCGCCGGCTGCATTTCTTTGCCCATTCCTTCGCCCCGACACGGTTCGATGAATTCGTGGACGGAAAGCAACTGGGTTTGGCGAAGGCCATGCAGTCATCTTATCTCGGCTTCGTGGTGTTGAAGCCCCTCCCCGAGGCTCTCATTGGAAGAACGTGCCTCAGACCTTGCTCGTTCGGCTGCCACGACGAGGATGGCACACCGACAAGGCAAGATGATCTTCACTGGCAGTTCACGCGCGGCTACCAGGTCCATGTGGCCGGGCTCGACTTAGAGGTGAATTCGCTTGCCTTCCAAGAACAGGATGCGGCAGCTGCCGCCTGCGCGACCACAGCGCTTTGGACCGCCCTGCACCGCAGACGCTTCAATAACGCCACGCCGTCCCCGGCCAAAATTACAAGCATCGCAGGGGAAAAGGATCATTCCAGGGAAATGCCGTCCAAGGGACTAACCAACGCCCAAATGGCGTACACGATGAAGAAACTAGGACTCGAACCAGAAGTCCTCCCGGGCAATGATCCCGACGACCCGTGGATGCCGCTTGAGCAATTGTATGCCTACGGGATGCTGGGGATTGCACCAATCCTGGGGCTAAGAGTCTTCAAGGCCGGGGTGAGCAAAACCGACTTGCGCAATCCAATCTATGTTCGCGGAAGTAAGCGCCAAGAACCCGAGTACATCAATGCGCACGCAGTAACTCTGACTGGCATTGCATTGGCCTCAAAGCGAACTCATGTTCCACATAGGCCACCTGTGGAAGACCGTGCACCACTTCGCGTCCATCGAATCGAGAAACTGAACCTCCACGACGACCAAGGTGGCCCCTTCGTTGCCTCAGCGGCGCACTACTGGAATGCCGAGAACCTTGGCAAGAAGAGGCTTGACCAACTTGACGAGACGCTGAGGGACAATCAATGGCTGCTGGAATTGCGCTGGCGGTATCAGAACCGGGTCACGTTTGGTGCGTTCGACACCATCCTGATTCCGCTTGATCCATCCATCCGCGTCGAGTACAAGCACGCGCGGTTGAAGGTTGACGGCTTCCATGCCGACCTGCCACAGGTGGGCATTCCGGCGAGCCTCGTCCCGGCGGAGTGGGACCTCCGAATCTCAACTGTGAATGATTTGCGAGGGGATTATTCGCGGTGGCTAGCGCACGATAGGGTGCCGGCTTTGCGCGGCATCCGTCGCCACGTGCTCGAATCGAACTGGCCCCTTTACATCTGGCGCGCCACAGCCTTCGACAGGAAAGGTGGTCAGCTATTCGAAATGGTCATGGATGCCACCAGTGCGCACCGCGCGAGCTTCGTGATGAATGTGTTCCCTCTCCGTCCACAAATGGTCGCTCCTCTTAGGAAACTCACAGCGTCATACGACATCCCGGTCCTGGCGGGGGGCCCGCCAGATTCCACTGTTGAAGATGAAGAAAAGACGGCAACGACACGGTCTTATCGCGATTGGCACAACGTGTTGACAACATCACTTGCCCCTCTGCAAAACTAGCGGCTGTGAAAGTAGTCCGCGTCGGCTCGCAGCAGTGTGCTTACGGCGAGCCTTATCGCCTGGTGGAGCCGGCGCGCCGCGCTGACGCCTTCTTTCGTTTCCCGATTTTCTTCCCTTTCCGTTTTCGGGAAGTTTTTCGAGACCCTCCTGCTGATTTCGACTTCTTGATTGGCTTGCGCCGGGCAATCCCTGAACTTGGGCTGGCAGCATATACCAAAATCCGTTCGCCGCGTGAAGTAGGTGCCGATTTTCTCTTGGCACCATGAACAACGACCCGGAATGGGCGCGGGCGTGTCGCTTCGGCCTCGCTCTCCTGCGATGTTCTCGCTCCGGCAACGGAAGACTCCGCGGCGTCAAGCCAATCCTTTGGGATTCCTGGCTCTCGAAGAAAATGTCGCTCGGACGAATAAGCGCGGTTTCGGTCCGCAATATTGCGTTTCCATGTCTCTGGATGGCCAATCGCGCGAATCATTGATGCTCGGTCGGTTTCTTTCCCCTTGTATTTGTTCGTCATTCACGGGCCCCGCAGAAGTCCTTGTCCAAAGCGCCAGTAGTCTTGGTTTCCTCGTGAATCATCGAACAAGTAGCTGAGGTCAATGTCGTCATGGCTGGTGACGAACTCGGGCCTTTCGATTGCATCGTTGAAGAAGATCGAGGGAAGGGCATGATTTGTGTGGAACCAGCCTCGGTAACGCGAATAGTCCTTCAAGTGAACTGGATCCGACGCTGCCAGAGGTGCAAATGGACAGCGCTTGAATGAGACGTGCAGGTTCGCGTGCTCTTTCTCGGTCATGGTGAATAGCTCGGTGGCCCGACCGGATTTTGGATGGTCGTGGGCACCCGCAATGGTTCTCATGGCAAACACCAAGGCGCCTCCCAATGAATCGACCATTTGGCCCTTCAAAGCGACTCCGCTGGCCTCAAGGATCGCTTCGGCATAATTCTGGCTTGCAACTAGGTGCCCAATGGCGTTGGCGGTGAAGGCGATGCCTCCGGGAATGCGGTGGTCTTGCCACCACCGGCCATCCCCTTGAGCCCCGAAGAAGTTTACCTCGACGTCCCAATGCAGGGATGCACTTCGTCTCTTGCCGCGTGCAAACTCCAAGTCAAGCCACACCTTGTCAGACAGACTCTGGTCCGCTAGGACATTATCCTGGCCAAGCCAGAGTTCCAATAACCGCCCTGCGAATCGTTTCAGGTTCTCGTCCGGCCTAGCCCATGCCAGGCGCGGACTGAGTGCCAGAAGTACAAACGCGCTTGAGCGCCCAAGCGCCGACAGCCCCTCATAGGCTAGCCTGTCGCGCCTGATTTTCTGGATGATTGCGTCATCGGACTTGGTCAGAACATCGTCTGACAGAACGCAATATGTGATTGTTTTCTTGCGTGCGGCTGCGCGGCCGAAGATGCATGGCTGGGCGTCCGTCGCCAGCCACGCATTGATGGGGTCTGCCATCTGCTCGTCCGTCAGGTCAGAACTGAAGATCCGCTTTTGCACCGACTGCACGCTCTCGCTGAATCCCATATCGCGGCGCAGCGGGTCTAGCTGGAGTGCAGCGTACAGGTCCCTGATTGGCGTCTTCAAGTTTCACCTGCCACAGCGCCGGCTGGCCCACACATGGGTAGAATCTAGTATGTGTCTTTCAAGTTTCCTGCAAAACGTCCACGCAGTCTCGAACGGGGCGCGAGATGCTCTTAAGCCGCTGCGCACCATCACAGGTTGGGATGGATGCCAGGTTAGTGGCCCTGAGCGTGGGCGCAATCGCCCTTCTAGCGGGCGCGTCGACGGTAGCCTACCTGGCCTACCAGCCGGCGCCGGCGACAACCGATCTCACGTTGCACTCCATATTCCCTGTGGGTTTTGACCGGCAGACGATCGCCCTTCGTGCGGCTGGGTTCGATGGTCAAAGCTACTGCGCTGGAGCATTCAAACCTGGAAACTTTCTCAATCCCAAGTGGACACATGAAAAGGTTGCCTTCACCGATGCGCCCACTTCGTGGGACGTGGCGGCAGCGAATACGATTGATCAGAATTACTCAATCATCGGAAAACTCCCGCCGCCAACCGCCGTCAATGAGAAGACCTTCCCACAGGTATTGACCGATCTTGGGCTCTGCCGTTTCCAGTATGCTGCCACTATCTGGGAAACGAGCGCTGTAGTCGAAAACCACAAGCCCGTCGAATTCCGCGACCGCCACGGCTCCCCGTTCCTCTACGCGCAAACCAACGTTCTCCTCGGCGGAAACGGCGACGGCCACAACGGCACCCGATTCCTGCTCCAGGGTATCTCAAATGACGCGCCCAACATCACAGTCGAGTACCGCCTGTACGAAGGGAAAGCAAAGCCGCAAAACTTGCTCTACAGCAATCGGACCAGCCCCCTGCTTTCCACCAACGACACGTTCGTCACGGTCTTCGACATCCCTGACCTGGAAGCCGCGACAACCAACCTGGTTGTCATTCTGGCCATCGCTACGGACGGCGTGCTCGACGCCACGCCGCACTCGTCGACGACTTTGCAAACACTCGTAAGACTCCAAACCTACGATGTGCAAACGGTTGTGGGCGCGACATCGCCAATCCTTCAACCAGCGAAATTGCACGAAACGTCGCTGAACGGCGGCGCCGTCTACCACGAATCCACCTGGGCTGAGACCGCGTTTGTTGCACCCCCGAGCCCAACGCTTGTCGCAAACCTTGAGGCCACAAGCAATGCCGCATTCTTGATTCAACACGCATACGAGCCGCAGGCCAAGACTCACGGAAAACGCCACCTTCCGCTCATGGAATCGCGCCAATTGGAAACCATTACGCGCATTGATGTCACGGAGTCCGGCCGCACGACCAACATCGTGTCCGCCTACACTTGGGAAACTAGCCGACGCGAAGCAACCTTCGTTGTCCGGCTGACCGAAACCGGCGCCCGACGCCAGGCCAGTCCAACCGTGGGATCCATTGCGGGGGCAACTGCTGCCCTTACGCAAATTGGTGCCGACGGAATTGAAGCCGTGCGTGTGGTTGCACAGGGACCCAGCCCAGAGGCCGCCGTGAGGGCAGCCAGCCGCCTCTTAGACATGGAAGGCCAGGTTCAGGAACTCAAGTCCACCGGCCGCGTCGCGGGAACCAGCGATTTGTGGAGGGGCTCTCAGAAATACTTCCTGGCTGCAGGAGCCCTCGCAGCCGGATGGGAGATGATGGAAGCCCGAGAATCCGACGATTTGCGCGAGCAAGTCATTCACCAATTCAAGGCCACTCGAATCGCTACAGAGACGATTGTTTCCTTGAATCCAGCGGGCGCCGTCATCGTAGTGGGCGGGCACCTCCTAGAGTATGCCGCCAAACGATTAATCCCCCAAGAAGCACAGGACCTCGCCGGGCGAATCGTCAACACCGCCATTTGGGGAAGGCCATCGAACCAAAATGGCGCCCAAGCCTTCGCGAAAGTGGCACCACAAATCGAGGCATTTGCCTCAGCGAACAACGCCACAATTCTAGACCTGCACCAAGAGGCGCGAAAAAACGCCCCCTGGGCATCACTCCCCGCAGCGGCGTTTGCATTGCTCGGCGCCTCTTGGCTCGGCAGCCGGCGACGACGAAACTAGGATTTGTGGAAAATTCGTTTCAATCCTTGAATGCGACGTTTCGGCGGGGCGGTAAGGATCGCAGACAAACGGCGAGCTTGTCTCCTAAACATGAAAACGTGGGGTCTTCCACCGGTGGTTGCCATCTCGATCTTGGGTGTGGTGTTAGTTTTGGAGGCCACCGGTAGGGGCCCCACCGCTTTGATTGACCTATCACGATTGCCGATTGTCTGGTTGCGCGCCAGGCGTGAGTGTCGTTATGGACCGAGCGAGCCAAACAACTCGATTACGGCCGTCGAAATATGGAGTGCGGCGATGGCTTCACTGCGGCTGAAATGGATTTCCTGGGCGCGTTCGTGGCGGGCAAGATGCAAGAGGCCCGCTAAGGCAAGCAAGAGATTGTTGATCTCCGCTCGCTTTTCCACCTGCATGCCGTCCAGCAGCTTCTCCGTCGCGGCCTTGGTATCATCCAGTCCCGTAAGGTCGCGGATTGCCGCTTCGTAGGCCTTTCTGCACTTGATCATGCATACATCCACGTCGTTCTTGCGAAGCGCATCGGAGGCCTCTTTCAGGTTCTTGTAGGCTCGACTTAACGAGGCAAGATTGCCGACAATTCGGGGCACCTCCAGCAACTCGACTTCACTCCATCGAAGTTGTTGAAGTAGCTTGATCCACTCGGATTGAGGTATTGTGTGTCGAAAAAGGCCGCCGTAGGGGTCGCCGAAGTTTGCGCGGCGGCGTTCGCCCAGAGACCAATGGCCGCCTCCCCCTACGACATGGGCGATGCTATACTCGATGTTGCCGCGGAATTCGAATTCTACGTCCCTTCCAAGCCTGTGAGCCTCAATCGCCGCCAACACCGGGGCAGGCATTGGGACGACAAGCTCCAAGGCCATCATTTTTTCACCATCGACCATGAGGATGTTGGGAATGGTGCCATGTCGAAGCCGGCCCAGGCATGAGTCATGCAGGAGGGGACCGCCTGCGATTCGTATCTCCACGACCAATTCGACGAATGAGATTTGCCCGGAATAGGGGTTCTGCGCCTGCAAATCAAATGTCAGGCAACGTGCGGGTGGCGCAGACGCGGAAACGCCAATCACGCGTGGAGGCAAAACGGTCATGCCCGTGCAGGAACGACCGGCCTAATGGGTTCTCCTGCGCTACACCCCCTGAGCATAGTTCGGCGCGATTGGTGAGTGACCTGATGGCAGGCCTTTCAACCAGTGGGAACGGGGGGGCGATGCCAGATGACATGATTCGAGGATTCATGAACGGCCGTTAACGGAAGCGAGGGAATGGCGCCGTGATCAAACGTCAAAGGCCATGAGAAGGCCGGCCGACTACGGATGATTCGATGATGCCTGGCAAACGCCTGAAGCCATCTTTCAGTCCTGCTGGCAACGAATTCGTGCGAGGTGGTGTAGGATGAACTTGCCGAAGCCCATGAGGTGCCTGTTGCTTGCGGCGTCGAGTCTGCACCACGGCAAATCGTTCCCAAGGCGCGAGGGGTACCGATTCAGAGCCAGAGTGAGGTCAATTGCAGGAGGAAGCCAAACGCGAGCAGGAATGCCCCCGCCGCGCCAATTCGTGCATCACGAACTCGCCGGTCGACGGACCCACTTACGCGCATGTTTGCTTCGGGAAACGAAAGGCCTTCCTCACGGATTAGGCGTTGGAGCTCCTTTTCACGCTCCAATACAGACATCGCCCGCTGCGTGGCTCGCCTGCGGGTGGTCAATAGCGGCACGGTGAGTAATAGCGCACCCGCCATATCCAGGGAAAGCCCCAATGATGCCAAGGTTGCCGGCTGCACACCAGTCCAATGGCCGCGCAACATATGATTACTTCCCAGTACGCCCGCCTAGCCGCACGCACGAACGCGTGCGTTTGTGCTGGCAACGGATCACGCCCTGGCGGCAGCCATTCGGCCGTTTACGTTTCCATGACTACCCTACTACACGTTGAACGTAGATTCGTTGCGCTGGCGAGGGCGTAACATGCTCAGAGTTGTCATCCAGTTTTGTTCGTGGCGACCAACGCGCCAGGTCATCGACTGGCGCGTGCCCGTTAAGTCTCTCGGCCTCTGCTGAGGTCCTTAAGCATGCAGAGGGTCCCCTAGACGGAACGTGTTGGTTGATGGGTCTCCTCGAAGACGCCGAGCGGGTGCTTACCGTTCTCTGCAGCATGCCACGCCAAAAGGGCATGAGACTCATGGTCAGTGCATCGGAGTTGGCAGAGGCTTGCAGCCTTGATGCAGGGCGACTAAACGAGGCTGTGGCCCACCTCGAAAATCACAGCTGGATTAGGCTGCTCAAGTCCATCGGTTCCGCGCCCTATCTCTTTTCCTCGGCCCAAATCCTTCCGCAGGGCGTCGTCGAAGTCGAGCGCCGCCATGCGTCACGGCAGAAACCACTGCCCCGCAAACCCAAATCGCCCGAATACCCTGTCGTAAACAAGGGCAGCGCCGAACTTCGCGAGGATTTGGCCGATAGCCAGCGAAAACTTGCCGCCGCTGAGCGCGACCTTGAAGAAATCGAGGCCCAATTGTCTGGCCGCGACCAGCCACACGAATCCGAGCCATACTTTGACGAGGAACCACCCGACCCGGTGCAGGATGCGGTTGACGCGATCGAAGAGCTGAAGGAAACCGTGCGAAAACTTGAGGCGGAAGTCCAAGCGGCCGGCGCCGCCGAAAACGTTGACTTTACGCGCACAGCAGTCCATGCCCTTTCGGACGAACCCATTGGAACAGAAAGCGCAGACGCACTTGCTTTTGGTGAATTGGCCAGCTCGTTAGCAACCATACTTGATTCACCTCGCACGGAACCACCCCTTGTAGCGATTATTTCAGGTCCTTGGGGTTCTGGAAAGAGCAGTATTGCCAACCTCGTGGCCAAGCGACTGGAATCACGGTTGGCAACGGACGCAGAGCATCCGCACGTAGTCGCACGGTTCAACGCATGGATGCATCAAGATGCGGCGCGCATGGATGTTGCATTGATGTCGAGCATCGCCCGCTCGATTCACGAAAAAGGGAACGGGGCATTTGGCCTACCCATGCGGTTCCTTAGGCCTCACGAGCGCCTTTGGAGGGTTTTTTGGTATGCCGTCCTTGCCTTCCTCGTTTGTATTTACATTGAGATCAGGTTCGACGCATTCAATGTGGTGTCCCCCCTCAGTGCAGCTATTGCTACGCTTGCGATAGGCCTGTGGCTCGCGTTGCCGAGTTTGGTTGGCGGCATGGCTTGGATAAGTTCGTTCATACGGAACCCGAAAAGAGAGGCTGAAGCGGGAATCCTCCAACGCACGCAAGGTTATTGGACAGCTTACGTTAATCGGCGCCTGAACCCCCTTGTTAGGGTTGTAGTTTTCATCGAAGATCTCGACCGGTGCACACCGGAGCAGGCAATGCGCTTGACCGAGTGCGCCAATCAATTGTTGCCCAATAACCGCACAATTGTGGTTCTCGTTGCCGACATGCAGATGTTAGCGAGAAACGTGGGCGCGGAATGGTTGCGCCCCATTCTCCCCACTGGCACTTGGCAAAAGCAGCATGAGCATGGCCTCCAGTTCATGGAGAAAATCGTTCAACTCCGGTTCGAGGTACCGCGCCTGGCGCAAGTCGAGGTGTTGCCATTCGTTCGCAAGGTCTCCATGGCCACGCCATTACCGGCGTCCACTTGGAGGGTCAAGCTGGTCACTTGGTTGAGAAAGGAGACCAATTTGTGGTTGATTTCAGCCTGGTCGGCGCCACGCAAGACTCGCAATCCTTACTGGGTTGCCCCTAAGGGGCTTCGCGACCTGGTGGCCGGCCTGCTGTGGGAGCCACTCCATGTGACTCGCTGTCTCCTCCTCCTGACCAGGTACCTTCTAGCTCCACATGACCTTAGGCCGAGTTTCAGACCTCATCTGGGCGTGGGTCGCACGCTGGCGCGCGTTGGGCTTCTCTTCGGCTTCATTCTGGGTTGGATTTCCTTTTGGCAGTATTCCTACGGCGCACTCGATGAGCCACGCTTATTCCTGCTGTTCTATGTCATCACGCTGGCCGGCGTAGCATACCCCGTCATGGTGGTAGCATACGGCTTCTCGTCAGCAATCGTGGCCGGCGCGCTAATGGCATTCCCGCTTCATTCGCGGACGCGCAAGGCACGATTGTCAGCATCACCGGCCAAGGCGGCGGAATTTTTAGCGGAGCAGCGCCAGGCAATTGGCGCGCCAATTCCTCCGCTTCCAACGCCTGTCGAAGATGACGCCATTCTAGGTGTGGCGCTCAAGTCTGCTCTCGAATATGCCTTGACCCCTAGAATGGCTAAACGGATTGTCACTCGACTCCGGCTGGAAATGCTTTGCCTGAACGCGCGGCAGCTCGTCAACCAGCAAGGCCTCACACCACAAGTGGTCGGGAGGTGGGTCGTCTTCATAGAAAGATGGCCCCGATTGTACCAAGAGATACTTTCCAAGCCCGCCCTGTTGCATGAATGGGAAACTGACCCGGAAAAAGTTCCTTCGCATTTGGTCGAGGATCGGGCGCCGCTTACGGCGTTCTTTGCCCGGCCAACGAAAATTGGCCCTTATGGATCAATGCTAGTCAACTATCGAAAGGCCGACTAGGCACGACCTCGCGCTGTTATTGGCTCGAATTGCCTGTGGGCGAAGGAGAGCAGCGGATCGCAACAAGCGTGCCCCCTAATGGTCGGTCGGATTGCAGGCAATGACCAGCGGACGCGTCCACCAATTGCCACCTGAACGGCAAAGAAGGCGCTGCGCCATCCATAGCCTGTGAGTCAATCGGTGTTGCCGCGGCAAGACACCCGCGCCCTGGACTGGTTTGCTGTGCTCGTCCGCGAATATCGAAACCACCTGAAGGCGGCTGAACCAGGCTTGCAACGCTACATTTGAAAATCCCAGCGCCTCCATCGGCCAAGTCAGATTGCGCACATCTGGATCAAAGCCTACCCGCCCATGGATCTGCACCTCGTCCTTGCAATGCACCTCAAGCAGTTGCCAGACGGCGCAATCTTTTCGTGGTGGCCCGTCGAGCCGCACCAACTGCAAGCAGCATTCTCCGAATGGGACAACGAATCCTGGATGCATGCCTCAGTTCCGGCCGGAACGTATGGTGCCTTCCGGTATGTACGGGATCCGACCAAACGTAATTTGGTTCGCGACCGAATAGTGGTGCAGCTTCGCCAATTCCATGACGTGGTTCGCCTCCATCTTTTCCATCCGCAGAAACCGGATTCATGGTTCGGCCTTCAGGACGTGGACGCCAACTTGGGCGTCGCAACGGTTCATGCAACACCAGGCGCGCAACGCCAAAAGATGGAGCGCACGATGCGGGGGATACAGGCGCGGTGGAAAGGGAAGCCCTTGGACGATTTGATTCGGTTCGTCTACCAGGAATACCCTACGTTTGCTGCCAACTCCAAGTTGCAACTGGGGCCGTAGGCAACCGTCGCTAGAGCGGGCGCGCCGACGGCGACGCGCAAGCGGGTGCCGGGTAGACTGCGCGGCGTTCCTCGTTCTGCTAACTGGGCTTTGGCTGAATTATCTCAGGCATGAAGACGTGCTTTGGCACTACTGGGCTTATGCACCTTCGTCCGTCTCGATCTGACGCCACTGCACCGATGACCCGGGATTGAGTTTGAATACGACGTTGCCCGTCCTGATGTCGGGGTCGTTGCTCGCAGCAATCCTGTAGTCGACCGACACGGCCGGTGGATGTTGAAGCGGCGCCCGGATGTAGACGGTCGGCAGAGCATGGATGGAGCCATGTTTGAGGTTCTGGACATGGAAACGTGCCACTTCCGGCTGTTGCTTGTTGATTTCCGGGCCGGTCGCGTTCGCAGGAGGTTCGAGCGCTTTGATTGTGGGACCGAGGCCGGCGAAGTAGTTCGGCATCTCGAACGGCCGGAGGTGGTCGAGAATCTTCATGTGACCGCCAAACGCCGGCGGGAGTATCGGGGAGGCCCGCGGAATGGCTACGGGTTGCGGCTCCACCGGGACGCCACCTTCGTCGACGAAAATGAAGCCCTCAGGCAGTCCCAGCATGATGTCGACATCCTCGGCCGGCGCCCCACCGTCGTTTTTGAGGTCGACTTCCACGGGGAAAGTTCGACTCAAAAGTCCCTGCGCTTCTGCCTCGGCCTTGAAGTGGGCGACGAGCTTGGGTTCAAGCGCCGTGAGTTCCTTCTGCACGCGCGCGATGTCGCCGGGCGCGTAGGTGAGGAACTGCGGCCTGAAGTGGACCAGATCGTGCTGCTCTTTTTCCACGAGCGCGTTGGCACGGGCGCGGGGGTCTTGGCCGTCTGGCAGCGGCGCCAGCGACCACAGTGGAATGGGGCCCTCCCCGTTGGACTCCGTGGAGGGGACGATGGTGAGGGCAGGCAGGGGCTTGCGCAGCCGCTTGACTTCTCCTTCCAGGTTGGTAATCTTGGCGTCGCGATCGTCGCGGACATCGAGCAACAAGGCGCTGGGAAATCGAATGAACGGAACGCCACGGCCCTTGCAACGAATCTGCATGCCATTGTCGGTGGTCACGATGCGCACGTCACGGCCGGTGGCCTTGCGGAAAGCTGTGACATCGGCCATCAGGCGGTGGTCTTTGGAATCCGGGTCGAAACCCATCGCCGCCACTTCGGCCGGCGCCAGTTCTGGTATGATTTCGACCGGGATGCCGCCAGCAGTGTAACCCGAACCCAAAGCCTCGTTGATTTGCCGTCCAACGTCGCGGGCGCGGCCGGCCAACTGCGAGTCGGCGCGCTTACCTTTCCATGCATCCAGCTCGTCGATGACGGGCATCACCATTGCCAAGCAGGCATCGGGCAGAAGTTGCTGCCATTTGATTTCATTGAAATTCCTGCCGTGCAGGAAGACGTGGGTGTCGGGCACAAGCGCCGGCGGGTCGGTCATTTGGGACGCGGCCACCAAAGTGTCAGAGTCCTTACGCCTTCGCCAACTTGCCCTTCGCCTCTGCTGCCTGGCCCAAGAACCCGACGGGTTCGTGTCAGGCATTGACGATTAACGGGGACCACACGTTGGCTTTCCTAGCGCTCTAGGACCTCGGCCTCGGGTTGTAGCCGGACCGCCTCCATTGGGTCCGGACCCTCGGATCGGCGAGCGTTTCCTACCCGAAGAAGGCGCCAGGAACCCCGGTTCCTCCAGGAGGAACTAGGCAGCTGCAAAGCCGGATTTCCGTTATGCGCGACGCCTGTATAGTACGAAGGCGCGCCCGTCCGATGCCGGCGCCGCTGTGATGGGACGCTTGCGATGGGGCTTATCCTCGGGCGCCGCCTGGGGCCCGTATGGAGTGTGAATCCGCCACGGTTGGCCCCCGAGCAGAGCGCGGGTATCTGCCCACTTCCTTCATTCAGAAGCTCCGAACCGCCACATTGGCGGTATCGCCAACCATGGCCACTGTCTTCGGTTCCTCGGTCACCCGTGGCTTGGCCGCCAAAGATGTAGATGTGCTCGTAGTCGCGGACGCGTTCCAGGGCTTGGGCCACCAGCATCGAACGCGCCTGCTGCGATTGCCCGATGGCCCTACCTACGATCTGTGGTGTCTAACCCCCGCCGAGTACGACGCCCGTAAAACAACTGCCCCATGGACTACCGCGTTTTCCAAGGAAACGGTTTCGCTATGGCCTTGAGTTCGCAGGATTTCACGAGGTGCTTTGCCAATCTTGAGCAAGCGCTTGCGAACTGTCGGCTTGGACGCTCCCTGACGGCCGGCGAACTTGGCCTCATGGCGAGTTCAGCGCATGCGCTTCGCCGCGTCTTGGAGGCAGGAGTAGTTCCGGCTGATGCCCAAGCGGGTTTGGCCAGTTGGCATGAGGCAATCCTCGGATACTTGCCCATCAACATCGAGATCTCAGGATTGCTTACCATTGGGTACCATCCGAAGAATGTCTTAGAAGGCGATGCCCGAGCAGGCCAGACACTCGCGATGAACACCATAAGTGCGGCGCGGGCGTTGGAGGCGGGCGGTCAAAGCCTTCGTAGCAGGCCGACCTTGTGGGATTTGCTCGAAGGCCAGATTGGCCGCTTTACGGCCAAGCATCTTGAAAACGGGCAACGAACAACCAGGGACGCGGGGACCTGGTGGATGGTCTGCGCAATTATCGACTTACTAACAACGATTGGTCCGTCCGCCGCTTGGGTCGCAGGTCGAGCGGACGATCTGACGACTCTATGCAGCAAGTACCGCGCCAACCTGGTCGAATATGCATCACGGTCTGGGCTTGGAGCATACTTCGACCAGTTGGTTCGGCGCGGCGCCATCAAGGTGCCCTCCGTGGGTCGTTCGCCAAAAGCCAACGAACTCGGCCAACTTCTGCAGGCGCTTGACGCCATGGACTCGGACCAGATTCCGGAGAACATCCCGCCAATTGGAGGCTGGAACCCAACTCCGCTTCACTGGGTTGTCCACGCCTATCGCGAAGCGCTTGACGGCGAATTTCCACCTGGGCAACCTTTCCTCAATCTCGAACATCCTGCCGATACTCTCTACGCGACTGTATGGAAGGTAAGCGCCGCGTCGGCTAATGCAACGGTGACGCCAGAGGAGATCACATACGTCTCATCGCTAAGAGATGAAGGCATCAGGAGCTTGCTTCTTGCGATTTTCGGGGCCCACGAGCTAGTGCCGATAGCCGCACGAGCGAACCTCGAACACGAGTTGGGCAAGCCCAACGCCGGCGCAGAGATAGCAGATGCCATGGTTCCCCTGGATACAGCTCATGGCAGATTTGCCGTTGCCATTCCGATTAAGAGCGGCGTGGAAGTACGCGGAAAATCGGCTGCGAAAATCGGTGAGGAATACATCCACCAATTTGAGCGCCCACTCAATCAGATGAAGTGGCAGCAGGTGGTATGCTACCCGTTGGTGCTAAGCGGGATTACCCTCAACGCTCGCGAACTCGAAACGCGATTAGGGGCCAATTCCAGGAGGGGCGTCCGCTTCGTAGAGGCCGCTGCGTTCGTTCGTATTCTTCGTGCTAACGGACTGCCGACGAGGAAGGCGTGAGCGCGCAACACCTGCCACTATGCATCGCGAACGCTTCGCCGTAGCCTTCGACAAGAAGCCGTAGGCGCTAAGCGAAACAAGAGGTCAACAAACGGGGGGAGAGGGGGTGGAGGGCAGTGAATCATTGTCGGAGCTTGCCATCCGGGTAATCAATCCGGGCCCCGACAGTTCCCGTCTAGGGTGAATCGGTTGTTTAATGGCATCGGGTCCGAAGCGGCGGAACTGGCCCACTCCCGCCCCAAGTCGGCTACCGCACCCGGATTGCGATTGCACGTTCTGTGAATTCGCCCGAGTTTGTTACCAGCCGGCTTATACATGGTCATGACGCTGTCCCCGTGCGGCTCTCTACAGGGCCGCGGGGATGCACGGCTTCGGTTAATCACCGGCGACGCTCAGCCTCCGCAGTGAATCATAGTAGGTAGCGCAATGAATTCCAACATTTTAGGCGGGGACCTTCCCGCCGTGAACGCACCGGGCCATGCCAGCGCCTCGGACAACGCCAAACTCGGCCTTACGCCGAAACCGCCCACTACCGGCCTGCGACCGCACCAACAGCAGACCAAGGCGCTCGCCGACCAGGGCCTAAAGGTTCCGGGCGGCGTGGCCGCCATCGTAAGACGTCAGCCGTCTGAAGCTGGGCTGGGTTGAAGTCGGGGCCCGTCCAGGA